>CAYRSV010000041.1:0-19176 GCA_964427115.1 uncultured Candidatus Bathyarchaeia archaeon | reverse complement strand
CAGCAAATCTCCCAACTCAATACGGTTGGCGGCAATAGAGACTAAGGTCTATTATTTTTTTTTAAGTGATATCCAAGAAAAGGTTTATAGTAGTGTTATGAGTTGCGTACTTTTATTGCTTCTAAACCACCTGATCTTTGAAGCTTGTGCCATTTTTTCTCCTTTCTTGATAATGCCCTAACAAAGGAAACAATCGTGATAATATCGAGAAATTGCTTGTAGATAACAACGAAAAAGGGCGAATAGAGTGCAAGTCGATCTCCTTCATTATCTATAGACAGAGCAAGCAGGGAGACAAATGCCTGTATTAAAAGAAATACGGCGAACATTTCAATGAAAACAAGTGCGCCTCCTGTAAATACTAAGACTACAGCGGCACCAATGGATAGAATGCTTGCGAGAGGGTTAAACAAAGAAAAGAGCATCAGGGGAAAAACTAAATCATGAAGTGTTCCATATCGTGGGTTTTTAAATACGTCTTTATGTTTAAAGAGCGTCTGGAAGGTTCCTGTTCCCCATCTTAGTCTCTGTTTGTAGAGTGACGTCCAAGTTGAGGGTACTTCTGTGAAAGCTTTGCCTGCTGCACTTGAACTTATAGAGCTTCTTGACTTCAGCAGTTTAATAGTTATGTCAAAATCTTCAGTTACTGTGTCGATATCATAGCCGCCTACTGCGACCACCATCTTTTTCTTGAATGCACCAAAAGCGCCAGGTATTACCATTACAGATCCAAATAATGCATAAGCTCGTCTTATCATGTTGATGGCCATTATATACTCTAGTTCTTGGATTTTGGTAAGAATCGATTTGCTGTTTAGGACTTTTATGTTGCCTGCCACCGCTGCCATGTTAGCGTCAGTTGTCATGACCGTTACTATTTCGTCAATTGCATCTCTGGCAACCATGCTATCTGCATCTATTGTGATAATTATCTCGCCTTTCGCGAACAAAAGCCCATAATTCAAAGCGGCTGCTTTGCCGCCATTTGGTTTTGATATAACTCTGACACCGTTCTTTTTATACCAAGACGCTACAAAACGGGTAAGATCCGTGGAACCATCATCTATGACTATTATTTCTTTGTTGGGGTATTTGGTGTTGATTAGACTATTTAGGGTCCTAGATATTACGCTTTGTTCATTATAGGCAGGCACCAATATTGTTACTAGGGGCTTTGCTTGATTGATAGTAGGGCGTTTTTCTTCGATTGCTTTGAATTTCATGGCCAGAATAATTGGGTATGATGTAACAAAGAAGGCAATGCCAAATCCGGTAGTTAGTATTGCTCTGGTAGCTGCTTCAAGGGGTCCTCCTAAATAGCCACCGAAAAAGAGCAAGACAGATGTGAAGGTAGGCACTAATGCAATAAACATCAGCGGGGCAGCGCCTCTGCGCGATCGAGGTTCAGTTTTTCTAACTTTTTGCCTATAAAGATAAAGGACGTATAAATCAGCTATAATAGCTGAAGCAACTGCTATGTAGACGTCTACTGTTCCAATCATATAGGCAGTCGCTAATAGTGCAGCAATGATTAACGCCCCAAAAATGGCAACACGTAAACGCAACCTACACACCCCAACTAAGTAATTTACCTACCGAATCTGCTTCTTTTTTGCTCAAGAATCTGGTATATGAACGTAGGTTTAAAGCAGGGAAAAATTTAGTTCCCCGCCTTGCTGTTAGCTGCGTGAGGTATTTTAGATTTTTCAAGTGCTTCTTCGATCGTTTGTCCTTCGCTAATTTTCATATTGTATGCTATGGCATAGTTGCGTGCGCTCTCTGTTAATGCGGGGATAACAAAGCTTATTGCATCACATTCTACATCATTTATCATTCCGTACATTCGTGTTATTTCTTCAATGTCGACGGGTTTGCTTGAAATCAAAAGTTGTACCACTGTGTTGCCATTGTCTTTTCGCATTGTAGATGCACTTCCTGCTTTTTGATCTTCCACCCAGCCAACTCTTCCAAGGATTAAAATGTCAAATAGGTGTTGAGTTCCTGATTTTCCACTTACGAGTGCAGGTGTAATGATTGTGTACCCGAGTGATTTGAAGAAGTTAACACAAGCTTCAATGGGCTTGATTTGCTGCATTTCTTTCACTGGCATGCCAGAGTTCACTGTATAGGCGTAGAGATATGTTTCGGGCTCTTCATGCATATCTGCTGTTGATTCACAGTCTCTACATTTAGTAATAAGAGATGGCTCGCTGCTCAGTGTATTGCATTCAAGGCACTGGTAGGCGGGTGGAAGCTTTCGGTAATCAGACCCAATAAGTTGTAATTTTACCTTACATTTTGGGCAGACTAAGTCGCCGTTTTCAGTTTCAAATGCATCTTGTCTCTCAACTGCGCCACAAGAAAAGTGCTCGATAAGACCTTCTTTGCTTAATTTTAATGACTTGCAGTCTGGGCAAGCTCTTTTTACTCTAACGTTAGCTGATCCACAAGATTTACAAGTAATCATCTTATCGACTAATTCTGCTTTCAAGAAACCTTTGCGGACAAGAGAATCAAGAACTTGTCTTGATCTTTTAATATCCCAGCCTAGTTTAGGCATGCCTTTAAGGTAGTAGCCACCTGGTTTTGTTAAGTCTGCTACTGGTACAATTTCTGTAACTTTTCCATATAAGAAAAGTTCCATTATGCTTTGCTCGTCTTTCTTTAATCCTTGCTCTTCTGCGATACCGGTTGAATCTTTAGCCCTGACTGGCATAGATAAGGCTTCTGAAACAATAGATGCTGTGGTTTTTCCTGTATCGGTAGTGCTTACAGTTTTTGTGGCTCCAAGGACTATTTTCTGGCTACCTAGTTTGCTGGTTGGCTGATTGGGATTTTTGTTTGTGCCTTTTGTTTTGCTTAGTTTAATTGCCACTGCAAAGCCTGATGCTATGCCAACCTCAAAGAGCCCAACCAGTATAACCGCCGTTGTAAGCGGGATACTACCGCCTATGGCATATGCGAATGGTAATTTTTCAACTACTGCTAAGAAACTATTAAATGTATAAATTGATGGCAAGCTAGCTTGATAGAGTAATGCGGTAAAGATTAGCACGATCGCGGTGATTGATGCAAAACCGCTCACTATTAGAACCTTGTTTTTATGAGCTTTGGTAGGTGCCTTGCTGAACGCCAAGCCTGCGAGCATACCACTGGTAAGCATAAGGGACGGAGCAACTATCGATATAATGGATAAACTCACTACTCATTCACCAGTTTAATGCAATACCTAATTCTAGAAGTATAAAGACTTTTCATAAACAAACAAGAGCATCTATCATCCAAACTGGAAGCTTCAAACCTTAAAAAAAAGATGAATATCATTATATTGTAACATATCATGATATTTTTCGCTGTTAAACCTTACTAGGTAGGCGTTCAAAGACGTACCTTTGAAGGACAAAATCAATAAAATTTAAGAATTTGAATAATTATCGCTAATTAAATCATTAACCTATTTAAAATAAATTTGCCTAGTACTGTTTCAAAATAAAAGCTAATTTTTTAGCACATTTTTCCTAGCCATAAATGTTGTATTCTACTGTAAACTTCATTTAACAAAACAGAGTTCTAAAACAGACATCACAAAATTATGCAGTACTCCCAAAATTTTGTTTATCAAAGGTAGCATCATTAGTTGTCGAAGGCTCTTTTTGTCTGTTCGGCATTGAGAATGTCCGTGTATAAATAGTAAGCTTTGCTATGGTTTAATTCCCATTATTTAGTCAAAAAAAATAAAGGAATTTTGTGTTCCTTTTGGTTACACATTTAGCTTGATAGGTTGTATCCGCGTGGTGTAACTATTCGTCCGTTAACAACCCGTGTAGTCGAATTGCCGACAATAATTGTTGTTGTCATATCTACATCTTTACCTATCAATCCATCAAGTTCTGTGATGATTGTCTCTTCCCCGTTTCTCCCTGCCTGTTTCACGATACCTACTGGCGTACTCGGTTTTCGATATTTTAGTAGTATTTCATGAGCTTTGGCTAAGGGCTTTTTCCTACCTAAACTTTGAGGATTGTAAAGAACAATTACAAAATCAGCTTCAGCGGCAGCAGTCAATCGTTTCTCAATCACCTTCCAAGGCGTCAAAAGGTCACTTAAACTAATTACTGCAAAATCAGTCACTAAAGGAGCACCTAGTCTTGATGCAGCTGCAGTTGCAGCGGTTACTCCTGGAATAACCTCAATTAGAATATCTGACTTTTCAAAGTCAGCTACTTCTAAAACTACACCTGCCATACCATAAACGCCCGGGTCACCACTACTCACTACAACTACGTTTTTTCCCTCACGTGCCCTTGCAACAGCTTCTTTAGCTCGGTCTACTTCGCGCCCCATTGTGCCAGAGACTACTTCTGCGGTAGGTTTAATTATGTCTCGAATAAGTTCGATGTATGTCTTATAGCCTATGACTGTGTCAGCATTTTCTATAGCACTATACGCGTTAGGCGTCATATGATTTGCGTTGCCTGGTCCGATCCCGACGACGCTTATTCTGCCTTTGCTATTGCTACTGTGACGCCGTTTAGTATTTGTTTCTTTAAGGTTAGTTGTGCATTTTTTCCTGCTGTTATTAATGCGGCTCGTTCGCATACTCCTCCAATTCCAATATTTTTTTGTACAATTTTTGAATCAGGAGACAATTCTTCATGCTTAAAAGCTCGAAGCTCGTCTACACTGATAAACTTGAGATCAAAACCTAAGACGGACACTGCCTCTATCATGCTTTGAGAGTCTTTTTTAATATCGACCGTTGAAATTTCGGCAACATTCTCAAGGGAGATATTTGCTGTCGTTAATGCCCTGTTTATGGCATCAAAAATCTGGTCAATGCTGATTTCTTTTCTTGCACCTAGACCTATAACATATTGTTGTGGCTTTAAAATTGTAACAGGTTTTGTAAACCTTACTCCTGAGGTTTTTTGTTTGGTAATTATTGCTCCCGCATCATAATTATTTACAATCTCTATTGCCTGCTCGAGGTTTTCTGCCACCCTTATTTCAAAGTCACGAATACGCTCAGCAGACACTTTTACGCCAATTAACACTAATACTATTCGATCACCATTAACGATTGCCGCGTTAACAGGCACAAGGCTATCTGGATTTATTATCGTAAGGTGTAATTTTCTAGCAAGATCATCAATACTTTGTTTACCAAGAACATCAGAGGCAGTCGTTATCACGGGAATAGCCTTTATTTTTTGAGCGATTTTTTCCGCCAGTTCGTTTGCGCCACCATAATGTCCTGAAATTAAACTGATAACAAATTTTCCAGAAACATCAACACCAATAACAGCGGGGTCTACTAGCTTACTTTGAAGGTGCGGTATTATCGCCCTAATTATAATTCCAGTAGCCATGACAGCAACAATTGCACTTATTGATTTGTAGATATTATTTACTAAGTCACTTAATTTGCCATCAAAGCCAATAACGTTTAAGGATGCATACTTTTTTGGGGCATATACTGTAGCTGTGACATTTAGCTCGATCAGCGCTTCTTTGATTTTTAGGGCTGTTTTAATACCATCTCGAGTTACTACTATCACAGCTACGCCTTTAGAATACATTATTCTTTCCCTTTACGAAAACCAGTAGTGAATGTTGGATCATAAAGTTTCGAATAATCATATCCTTTAGGATTAAAGACGCGTCCCACAAAAATCAAAGCGGTCTCTGTTATGCCTGCTGCTTTAACCTTATCGACAATGTCATTTATGGTACCTTCGACGATTTTCTGCTCTGGCCAAGTTGCCTTGTACACTACTGACACTGGAGTATCTTTTGGATAACCGCCTTTCTGAAGATCTGCCATAACTTTTGCAATATACGGTGTACCAAGGAAAATAACCATGGTTGCCTGATGCTTAGCTAACTCGACAATGTTTTCAGAAGCTGGCACAGGAGTCCTGCCTTCAGGGCGAGTAATTATTACGGTCTGTGAAATGTTCGGCAATGTTAATTCGCGATTAAGAGCACCTGCACCACCTTGGAGGCAGCTTACGCCAGGAATGCGGAAGTACTCAATGTTTTCCTTATCAAGATATTCCATTTGCTCTTGTATAGCACCGTAGAAGCTCGGATCACCGTCGTGTACTCGTGCGACTAGCTTACCAGCTTTCACACCTTCGATTGTTACCTTCATGACTTCTGGTAAGCTCATTTTGGCACTATCATAGAGCTCTACACCTGGTTTGCAGTATTCCAAGATTTTAGGGTTCAACAAAGAACCTGCATAGATCACGATATCGGCTTTTTCGAGCCATTTTTTACCTTTGAGTGTTATGAGTTCGGGGTCACCTGGACCTGCTCCTATGAAAACAACTTTATTCATGATTTGTTCACCTGTTTTTGGTTAACTATAAAGGAACTTTTTTTCACAATGGCTACAGAGAAGTAGTCTTCATTTATGTCCCAGCTTTGAACATCGTCCAATCTGCCAACTAAAACCTTTTCTTGAGGCAAAGTGCACCGTTTAACCAGCGCTACTGTAGAGTCTTTGGTGAAGCCTGACTTTTTAAGTATGGGCACGAGGTCTCTTAAGCGATAAGCACATTTCATGAAAACCAAATTACTAACATGTTTTGCGGTTTCAGCTATAGCTACAGAGTCAAGGTCAGATGGAATAATCGCAATGACCTCTTCCTTCTCGGCTAAAGGCATCTTAGCACTTACTGCACAAGCAGTTATAGAAGTAACACCAGGCACGATTTCAAGAGGTATTTGTGGGTAGTTTTCTTTGATGCTCTGATAAAGGTAAAGGAATGTACTATAGAACATGGGGTCGCCTAATGTAATGAATACAAGGTTTTTGCCTTCGCTAGCTTTGGAGGCTACTATGGCTGCGTTTTCTGTCCAAAGCCTGCGGACGCTGAGTTCGTCTTTACTCATAGGGAAAACAAGTTCAAGTATTTCCGGCGGTTTTTGACGTTCTGCCAGTATCTGCTTGACCATGCCAAGAGCCATGCTAGGTTTATCCGCGTGTGATTTAGGCACGCAAATCACGTCTGCGACCTTGAGCGCTTTCGCTGCCTTAATAGTTATGAGTTCGGGGTCACCTGGACCCACACCGATTCCTATGAATTTTCCGATCATGTTTTGCACCTAAGGTTTTATTGCCGATATTACTGTGATAGGATTGCGTGCTATCATCATGGTTCCGCTTGGCACCGGTTTGCCTTTTGCTATGAAGACTTCAACAACATCGAGGTCTTGAAACCCAGACGCCTTCAATACATCGAGCGCTATATAGGCTGTTTCAAGCAAGATGGCATTTATCACCACTCTACCTCCAGGCTTGAGCTTCTGTCGCACAATTTGCAGAACTTCACGCAATGAACGACTGCCACCTACTAATACTGCATCCACCGCTGACAGGTTCTTTAATACATCCGACGCATTTCCCTGAATGACGTCTACGTTTTGGAGCTTAAATTTAGCTACATTCGTCTTAGTCAATTCAACAGCTTGAAGGGCTTCGTCTATGGCATAGACTTTACCTTTCGGACCGACCTGAAGTGCTGCTTCAACGGTTAAACCGCCTGTACCGCAGCCAATATCTACTACAATGGCGGCTTCGCTGAGTCGTGCCTTGGAGATTGTTATCACTCGAATTTCTTCCTTAGTTGGACCTGGTACAGCCGCGCTTTGGCTGAACATCTCATCTGGTATACCCGGCGTTTTGAAATTCCACATTCAAATCACTAACGAGTTATTAGTTAGCTTGTTATTATTGTACTGATTTAATTGCCATAACGCAAAGAGGCGAAAACTCTTGCGTAGAGGCTTCCTCCAAAGTGGTTCTGATTACTTTCTCATCGGGTAGTGTGAGGTTCTCACAGATGAACACGGTTGTGCCTTTGGCCAAACCGTTTGATATGAGGAAATTGGCAATCTCTTTTGGAGTGAATGTTTTAGGGTTAGGAAAGAGCATAACCATTTTGCCAGCTTTTACCATCTGTATAAGTTGAGCCTTCTTCTCAGTAGGAACCATATCATGAAAGGTGAATAATCCTGCATCATCCCAGCATATGCCTAAACGTGATGCACAAACCTGAATGGAACTTATGCCTGGAATTACGTCTACTTCAACATGTTGACTTATGGCGCTGTTCAGAAACGTCCGAAGTAGACCTGAGAACCCTGGGTCACCAGTTGAAAGTATTGCAACGTTTTTGCCTTTTTGTGCAAATTCAGATGCATATTGCAGAATCTCATGTAGGTTTTTGGCTGTCAACTTTACGGCTTCACCGCGGATATCAGAAGAAAATAAGGTTAGGGATCTTTGGGCACCAATGATTATATCTGCTGCTTGTACAGCTTTTCTTGCTGCAGGGGTGACATATTCGGGTGCGCCAGGTCCTGTACCAACAATGCTGACTTTAAGCTTGGTCATGACAGTAGGCTCCTGCCGTTTTCGTCAGTGCCGAGGACGGTGCCATCCATAGCTACAATTATGATGTTAAATTTAATTTTGTTCTTAGTGCGCTCGGTTACTCGTGTGTAGATTTTTTGGGCAATCCTGTCATAGGTTGGTCTTGTAAGATTGTTTTTCTTGAGGATTTCGGTTGCTTCATCGGTTGTATTTGATTGAAGTATGTTGCGTATAGTATATTGGTCGGTTCCTACTGCTGCGGCGTATGCGGCTATGACTTCGTTTCGGGCATCTCCCATGCGGTAGTGAGTGTTGAATATACCGGCAGCAATTTTTGTGAGTTTACCTGAGTGCCCTAAGAGGACAATTTCTTTAACGCCTTTTTCAACTGCTTTATCGAGCATATATCCTACGAAATCGCCAGTCTGTACAATCTGCTCATCAGGTGCCTTAAACAGCTGCTTAGTTATCCTCTGGCCGATATTTCCAGGTACAAAGAATATGCGGTCGTATTTTCTAGCGAGTGCAACATCAATCTGGGGGACTAGCGACCGTCTGCAAGCATCCTGCGATAACGGTTTCACCACTCCGGTTGTGCCTAAAATACTGACTCCGCCAATGATGCCTAGTTTGGCGTTAAGGGTCTTCTCAGCAATTTTTTCGCCCTCTGGTACCATGATGGTTACTTGAGCGCCTTTGCCTGTGGGTAGGGCTTCTTTAACTGCATCAGTTATCATTTGGCGTGGAACCGGGTTGATAGCAGATTCACCAACGGGTACCTGCAGACCTGATTTAGTAACTATACCTACGCCTTTGTCGCTTTTCACTACGATTGTTCCGTAGTCGGTTAGCTGCACAGTGGCGGTTATGTCCATGCCGTTAGTGACGTCGACATCGTCACCTGCGTCTTTTATTACTGTGGCGGTTGCGGTGTCAGGGGTGAGTTTTTGGGTGGTTTTGACAGGTATCTCAAATCGGATACCAATGGGAGTGGGTATGACGACCCTATCAACCTGTGTGTTTGTAATAGCTAGTACCGCGGCTTTGGCCGCCGCTGCAGCGGCTGAACCCGTACTGATTCCGTATTTGAGAAACCTTGCCATTTCCTAGTTAGCCCCTTCTGCCATATTGAGTAGTGCATTGAATATGGCTACCGAGATGGGACTACCACCCTTGCGTCCCTTCACTATTATGTATGGCACATGTAATTTTGAGACTGCCTCTTTGGACTCTGCGGCACCTACATAACCTACGACTGTGGCAACAATTAATGCAGGCTTAGCTTGTCCTGTCTCGACTGCACGTGCTAGCTCGAAAGCAGCAGTTGGGGCGTTGCCAATTAGAAATATTGAACCGTTCCCTCCATCTTCAACAGCTAAACGCATGGCTGCAGCGGATCGTGTAATGTTTTCGTCATTAGCCAACTTTATGGCGCGCTCATCGTCAATGTATGTGAGGATTTTACCACCGTATTTTTTTATACGGGTTTCGTTTATGCCAGCTTTGATCATTTTGACATCAGTGATTATCTTGGCACCTGACTTTATAGCTGCAATTCCGGCGTCTACTGCTTTATCGCTGATGACAAGTAACTTAGCGAACTCTGGATCAGCCGTAGTGTGTACAACTCTTTCGATTATAGATACATGATTTTTAGGTGCCTGTTCTAGGATTTCTTTGATTTCGGGTCTGATGAGGCTCATGCTAGTATCAAAAATTTTTTTAGAGCTAACAGGCGGCTTTATCGCCGCAGTTGGATTTATGTTTGTGGCAAAAGACGCGTGTTGATGTTCGGGAATGTTTTTTCCCATCGCTCTCAAGGCTTTTTCTTCCAAGATTACAGCAATGCATTCATCCGCACCAATGGGTTCGCCATAGAAAAGTTGGATACCTTTAGCTGATAACTGGGACTCTTTATCTTTCATACCAATAAGTTCAGGAATCTCTTGTGTTGTGTGTACCCCTGCTGCGAGGAATGCTGGGATAAGAACAATTTTTGTGACGCCCTTCTTGGCTATCGTATCTATTGCGTCAGGTATTGTGGGCGTGTTTCGTACCATAAATGATATTTCAACGTTTTTGAAGATAGAGCGCTCGCGCATTATCTCCGATAGCTTCTCAAGATTTTCCCGGTTATGGGGGAGCTTGCTGCCATGTCCTATAAGGACTAATCCAACATTATCTATCTACTATTTCCTCCTATTTACTGACTTTTTTGTTATTTGCGAATAACTTTACGGCTACTTCAATTGTATCTTCGTCATCATTCATGGCGGCTACCCGCAGGTTCTCCACTAAAGGCACGAACGTTTGCTTAAGCAGAATTGAAGTTAAATCACTGATGACCTTCTTCTCTCGTTCTCCTAACTTGCCGATTTTGCTGAAAGCTTTAGCGAGCTCTCTTCGGCGGACATCCTCTGTTTGTGCAAGCAACTCAGAAATTATTTTGCGAACCGACTCAGTTTTCATTGTCCGCTCCAGGTCCACAAGCTCTCTATCCACGATTTTTAAGGCTTCCTGAATGCTTTTGTGTCTTTCCTGCTTATTACGTTCAGCAATAAAGTGCAAATCGTCAATATTGTAGAGTCTTACATGTGGTACTTCTTCTATTGAGGTTTCAACGTTACGTGGATTAGATATATCAATTATAAGCAAGTCATTGCGGTTTTTACGGTGCCTCATAAGATCTAAGACTAAATTCTTGGTTAGCAGATAATGTGGAGCAGATGTGGAACAGATAACAACATCGGCGTCAACAAGAACCTCATTTAACTTGTCGAATTTAACGGCTTTACCTGAAAGCTCCTCAGCAAGTCGCACCGCGCGATCATACGTCCGGTTAGCAATAAAGATGGGACTTAAACTACGTCGCGCCAAGGCTTTAGCTACTAGTGTACCGATTTCACCTGCACCCATGACCAGTATATTTTTTTCGTTAAAATGTTCCAGCAAAGAACTTGCTAGCTCAACCGCAGCGGAACCGATAGATACGGCGCCTTTGTTGATGCCAGTTTCTTTTCGGACCTTTCTGCCCACGTCCACAGCTTTTAGAAACAGCAGCTTTAGGATAGGTCCAACGGTTTTTGCCTCTTCAGCTTCGACATAAGCGTCCCAAACCTGATTGATAATTTGGTCCTCGCCGATTACCATTGATTCTAGCCCAGAGGCAACGCAGAGCAAATGTAAAAGGGATTCGTGGTTTTGGCTGATTTCTATGGCACTGAATGCTGCAGGGGCCATTGCTCCAGCTCTGTCTGCCAAATATGCTGCGGCAATTTGAGCAGAATTTTCATTGTTTTGACCTACTAAGTAGAGTTCAATGCGATTGCACGTCTGCAAGATAAGACATTCATCAACTTTGCATAATTCGCGTAATTTACTCAGTGCAGATCTCTTGTCCTTAAAGGACACAGCTTCTAGAAGCGGAACATGCGCCGTCTTGTGTGTAATTCTAACATTGACGACGTTAACGTTTTGTACAGAGAGCTGCATGGATGGATAAACCGACCAACTTAAATATAAGGCTTCTTGTAATCTACCTACAAGGACATCGGGGAACAAAATTGAAGCACAGAATCGGGCTTGTTTACGTACCGGGTGCATTACCTTGCTTTGAAGCTTTTGGGAACTTGCCAACAGACCTAGTCCGCGAAGACGGTCTCATAGGTAACATGCCAGCCTCTGAAGTCCTTGATATGATAATTATCCCCGGTGGAAGCCTAGTCGAGTCAGGAACCATTAAAGATCAATTAAAACGCGAAATTTTACAGATGGCTGACGATGGAAAATTAGTGCTAGGTATATGCGCGGGTCTTCAAGTTCTTGCAAACGGCACCGACATCGGACGTTTATCCGCTACGCCAATTATGCGCAAAGGACTCGGCCTAATAGACGCCGAAATTTCCCCATTAATATGCACCGACCAGGTCAAAGCTACCATAGTCGCCCCAAGTCAACTAACTGACGCCGTCGGACAAGAAGTCACAGGTTTCCACTGCCACACCTACGGTAACATTATTACCCACAAAAACTCAAAAACAATCCTCATTTCACACCCCAAAAGGGTGGATTATTTTAAGGAAGCCAAAGAGCTTGTTTCAGGGGTATCTAACCAGAAAGGTAATGTCATAGGCGTATTTCTGCATTCACTGCTGGATAGAAACGCGCTAATAATCGATGGCATCGCAAAATCACTCAAGATAACCGCTAAAGAACTTGCTGAAATCAGGGCTATCAACGCCAAGCTGCAAGCCCAAATCCATGATGAAATAGGCGTCTCAACTAACACCTACTCAAAAATTAAAGCCGAACCTAAAGGTAAAACAGCTCGCACCTTGTTGATTACTGCACTAAGCAGCGAATCGGGCAAAACTTTTATTGTTACTGGTTTGGCAGGTGCACTTAAGAAGCGAGGTATAAACGTTGGTGTGACCAAGATTGGTGGAGATATTCGTGATTTAGTGCCATCGTTATATCTAATTAAGGAACCCATGCGAAGCTACTCGTCTATTAAGATTGGCAAGAGCGGTTGGCAGTCGCCTCTTGAATCTATAAAGGCGGCAAGTCAAGATTACGAGTTTGTTATTATTGAAGGCGCGATGAGTGCCTTCACTGGCATGCTGTATACACTAGGACAAAGACCCTTCTCAACTGTAGAAGTAGCCGCATCACTTGGCGTACCCACAATAGTCGTTGCAGGCTGCAATAAAGAAGGCATTGAAGGCGGAGTTGTAAGCACTCTCAACTACGTAAAGCTGCTAAAGAGTATAGGCGTAAACGTTGTTGGTGTTATACTAAACAAAGTGCATGTAAGCTATCTTACTGAAGACCTCAAGTCGGTCATTCGGCAGGCTTTTAAAAATGCTGGGGTGCAGCTTCTGGGTATTGTTCCGCGGGTTGATGTAGAAGGGCGTGGGGCGATCCCTGAAATTGAAATCAAATTTGAAGAATTCGGTGCTAAAGCCATCGAAACTGTAGAAAAGTCAATTGACTTGGACAAAGTTGAAGATGTAGCATCTCCAGCCTGTCCAGCTGGGATTGATTTTGAGACACTGGTGGAAAAGTTCAAAACTATACTTGCTACAGAATTCAAAACTAATGATAATAGCAAAGAAAGCGGGCGTAAAGGTAAATGCTTGTAGACCTTAAAATTGGAGGCAAGTATGTAGTCTTGGTAGGCGGGGGCTCGGAAGGTTACCGTAAAACTTGCGATTTCGTCGAAGCAGGCGCAAAGGTTTTAGTCGTTAGTGCAGACTTCTCAGAGGGTATTCAATCTCTTAGCAAAGCAGGAAAAATCTGCTTGCAAAAAGAAAAAGTAGAAGACGCAAAAAAATTCATAGATAGCTTTGACCCTAAACCTTACCTTTTCGCCGCAGTCACGAACGACCACGAACTTAACGCGACGCTTATCGAAGCTGCAAAAGCCATTGGATGTATGGTTTACGCGCCCGATAATCCGACAACAAGCGATTTCATATTGCCTGCCGTTGCTAAAGTCGGCGATGTGCGTATTGCAGTATCGACTTCAGGCAAGAGTCCAGCCATGGCTAGCGCGCTAAGGCAAAGAATAGAAAAGCTAATCACATATGAAGATATGCTTCAGATCAAGCTTCAGAGCTACTTGCGACAAGCCCTCAAGAATCGGATTCCAGACCAAAAGGTGCGCAGGCAGCAACTGTATCGCATAATGGAAGATGCTGAGGTGCAAGGGTTCCTTAAAGAGGGTAAATATGAAAAAGCAAGAGACGTCGCTGAAAGGATCCTTAGTAAAACATAGTCATATCCAGATAATTAAAAAATCATTCATAATGGTTTAGGAGGCAAATGGTAAGTTGAGTTTCCCGCAAGTGAGAATGAGACGATTAAGAAGAACTCCCGCATTACGCGCTATGATGAACGAAATCCAAGTCCAACCTAGCGATTTGATTTACCCGATATTTGTTGATGAGACAGCAAATAAACCTTTACCAATTAACACCATGCCTGGCTACAAGCGTTTGCCCATAAGCCAAGTCGTCGACGAAGCTAGAGAGGTGATAGAGCAAGATGTTAAAGCGGTATTGCTCTTCGGTATACCCGCCAAGAAGGATGAGGTCGGCTCGGGTGCTTACACTCAAGATGGCGTGGTCCAGAAAGCTACACAGAATCTGAAGGACGAATTTGGTGACGATCTGGTTGTAATAGCGGATGTTTGCATGTGCGAATACACTAATCACGGACACTGCGGGGTCCTAAAAAACGGCAACGTGCAAAATGACGAGACCCTCAAGCTGCTACAGAAAACAGCCGTTAGCCAAGCCCAAGCAGGCATAGACATAGTCGCACCCTCAGCTATGATGGACGGTCAAATCAAAGCCATACGAGCAGCATTAGATGACGCAGGCTTCAGTCAAATACCGATAATGGGTTACTCTGCAAAGTTTGCCTCAGGCTTCTATGGTCCCTTCCGTGAAGCTGCCAGCTCCACACCACAATTCGGCGACCGAAAAGCTTACCAGATTAACAGCGGCAACCCCAACGAAGCCCTGCGCGAAATAGAACTTGACATAAAAGAAGGCGCAGACATCATTATGGTCAAACCTGCTATGACATATCTGGACATAATTCATACAGCAAAAATTAAATTTAACCTGCCTATCGCCGCATATAGCGTAAGCGGTGAATATTCTATGATAAAAGCTGCAGCCCAAAACGGTTGGATAGACGAAAAAACGGTCGCTCTCGAGCTTTTAACAAGCATCAAACGGGCAGGAAGCGACCTCATAATAACATACTTCGCCAAAGATGTGAAAACATGGATAAATCAAACCTAAACGCCAAAAGCAAGGTTCTCTTTGAAAGAGCTAAACAAACCATCCCAGGTGGCGTGAACAGCCCCGTTCGAGCCTTCGACCCTTACCCGTTCTTTGTTGATAGAGCTCAAGGCTCAAAACTTTACAGCGCAGATAACGAAGCTTATGTGGACTACTGTATGGCATACGGCGCCCTGTTATTTGGACATGCCAATGCAGAAATAATAGCTACCGTAAAAAGTCAACTTGAAAACGGAACACTTTATGGTGCACCTACAGAGCTTGAGTTAAGATTAGCTGAAAGTATCAAAAAGGCTTCACCATGTATGGAAATGCTCCGACTTGTTACCACAGGTACCGAAGCTACTATGCATGCCCTGCGTGCAGCCCGAGGATACACAGGTAGAAAAAAAATCATAAAGTTTGAAGGCTGCTTCCATGGCTCACATGATAATGTCCTTGTTAAGGCAGGTTCAGGTGCAACCACCTTTGGGGCGCCAAACTCGTTGGGTATACCTGAAGAAACTACCCAAAATACCATTGTGTTACCCTATAACAGCATCGAGGTTCTAGAAGATGTTGTAAAACATGAAGGTAACCAAATAGCTGCTATAATCGTTGAGCCAGTAATAGGTAACGCAGGGCTTATCTTGCCTAACAAAGGATACTTAGGGTACCTTAGGAAACTAACACAGGAATATGGTATAGTCCTGATTTTTGATGAAATTATTACAGGTTTTAGGCTAGCTCTAGGCGGTGCACAAGAATATTTTGGAATTACGCCAGATATGGCAACCCTTGGCAAGGTCCTAGGTGGAGGATTCCCCATTGCAGCTTTCGGCGGAAAAAAGGAGATCATGCAAAACATCTCGCCTTCAGGCAAAGTATATCAGGCGGGAACTTTTAGCGGTAATCCAGTTTCCGCAACTGCAGCATGTACTATTCTAAAAATCCTTAACCAGAAAAGAAGTGAAATTTACACTACGCTTGAAAAGAATTGCAAAGAACTCTGCAAAGCACTTGTGGATTTATCAGCGAATTATCATCTTAAAACGCAGATATGCAATATCGCTTCCATGTACCAGATATTCTTCTCATCTCAGCCTGTTTGTGACATGGCAAGTGCCAAGCTGGCAGACATTCAAAAGTTCCAAGCATACTTCCACGAACTGCTCAAGCAGGGCATATTCATTCCACCAGCACAGTTTGAAACCTGCTTCTTATCTACAGCTCACAGCGCTGAGGACCTAAATAATACTATTAACGCTTTTGATAAGGCACTACATACTGCATCTACAACCAAAGGAATAACATAAACATGAAATACATTGTTGGAACCAGGGGTAGCAAACTTGCCCGTATCCAGACCGAAAAGTTCCTCCAAGAGCTTCAAAAAGCCAAACCAGACGTGCAGTTTGAGCTAAAAATCATCAAAACGTTAGGTGACAGCGAAGGCGCTAAACCGCTTTTTGCCATAGACAGCACGGGCATCTTCCAAAAAGAAATCGATCAAGCACTTATTAGCAACGAAATTGATTTTGGCGTTTCTAGTCTTAAAGATGTTCCCACCATAGAAGTAGCCGAGACTACGGTGGCAGCCGTACCTAAACGCGCTTCCCCTCATGATGTGCTAATTTCAAAAAATAGAACCCCGCTTATGCAACTACAAAAAGGTGCCATTGTAGGCACTGGAAGCCTCAGAAGACTCGCACAGGTAAAACATCTGCGCCCCGACATTGAAGTTATGCCAATCAGAGGTAATGTTGATACCAGAATAAGAAAAATCCAAGAGGGCGAATTTGACGGCATTATACTCGCCGAAGCAGGTTTACAGCGAATGGACATCACAGGACAAATAACCGAACGCTTCCCGCTCGATCTGTTTCCATCAGCACCTGGGCAAGGTGCGCTAGCCATAGTCACACGGAAAAATGATCTTGAAACCATAAAGTTCCTACAAGTTATTAACCATGCACAAACCAGAGCTGAGGTGACTGCTGAAAGGACTCTCATGTTCAAGCTTGGAGGTGGCTGCCGCGTACCTATAGGTGCAGTAGGGAAAGCAAACGGTAATGAACTCTCGCTGCTAGGTGTCATGTTTACCCTAGATGGGCAAAGCAGAATAGAAGCAACCGCCCAAGGTACCTTGGCACAAGCCGGCGAATTAGGTAAACAAGTTGCAGAAAAATTAACAGAACAAGGAGCAAAACAAATTCAAGAAGAATGGAGAAAAAAATATGGCACATGGTAAAGTATTTCTAGTAGGCGCAGGACCAGGCGACCCAAAACTTCTCACTATTAAAGCCGCAGAGCTGCTAAAAACCGCAAAATACGTAGTTTACGACAGACTAGTCAGTGAGGAAATTCTAGCTCTAATTCCTAAAAGTGCAGAAAAAATCTATGTAGGGAAAGAATCAGGTAGACACGTAGTACCCCAAGACAAAATCACCGAGTTGATTGTGAAATTGGCGCTTGAAGGCAAAGATGTTATCCGGCTAAAAGGCGGAGACCCATTCATTTTTGGAAGAGGCGGCGAAGAAGCTGAAGCCCTAGCGGATAATGGCATCCCGTTCGAAATAGTGCCTGGTGTTTCCTCTTCAATTGTGGCTCCTATGTACGCTGGTATCCCTCTTACACATAGAGACTATGCTTCATCAGTGGCCATCGTGACTGGCCATCAAGCAGGCGATGGAGAAAGAACAATTGAATGGGCAAAAATCGCAAAAGCCGTTGACACAGTCGTTATACTCATGGGCATAGAATCCCTTGAAGCCATTATCGGTAAGCTGGTTGCAGGAGGCATAAGCACGGATACACCTATTGCTATTATCGAACGGGGAACCTCAAAGCAGCAGCGAAGTATAACCGGTACAGTCGCGACCGTCATAAAAGATGCACAAAAAGTAGATATCAAGCCGCCAGCGGTAGTTGTGATAGGCGGAGTTGTTAACTTAGGCAGGAAACTCTCATGGTTCAAACCAACCCAACATTAAAAGGTAGGACTATAGCCTTAACACGACCATGCGGTCAAAATGATGAATCCGCTCAAATTATCAGAGCGATGGGCGGAAAACCCTACTTTATACCTACCATTGAGATCAAAGAAATCAGTAATTTAAAACCTATTATGGACTTTGTTGCTGAGCTTGAGAAAGATGAAGTTGATTATGTTGTCTTCATGAGCGTTAATGGGGTAAAGCAGT
Source organism: uncultured Candidatus Bathyarchaeia archaeon (assembly GCA_964427115.1). Lineage (GTDB taxonomy): Archaea > Thermoproteota > Bathyarchaeia > Bathyarchaeales > Bathycorpusculaceae > JADGNF01. The sequence goes on along the minus strand of CAYRSV010000041.1, from coordinate 799 downwards.
TATTTAACGCCACAGAAAAGTTGAATCAGACGAACCAACTGATGAAAGGTCTTGAGAAAACCACGATAATAGCCATTGGTTCAAGGACCGCGGAAGAACTTAAAGCGCATTATATTCATGTAGACTTAGTTCCTACTAAGTACACCTCAGAAGGAATAGCTGAAAGCATGCTACATTATGATATGCGTAATAAACAAGTTCGTATACCGCGAACAACAGCAACAAACCCGGCACTAAAAGAAAAACTTGCAGAAAGAGGCGCCAACGTGAAAGAAGTTCATGTTTACGAATCAGCATTACCCTCTGATGAGAATCTGAAAAAAGATTTCCTCCAAAAAGCAAAAGCAGGGGAAATTCACGCTATCATCTTTGGCAGTGCATTATGTGCAAAGAACCTTTTCCAAATGCTAAATACTGTAGCCGGTCAAGAACTGGCAAATCTATTAAATAGTAAAACGACCGTTGTAGCCATTGGTCCAGTTACAGCACAGACTCTAACCGAACTAAATGTAAAAATTGATGTATCGCCAGAAAAACACACGTTCAAAGAAGCTCTGTCTGAATTAGCGCGCTTCTGGGAATAACCAGCACTGTTAGGAAAATTAAAAGCCCAGAAGCAAGCCTCAGACAAACTTCTAAAGGACAACTTAATATTTATGAAAGCGAAAATAAGTAGGAAACCATAAAAAAGGCGACGATAACATCATCAACCAAGCAAAGAGTTAGGGCCCAATAAAAACCAGCCTAAAGCGTGGCCGGGGTAATGTAGCTTGGTTAGCATAGAGGCCTGTGGAGCCTT
>CAYRSV010000040.1:4526-19756 GCA_964427115.1 uncultured Candidatus Bathyarchaeia archaeon | reverse complement strand
TATTAATATTTTTCGTTAGGAGCACTCTCGATTTCTAAGGCTCAAACTTTTAGGCATATCACATAGTTTCTGTCAAATTTAGGTAGAAATGTACAAACCTATTTTGGTACTGAATAAATCCTGTTGATTCATTGAGCGCCCAAAGTTCGACAAGGACGCCATAGTGATAGCTAGAACTTACTGGGTCTCGCTGTGAAGTCTTATTGACAGAAAAATCAACATCGTTAAAAGTAATGCTTTCAAGTACAGCTTCATTTAAGGATAAACTGACATTGTTAAACTGGAATGATAAGGGTGCTTCCCATACTTGCCCATCCTGCAGGAAAAGATTGAACTTATACAAAGTTGGCAGAGAACTTGGCGTTCCAACGTTCCGGTTAGGAAGAGGGTCAGTATCATTTGTTAATTTAACCAAACATATGTAGTTGGCTGTAGATCCTAAATTGTTCTTGATGCCCAAATACAGCGAATATTGTGTGCTAGGTTGAATGTTAAAGGGGATAGTATGAGTCATACGGTCTGGTCCAAGAAGATAAATCGTGGAAAAAGATTCACTGGATGATGACCTTAGAAGACTTAAAGCTGGAGCAGAAAAAAGCAAAACACCTATTAGACCTATGACAAAAAAGGTGTATCGATAACTTTCAAGCTTAACATTTTTCTTTAGGAAAACCTGTTTGAAGCGACGCCAGGTTAACAATAAAACTGCAGAAAACATCAAGGACCCAATTACAGAGAAAATAACAGTTACCCAAAGACTGCTCAGGAATAATTCAGATTTACCCAAGTTTTCAGCATCATATTTGACCTGGTGAGCAATCTGTGCTGCATAATTAGCCTTGGACACAACATCAGCAAGACTCCCACTGTTGTAGGTATTTTCTGCCTCTGCAAGTAAAGAAGCCGCATTGTTAAGATCAAGTAACAATTCAGTAACCTCTTTTCCTGCATGCTCCACGTCTAAAACAGCAAAAAAAGCATTCCTAATTGCCAAGTTTGCCTCTTCGATGCTTACCTGAGGATCATTTGCCCAGGCAGCGGGTAGTTGCAGGCAAACGTAGCTTGCAGAAGGCAAAACCAAGACGCAGAACAGTAAAAGAAATAGGCAGCGATTTTTTAAATTATTATCCTCCCTTAAGCGTAATTTGAATTGTAGGTTATTGAATTATAGATTTTATGCAAGCTATTAAGGCTGCTTGCGTTGTAACAAGTGCATATGTATATAGTTATCGTCTTTTTATTGACCGGACTCGTATTTGCAGAACACAAATGACTCAAGACTTTTAGGTATGTTCAACCAAGGAAAAATAACAATTATTACATTATAATGAGGAAGCTTATCTTTTTATGGATTTTCATACGTCTGGTCATCAAATGCGGGAGCCAAGATTTTTTAGTCTTGCAACTTTTTATATTGTAGGATCATTGGCAGCATAACTGTCTTGGAGTCTATTGAATGCTATTTATCATTGATCGGCTGACTTGCTAGGCAATATTGCCTATGCTTCTTACAAACAAGCCTTCAAAATAATTAATAAAAGGAAAGCGAAGGGTGGTTAGTTGGTCCAGAAGGACGGCTGGTACAATAAAGAGGTTCAGGAAGTTTTTAGAGAGCTTGCTACAAGCGAATTAGGTTTATCAGAAGATGAAGCAAAGAAAAGACTTGAGGCTTATGGACCAAATGAACTTGAAAAAGAGAAAAGAAACGCTTGGTTTATAATCTTGGTTAATCAGTTAAAAAATCCTCTATTTATTGTGCTCATAGCTGCAGCGTTAATTTCTTTTTCTGTGGGTAAAACAATAGACACGGTAGTCATCTTCGGGGTTATTATCCTTAACACATTAATTGGATTTTTCCAAGAGTATAAAGCTGAGACCGCTCTTGAAGCGCTAAAATCGATGTCAGCACCAGAAGCCCAAGTCCTACGTAACTGTCAAGAAAAAGGTAGCTGCATAGAAACACGCCTTAAAGCACGAGAAATCGTTCCAGGGGACATAATAATTCTCTCCGCAGGAGACAAAGTACCTGCAGATGCAAGACTTTTTGAAGCTGCCAACCTCGAAATCGATGAATCCAGCCTAACAGGAGAATCAACACCAGTCAGAAAAACAACCGACCCCTTGCCCGAGCCTGCGCCCATAGCAGACAGAATTAATCTGGTTTTTTCAGGGACAGCAGTTACCAATGGACGGGGAAAAGCAATAGTTTTTGCCACTGCAAAACAAACCGAAATGGGCAAAATCGCGGACATAATAAAAACTACTGAAAAGGCTGAAACTCCAATTAAGAAAAGAACCTTAGACCTTAGCAGAAAATTAGCAATTTTTGCTTTACTTGCTAGTGGTCTTACTTTAGTAATTGGGGTGCTTCGGGGTTTTGATTTTGTAGAAATTTTCTTGTTTTCTCTAGCTACAGCTGTCTCGGCAATTCCAGAAGGGCTTCCTACAGTCATCACCTTAACTTTGGCCATTGCTGTAAACCGTATGGCTAAACGCAGCGTCATAATCAGAAAGCTTCAAGCTGTGGATACCCTCGGGTCAGCAACAGTAATATGCACTGATAAAACCGGAACCCTAACAACCAACCAGATGACAGCAAAAAAGATATTCGCTGACAAAAAAACCATTGAAATTACAGGTGTAGGATATGAACCTACGGGGCGATTTGAACAGGCAGGTACACCCATAGATTTGAAGGATAGCAAAACGTTCACTCAGCTCTTCTACGCCGCCGTACTTTGTAACGATTCACGCTTAAGACGCCACCAAATCAATGGAGGATACCGCTGGGAAATCCAAGGCGACCCTACTGAAGGCGCGTTAATAGTAGCTGCTACAAAGGCAGGCTACGAAGAAGACGTACTAGAAGAAAAAATGCGCCGTATTGATGAAATCCCGTTTAACTCAAAAGTCCGATATATGGTTACTTTTAACAGAACCTCATCAACTGAAGTGACAGCGTACTGTAAAGGTGCGCCTGAAGCAATTTTGAAAATGTGCACTAAAATAATTGAAAACGGCAATGAAAAAGAACTAACCCAACAAGCTAAAGATGAGATTCTGAAAAATAATTATGAAATGGCAAATGAAGCTCTAAGAGTCCTTGCATTTGCCTATAAAACAATAAAAAACGAAGACCTTGAAGCGATTAAAGAAAAAATACAGAAAGGACAGCCCGAGCTAATTTTTATCGGCTTAATCGGCATGATTGATCCCCCAAGAGCGGAAGCAAAACAAGCGGTAGAATTGTGCGAAAAAGCAGGCATAAAAGTTATCATGGCAACAGGAGACCATAAGCTAACTGCTCAGGCAATCGCAAAAGAACTTGGAATAATGAAAGCCGATTCTAAGGTTTTTACGGGGTCCGAGTTAGATGAAATTGATGATAGTAAGTTAGATTCTTTAATAAATGAAATTGCAGTGTTTGCACGTGTTTCGCCAGCTCATAAATACAGAATTGTTGAATCACTAAGACGAAAAGGGCATATAGTAGCAATGACAGGGGACGGCGTGAATGATGCGCCGGGATTAAAAGCTGCAGAAATCGGGATTGCCATGGGCATAACTGGCACCGATGTTGCAAAAGAAACGGCGGACATGGTATTAACTGATGATAACTTTGCAAGCATCGTTAATGCAATAGAAGAGGGGCGGGTAATTTTTGATAATATCAGAAAAGTAGTGAAGTATCTTATTAGCACTAACACCGGAGAGGTAGTCACTATACTGGCAGCTCTAATTTTACTTGCAGGCGCACCCCTTATACTGGCACCAGTCCAGATATTATGGATTAACCTTGTAACAGATGGTTTACTTGTAATTCCTTTAGCTTTGGAAGCAAAAGAAGGCGACGTAATGTACAAGCCGCCAAGAAAATCCGAAGAAAAAACTATAAACCGAGATATAGTGTTAAACGTAATCTACGTAAGTGCCTTTATGGCAATTGGAACTATAGCAATCTTTAGCTTCAACATCCAGAATGCCATCCACGCCCAGACACTTGCATTCGCCACAATGACCTTTTTCCAAGTTTTTAACTCATTAAATTGCAGATCACAAACTAAATCCATTTTCAAATTAGGCATTTTCACTAACAGGTATCTACTGCTAGCAATAATAGCCTCAGTAATGCTGCAAATAGCGGCAATTAGCATACCAGCATTGCAGACAGCCCTAGGAACTACGGTTCTGTCACTCCAAGATTGGTTAATAGTGGTCCTAATTTCAAGCTCGGTCTTAATAGCTGACGAAGTAAGAAAAACCGTAAGAAACATCCTTAAGAAGTAGCTATGAAAGAAAAGTACAGTTAATCCAAGTCGCAGGCTTGAGGCTCATTTTTTTGTACCCTATCTAAGGCTGCCCGGGCGGGTATAAGTAGGATATTTTGGGCTACAAGGTTTGCTATGAGTGGAGGTAAAGCTTGTGGTCCAAAAAGCAGGCTGCCGATGACTATTGCTAAGGTGGCGTTCTTATGCGTGCTGACAACGCTCAACGCGACAGCTTGGCTGTGACCAAAACGTCTGCCCATAATGTAAGTGAATATAAAGGTAAGACCTAAAATGCAAAAAATAAATATGTTAAAAGCTGCGAACAGCCTTAGTTCGGTGATGGCGTAGACTGCGCCTGGAGCTACGGCGCCCCAAAGCAGCAGAACAAGCAGTACTAGCTGTACAATCTCATTCTTGGAGGTAAGTGTCTTGGTTTTCTGTGGGAACGATTTGCGAATTATTTGTCCAGTAAACAGTGGAATAACAATCAGGAAGAGCAAGTTAGTAACTATGGATACCAAGTTTATTTGGACCATCATGCCAACGGCAAGCAGCATGACTACCGGCATGATAATTATGGATAACAAATTAGCTACAACACTTAGAACCAAGGCTAGAGCAGCGTTTCCACGGAACATGTCACACCAGAAAATTGAGGACACAGCCGAAGGCGCACTCATGGCCAATGCAATGGCTGCAGACTGAATAGGACTAAAAAACGGTATGGCAAGCAGACCCAGAAGCGAAGGAACCACGAATGTTGTGAAGACTGCAAAGAGAACGATTCTATGGTTTTTTACTGCAGGTGCAATTTTGTTCGGCTCAATAGTTAAAGAAACTAAGAACATCATCGTAGCGAGGATAACGGTAGTGTAAGGACTCCAGAGCATGCCAACCTGCGGCATAACTAGCCCAAGCAGAAGGCTACCTAAGATAATGATTGATGAGGAAAAGCTTTTAGAAAACAAAGCAACCAAAGCTTATCACAGCAGCGATATTACAGGCATAAAGTACTTAATATAATAACTTAGCTTCCTAAAAAATAAAAACTGTAAAATTCATTTGATTTTAGGTCTATACGGTGATGGTTTCGGCTTTTTCTGGGATGTAGACCTCGGTTAGATCGGAGATTTTTTCTGATAGCGACTCTGCTTGATCTAAGTCTCCATGGACTAGAATTGTGCGTTTAGGTTTTAGTTTAATGACCGTTTCAATGAGTTCTTGCTGGTCGGCATGTCCGGATAGTTCGATTTGCTTGATTTCAGCGCGTATAGGGATTTTTTCGCCTTCGTCTCGGAAGTAGTGTTTTTCTTTGGCAATTCTTAATGGGCTGTCGAGAGGGAAGTAGCCTGAAGTTAACATGATAAGGTTATCTTCACCTTCTGCCCATTGCTGCAATAAAGCTAGGCTAGCGCCTGCATGACCAAAACCAGGGGTACAAATTGCGATAGCGGGTTCATTAATCTCAGTAGTTTTGTCAACGTACTTTACGTATTCGTACTCGAAGGGCGTCTCTTCCTGCTGAATAGTCGGGCTGAAAAGCTTCTTATTAGCATTGAAGTGTCTCGTAATCTTTTGTGCCAGTGTCGATAATGTATAGACGTCATATTTTGGTAATTTGCCCTGCTGCATGGCTAGATCGATACGTTTAGCCATCTCTTGGCTGCGATGGAATGCGAAAGTAGGGATCAAAATGTTGCCCCGCTTCTTCATCGTGCTAGCTAACTCTTTGAAAAGTTTGTCAACCATTTCATTACGTGGCGGTCTATCTTTCCCACCGTAGGTTGACTCCATTATTAGAATATCAGGCTCTTTTGGCAAAAGGTCGACAGGGCAACCCTCGAGAATTTCTGTATTGTGTACACAGAAGTCACCTGTGTAAAGTATTTCCTTACCTTCAGAGCGGAGCCCAATCATTTTTGCGCCTGCAACGTGACCAGCAGGATGCAGCTGTACTTCCATTCCTGGCAAGGAAAAGTTGTCGCCATGATGCCATGAATCTATTAGCTTGTTTACAACTTGGTCGTCATAGATTTCTGTTCCGCCCGTTACGGTTTGAACTTTAATCATATCTTTTAGTAGATCAGCAGTAATATCACGAGTAACCCTAGAGCCAGCGATGAACTGTCCATGCCTAGATTTAGATAATCGTGGAAGACTTCCCGAGTGATCCAAATGGGCATGGCTAATGATTACAGCGTCAAAGTTCTTTGGGTATTCATCAGTGACTTCGTCAAGTTTTATACCGTAATCTAATGCGACCTTGCATTTCTCAGTTTCAACCGATATACAAGAACCACCGACTTCTCTTGCAGCGCCAAGTACACGAATCTTCAACCATAGCACCCCTATAATAAACGTAGCTAATGCTTCCAGAAAAGCGAATAGATACATTATCGCATCTAAAAGCGCCACATAGCAGGTTTATTGACATGCTAAGGTTTCCCAAGAGATATTAATTTATTGATTCAATGACGACATTTTTAAAATAAAAACTGAGCTTTTTAGAAGCGTTGGTAAAGACTGCTTGTTTGCCTATCCTCTTAACCATGCAACGATTAACAGGAGGACGGAGTAAGATAGGGCGCCTGCAGTAAAGATAGTTGGATTTTTTCCGCCACCTTTGGGAACTTCGTCTTTTATAGCGTTGAAGAGTATGATTCCTGAGATTAACGCCAATAGCATGTAACCTTCTGACATATTCTCAGGAAACACTATAGATATTGCCCAGCCGATTAACGGCATAAGGCTAGCTGTATATCTGCCGTATCTAAAGTAGAGGTTTTTGTAATGATCTGCCATAGTGTTATCTACAATTATAAAATGAAACGACAGCGCAAAAGTGTAAAGCAACAAGTGAAAAATACCCGCTTCGACTTCAAATCGTAAAATATAGCCTATGACGATATTAAAGAAAGCAAGAACCAATAAATGAACACGGAATGTCGCTAAAGAAGCACTACTAACACTGAATTCTTTCCCAGTCTTTCTACGCTCAGCATGTCGTGAACCAACAGCTAAATGTTCCAGAGCAAAAAAGACAAGAAACCCCAATAAAGCTAAACTTGGAACAGCCAGCGTATCTAAGAAAGAAGGCAAATCCCCGAATATTCTTTCAAGGTGAATATGCGTAGACTCTAACCGAGGAAGCAAATCTAAAAAAACATAAGCAATCGTGGTTCCGCCAAAAAACGAAAACACTCGACTTCTATGACGTTTTGAGTAACGATATATCCTGTACGAAAAAAGGTGTGCTGACACAAGGACAAGTGTTGAAAAAAATGCCGATAAAACTACATTACCATCTGCCATAAGCAACATCTTTTAGCAATATATACCGCCCTGCACTTCTAAGAATTAATTCTTCAAGACATTTAGTTTGCGCTTTGTTTAAATTTATAGGTACTTAATTCAGTGTCAAGTTCATTTTTAACTCTATTTTATTGTGGGTTTATTGTAAGGGTTTTGCTGCTTTGTAAATCCTATTTTGCGCTTTAAGAGTATATTGCGAGCTTGATTGGCTTCAATAATCTATAAATGAACTGTTTTTTTACTAACATAATGAAATAGGTAGGATTTTATTGTCAAGAAATGCATTTAACAGCATATTTTCGGAGGCGAAAATTGGCAACGTTACTCTGAAGAACAGGCTAGTTATGGCGCCTATGGTTATGTGGCTAAAGAGCATAAAAAATACTCTCGGTAGTACACTCAGGTTTTTGGACAACCGTAAACAATTAGTACTAACAAGTTAGAGGTATGAGCAGAATTTTTAAAGCAAAACATTTAGGATGAACAGAGAATGTCAGTAGGTATTGGAAGAGTTTTCGGAGTTAAAATCAAAATTCACTATACATGGTTTATTATTTTTGCACTTATCACCTGGACGCTTGCTGCTTTCTATTTGCCTACCCAATTTCCAGGCTTAACCACACCGATTTATTGGATTTTAGGTGTGATTTCTGCGGTTTTGCTATTTGTTTCCGTACTGGTTCATGAGCTGGCGCATTCTTATGTAGCTATTAAGAGGGGGATTCCTGTGTCTAGCATTACCCTTTTCCTATTTGGAGGTGTATCTGAAACTGAATCCGAGCCCTCAGATCCTAAAACAGAGGCAAGCATGTCAGTAGTAGGTCCTTTAACAAGCTTTGCCATCTCTGGCATTTCTGCGGCTGCTTGGTACGCCACGGTTGTATTGAATTTAGGTGCAGCCGTTGAAGCGCCTTTATTTTATATTGCAATCATAAATTTGCTTTTAGGCGGCTTTAATCTCTTGCCAGCATTTCCATTGGATGGGGGGCGACTGCTTAGGGCAGGGCTATGGAGCTGGAAAAAGGATCTTATATCGGCAACTAAGCTTGCAACGCGAATTAGTACTTTTTTTGCGTATGGCATAATGGGAATTGGTCTGTTTAGCATACTTTTTGTTAACCTAATTAGTGGATTGTGGATTATCTTTATTGGATGGTTTTTAAAAAATGGCGCTGATCAGAGCCTAAGGCAAACAATGATCACGCAAGCTCTATCAGACATTAATGTTAATGAGATCATGAGCAAAAACGTTGTAACAGTGCCTGATGAAAAAACCATAAGCGAAGTAGTTGCAGAATACTTCGACGTTAATAAGCACGGAGGATACCCAGTTATCCAAGATGATAAAATTGTTGGTATAATAACTGTTGAAGATATCAGGAAGGTTCCAAAAGAGGAACGCTCAGCAAAAAAGGTATCAGAAATTATGACACCTCGCAGTAAACTCGTTTTCCTTAGACCAAACGAATCGGCAACAGATGCGTTTGTGAAGTTCTCAAAAAACGAGATTGGCAGGTTACCCGTAATTGAGAACGAAAAAGTAGTAGGCATAATAACCCGTAGCGATCTGCTTAGAATAGTAAGGACTCGAACCCGGCTTGAAGCTTAACGATATCTAGGATAATTTGCGTACAGATTAATCATTCTAAAATTTTTACACCACATAAGGTGCCTTTGACATGCCAACTTTTGGTGATCCAGTCAGATGTATTCACAACTCTAATAGTCATTATTAGGCATTTGATCCAGTGACTTCTGAAATCCGGATTGCATATGACCATGTAATGTGTGTGGGCTACCAAAATTTTTGGCTAAAACAGTAAGATATGGCTACAATGTTTATAATATGCACCTAATGTATTTTGTATATGCGCCCTTTGTAGCCAGTTAGTCTACCAATTTAGCTTGTTTTAGCTTGCAGGTTTTGAGGTGAAATTTTGGAAGCTGATAGTTTGATGCGTTTTAAGTGGCTTTTGGTACTGGAGGCCCTGCTTTCCGGCGCTTATGTGGCTTTGACCCGCGGCCTGTTTATTGTATATTTGAGCTCGTTGCAGTTCCAAGTTAATGAGATTTCGCTGGTAATTTTTGTGGCTTCTATGGCTGCGTTTTTAGTTGCTGTAGTTCTTTACAGAAGGTTCTCGTTTGTGTTGCAGCGGGTGAAGCTTAAGCTGGCAGTTTTTCATACGGCAGAACGGGTAGTATGGCTACTAATGCCGTTGGCAACAACAAGCGCGTTGATTATGGTATTTTTCACGGTATACAGCATCTTGTCGGCGCTCATTAGCGTATTTCTAGTTTATGTGATTTATTGTCCCTTATCAGAGGCTGACGTGCGTGATGTAACAGCCAAGCGCTCCGCAGCCTCAGGACTCTCAAGCATTATAGGCTTCGCGGCTGGAACTTTCTTACTTGCATTTCTGCCTCCGGAAAACCAATTTGCCTACATCTTCTTTGCAGGCGCCCTAATTGGTTTGCTATCCTCATTTCTGGTCATACTCATGAACCTCTCCCATGTTGAAGCTACCTCTTGCCCTTCACAGATTGTGGAGCCTGAAAAAATCTTCTCTGCTTCAACCTTCTTTGTCGTGTTGGTCTCAGCTAACAATCTGTTGGGTCTCATTTGGGTACCGTTCGTGATAAATCAGCTTAATGGTCCTGCCTGGATAGCTGCCGCAATGGCCTTAGCTGCAACTGTTACGAGTATAGGCGCCTCACTGTATTGGCGCTCCAAATCCTTTAAGGTCCTGCGTCTTGCACTTGCTTTAAACGCGTTTGCCCCAATTCTAATATTATTTACTCCCTGGCCTGATGTTCATATTGGAATAAACGCATTTACTGGGTTCACCTTTACTGGGGCAAACTTTGTAGGCATGATCCTCTTTGCAAAGTATACTCAATGGTTCGGTGCAGCGCGGTCAAGCATTTTACTTGTAATCTTGGGAAACGGCGCACAGTTAATAGCCGCACCTTTGGCAGCGTTAACTACTGGTAATTTCACCCTTGCCATCCTGCTAGTATTATGGATAAATTCCATCTCTGCGGCCACAGCATTCTTTACAGTGCCTGAAGTAGCTGTTGTTCCTCAGAAAGCTGCGAGCACATATTCGCAAATCCTATTTACTACAAGTTTTCTAGGATATAGGTTGAGTATAGACATCTCAAAACAGACGGTTAACATCATTCTGCGACTGCTCGCCTTTACATTAGTTATTGCAGTACTTTATTTAGTATATCGTGTATTGCTGGCGCTGATAGTATGATTAAGGGTTCATCTATGTTAAAAATGGTGATATATGAAGTGACTAATGGTGATATAATTGATACGTTACGTGATGTTTTTTCACAGATTGCAGCTGAAGCAGCCCAGCTTATACCCCGAATATTTATTGCTCTCATTATAATAGCGATAGCTTTCATAATAATTCATGCATTGAATTATGGTCTAAGAAAAATCCTCAAATTCACGAATATAGATGAGCTGTTTTCAAGGCTATCTGGCTTCTCGTTGCCCTTCAAGGTTGATTCATTAATCATATTATTTGCGGATTTGGGTGTAGCGTTAGTTGCCTTCTATGCCATTGTGAGTCTTTTTGTTGAGGAGCAGTACCTGCAAATTATTAACGATGGTCTCTATTATGGCGCCCGAATAGTTAGCATAGTTGCTATATCCATCATCTTGTTGGCTATTTTTAACATGCTTATCGGTAGGATACGCGTTGAAAATCGGCTGCGTAGCTACGCCATGCTCATCGTCTTGCTGCTCATTACTGCAATGCTTATCGATTTGACAGCACTGAGTGACCCCGTCAAGCAGGCACTTACTACGGGTTTATCAATAGGCGTGGGTATTGCGATAGGCGTCTTCGCTCTCTGGTTCTTCTTCCATGAATACTTAGACCGCATGCTCAAAAATAAGCGCCCTGATGCAGCTAAACCAGAAGAGACTCTGAATGCTACTCTTGATAGGTAGTGTGGCTGCACCTTGACTGTCACATAACCTTAAGAGTACACAAACTTTTGTATCATACAAAACCTTCTTCGGAAGCTAATAAAAAAAGTTGCCCACCGGGCTGGTGTATATTGCCAGAGCAAATTAGAAAGATTGATTGGAAAGAGGTCGAAGCGCCCTTATCAAGGGAAGAGATAGAGAAATCGTTACGTCAAGTTAAGGACTGGCAACTATCAGACAATGCTATTGAAAAAAGTTTTAAATTTGAAAGTTTCCAGCAGGCAATAGACTTTATAAATGACATTGCTAAGGAGGCAATCGCGCAGAACCATCACCCAGCTATCCAATTATGGAACATCACGTGCGTGAAAGTAACCATAAAGACTCTTTGTATTGATGGCTTATCAAATCTTGATTTTATGCTCGCCGCAGCGATTGACCGTTTGCCAGCATCGATGCAAGCCCGGCATTAATGCTTTAACTTGATGGTGATACGAAAGCTTGATAGGCGGGAAATGGAAATATTTTATTAACTAACAACTCTAATTTTTGAGCAGTTAAGCGAGGACATGGTGATAGTATGGTTAAAGCTAACAAAACGCCGTTAACTCGAAGTAAAATTACTAACGTTAAGGCTAGACAGGTTTTAGATTCTCGTGGGAACCCAACTGTAGAAGCTGAGGTATGGACCGACGGAGGATGTATGGGTCGAGCCATTGTTCCTTCTGGTGCTTCTACGGGCAAGCATGAAGCGCTTGAGTTAAGGGACGGAGACAAAGGTGTTTTTAATGGTATGGGTGTCCAGAAAGCCGTCTCCAATGTAAACAATGTTATCGCAAACCGTATTGTCGGCATGTCCTGTACTGAGCAGCTTAAAATTGATCATATTATGGTAAATTTAGATGGTACCCCTGAGAAGCGCGTTCTTGGCGCAAACGCTATCTTGGCAGTATCAATGGCAACTGCTAAAGCTGCCGCAGCCGCCTCACAGAAGTCCCTTTATGCGTACCTATCAGACAAAGAACAGGTCAAGCTGCCGATACCCATGATGAATATTATTAACGGCGGCAAGCATGCAGGGAACGGTTTATCCATACAGGAGTTTTTAATTGAGCCTGTGGGTGCTAAAAGCTATAGCGAGGCGCTTCGGTTCGGGACCGAAATCTATCATACTCTAAAATCAATCCTGAAACGGCGTTATGGCGAATCCTCAACTAATGTTGGCGACGAAGGCGGCTATGCACCAGCAATATCCAACAATCATGAAGCGTTAGATGCCATCGTTGACGCCATCTCGGAAGCAGGTTTTTCAGAAAAACAGATTAAAATTGGCATTGATGCTGCCGCCAGCTCATTTTATGATGAACGCAGGCAACGGTATAAGGTAGATGGCAATGACATGTCTAGCGACGAGCTTGCAGACTACTACGTGAACCTCGTAGATACTTACCCGATTCTGACCATAGAAGACCCCTTTTATGAGGAAGCCTTTAGCGACTTCAGCGAACTAACCAGACGCATTGGCAAAAGGATAATGATAATTGGCGATGACCTCTTTGTTACTAACCCCGACCGCATACAACGGGGCATCAAGCAAGGTGCAGCAAATGCTGTTCTCATCAAACTCAACCAGATAGGCACTCTAACCGAAACCCTTCAAGCCATCCGAATAGCCCAAGAAGCAGGCTTCTCACATGTTGTTTCCCACCGCAGCGGTGAAACCGACGACAACTTCATCGCCCACCTCGCCACAGCTACAGAAAGCCCCTTCATTAAAACCGGCGCTCCCGCCCGAGGCGAAAGGGTAGCTAAATACAATGAGCTACTGCGCATCGAAGAAGAACTTGGTTCTAATGCCCAGCTAAACAGTTACAGGCAAGCTATTCTCACAGCTCATTAATGTACAATCATATTCATTCGCATGCTTTAAAAAGCTGGAAAAACATAGTCTTGTTGGGTTTTTATGTCAACAAATCAAAAATTCACCTTGGAAGAACTAAGCAAGTTCGATGGCAAAGAAGGCAGACCAGCGTATGTTGCATATAATGGCAAAGTATACGATGTAACTGAAGCAAACCTGTGGTATGAAGGCAATCATTTAGGCGAGCATGAAGCTGGAAGAGACTTAACTCAAGCGTTAGATAACTCGGTACATGGAAACCGCGTTATTGAAAACATGAAACTGATAGGTGAAATTATAACCTAACAATTCAAAGCAGCTTTAAATGTGAACAAAAGTCAGATCCTTTACTGTAGCCTCTTTTATTTGTGTTAAAAATCATTAATAATAGGCTGCCTGCAGATTTTATTCTATTTGCAATATGAATAGTTTACTTAAAGTAGGTTTCGATGTACTCTTTTAGTGCCGCAGCGTTATTGAGCTTCTCTTCTTTTGAGCCAAAAACAAACGTTACTGTGCTCTCTTTTGCTTCTTTAGCTATCTTTGATACTGCATCTTGTTTTGCTTTAAGTTCTAACCAATAGCGTTGTTTAAACTCCAACCATTTCGCTGGATCGTGACTATACCATTTTCTAAGTTCATTACTTGGCGCTATTTCTTTTGGCCATTCATCAATTTTTGCTTCTTCCTTTCGCAGACCTCTAGGCCAAAGGCGCTCCACTAGGATACGCTTGCCATCACTTGAACTAGGTGCTTCATAGGCACGTTTTAGTAATATAGTCATACAATCACCGTAAAGAATGTAAAAGTCTTATCATACTTTTAGGTAACCTTCTTGTACAAGACGATTCATAAGTAAATGGAAGTAAACAAAGCCGCTATATGGGTACCAGCGCGATACTAAACTTTTAGTTTGCGTGTAATCTAACGGTCCATCTATACTGAGTAGTTGTCGCAAACCTCTCTGTCCACCTATGTCATCAGCAGGAAAAACATCAAGATGCCCTAAACTTCTTAGAAGTACATATTCGCCGGTCCATCGTCCAATCCCCCGTAAGTTGCATAACTTTGCTAAAACTTGGGCGTTATTTGCCTCTTCTAGTTGTTCTAAGTCTAAATCGCTTAAGACAATACTTTTAGATAGCTCGATTATGGCTCGACCTTTTTGTCGTGAATACCCTAATTCTCTGAACTGTTCAGGCGTAAGGTTTACTAGGTCTTCTGGGCACGGAAAAGCATAAGCAGAATAGTTTAAGTGTTTTACTTTTCGCCCATAGCTTGTGCATAATCTGTTAAGTAGGGTAATACCTAAATTGAGTGACACTTGCTGGCATGCTATACCGTTTACAATTCCTTCAAACACTGTTGGAAATCTTGGCGGCTTGAGCCCTAAAAAGCGTCTCGCGAGAGTGTTTATTATTGTGTCTTTTTGAGCAAACCTGTAAAAGTCGCTAAAATTTTTATTTAAACTCAAACATTTTTCTAACGTTTCAAGAAGCAACTTGGTATGTCTCTCAGTTAATTGTGCGTCGGTAATTTGAACCTGAACTTTGGAGTGGTCTTCATTTTTCTGGTTTACTATAACCTCGACGATTTGATCTTCAATGGCAAAAGCACGTTTCCAACAATTATCTTCCCAGCGGTCCATAATATTATGTGAGCGCCGTCTTAAGCACCATACAGTCAAATCTAACCTAAATGGTTCTTGAACACTTAAATTCAAAATTTGGCGCTTTAACATTTTTACATTACTTAAATAATACTTCTGACCGGAAAAGCTATGTCACCTCACCATCTTTCA
>CAYRSV010000040.1:0-4426 GCA_964427115.1 uncultured Candidatus Bathyarchaeia archaeon | reverse complement strand
CATTACTTAAATAATACTTCTGACCGGAAAAGCTATGTCACCTCACCATCTTTCACAAAAATACGTCAACTGCATATGCCAGAACAATTAACACCGCGGGTAGACCGTACGCTTTTATCGTTGAGATTTTGTGCAAGTGCGTAAGGTTTGTGGCACATATAATTCGTTTGGCTTTTAATTTGTATAACATGGTAGCCATATGAGTTAGGTAATAGCTTTCTGAAGAATTTATTATACATACTACGTTAATATAAAAATTGGAAAATTGGTATACTAAGAATTTTTTGCTGTTACACTAAAGGTCCAGGTGTTTGCAGATATTTTTTTATGCCTTCAGCAGCAACGTATGATCCTGGTCCTGCTGGGTGGGTTCCTCCTGTCGTTGTGTTGTCTCCTGTGGGCATGGTAATTTCTCCTGCTGCGAATAGGTTTTCGCTTGTCCAGCATTGTTGCCATTTGTTAAAGACCGAAGTATTCGGGTCACTACCTATTCTTGCGCCGCCTCTAATATGATGGGGCCATGTTGAAACATGACTTTCAGTATTGACTGGATCAGAAACTTGGACGTTAGTAGCGCCCATCCGTCTAAGTATGTTAGCGTACATTGGCGCGAGATAGTTTGCACAGTTAACAGTATTCATTCCCCAATCCAATGTTAGCCTAGCCTCTGGGTCACCATAAATGTCGGTATAGTGCGGATCTAAATCAATGAACCAGTCAGTTGTAGGTAGCCATATGCCACTCGGGCTGATGCGAAGGGTGGTTCTTGTGGGTAAACATGCGTCTTTAATTTGTGATTTGTAGTTGCTCCCAATCATGCTTGGAGATGGCGAAGTTGCAAAGCCAAGCGAAAAATTGTTAGGGCCTCTGCCAGGGTATAGGCCAAATATTGCATAGGCGCCGCCTATAAAGTCTAGATTCGAGTGGTCAAAATTGTCATCGGCTAAATCTCGCATGGCGTAACCTCCACCAAATGCGTTGCCTGCAGGATATGCATTTCCCCCTATGTTTTCCAATGTTCCCGAGACGCTTCTTGCCTGAGCTCCGCCAACGCCCATAGCTGGACCTCTACCTAGTGACCCAGTCGCATTGACAGGATTATATGGGTTGCCGATTCCTGAGGTAAGCATGAGCCTAATTATGTTATATCCCCATAAACCATTGAAAAAGACTTTTCCAGGCTGAACATTAACATTTCCTTGCTCATCGTAGTATCTTGCAGCAGTTACCTTCCCGGAGCTATCTGTATCAAGCCTAAAAACATAACTATTTAGTCTAAGATCTAAATTGCCCGTGTTCAAAGCTGCCGGGACTGTTCGAAATGCTGTATTTGCTTTTGCTCCTGTTTCACATACGTAGTTGCAAGCGCCTGCGCACCACCCGTCATATGCGCATCCTTGGACAGCTACTCCATATGAATTAATGAATCCTTCAGATGCAAGAGAATGTGGAACTGGAAAAGGATGATACCCTAAAGCTTCCGCTGCATCTTTAAATGCAAGTCCTACTGGGGTTTCAGGGGACGGCGGAAGGGGATAACGGTAGTTGAGGAATCCTGGCAACAATGGGCCTTCATGTGTGCCACATATACCCCACATCTTTTCCCATTGCTCATAATAAGGCACATAGTTATCATAAGTCATAGGCCAATCAGTAATATCATGGTGTGGCACTACCCTGTTGAGAAATTCTTCGCCATACCTGTTAACGGTCTGCGAATACATTTCGTAGACCCACGGCGAAAAGCGCCCCATTAATCCTCCATAGTGTTGGCAGGCTCCTCCAACTCCGAACCCTTCTGAGTGTACTTGCCCAGGAGTGGGTCTTCTTACCGGCAATGCAAACTGAAACCTGTTGTTCCTTAAGGTCGGCGTAGTTATGCGGTTTTGCATATCGTATTTGCGCATAAAACCGATGCCCCATTCATCATACTTTGTGGCAAAGAAATCGCTATAAAAGTCCCAGGATGGTCCCCTTTCAATGCCAACTACCTTGTAGCCTGCGAGGGCTAATTCTACAGCAACCACTCCACTCATTGTGCCCATTCCGAGCACGACAACATCCGCGGAGGGGTGTTGAATTATTTGGCTCATGTCTAGCTACCTCCTAAAAGGTTAAGTGTTCTTTGAAATTCTCCCAAACTATGTGGCGGAAATCTAGTTGGTTTATCTGCCACCATCAATTCCAAAACATTGCGTCCTTCATTAAAGCTATCAGCCATGTTTGCACCTGTAAAGCCAGTATGAAGCCAGCCGACCATACCTATATTGCCGCCGTACAGTGGGTCCATCAGAAAGCCTGACCAAGTCATGAAAATTAGTTCATTAAAGAAGTCACGTGGAACAATGTTACCGAAGTTTGTTGGTACATTGTTGTAAAGGTCTGTAAGAAGTTGTGTTATCTCTTCTGCAGTTAAATCTTGAACGTTTCTTCCATATACACTATTTGAGTAAGTCTGAAGAGAAGAAAGACCTATTCTCCAAAATTCTCTCATAGGTAAATTATATTGGAAAGTTGGACCAGTAAAGGGAACAGTTGGTGTCCCTTGAGGATAGGTGATGCCATCTACAGTTATTGGACCAGGCTGTCCTGACAGGACAAATGGCCCCTTCATGTACCATCGAGCGTTATTTCCATACTCTCCGGTTAGCTGACGATCAATAAAATAGATGACGCCTGCTTCTTTAGCCCCTGGGCCATTTGAGTCAGTAGGAATTATAGTTTCAACTATGGCATCTAGCTCTAATTGCTCATTTATAGATAAGGTGATTATTCCTTGACTGCTATCTAGTTGACTTTGAAGGGCTGAATTTTGGCTCTGCAACTGGTTTAACTGTGTTGCCGACCCGTTATCTTGATTTGCATCAGTCTGAGCAAAAGGTAACGGGACCGTCGCCGCTATACCCGCAGCTACCGCAGCTGCGGCTCCTAATTTTATAAAACGTCGCCTATCCATAGCTTTTTTCTCTTCAAAATCTTCTTCTTTCGTCTTAATCACCTTCAAAAAGACATAGAACATAACACGCAATGTTTAGTTTAAAGGTATGTTGTTGCACGATGTAGACAAAAATTGTTACCTCCCTTGCAAACTACTTTTCAAATACGCAAGCCAAAAACACTTGTGATACGACGCCAAGATACGCTTCTTGGTTTTATGTTGCATAAACGATGCTTTACCGGTAAAAGTCTGTTACCTTACAGGACTAAAAAAAATAATGCATGAAAAGTAGATTGGTTTCAAATTTTTTTTAAAAAAAAAAAGAAGGGGTGATGATTTTTACCTCAAAGAACTCGATGTGTTAGCTACAAATGCTGTTAAGCATTAAGTTGTCGCTATTCGGAGGTGGCTTTGAGAAGCAGCTTAGAGCTTTTGCTTTGTTAGGGTGTTACTACTACATTGCCCCACATACCTAAGGCTACGTGCCCTGGAACTGGGCAAATGTAGAAGAAGTTGCCTGCTTGCGTTACTGTGAAGGTAACTGAGGCTGATTGACCTGGCTGCAGAGCGTTGCTAGCTGAGCCGATTGCAGCTCCAAAAAGAACAGGCGCACCAGTAGTTAGTGAACTAGTTATTGCCCACGCATGAGGCGCTGCTCCGTCATTAGTCACCGTTACAGTTACTGTATCTCCGACCCTAAGATTTAGTGTTGGTCCTGGAGAGGTACGGCTAGCGGCAGAAAATCCAAAGTTAAATTCACCAGCAGATAAGCTAATGCTCACTGGTCCAGACGTGGGAGTAGGCGTAGGTGTTGGAGTTGCTGTTGGAGTGGGTGTCATGGTTGGCGTGGCCGTAGGCGTAACCGTAGGGGTAACTGTCGGAGTCGGTGTTGGAGTTGCTGTTGGAGTGGGTGTCATGGTTGGCGTTGGAGTTGGCGTGATTGTTGCCGTCGGGGTAGGTGAAGGCATGGTTGTTGGCGTTGGAGTAGGCATAGGTGTTGGAGTTGGAGGCGGAGTTGGGGTGATAGAGGTAGCGTTTGGAATTACTACTACCAATCCCCACATGCCTAAAGCTACATGTCCAGGCACTGGGCAGACATAATAGTATTGACCAGGCGCGCCAACTGTAAAGACAGTTGAACTAGAATTTCCAGGTGCAATTGGACTAGTTGCTGTGCCAATTGTCGCATTAAAGAGTCTAGTAGCATTTGGTTGAAGCGAGTTTGTAATTGCCCATGAATGCCCAGCTCTGCCAACATTAACCATGGTAACATTTAGGGTGGTGCCTGATGTAAGGTATAGCGTTGGTCCTGGCGAGCTTAAATTATTTGCAGTTAAAGCAAAAGCACCATGGGTTAGCACGTCATTTGCATCGTAGAGTTCTCCAGCGTATAAGGTCATGGCTGAATTGTTTCTATTGCCAACGATTACCGTTCCCCACATGCCTAAAGCTACATGTCCAGGCACTGGGCAGACATAATAGTATTGA
>CAYRSV010000039.1:0-20535 GCA_964427115.1 uncultured Candidatus Bathyarchaeia archaeon | reverse complement strand
GAACCTTTGACCTACTGATTAACAGTCAGTCGCACTACCTAGCTATGCAAAGGCGGCACAGCGAAATTGTACATTAAGAATGTTGCTTCTTTTTTAAACGTTTCCGTGCAATCTTACAAGTTTGGTAGTTCATGAAAGCCTTTGACCTGCTGCTTGGTCTTGGTTTTTGCTACCCAAGTGAATACTTTATAGCCGCCCTTGAGTGCCGGACTATACCATTTGCCCTTGAAAGTCATATCCATAAGGCTATTTACCCAGCGGAAGTCATGCTCGCCACATTTAATAAGCAGCTCTTTATGCAGTTGATTCATCTGCGTATCCTTAAACCAGTCCTCACTTTTCAAACGCCCAAGAGGCACAAAAAATAGCGGCACAATCAAGCTACGACAATCCTTTAAATCATCAACCATATCCATCGTCCGAAGCAAATCTTCCTCACGTTCCTCAGGTAACCCTACAATTAGTGTGCCTGCGGGTACCATCAGGTTATCATGCATTATTCCCATGCCTTGCTTAACAACTTCAGGCCACTCTTCAGCCTTAAATGGCAACGCTTTTGCAGGCATAATCTTCCTAGCCAATTCTCCTGAGCCAGTTTCAATCCCGATTTCTGCTCCAAACCACGTCTGCTTAGTATGGATAAGCTCGGCAACTTTTGCGAACAGTTTAGGCTTAGACGCAACAGCCGCCAAAGAACAGTGACTCCAGCTAATAGCGCCTACCTTTTTCATCACAGCCTGATGAAGCTGGATCAATTTCGCCTCATTTGGTACAACATTAGTGCTCCCATAAAGCATAACATCTTCCCCATGGAGAACACACTCATGATTCTTGCCAGCGTTAACATTAACGTCTATTTCTCGAAGTATCTTCTCAATTGAATACCACCGTAAAGGTCTAAGTGTAACATTACAGAATTCGCAGCCTCGACAGCATCCGCGACCAATCTCAACGAGCCCGTTAATAGACGGTGCAACGATATCTGGAATGTCTTCAAGTCTAGGCACATTGGCAACTGATACATTATAAAACTTGGGTAAAATTTCGCCTTTCAAAGCAGATCTCACAAGTTTTCCAATAATCTTCTCAGCTTCGCCTTCAACTATACAATCAATACCGTTACGTTCCACAAATTCAGGGCGAAATTGAAACTGCCAGGCTCCTGGACCCCCGATAATTATTTTCAAACCCTGCCTTTTTGCTTCTTTTACTTCTGGTCGACTCAATAGGGTCTTGAAATTTTTGGCTAAATACGGTTCTTTCTTAAACAAAGCAGATAAGGTAGTTGAAGCAGGTCCTAACCCGAATGGATCCATAGTGTACACGCAGAGTACTTTTGCCTTTGTAATAAATCGTTTAAGATGTTTAGGGCTCACAGTAGTAACATTAAAGTTCTCTAATAACAATTGAGCCTCAACTTTACGTAACCCGTAGGGGGCTTCTTTTGGAGTACCTCTAACTGTTTTTATGTTGGGAAAGAACAAATAACTGTATAACCATTCAGGTATAAAATTCGGTGGTGCACAGGTACCAAAGCCTACAAATTCGTTGCTATGATAATTACTCATTAGCGTTCTGTCGCTTGTTAAAAGTACTTCTGCCATGTTTTCTCCCATCCCTGAACCTAAAATTTTTGATTATCTTTATGAAGACTACTCACTTTATAATTTTACGGTGACCTATACTACTACATGGCTTAGCTCCAATGAATTCTGTAAAATATTCTTGTATTTATCAATTCATTATACACCAATGTAACAAGTATGCAACGGTTCTAGTATAAACTTATATGTCTCAATACCGTTTTGTACTCAAAAGTCATGGTTGACGTACTCCTATGAAAACCGCAACTTTGCATATTATTATTAAAAACCCTGAATTTTCCATAAGAAGCTATATCAAGGAACTATTTCATTAAAGGGATGTCATGGGGAGTAGGGTATTATTGAAGAAGAAAATGTTGGAATTTAGATGGCATGGTAGAGGCGGACAAGGCGCCTGGACTGCAAGTGAACTATTGGCTAGAACTGCCCTTTACGAAGGGAAGTTTATCCAGTCTTTCCCTGAATTTGGTCCAGAAAGGATGGGCGCACCTATGTGTGCATTCACTCGAATTAGCTCTGAGCCAATTAGAGTTCACTGTGCAGTTTACGATCCAGATATAGTAATAGTCTTAGATAACACTCTATTGAAAACAGTCCCAGTAACTAACGGAATAAACCAACCCGACGACATCATTATAATTAACTCACCTGAGGAGCCGTCAGTAATCAGGAAGGAACTCAAAATAGACGTTGGCAAAGTCTGGACGGTGCCAGCAACAGAACTTGCCCTAAAAATCTTAGGTTCACCAATTACTAACACAGCGATGTTAGGTGCGGTCGCAAGGGCAACTAACATAATTACGCTTAATGCACTAGAAAAAACTATCCATCAACGTTTTACAGAAGAACTTGCAGAGAAAAATTTTGCCGTTATTCAACAAGCTTTTGAACAAGCAAAACTGGAGGAAAAGAAGCAGTGAGTAGCAAGAAAAAAGCCTGGAAAGAAGTTAACATTGGTGCTGTATGCTCAAAATCAAGCACCGACTTTATGACAGGTGACTGGAAAACCTACACGCCGATACGAGACCTAGAGAAATGCACCAATTGCTTACTCTGCGAAGTATATTGCCCCGAAGGAGCTATACGTTGGCGTCCTGAAATTGGCAAAATCGAGTTTGATTATAATTTCTGTAAAGGCTGTGGCATATGCGCTAAAGAATGCCCAACAAAAGCAATTACAATGAAAATTGAGCACGGAGAAAAATAACATGAAAAATGATATTCCTAAACAGAATATTATGGCTATGAATGGAGACGAAGCGGTTGCCTTTGCTGTTAAGCAATCAGACGTAGATGTAGTAGCAGCTTACCCGATTACACCCCAGACAATTATCGTCGAAAGGTTCGGAGAATATGTGGCTAATGGCGAGGTTCAAACAGAATTCATTTGTACCGAATCAGAGCATAGTGCACTAGCCGCATGTTTAACGGCTTCAGCTACTGGCGCTAGAACTTTTACAGCAAGTGCTTCTGCAGGCTTGGCATTAATGCACGAAATGTTATCTGTCACTTCGGGTACACGCATGCCCGTAGTAATGGCAGTAGCCAATAGAGCCTTATCTGCTCCACTTAACATAAACGGGGATCAATCAGACGCGATGGCTCAACGAGATACAGGGTGGATTCAGATTTACGTCGAAAACTCCCAAGAAGCCTATGACTCAATTATTCAAGCTTTTCGCATTGCTGAGCATCTAAATGTACAGTTACCTGTGATGATTGGACTAGATGGATTTATTGTAAGTCACACTCTTGAAAACGTAAATGTACTCCCTGATAATATAGTAAAGCAATTCATCGGTGAACGTGCTTTCCCCACAGTAGTAAATCATGAAGGTAAAACCGTTCCATACAAGCTTGACCCCGAATATCCCATGACAATAGGTTCCGTAGCTATGCCAAATTACTACTTCGAATTCAAAAGACAACAAGAAGAAGCCATGAAAAACTCGCTTTCTGTCATCCAGGAAATTCATGATGAATATACCAAGATAAGTGGCAGGCGTTATGGTAATGCACTTGTTGAGCCATACCAGCTTGAAGACGCAGAAATTGCAGCTGTTGTAGTCGGTTCCTCAGCAGGTACAATGAAGACAGTCGTTGATGAGCTCAGAGCTGAAGGTTTAAAAGTTGGCCTTCTGCGACTTAGAACCTTTAGACCATTTCCAGCTGAAGAAATTCGTAAATCACTAAAACACTTGAAAGCTATTGCAGTTCTGGATAAAAGCATAAGTATTGGCGGTGTCGGGGGTGCAGTTTTCCAGGAACTTCGTCATGCATTATACGATTTAGAAACTCAACCCCCTGTTGTCGAATACATTTACGGTTTAGGTGGAAGAGACACAAGTCCTAATGAATTCCGAAAAGTTTTCGATGACCTTAACCATATTCAGCAAACTGGCCGCATTGAGACGCTTGTAAACTATATAGGATTAAGGGAATAATGGAGGGCAAAAGTAAGTGACAAGTCAAGAATGGAAATTTACAATACGCGACATATCATCAAAACCAGACCTTTTCTTACCTGGTCATAAAGCATGTGCAGGGTGCGCTCCGGCAGCGGTAATGAGGCTAATCATGAAAGCAACGCGTGGACCAACAATAGTAACACAAGCTACTGGCTGCATGGAGGTAGTCTCATCTATTTATCCCTATACCTCTTGGGGGATACCATGGTTACATACCGCCTTCGAGACTGCTGCAGCGAATGCGTCAGGCATAGAATCAGCATTAAAAATACTGAAAAAGAAAGGTAAACTAACGCAAGAACACATTGATGTAATTGCCATTGCAGGGGATGGTGGCACCTATGATATTGGCTTCCAATCTCTTTCAGGTGCTTTAGAGCGAGGTCACGATTTCCTATTCGTTCTCTATGATAACGAGGGTTACATGAACACAGGTATCCAACGTAGTGGAGGAACACCAATGGGCGCGGCTACAACAACTACGCCTGCTGGTTCAGCAATACCCGGTAAAATCGAACATAAAAAACCCATCACCGATATCGTAGTAGCCCATGGCATAGAGTACGTTGCAACAGCTTCCCCATACTATTGGAAGGACTTGCTTGTAAAAGTACGCAAAGGTCTTGAAGTTAATGGACCTGCATTTCTGCATATTTTTGCACCATGCCCAAGAGGTTGGAGAAGCGACCCAGCTAAATCTATAGAATATAGTAAACTAGCAGTTGAGTCCTGTGTATTCCCACTTTACGAAGTAGTAAACGGCAAATACAAGCTATCTGCACCTAGCAAAGTAATTCAAACAAACCCGGCAAAGAAAAAGCCCATAATAGAATATCTTCAAGGTCAGGGTAGATTTAGACACTTGTTTAAGCCAAAAGGCAAAGCAGTACTTGATGAACTCCAACGACGAACAGATGAACGCTGGAATGCATTACTCACTAAAGCTGAGTGCATCGCTCCTCAACCTGAGTAAACAACGTAACCTTTTTCTTTTCTTTGTATATTTTTAATACTAGATTTAGCGTGCGAGTTGTCCTCTTATCGAGTGAATTAGAAAATGCTTTCTGGGCATATGTTAACCAAGATCCTTTAGATTATTATTTTTTTAATTTTTGATTGGATGTTTAAGAAGGCTCAAAGTCGTATTATCCTAGCTTTAAATGATTTAGACAAGATTACAGGACTTATGCTCATTTATTGTGGTAATATCGTCCAAGTAAGAGGTAGCTGCGAGGCGATTAAGGCATTGCTAGACAGCTTTGATGGGCGTTCAATTGAGCTTTCTGGCCCACTTGAATGTAAAGGAATCATTTTATCCAAATATAGTTCACCTAGAGTACTAGAAGAAATGATCCTCATGCATTTACCTAAGGGTCAAGAAAGTATCAACGTGATCGTAGAACCTAAAATTTTAACTATTGAAGACGCAGAAGATATCGCATCATTAATGCGGGAAGCATATCCTACGTATTGGAGCGATTTTACAGCTGAACGTTTGCAGATGATGTATAACGAAACCATCTGGATAGGTATCAAAAACAACCATACACTTGCCTCAATAGGCGTTGCAGCATTAACCCCCATTGGCGGTCATATAATGTTCATAGCAACACGCGAACAATATCGGCATCGCGGATATGCCACAAGCATAATTTCCGTATTAGTACGAATGATTCTGAATAAAACTCAAAACGTAATAATCTATGTAATACGTAGCAATGTAATTGCAGTAAATATTTACTCACAAGTAGGCTTCAAACCTTATAAAGGTTATTTATATATGAAAAATTAAAAATTTGTTGAAGTAGAAGAATGCAGCCTTGAACTTAGATCAAAGATGCCACTTTTAATATAGAAAGAAAGACGGAAGTACAAATAATTTTTAAGTTCCAGTGTATTTTGTTTGGGAGTGATAATTAGTATGCCAATTAAAGCTGTTCTGTTTGATATGTTCGATACACTTATGATGATTGAGAAAGATCACGCATTCTATAATCCGGCAGTAAAAAGCATGCATCAGTATGTAGTTAGAAGCGGAATACCGGTGACTTTCGCGCAGTTCAGAGAAGCATACATTAGAGCACGGGACCAGATTTACGAAGAGGCTGACCTTAAAATGGAAGAGCCGCACTTTAATGTGCGTATACAGAATGCTTTACACAATTTAGGCTTCGTAAAAGAAGCGCAAACCAGCATAGTACAAGGGGCAACAGCTGCTTTTTGTGAGCAATTCATGAAATATGTCCGCATCGATACACATGCATCATCAGTTCTAAGGGAACTTTACAACACCTACAGCTTAGGATTGGTGTCGAATTTTGCAATACCTGAATGCGTCGAGCAGCTCCTTGAGCGCGAACGAATAAACCATTTATTCAAAGTTATTATTGTCTCTGGAGCAATCAACAGGCGCAAGCCTAACCCTGATATCTTTATACATGCACTGCAAAAAATGCAGATATCCCCCTCTGAAGCAGTCTTTGTGGGCGATACAGTGGATGCCGACGTAAAAGGGCCTAAAGAAGTAGGCATGAAGACAGTTTATATTAACCGGCGACCACAAAAAGAACTTGAACAATATCAGCCAGATTACATAATTAAAAGTTTAAATGAATTACCAAGTGTACTTATAAAATGTTAGCAAACCTGGTAACCGTTCATCCTGTGGGAAGATTTGGTTTAAGCTATATTAAAAGCCACGACAACTTGTTGAACTATTTCATAATTTACTAGAAGTAGATGTATATTGTCTAAACTGAAAAGAACCACTGAGAAATCTGAAAACGATAAAATAAGCAGGCTACCATGTGGCTGTGTGTATCAAGATAAGGGTTGGATGCTAATGCGGATTAACGAGTGTGAGCAACATAGGCGAAAGCGAACCACAAAAAGGCCCTATAGACCTAAAGCAGAATGTGTTCGTCCTTAAGCGTATAATGGGTATTTGCCGCCATAACCGAGCTAGGGAATACTGCTTCAACATGAGTATTGTTATTAGTGAAGCGATCTGTGAATTAAGTTAAATAATTCTTCAGTAAAATTAATCATCTGACCTTTACCGGTCAATATATGACTTCATAGTTTTTGCTGTTTATGTTCTAAGTGCTTTTAATGTAGCCTTTACTCAACAAAAACATTTAATCATATTAACGGCGGCATCTTGTAAAGTATTCGCAGCTTCGGCATTTGCCAAAATTTGACGTAGCTATGGCGCTTCGTTTTTTTAGCCAGAACTCAAGTGCCCAATCAATATTTTTCTCAGCACTTGCCCGCTCGTACTTATGCAAATAAACCTTTGCGTTTCCTAGTGATATAATTGCCTCTTTAAGACCATACTCCTTAATAGCTAGGGTTACGCGTTCCTTGAGTGCCTGGTCTAGGCGTGCTGACGGATCTGCAACTACAATTGCATAGAACAATTTAGTCGTATCGAAACCTATCTTCTCCAATAGTAACCCGTATGTACGTGCCTGAACGTGATAACTTGGATATGTTATTGGTCTTCTACTGAATTTATACTCAGAGATTAGTAGCGGAATACCCCTGCTAAAAAATACTGAATCAGGTTTCCCACATAGCACTACATTGCCATATTTCCCAAGTAGTAGCATCTCTAACACAAAGATAGATTTATTCTCAAAAATCTGCCTAAAAAGCTCTTCCCGAGCAACCTCAGTTGAACCCTCTACAAGCTTCTCATGACCCTCTGTTCCCTGCAGCATCGCCTCAGTTTCTACCTTACCATACAAATAAGACAACTCAACCTTCTTCTCACAATAAAACTGCTCAGCAATGTCAGCAGCAATAACCACGGGTCGATCAAACATAAGTTCCCTTTCCCCTTTGTTCAAAGCAAGCTCATCGACTAAGCTCTCAAAAATTTCTAAACATCTCTTGTAACTGTTCATAATAAATCGGTTCCACTAACAATGATCAACCAAGTTTAATGAACAATATATCAATGGTGGCGGCAAAACCAAATAACTAACATAACAATTACCACATTTGATAAAGTAATTCCTCTATTCAGTATTCATTGATTTAGTAAATCTATTCATCACATATTTTGTTGAATTAGTGGTAATACGTCTGTAGTATGTTCGCTTAAGAAATGCTTTTTTGTTGCGCCGTATAAGATTTGTTGGTAGATATACTCTTGCTTGTCGGCGCGATCTCGGATACCCACGATAACTTATCTAATGTTGAAAAAGTTATAGCATGTTTGAATAGGGCAAAGGTTGGGCTAGTGCTTCATGCAGGTGACTACGTTTCGCCTTTTGTCATACCAAAATTTAAAGCACTAAACTGTCGACTTATTGGAGTGTTTGGTAATAATGATGGCGACCATGCTTTTCTGAAGCAACGATTTACAGAATCAGGCAACTGTGAAATTCATGGGCGCTTCACCAAAGTTGATGTAGACGGCTTTAAGATTGCCCTGATACATGGTGATGAAGTAGAACTCCTTAAAGTGCTGATTGCGAGCGGTTATTTCGATGCAGTAGTGCATGGACATTCACATATGCTTGCATTACAGAAAAATAACAAAACCCTCGTTATTAACCCCGGAGAACTCTGTGGCTATTTAACTGGCAAAGCAACATACGCACTACTTGATACCGACAAGCGAGAAGCAAAAATAATTACTCTTTAGTATTTTCCCGATACTTGCGGGTTGTCGAGCATAGATGAAATTGAGCATGTCCAATGGAATCTTTAGAAGATTTCCTTTAGAAAAAACCTGACACAAATTAAGCAACTAGGTTTTGAAAACATCGAGTTCAATATGAAGACAGTGAAACGTGAACATGAAGAAATGGTTTATGATGCCATGAAACTGCTTAGCGAAATCGGGCTAAATTGTCTTACTTTACATTCGGCAACACATTATGTTAGCGACGAAATTGAAATACCCAAGGCTGTTTACTATCTGAAGGTATCTGCTGAGTTTGCTTATCGCCTTCAGGCTCCTATTATGGTGATTCACTCAAATGTTATGCGTAGATTACCTGAAGAAGCGCGACGTAGGTTTATTAAAAAAGTTTTTGGAGAAATAGTTCCCTATGCAAAGAATCTTGGAATCAAGTTATCTTTAGAGAATCTTTCTTATGCAAATAGAGGTTATGGCAAAAACGTTGCCGAGCTTGATCAGATACTAAATATTGCAGGAGACTTAGACATGGGTATAACCCTTGATACTAGCCATGCATTAGCTACAGGTGTAATTGATAGCATGCTTGAAAAATATCATGAACACCTAAACAATGTTCATTTGAGCCGTCGTAGGCACGGATACTACAACAAGCAAGAACCAGATCTTGTTGACTTCATTACAAAGCTTTGTGAATATCATTACCAAGGGCCATTGACTATGGAGCTAAGTCAGAGATGCTCGGTAGAGGAAATTGCCCAGACTAAAATCATTATAGAAAAAACGATATCTGCATGTAATAAATAAGCTGTAGATGTAAGTAAAATTGTATTTTAGTCATCCCAAAACTGAAATATCCGCGTTAATTACATAGTTGTAGGTATTTCTATGCTGCCAAGAGTTATTATGCATAATACTGTTAGCTTAGATGGCGCTATTAAGGACTTTGAGATGGATTTAGGTTTGCATTATGAGCTTGCCGGCAAAATCAAAGCTGATGCGCATCTAGTGGGCTCAGAGACGGCGAAAGCTGGTGTGGAAACTTTCACCGAGGAAGTGCCTGAAGAGGAACCGTCTGATTTTATCAAGCCAGTAGCTAAACCGAATGATACACGCCCGTACTGGGTAATACCTGATAGCAAGGGTAAGCTCAAAGGGTTGCTGCACGTCTACAGGCGCTCATGCTACTGCAGAGGCATAATAGTGATAATTACAAATCAGACACCTGACGAATACTTACAGTACCTGAAGGATAGAAACTATGACATCATATTGGCCGGCGAGGACAAAGTTAATTTTCGTAGCGCACTGGAGATGCTTAACTCAAAATATAATGTACGAACTGTATTAGTAGATAGCGGCGGTATACTTGCTGGTGTACTAGTCAGGCAAGGCTTAGTAAACGAGATAAGCCTGATTATTTCCCCTGTTATTGCTGGTAACCGGTCACAAAATCTTTTCCGTACTTTCGAAAATAAGGTAAATCTTGACCTGATTAAAGCTGACCGCCTCAAAGGTAATCATGTGCTGGTAGTTTACAGGGTATTGCGTAACATCACAAGCTAAGCGGCTGGTTTATCCGCCAAAGTACAATTCTGCTTTTAAACTATTTTAAGGCTTCTTCAAAGTACATAGGTTTAAAGTTAGGCTAATAATTACCTATACCCTAAAAATCGACGTAGACTGATTGTATAAGTTAAACCCGCTAAGCCTGAACCCACATCCCAACACATAACTAAGCCAATCAGAATACTTGATTTGAGCACAATTGCCCTTTTTAGACCTTCAACGCCCAATCCCAGCAGTAATTAACCAACAAGTTAACCTTTCGACCGAGCCCCTGCGGCTACAAAATTGCTTAATAGGCTGTCTAATTTAAGTTACTGACGACCTAATTTTTTCAAAAAAATGAAAATTAGGAAGGTTTAGCTGTTTTATCGTTTTTTGATGGTTGTGGTTTCACTTGGTAAAGTCGCTTTTTATAAATATCCATAAATTTGCTATAGTAGTCTATAGGTTGGAATACTGGTGCGTAGGTAAGTTTTTCTTCCAGACCGCAAGGACAAATTACAAGGACCTCTTTTTTATAGACATCGGCTAGGATTTGCAGGAGCTCTTTTTTACACTTAGGGCAATAGTAAGGTCCATTAATCATTTGTTTTGCTTCTCTTACGAGAATTTTGATGCGATTATGTGGAACCTTATGTGATGAGGTTTTTGGACACATTTTCTCTCCGCCTAATTAAGATCGACCAACATTAACTATACTTGGATTTGGGACCCAGATATACCCTTCCTACAAAAAAGGAGATTTTGACAACAGATCTGCAAGAGCAGTCTACATCATAATTTTATGTTTTAATGTTATTGCTTTGCTACAACGTTATCGGATAGCGATTTGTCAAAGTGCAAAGGGTTGCGGATTATGTTTTCTTTGTGCTGGATGGTATGGAAAAAGGTATGTATGGAAGCTGCAGTGCCAATTATGAAACCACTGAACCACAATGGAACCACGAATAGGAAGAAGTAAAAATACCATGCGCCTAATGGACCTATTATGGGTACTTGTACTGGTGGGGGCTCTTTCATGTTTGTCCAGTAAAAGATGCCAAGCATGAAATCTAGTGTGTTGAAACCTAAACCTGTTAAGATAATGGCAGCAAAGAAAAAGCCAGCAAGCGCAAGTAGGCATTTTCTGGATTTTACTTTTGAAGAGAAGGCAGGTAGTGATAGTCCTGTTGCTAAACCGCCAAGTGCTAGAGATGTTAAACCGTAGAAGATGTATGCATATTTCCCTTCTATAATGTAATAGTTATTCATGCGCCAAGGTTCATTTGCTTTTTCACCAAACCAAACTGAACCTATGGTGACTCCTACGTTAAGACTATAGCATAAAAGCAGTATACCTATGGAAACAGCTACTATTAGTAATGCCCTTCTTTTTCTCAAACATATCCCTCTAAATTCCCGCCTTTCTTACTCTCATTCGAGCTTGTTAAATATTTCTAGAAAAATGAGGATTATGCAACGAAGTATTGTTCAATGATTGGAAACTGATTTATATTAAGCAGGCAATCATGTATAAAAATTCATTTTGCTCATTTCATTTTGTATAAAAAAGGTAAGGTGTGAATTTGTTGTTTTCAGTTAACGTCTACAGTTATGTCATCTATGTAGTATGTCATTCTTGTTTCCCAGAGGACTGCAATCCCTAAAGCAATGTATGCGTCGCCATTGCTATTAGCGGTTACCTCCGAGCTAAAGGTATAAGTTTTCCAGCCTTCAACTTGGTTAGCGTAACCGATTACTTGTAAATCGCCCTCAAAGGTAGGATTCTTGTTGCCAGCATAACCGATTATTGCTGCTAAAGTGTTGAAGCTTTCGCTTTCACTCCAAAATTGAAAGGTCACATTAATGTTCCTTACGGCATTAGGCTCCATCGATAGTTTCCGCTCTAACCAGATAGCCCCATCATCTTGGAGACCATCAATTGTGAACATGGCTGAATGACTTGGGGAGACTGATTGGTTAGTAGATACCTCAATTTTCCATTCGACACTGTGTCCAGGATTATTTGGATCGTCTGGAACCTCTGCATCTATGCCCCAATTTTCTAATCCATTTTCAAAATCTTCGCTAAAGGATGCAGTTTTTTCACGTGGGTATGCAAGCCACACCGCTATCGCAGATATAGCGATAATTGCTATAATGAGGGCGGCAGCAGTCTTTTTAGTCAGTTTTTTCATGCTCATAGATTTCACTTACGATAATATTGGCTAATCAGCTACTAATTGCTAAGCCCTAGAACACCCGTTCTAATGTATGGAACTGTCGATCATAACTGTTTAAGAATGCTGATAAAATAGCTCAATTAATAGCTGTCGATTGGGGTTAAGAAAGAGTTCATCGAAGTAAATCTGCCTGCCGACTGGGCTGCCCCAGAATATAAAGGTGATCAACTTCCATTAGAGACATAGAAGAAGCCGTCAAGCTTTTTATGATTTGCAGAGGTCAATTGCCAAAATAGCGCCTGCCTGTATCCAACCCTAAAGTACTTTTCATAACTAGTCACTTATAATGAAATTGTCCGATGAAGGCGAAACAGAATAATTAAGGGTCAAGAATATTCTGAAGAGAAAAAATACGCTGCGTCAATGATGATAATTGCACGTGAAAAATACTATAGATTCGGCTCATTGCTGATTCTTT
Organism: uncultured Candidatus Bathyarchaeia archaeon; assembly: GCA_964427115.1. Classification (GTDB taxonomy): domain Archaea; phylum Thermoproteota; class Bathyarchaeia; order Bathyarchaeales; family Bathycorpusculaceae; genus JADGNF01. Next base: position 7,603 of record CAYRSV010000039.1, on the reverse strand, counting down.
AGTAGATGATTGTTAATTTAATACGTACCTGAGATGCAGCAATATTTTATCTAAAGTCTTATTGACCAATACAAGGGATTGAATATAAAATTAAGTACCGGAAAAGATTGGCGGCATGGTAGAAGAGGGTAGTTCTTTTAGTAGTTTTCAATAATTGGGGAGAGTGCTTTGCTTAACTTGTGAACTTTCTTGAGTATGGTTATTCCTTTGGTGTATTGGCAGCTATTTTTCTTTACTTCTTCTGCATTTTTTCTATAAGACCTTGAGTGAACGATGTGCCTGATATTAGAAGTAGATTTAACGCTTAATTTTGTATCTGTCATTTCATGCAGCGGTGAATATTTTTTTATTTTATCTTTTTATGTTCTTCATAGATAGCGTTCTACGTTGAATAGGACAAATTATATATAATAATTATTCTGATAACAACCTACCTTGATTGGATCTTTCAAAAATAGAAAAAAGGGTCTTGTGCTCCTAATTGCAGGCATAATAATAGCTTCTACGCTAATTGGAATTGTATCCATGACCTTTTCCACGGACAAGACTAACCTACAATCTGTGCCTACTTATGTACCTACTGAATCAACTACTGGCCAGCCAACCCTCACACCGACTCCAACTCCAGCTCCAACTCCGCCGAGTCAAACCCCCACTCCGATGAGTGAGGCCGAATATAGTGCTGAAGCCCAAAGGCTCTTAAACCAAGCGACGCACAAAATCATGCAGATTCGAAATATTTCTGTTCCTTCAGTTCCCCTTTACGTGGTTAGTAAGGACTGGGCAATTCAAACTTGGGGTGTATCCTCTGCTAATGCAGATGTGGCAGGCATCAAAGTACAGGAAAACATCTACAAGTCATTGTTGATGATTCCGCAAAACGCTAGCCTATATCAAGCGACAGTTGATTGGGCAGGCTATTTTATGGCAGTAGTTCAATCAGGACAAATCTACCTTGTGCAAGAAAACTTTAATATTACAAATACAGTTGATGCTGAAGCGACGTTAGTCCACGAATTGACCCATATATCTCAAAACTTCTACAACATACCTCGCTATTACTACAGTTTTGACGGCGACAAAGCTCACGCAGCTCTAACTGAGGGTGATGCAACCTTCACTGCCAGTTACGTTAAGAATCAAACACTAATGGCCAACCAGCCAAGCATGATTTTCCCTTCTATCCTGCAACCAGCGGCATATATTGACTCCACCAAAATTTCACAGTTTTATCCTTCAATACCTGATTCAGTGTCGAAATTAAACTATTTTCCATATGAATATGGTGAAAAATTCATTCAAGCCCTTTACGATAATGGTGGCTGGGAAACTATAAACCGTGCTTACAAGAACCCGCCTAACTCCACCGAGCAAATTCTGCATCCAGATAAGTATTTTGCTGCCGAACTTCCTATGCGTGTCGCTGAAGTTGCTCCATTAGAAGGTAACTGGACAAAAACTTGGGGTGCACAATATGGAGAATTTTTTATACTTAATATGCTATCAACTAATTTGACCCTTAGTGAAGCTCAAAAAGCTGCAGCCGGTTGGGGTGCAGATAAACTCTCCTATTATACGAATCACCAAGACCAATACCTCATAACTTGGAATACTAAATGGGACACTTATAATGATTCAGGAGAATTCTTCCTAGCTTTTAATAACTATATGAGGAACGCCGGTGCACAAGAAACTCAGTTCTGTCAATGGCAAATAAATGGCATTTACCAAAAAATTGTTTGGAACCAAGAGGACTGCACCAATTTAATTATCGCTACAACTGATCCTCATGCGCTTGAACAATTTTCATAATTGGCTATATAACAGATATTCCTTATAGCGTCAATCCTATTCTGTTGTGATTTATGTGTGATGTTGATATTTTGTTGATATTTTTATGGCTGATATAAGCAGCTTAGTGGTGCGTACCAGTAGGTTGTTACTATTTTTTTACATTTAGGATTCTGGCACCTATGTTTCTTCTTTACTGCGTTTGTCCGGAGCGCTTTTGCTACCGGCCTTGCTAAAGAATATGTTGTATGTGATTTATCTGGCGACTCTACTTCAAAGATTTCATAACAGTAGGGGCATTCAAGAACAGATGTAATGGTCACGGTTAACCCTAAATAATAATGTGCTGACCTCGGCTAAAAACTTGGCGCTAATCTTATCTGGCATCCTTAATTTGGCATATGTTCTTACAATTATATGTTTTATAAAAATAGCTCTGAATGGCTTTGAGAAGCCTTTGGCTCTTGATGTATATTTGATAATATGAAGAAGGTAAAAAATTAAAAAAGGTGGGTTAAAAGGCTGGAGTTATGTGATTATCTTTTTTATTCGCCCCAATCTTCGCCTTCCATTGTGAATTCTTGTAGCTCTAGACAGTCACCTCCATTTGATACTTTTTTTACTTCGAATTCTGCGCCGCATCCTGGGCAACTTAGAATCTCTCCTTCTTTTATGTCGCATGGAATGTTAAGTTTTGAGCTGCAATCGGGGCACTGTGCTTTGTCGGCATTATTCTGCAAGACTGATGTCACAATGTCACTCATTTATTTCACTTTGGAATATCCTATTCTTTAAGTTCAATGCTTATTAAGTATTATGACATTTATATAACAAATTTTGACATAAATGTTTTAAATGGTGCAATTAGCAGCTTGCCAATTTGTACTGAAACTAAAATCGGAAGCTTACGTTGCTGTTTGCAGTAATTGTGTACCGTTTTCCATTGCTACTACACTGCATACTGGTTGCTGGCGGGAACTTCGCTCTGCATCAAGGAAATAGGCGACGTAGCGTTTTAGCTTGATAGGCAAATATTATATTTGGAAAAACTAGCAAGCCTGCTTTGCAAGAATCAATATTAAAAATTGTGACCATACTGAAGTTGAGCGGGGTGTAAGGTCTATTTATCCTCTCTGCTTCCACCACTTGCCCCTTCAAGAGCAGCCTTACACCCTACTCTCGCCGTATTCTATTAAATAAATGCATGACGTACTTATTTGATTTTATTTCCAATAATCACGATAGCTAATTACTTATTTCTCATTCTATAATGCTAGGTGGATGATTTTTTGATTTTGTTTTTCGGAATGTTAAAATAAATTGGGTTCCAGTAACGTAATTGGAGAAGTGGCTTTTTTTGGTTAGATATATTGATGGCGTTTGGCAAATTGAATGTCCCATATGTGGTCAAACCCTGACCTCAGACTCCAAACTGAACGCGCAAACCGCACTCAAAGATCATATAACCTCTAAACATCGGGGCGATGCACCCCCAAAGCTACCACCTGATAATCTTATACATCATATTTAGGGAATAATGTTAGTTTCTACGGGCTAAAAATTGCTTCATGTTGTATAAAATCAGTCACAATCTAGAAAGCTATTCTATAACCATCGAATCGCTACTTAACGAGTTCTGTTAGCTTACGCTTTGTTGTAAAATAAACAGTAAAAACATAAAGACGAATTGTGCGTACCCTTGTATTTAAAAAAAGAGATTAGACGCATAAAAAAGCCGTGTATCGAAAAATCAAGCTAAATTTCCATAGAATAAATAAGCTAAATGCTATATTTTTTATGGAGGATTGCTGATGGAAAAAGCGCGCAAGAAAAGGGGAAAAGTTAAGCAAGTAAATTCTGTTACAGAATTTCCAAGTACTTTGCGTAGCCCAATTGCTTTCGATAGTCTTGAAAAAGATGCTGAGAAAAAGAGAATTAATAAAGAAATAGGCAGCGAGAAAAAGAAAAAGCAAAAAAGTTCTTAACAAGCTCTGATGGTCGCTTAGCTTTCCTTTTGTATTACTTCGATTTTGCCGTTTTGTCCAAGGTTTAGTTTTATTTCTCCTTGATAGGTGCGTACGCTGGCGTTTTTTATTTGGATAGTATCTCCTTTGGTTGCTGTGTTTGGGTGTTCGCCCCAAAGGCAAAGTCCGACTTTTCCAGTTTCATCTGCTATAACTGCGTTAGTCAACATTATGGTGGTTCCAAATTGTGTTCTTATTAACTGGGGCTTTTGAATTTCTACAACTTCGGCTTTTATTGTGATTTTCTTCATTCCATGCCGCAGGTTTTGTATTGAAGTTATAAAGGGCACTTTCTTATCTTGTTTGGTAATTTCTTTTTGTATTTTATCAGTATTCATCCAGCTTTCAAAGCCTAAGTCTTTTTTATGTAAATATCTTTCTTCGACACGGAACTGGATTACTATTTTGTCTTCTTTTGTTATTAAGAAAATAGCTTCCTTATTAATTGTGCATCGATAGATTATCGATAAGTCGCCGCATTGTGCTTCTCCGTTGTCTCTTGCTAATCCTAATGCTTGATAGAGATCAGCAACGTAGATATGGTGTTTTACTGCAAGTAATGCAAGTGATTTAACTATGTCTGGAGTTTTTGGTTTCAAATTGTTTGCTTCCATCTTTCTTTTGCCAGAACTGTCTATGAACGCGCAATTTTCGTTTAGGGCTGAGCCAGAATATTCCGACACACATTATATCGTAATGTTAATTATATATGTTAGTTTTAGAGCATATGGCTTGTATGGCAATTGAGTAAGTATATGGCTTTTGTGTTTGTTCGTTCTGTGAAGTATTCTGTAAATTGCCTGACTTCTTCATCCAAATGTGCGTTTTTGGTGTCTTATGCTAATATAGTAGTTCACCTATTGGTGCTTAATAGGATTCTTTAAAGAAGGAGCCATTGAGCCTAACAAGTTTGCTTTGCTTTTTCTTTGGATTATTCTGGTTAACAAAGGGCGTCGATAAGGCGCTATGTATGTGTTGAAAAATGGGTAGACAAAAAGTTAGAAATGATGGATATGAACAGATGGTTTTTCCAACAAATACCGATGTATTAGGTATAGCTGTAAAGATGCTTGGTGCTGATCGAATAGCAGTAAAGTGTCAAGATGGAAAAGAGCGTCTTTGCAGAATACGAGGGAAACTTAAAAGGCGTGTATGGATAAGAGAAGGCGATGTAGTATTAGTTTCGCCATGGGATTTTGAATCTGATACTCGTGGGGATATATTCTTCCGCTATCGACAAAACCAAGTAAGCGTGTTACGAAGCAAAAACTACCTCACAATATAAGAAACAGCTGCATCTTTTGAAAGAAGCCCGTAAAAGGGGTTTGCTGGCGCCAACAAGAAAACTGCTGTAAAAGGGTTAAAGTGTTTTGGCATTCCAGCTTTTTTTAATTGTGCCTTGTGGTGTCTGCTTGTTGAGTGTGTATTTTTTATGTTATTTGTGGTTGGCTTTTTACTTTACGTATCATGTGTGCTTTATGTTTTACCATGCTATGTGTTCTTAGTTCTTCAGGGTTAGAAAAACTCATCTGGCATGTTCTGCATTTAAAGGAAATGAAATCAATATTATACCTGTTTCTATTATATGAAAATCTGCCCATCCTAAGCCGTCTCTTACCCATTGTATACAGGTAGCGACGCTAATAAACATGCATTAAAAGGTGCACACCCAGAATAATCGGCCAAATTTTTGAGAAATAGACCGCTTCTCCCTCTTCATAATCAACGTGTATGTGGTTGATGGGTGTGGCTGCTAAATCGCGTTAGATGATGTGGGCGTGGTGTGTTGGTTGTAACTCAGCCGTATTGGCGTTAACTCCACAGTTCCCTATTTTTCTTTTTTGGAGGCTTCTATAATGCGGTATCAACAGGATTTTGTTATTGAAGCCTTCAAGCCTAAATTTTCTTTAATTTAATCTTCTTTTTAGTGGTGTATTAAATACACTAAGTTTAATAAGTAAAGCAGTATAATTATACCTTAGCAGGCAGGCGAGGTTTAGGGATGCCGTACAAAGATAAATCAAAACAGAATGAAGCTATGAGGAAAATACAGCAAGAACAACGCAGGCTAGCAAGGATAGCTAAAGAACTGCTAGGCATCCCAACCGACAAACGCAAAAAGAAGGATGATTTTTGACATGGGTAAGCAAGTTAGACCTAAACGACCACACAGGCGGTTTAGTGAGATAGACCGCTTAACCCTCTATGAATTAGAGGTTAGTTCCTCAATGTGTGATGCAGCCTTTGAGTTAGATAAAAGGCGCAATTTCGGGAGGGAATACATTAGGTGAGTCAGCTTACACAGCAGCAGCAACTAGCTAAAGTGCAGGCAGAAAGGCAGGTTTTCATAGATGCCTATAATACGGGCAAAATAACTTATGACCAATTTAAGCAGGCTATAGACTTTAACAATCAACAGCTAGTAAAGCTACAATCTCAATCTGCAACCCCGCAAACTGTTCAAGCACCATCAAGTGCAACTGATCCAACTTCTAGACCTGGCTTTAGTTATGTTGCCCCTTCTAGTGAAGTTCCAGCCGGTAGTCTTACACCCGATCAGAGAACTAGCTACATTCAACAGCAGATAGATAGAAATCAAGCAGTAAGGGCAAGTATGCAAGCGGCTAGAAGTTTAGGTTTACCTGAAGATTTAGGCAGCCAATACGACTTAAGAAACGTGCAAGTTCCCCAAGGTAGCAAAGTTACAGGCTACGAATTAATCCCATTTGTAGGACCATTCAAAAACGAATCAGACAGACCAGCCCCTTCTTTATCTATAAAATATGAACAGACACCAACAAGCAGAGAAGCAGAGATAGCAGCCGCAGAACGTGACATTCTTAATTTAACTCAAAGAGGCACAGAAAGAACAGGCACAAGAACAACAACTGCTAGCGGCAAAAACCCTAGCCTATCCGAATACAATTTAGCCCTATCAAAGTATAGCCCTGAAACACGTATAATTGTAGAGCAAAGACGGCAAGAACGAGCATTAAATGTAGCAAAAAACACAGCTTTAGGCGTAGGCTCAATTATAGCAGCACCAATCATAGGACCAACAGGAACCGCTATAGCAGCAGGCGCAGGCGTAGGCATAACACAGGGAATTAAGACAGCTTCAGAACTAATCGAAGGCAAACCATTAACCCTAATTAGCCCACAAGAAGCATACGAAGCAGCAGCAAGCGGCGTAGTTTTATCAGTTGTCGGCGGCGGCGCAGCTAAGGGAATAAGTAAAGTAGCTGGAAAAGCTGCAACTTCTTTAGGAATCACAGTTACTAATGCTGAAAGACAAGCCCTAGCAGTAGCAAATAGGGTAGGGGTAAACACGCTAATTGGCGGCGGCGTTAACTATACAGTTAGCGGCGGTGATCCTAAAGCAACATTAGAAGGTGCTGCTTTTGGTGCAGGTTTAGGGATAGTGGGCGAAGTAATAGGCGCAGGCGCAAGCAGGCTAAAATCACCTACAGGTGAACAACTAACAGGCGTAAGGGAAATAGAAAAACAAATCACAAAGGGCAAAGTTACAGATGTAACCCGACTAACTGAGCCAATAACTGAACGTGTAAAAATCAGTCGAGCAGACGCAAAAATTTTAGAAAATGTGTATGATGTCAAAGTTGATTTAGCAGGCACAGAGAAAGTTGCTCTAAAAGGCGGCAAAGGCGCGAACTTAGAAGTATCTACATTTGAAAGACCTGTAGAATCCACGCGAAGCCTAAACCCAATTAAAGCAGCAATAGACGGCGAACCCTACAAAATAGCTAAAGCAGAAGTAAATAACATTA
>CAYRSV010000038.1:0-20704 GCA_964427115.1 uncultured Candidatus Bathyarchaeia archaeon | reverse complement strand
CTTCAGGACTAAAAAATACCTCCTCACATAAAGGGCAGGTATACTCCATCTTCAACTTCAATCAAGCAACCCTCAAAGATGCTAGTCATCTAGAAGATATAATACTATGTGATTACAGTAAACAAACAACTTGCTAAGATAGATAAATTTAATATGGTAGCTAAGGCTATAAATTAAATTATGGTTTTGGTTGGTTAATTGTTATGAACTTGGATCTTTTTATATCTAAACGACAAGTTAACCAATATGACAGCCACGAGAAATTTGTTTTTGCTGTAGTAGACTTGGACAAATCAGACATTTATCCTTTTAATTTTGTCTGTGTTTTACCACTTTTAAACTATGCAGAGAAAAACAATAGCAATTTTTCTAAAAAGTTTGGTAAACAAAATCTGCTTATAGCTCAAAAACTTCTCACTCAAGCACTAAGTAGTGAAAGTGACCCTGAACTAAAGGCTGAGATTGAAAGGCGTCTTAAAATGCTAAAGCCAAAATCGTTCAAAGTTGTGTGTAAAAGCTGTAAAACTGTATTTGAGACTTCAAACAGTCATAGCTTGAAAATATGCTTAACCTGTAAAAACAAAATTATTAAGGAACATCACACCAAAGCAACCGTAAAAGAGATATAAAGACAACATAAAGAACGGTCTTGAATAATATTGTTTATAATACGTTTTTCTGCTTCTTGGTCTTCCTATTTTTAATTGTTTCCTTATCCTGACATTGTTGACAGATATATCGGTTTGGGGCTCTTATCCAATATATTTTTGAGCCACACTTTGAGCACTTCTTGTTAAGAACAAATTGTTTACCTTTAGATATACCATGATAGTATTTGTTGTAGTTTATTTCATATTCAAGCCAAGCAATATCTATATCAGCCAAAAAATCACCTGGACACTATTGTTGCGAATGTTTTTACAATTAAAATTGTTTTATGATGTAGTTTTTTGTTTTTCGGCCAATTTTATCCATGCTCTAATCCATTTGGGATTTTCTTCTGTTACTTGCTTGTTCACTTTGTTCTTTGTTAGAGCACTTACAAACGCAAAACCAAAAACAACTAAAACTATGGTAGCAACAATTTTTCCTAACATACGCTAACCACTACATATGTTATGTATTAAGACTCAAAAAAGCATTAGCCTGCCTGAACGCATTATCAGCTGTTGTATATGCGCAAGCTGGCATATGAGCAAGCAGTAATTAAAGCAATAGTTAAAGCACACTTATCAATTATTACGTAGTTGAGTATTGTGATTGATTAATGCAAACTGCGATGCTTTATGCTATCAGTCATGTTATTAAGCTTCGGAGGTGTTTTCTTGGCATTATCTTTTATGAGTTGCTGCAATTATAATCATGATCTGGTCCCTTGGTTGGCTTTTGCTTCTTGCGCTCGGTGCAATAATGCATATTTGATAATAGGTATGCTTTCATTGCACAAATGAATGAGTCGCTTCAAGAACAGGTTACCTAGAGCTAACCCTCATATGTGAAAAATACTTTCTGGGCACTAAAAAAATTACTTTGGTTAGGGTGGAGAGAACATATTTTTGCTCATTTTTCTACATTTTACGTTCTAAAAGTGGCTTTTGCGCAATAGTATGGCTATACAGTTGAATTAAATTTAGTGTTTTAATGAAAATGTTTAAAACCATTCTTGTTATATAAATAGTTGCGCGGAAGAAGATAGCGGGTTTACAGGGAGCCAAACCCTGCTCAGTTGGGAATTAACCCGTTATTAGCTCCTAATCCCCGCACACCTTCTGCGCAAAGAATAGTTTTTTACTTAATTGCTCTCTGCATCATTCTTGTTATTAGGTCTATTTATCAATTGTGTCACTCAAAATATATGCTGTCATGATTGTTGCGAATGGTCTTTTTAGTGTTTGATGGGGTTATATGAAGCTGTAGTAGAGCGCGAAGAATTTTAGGAAGAGCTTGATTTTTGTGAATCCGCTGGTTTTGGCTTTAAAGCTGTTATAGAATCGCTCTGTTCTTGCCTTAGCGGTTCTAAACCATCGCTCGATATAGTTGTGTTGACCAAAGATTTGGTGAATCTATTCTATTTGAAATGTATTAAACGCCTGCGGGTACCATGGACCTTTATTGGCTAGTATGATTGGTCTGTTGGTGCAGGCTGTAAGGACCTTTCGCAAAAATGCCCCCAAATATTGGATGCTTCGTCGCCAATGCATAGATTGCTAAAAGTTCGCGGCTATCTACATCAATAGCCGCCAAATAAAACCGCATTACCCTTAACTAAGTTTAGTTTCATCAACAGCCACTAAGCGCCTATCTTTAGCTGCTGCATTTAAAGTATTGTTTCTGCGTATGTTTTATTCCATAAACTGTTTAAGGTACTGCAAGATTGCGGTATATGCTTGTTCGTCGTTTGGGCCTATTCGGTTGCCGGCGCGGTCTGAGTAAATTAAGTTTTCTCCTTCAAATTCAGTTACAGGGTTATTGTATTTTATTCTATACACGCAACGAGTAACATTATTGGAATTTGTTTGATATGTAAGCAGAGGATATTTTATCCAGGGTACGAACAGGTCGTATTTCTCGCCTACTCTTGACTCAATGATGAATAGCTTCGTCTCTACTAGCCGTTGAAGGCTTTGAAAGAGTGATCCCTGATATTGCGGAAACTGTGTCTGTTCTTTTATGTCTGTCTTCTTCCTTATCTCGGCGATCTTTTCTGCAAGTATATCTGCATCCCAGAGTTCAATATCCAGCTTTTTAGCCTCAGTTACTGCCTGTGAAGTAAAAAATGTAGTCGTTAATATAACGACTTTATCGCAGCCATAGATTTTCTTAGCTTCCTGAGCAACCAGGGTGATTGTGTCAGTTACTTTAAACGTTTTAGGGTATTGTCTTGCAAGGAACACAAACTTCTCTCTGTCTTTGGCGGCTAAGAAATCGACACCGAAATCAGCCATATGCTTTTCTGGAAAAACCTCAAAGTTTAGCTCTTCAAGAATCCATCTAACAAAATGACTAAACTCATCTCTTGAGAGACATTCAACTAAGTAAGCCTCCTTTTCTGAGGTTGGATTGGCATGTCTTTCCAAGAGATTTTTAACTATGTATTGTTTAGATTCATTATGTTGGCGGAGCTCTTTTTCTATTCTTGCAGCTAATACCTCAGCTTTGTCTATAGGAAGTTTCAGCCTCTGAAAAAGGAAATCTACAAGATCAATATTGGGGTATAACTCGTAGATTTCAGCTAAGATGCCATTAAACTTGACGAATCGCATAATTAATACTCCTTAAATCGCTTTTCAGTGGTATGCTGAGGACATAATTGATGCTTAAACTCATCAGTATAGGAGAGGTTTAATTTTGAGAAGACTTTTCCACATACGTCGCATATTCCATAATGGTGAATGCATATGCTTGAACCATCATAGCTACATTTGAATTCTAGTAACCGACTGTGTATTTTACCGCAGACTGAACAGACAAATCCAGCATTTCGCTCAATATACTCGTTTAGTGTTTCATCTAACATTAAGGCTGTTTTTTTGGTGTAGATTTTTCCTGTATCTACAGATTGCTTGATGCAATTGCAGCATACGTAAAAGGAATCTTGAGTTGCATAACCCTCACTAATCTCCTTCTTACATATCTGACAAGTAACCCTCCAATCATGGTTGATGCCTAAAATAAATGAAGATTTTAAAGTTGAATGATTATGGAGGCAAATTTCGAATTTGACTTTGTATGTGTTCACCACAAGTAGATTGTTTAGTCTTACGGTTATCTGAGTGAAGAATGATTCTTCTTCACGTTTCAATAGCGCTTCATAGTTGGCTTGCCATTTCAAAATATCAAAAGTCTGTTTCTTTGAAACAACCTGCTCTCGCCGTTCTCTTTTCAATCGCTTGCTAAAGTTGTCAAGTCTAGCATTCTTCTCCTTGCTAAGTGGCAAGTCAAAGATCAATACTTTCTTTTTAAGAATTGTATGCAACTTTTGGTCTGCAGCACTTTTCAGTGAATCAAATATTGTTGGTCTGAGCTTCACGTCACAATCTTGGACACTTATTGTCTCATTTTTTAAAATATTATCAATATTGAAGTCTGTATTAATCACATTGCATTCTTCATCAAGCACTATTGTGATTATTTCATTGCTTTTCGACCTAAGTTTATTGTGGAATGTAACAGAATAATTGAACAAATAATATTTGGCTACTTCTTGCTTGACTATTTTTACTGATGCGATTTTAGAATTATTTATTTTATGATAGCATGGTTGAGGTTTTGTGCAGATATTGATTACATTCTCTTCACGTAGTACTTTTAGGCAATCTTTACAATCAAATGGAGTATCTTTAAAGTAGTATCTCAATAATGTTTCAAAATTCTCTTTAGGCTTTAATGAAATTTGGCATAAAGCGCCATTTTCTAAGCATTCTTTTAAGATTTGTTGGAATGCCTGGCTACCTATGGCTATAAGTGGGATTTTTTTCTCCCTAGATTTTGCAGGCTCGTAAGTGAAAATTTGCTCTGCTGCATCTGGATATGTTACTTTGAATGTTCCATCGGGTTGTTTAATTATTTGTCCTTTCTTTGTTTTGATATATGCCTCGATGAATTGGTTAACATATGGCTCAGCGGCTTTTAATGTCAATCGAGGACTCCCCGGGTGAATTTTTCTGCTAATTCTTGTTTTTCTCGGGAAACATTCAGGTCGTTGGCAAGTTTCGCGAGTTCTTGTTTTATATCTAAGTGTGAATTATTTCTTAGCAGTATTTCAGCAATGGTTTTTTGTATGTCCTGTGATCCCTCTTTTAGTTCCGCTAGGATTGTTTCCATTTTGCCTACTGTCATTGTAAATAGCTCTATTTTTTGGTAGAGAATATGAAGTACGTAATCATCAATTGTGTCTTTAACGCTTAAATTGAATATTGTGACGTCACGGTCTTGTTTGAATCGGTGAATTCGACCTATCCGCTGCTCCATTTTCATAGGATTCCAGTGTAAATCATAATTAAACAACAAGCAGCAGTTCTGAAGGTTTAGACCTTCAGCTGCAGCGTCAGTTGCAATAAGATACTTTGTTTCTTTCTGCTTGAAGCTTTCAATTACGCCGTCTCTTACTACTTGGTCGATATCGCCAGTGTAGATAGCTGCAGGTCCATACTCTTTATCCAGTACCTCTTTGAGTTTGCGTGCCGTAATCTTACGCAGGCAAAAAATCAATGCTTGTTCATTAGGTATCTCTTTTAGTATATTTCTAAGCAGCTCCAGTTTTGCGCTTCTAACTTTTATTGCCATTTCTATTAATTGGTTTATAACTTCAGCTTCTGCGGGGAATTTTTGCTGCCTTTTCTGTAGTGACTCGATGGCTGCGTCTGGTGAGCTTGAGAAGGATTGTTGGAGCGTGACGGCTTGAAAGACTAAAATGGCATTACTTTGCGATTGGCTGATTTTTCTGTTTGGGTTTTGCGCTATTAGTGCTTCTATGGTTTTGAACTGGTTTTGACTTACGTTTCGCAGATAGTCAGTTGCTTTATCAATAAATTGGCGTTCGTAATAGTTTGCTTCAAGCGTTCGTGATTCAACACATCGCTTGGTAAACGGTATACCTGTTTGTTCTCTTCGCGTTCGACACATCAAATTTTGCAGCGTTCGTCGTAATTTATGTGCTTCGTTAGCATTTACAACTCGACCTTTGCTATCTTCGACATATCGAGAAATGAACGCTCGTTCGCTATCTAGAAGACCGGGCTGAACTAAATCTACAAGGCTATACAAATCCGTAAGTTTGTTGCACAAAGGCGTAGCTGTAAGAAGCAGCAAATGGTTCTTTCTTAGACTCGCTATGCTAGCTCTGTTTTTGCTATGTATATTTCTGAGGACATGAGCTTCATCAACTACAACCAAATCCCAAGTTCGTTTTTCAAACTCATCAATCCTTCTCGCTAAAAGATTGTGTGAACATATTACTCTGTTATCTAATTCCAAATCAACACGATCGCTTGGACAATTTGCTACTAAAAAGGCTTCTCCAAACTTTTCATCCATCTCATTTTTCCATTGTGATAGCAAGCTCTTGGGAGAAACGATCAGAATCGAATTTATTTCATCTCTTAGGAGTAACTCTTTCATTACGAGTCCTGCTTCAATCGTTTTACCAAGTCCTACTTCATCGGCAAGGATGGCGTTTGCATTCATTTCATTAATTACCCGAAGCGCTGTCTGCATTTGGAAATTGTAAGGCGTTAATTTCATGCGTATTGTATCCACTGAGATTAGCCGGTCGATTTTGGTGGCTTGCTTGAATTGTAGTGCCATCAAATTGAGCCTGAATCTCTCTAAGGTTGAAAAATCGTTTTTTCGAATCTTTTTCCTTATTTCATGGGGCTCTAGAAATGTACAATAATACTTGTGTTTGGTTGTCTTGCCATCGGACGTTTCCTCTCCATATTCGCAGACTATTGCCCTTCTGCAATTATTATCCTCGGTTATGTTTGTTTTCTTTTTGGACGACTTTTCAATTGGCAAGATTATCGCGATTTACCTGCTACCTTAGTATAAAAAGATAAAGGATGAAAATGGGTCTTTTGCAATCCCACTAAAAGGAGTACGCTTTTTTAAAGTACTGGTCCATAGATTAGCTTAACAGGCGTATGGGCACAATCGCGGTTAAGTTCAACTTCTATCTGAACTTTTTTCTTATCAGCGCAAATATGGAGCGAGTATAGAATAATGTTCCACACCAGGTTCTTTTAATAAATAGAAATAAATTTTTTGTACTTGAAAAAATCGATTCACACAATTCATAAATTTTGTGAACAAGTGTCTATATTTGGAGATGGTTTGATAAGCCAATTTGTAATTATAATTAAGCTTTGCAGCTTAGTATATGCTTCTTTACAGGTTTTTTGCATGCATTTTTTAAACTGCTCTATGCTGATAATTTGAAATTTATTTTGAAAATATGAAAAATTTATGAGTTACCATTAAGGCTAAAGTGTTACCCTTTAGGGTTACTATTTAGAGGACTAATTGGTGAAACTTTATTGGTAAATTCGTGGGAAACTGCTGAATGGAACGAAAAGAAAGCCAAGCTCCTTGAAGGCAAGCGCTGTGAACGATGCGGCTCCAAAAAAGAGTTACTCTTTACTCACGAAAATCCAATGCTTTCATATGACACTGAATATAAGAAAGCTTCACAGTTGCTGCTAGAGGTATTGGTTAAAAAAGGTATTTACAAATCCGTGAATAAGTATGCCTGTCCCATTTGCTTTAGTTTTAAAATAGAAAAACTTACAAACAAATACCGCTGCCTTAGATGCCGTTGCAGTTTTTCAAGACCATATACGTATGATAATCCAGTAAGGGTCGACAAAGCAGACGCGTTAGAGTTTGAACAAAAATATGCTCATTTAATTAAGAAATTCATTGATAAAGAGCAACAAATGCAATCGGAGGATTACAAAACGTTTAGGAATCTCAGAATACTTTGCAGAACTTGCCAAAGTGACTATATCAACCGTAATAGTACAAATATTGCACTTTGAGAATAAGGAATTAAATGATCCTTCAAGAATGTTGGCGTTTTTATAATTACGATAACAGAGATGTTAACAAGGTATTTATTAATTAATGGCTTTAGAAAGCCCTTGTAAATCCATTTAAAAGAACAACCACAAGCACGTTTATCACATAACAATTTAGTGTTACCTTAATGAAAGAGTCTTAATGTGATATTTTATGTCCTTTGCTCTCTTACATAGTCCTCTTTTTAATGCATGTAAGGCGATCAAGTTCGAGCCTGTAAAGCATTGTATGCACTATTCTGGATCTAATCGGAGCGAATGAGGAAGCATATGTCTAAATGCATTAGCTCAATATTTCAAGTTACTTTTCAGAATTCATTTGGTAATATGTAACCTAATTAATCTGACGCTACTTGTTACCTAAAAATCTACTCTATGGGGTGTTCACAAGAGTCATTTAACCTATCAATTACCCAATAATCGCCTGTGGGCTTAATTACTAAATTTTGCCTATCAACAATAGATGCTATCTTGCCAAGAACCTCATCATCTACCTCTGATACCTTAACAGCCAAGTTATAATCGCCGCTTCTGCCAAATACTGCTGAAGCAACGATTCGTACAGCAACACCATCAAACCGTTTGGCCACGGGGATAACATCACGGACTTGGGCTAATAGTTCATTTGCTTCGGATAGCTTCACAAAAATTACCAATCAATATTATCATTAAACCAAAATAAACATTCTTGCCATAGTCTACTAATAGCGTTGAGGTTAGGTATTACTTAATCTTCATGTAAAATAAATCGTTTAAAATTATATTTCATTGTTACTTTTTTTGTGCCAGCAAGTATGGTGAGTAGTGTATGAAGGTGGATTTGTAAGGATAATGGTATCTTTGCAGAACGTGCCCTTACAAGCTATAATCTATTAAAAATAATTTTTTGGATCTATTTATACATAGCCAATATGCTTTTATTATTAAGCCTATTTTCTAACAAAAATGGTTTTTCCTTAGGATGCCCCGAAAAATAAAACATTAACAATATGTGCTCTCTGAGTGTAACAGACGTTGCAAGTGCATTTTTATTTTTTCACAATTTGCTTGCTTGAAATTTTTTTCTTGTTTCGACAATCTATCAAATAACGAAGGCTTGCTCGTTTGCCTTTATATAAAGAATCAATGCTACGTGTATTTGTTTATGTTAGGATACTAATATGCTGACAGTAAACTTACTATAAACAATACCTAACTGTGCGTAAGAAAAACAATTAGCACTGCTTTCTGTATTTTAGATAGTTTTTCAGCTGAGGATTAGATTTTATTAGATTTTTTTAAACTTCGAAGTATAAAACTGTAGTTAAAAACTATTTTATCCTTTGAAAGCAAGTAGATTAGTAAGGAAAATATATCCAGCAACTGCTTTGAGGGGTCAACATTGGTACGCGCGGAGGCTCCTTAGCCAACTACCATTCACCCTCGGCTATCTTATCGCGTTACGCCAAAACGTGCTTTGACCCCCAAGGCAACCAAACAACAAAACAATTTAGTTTAAATACCTCATCGTTAGGTATGTACTGGCAATCTGTTTATACTTGGTTGATTACCATGAAGC
The DNA here is from genome assembly GCA_964427115.1 of uncultured Candidatus Bathyarchaeia archaeon. GTDB lineage: Archaea > Thermoproteota > Bathyarchaeia > Bathyarchaeales > Bathycorpusculaceae > JADGNF01. The sequence goes on along the minus strand of CAYRSV010000038.1, from coordinate 11,572 downwards.
TAAAATTACATATTACGGCAAAACCCTTCAACAAATCCACTCGATATAAGCAAGAACTAAATTTTGCGGTAATTGACCTAGATAAAGCAAAGAACTATCCTGAAAATTTTGTATGTATATTACCCAAGCTAACCTCTAATACTAAAGCATCAAGTACCTTCTACTTAATGTTCAAAGACCAAAGCCTGCAGGTAGCTAAAAGTCTTTTAACTAAAGCGCTAAAAAGTGAGGACGATCTAAACGTAAAAGTAGAAATCGAGCAAAGACTTAGAGCCTTACAGCCAAAACCAACCTCAAAAGCAAAATGTGTGCGTTGCGGAAAGTCCTTTGAACCTAAAACCTTTGGCCGTTACCAACAAAAAATATGCCAACCCTGCAAAAATAAACCTATAAATCAGCATTTAGCACAATAGTGGTTGCTTACAACGAATTATTTTTAACGTAATAGGTTAATTAATTGCGGTTCTAAGAGTAAACTTTCTTAGTTGATCTGCTGCTTGTATGGTATAGCTCAAGTATTTCCCAAGTTGCATTGGATACTTTTAAGTTTGAGCCGTTGAAGTAGTCAATATATTTGATTTCATTGGAGGGTTTGGCTGTGCCTATGCTTTCTATTAGAAATACTTTGTGACTATTGGTGAAAGTGTCATAGTCAAAGAGATATGAGCAGTTTATGGTGTGTAGATTGGTTTCTTCTTTTAGTTCTCTAATTGCCGCATTTCTTTGACTTTCTCCAACTTCTGCTCCTCCGCCTGGCAGATAGAATGTTCTATTATCATGGCTAACTACCAAGATGCCCTTTGGAGTGTCAACAATTGCTGTTCCTCTTCGCCTTTTGTTAGCCATAAATTTTCAATAGGAATCAGCAAATTTTGCCTTATAGCTATTATCCTTTGAAAAAACAATTTTAACAATATGTTAGCATCAAAAAAGGCTCGCTAAAAGTGGCGTATGTATAGTGCCAATGAATTATTCAAAGTGATATTAGCAGTAAATTCATAAAACAACAAATACCGGGTTAGCGTAGCTTGACATTTGAGATCGAATTAAGTAATTGTTTGATTATCAAATTTAATTCAAGAAAAAGTGGATAACTTTATTTTGATGCTTTCTAACTAAATTAGTAAGCCAACATATAACTAAAAGGGTACTTAGCAAACCCTTGAGTAATTAGCTGCAAGTTGTGTTGCATCTGGAGATCGGAAGCTAGGGGCTTGCAGTTAACAGTCAGGGGTTTGCTAAGTAGGCTGGAGAGAAAGCCTATCTAACGATGTACACTTTTGATATATAAACTTACATTAATGCAGCCCGCAAATTTGATGAAAGATAATTAAAGATGTGTTTTTAGTCAAATTTTTTCTTTCTTTTCTTGTCATATATTTTTACATTATGTCCTATGCTGCCTATGATGTAACATGACGCAGTTTAGTTCACCTGCTGCAAGATGTCGAAGAGTTAAATAATAATATCTTAAAAGGTAAGGGTGCAAAGGAACCACATTCATATTCAAATTAGCTGTAAAATGCTGTCCTTTTCTATCTTTTATCAAATCAACTCTGATATTATTTAAATTTAGGTTACATAGCGACTTGGACGTAGAACAGGTTGAAAACGTGGGCAAACAGATGTTTTAGCTTTAATTGTATACTGCAACGTGAGTTATTGGGGTTTACTTTTTGGTATATTTGCTAAATTATTGACTTAAGTCATTAGTTTCATAAAAAGAAAAAGAGGCGGATGTTTTATTTGTCCTTTTTTAGCTCTATGGCTAGGCTCCATTGTAGTAATTAATATAGGTTTTTTAGCTTTCACTATTGGGGCTCCAGTGACTGGGTTAATTATGAGTATTAGCGGTTGGCGCTCCGTTATACTATGGTTTGTTTTGCCTATTTCGGTTATAAGCTTGATTCTTGCTTTTTTAGTTCTTCCATCAAAGCTAAATGAAAATCAACCCGCAATAAAGGAACCTATGTGGTTAGGCTGTAGACAAACATTTTCAAATAAGTCTGCTACGGCTTGCCTAGTGGGAACCATGCTTGTGTATGCTGCAGCAGCTATAACAACGTTTGTTATTTCATTTTGGCGGTATCAATTCTCGATAACAACAAGTCTAGGTTCAATAATAACAATGGTTAACGCTACAGCTGCCGCAATAGGTGGTCTAATTGCTGGGCGATTAATTAATCGTAGTGGCCGCAAAATGATAATCGTAACTGCCGGCTTTTTTGAGAGTGTGCTTATCATGCTTACTGTTTTCGTACCTACGTTATCGTTATCTTGGGGAGTAAGTGTACTTCGAGTCTGGTGTTACGGTATGGTAATTGCAGCATTTGCTAGCTTAACTTTAGAGCAAATTCCAAAATATCGAGGTACAATGATGTCACTAAGAGGAACTTTTAGCGGTATAGGTTCCTTTATTGGAATTACGATAGGCGGAATAGCACTTAATATAGCCAATTATCAAGCCGTAGGATTAATTCTGGGGACGATAGGTATTGCCTCAATTCTCGTCGTTCTTTTCCTTATAAAAGAGCCGTGCAAAAACTAACAATAAGTAGGATCTAAAAAAGGTAGAAGGGAGCCTTTTAGGTATTGTTTTATACGGGTGCTTCGTAGATGATTTTTTGTTTGGCTACTTGTCCTTCGTTGCAGGTGACTCGGAAGACTATTGTGTAGGGATTTCCTTCAGGTAAAAATGAGTGGTAGCCTTCAATGTCCTTAACTGCCTTTGCGCCTGCTACTAGATATGGTGTTAATATTTGGTTGGATATTGTTCCCCATTGGACGCCGTTTTTATCAATCATGTAGTATTCGCCTATGAGGTTTGAAGCATCGCCGCTTCTTTTCCACCATTTTGTCTGGTTCTCAACCTCTATGTGTATGCCATACCTGAAGCTATCATTGGGCAGCTTAGTTATCGTGCTTTGAATAATTTTCAAATGTGGTTTAGGCTTGATTATTCGAAATAGGTGCGGTACACCACCTAAAATGCTTAGAACTGTTACTAAGGCAAATAGTGTCCATTCAAATGAGTCAAGAGCCATGGCTGAATCTCCAGCCAAGGGTTACTAACTAAGTTAATAAACTTGATAGCACTTTTGATGCACAAAAAAACGGTCAGGAATTCTTCTTTAACCCGTTTTGTGTTAAAGAATATGGGTCTTTTAACCTAAAATGTGTGCTACGAACCATGCTGTCATTTTTATAGCTAACCATGACATCGTTCTTCATTATTACGCCTCAGTTCTATTTCGTTTCAAGTCATCTTCGGAGTAGCAACACTGGACTGCTTCACCAGCTTTGACTGGCGTGATATCATTATAGGCGCCATTTTTAATTTAAAATAACCAAAAATCTACAGGACCTAACTGTAACCTAATCCTGCCATCAATGGTACTCTGTTAGCTGAAAAAAGATAATGAGCACATATTCATTAATTGGGGTAGGAAGTGTTTATTGCTGAAGTTGCTACTTTAGTTTTGTTACTGATATTTGGCAGTCACATACTGTTATTAGTTTTAGTCTATGAACCTCTAAATGTGGCACATTTGCTTGCTTTTAATGGGCGGAGGTGGAATCTTGGCTAACGTAGAAAACAAAGATAGACTGCCTGTTAAGGAACTCTCACAGGGGCATCGAACTAATGTCAATAAAACGGAGTTAGGTGAATTTATGTGCCCAGAATGTAATAAGACTTTTAGCAGCAAGGATCGTGCAGAAGAGCACTTGCATGCAGAGCACTCAAAGCATCTGGCTGCGGTACATACTGAATTCCATGGCAAAGACACAGGTCATAAACATGGCGAGTAATTCTAACTCTATAGTATTGTGAATTGGGCATTTTTACTGATTTTCTTAACTTATTTTATAATCCAACCACAGACATTATTTTTTTCTTGCTAAACATGCTGTAGTTTAACCCATATCAATGGTATGCCTTGAATGGACATTCATATTGATAATTACGGTTAAAACAACCAAAAATCTATCTTCCAATGCGTCTCGGTGCGTGCATTTTTCTTAGGACCATAGAAAGCTGGAGATTTTAACGGGCAAAGGATACAGTTTGACTGGGAACACTGAATACATTTTCCACATAATCTATAGTATGTTAGTTGTAAGACAAGATAGAGAAACGCCATTAACTAGGCATTTTTCCTCAGAGCTTAAAAGCTTCAAAGCATAAAATTTGTTATAGAGGTCAACGGTTTGACGTTAGACTGCTTTGTCGCTGAGAAAGAAATTTTGATTGATGCTGCGGGGTGGAGCGATCTGCTTTTAGGTGTTGTTATAGGTGCAATCAAGCCGCCAAACCCCCGGCTAATGGAACGCCGAATCCCCATAGCGTCTTTTCAGCCACCGCATTTTGCTAAAAAAAATATCTAAATGATGCCATAAAAATCGTCGATGAAATCATTATTGTTATGCAGCCTGACGAGAAAACTTGCTTTAAGGTTTCCTCAGAATATGTACTCTCAGGAGTAATCAAGCATCTGCAACAGAATGGGTTCAACGTCCAGAAAGTACAAGCAATTAATGACCTCAAAGCTATGGTTGAACGTGGCTACGTGCGCTGGTGCATTGAAGCAGGCGTACCTGAAGAGCTGCTATTGGACAGAAAGCGGTTCTGGGCGTTTCTTAATTGGGTCGCCGAAAAACCTCATCTACGCGAAAGTATAGTAAAAACCGGATGGGCAAGCTGGCAAAACCGCTGGCGTAACGAAATTTACAAAAATCGCAAGGTAGGACCTACCCCGAGAGGACTATAACCATTTGACCTGCCTTTGTAATTCTTTAAAGTGATGGGAAGACTTATCTTTGTAGTGGTTATTTTGTTGTTTCGCAAAGCAGCTCAAATCGCAGGGATCGCCGAGCATGGTCAAAGGCGTAGGCTTCAGGAGCCTATCCTCCAGAGGTTCGTGGGTTCAAATCCCACTCCCTGCACCTTTATAAGCAAAAAGTAAGGGGTTTTTCTGGCGATGCTATTTTGTTTGTTTTCATGTTTTTTGAAAAAGGTTGGCAACGTTAATATTGCGTAAGGATTTCAAATCCTGACATTGTATCTTTATCAGCAAACTATCTATCTACTAAACGAAGTTTCCAGTTAACTTGCTGGAGCCTTGACGATATTAATAGAGAAGAAAATCATGCATCAATGCTTTGTTAAAAAACATTATTCTATACAATCACCAAAGTCTAATTATCCCAATTATTAGCTTTAACCTATTTGTTAAAAAATGGGGGGTTGTTTTTGTTTGATTCTGATTTATTTTGTGCGTCTCCTTAGTAACAACGCTGCTGCAACTACGGCTGCTATTATGACTACTGCTGCTATTGCGGCGTATGTGGCTAGGGTTATGTCGCTTCCGGGTTCTGGTGCTGGTGTGGGTGAGGCTGGTGCTGGTGAGGTTGTTGGGGCTGTTGGCGAAGTTGTTGGAGCGGTTGGGCTAGTTGCTGGTGAGGTTGTTGGGCTTGTTGGCGAGGTTGTTGGCTGCGGGCTGGCTCCTGCTTGTGCTGGACCTACTGCAACAAAAGTTGTTGAATACGAACTATAATACGAATCAGAGCCCTCAAAGGTAGCAATTATCTGATATGTACCCTCAGCTGGTGGAGTCCATAGTAGCCCGTATTTGCCTTCGGTGTTGCTAGTTACCCTTCCAATAGGGATAAATTCGCCATTTGGACCAATAGCGTCTAAAGTAACTTCAACGCCGGTAGCATTGCTAGGCATTGGTTGCTGCATATGCAAATATTCCATCCATGGAGTCATAAATTCATCAGCGATTGCTGCTGTGCCCTTCTGCGCTGGAGACATATCAAGTACAGTACCTTGTATCAATACACCTGAATTTATTGCAGGTGAAGCTGAGACTGTGGTTGCAGTCGAACCCTTTCCGAAAGCATACGTGCCTCCATTTGGAGTGTTCTGTGCTAATAGGATTCCATAAGCAATAGCGGTTGGTGTGTAGACGCCCTTTATACTCCAGACTTTTTCTCCTGTGAAAGCATCAATGGCATGCAACTGTTGTCCTCGATAGTAGAATGTAGGACTGTGTTCTGTGTTAGGTGCAAAGACGATCCCTCCTCCAACAACAGGTCCAGTAGATCCGAACGCATATGCATTGTAAGGCGTCTCATTATATGGGTCCTCTGCGGTATAGTGCCATACTATTTCACCATTAGTTAGGTTAAACGCGTATACTCCATCATAGCTAAGTCCGAAGTTCATGTTATATGCTGAAGCTTGAGGCATATAAGCCCAGAATTCACCCCACGGGTATTGTGTTTTCTCGCTTGTCCATACCTGCTCTCCAGTTGCAGCGTCGAAGGCAACATATCCGTAGCCTTGATTTTCATGAGGAATTGCCGCGAAGTATACTTTGCCATATCCACTGCCCATGGCTGGTCCTTGGCGGTACATCCATGTGTCTGGATTAGTCCAATCCATTATTGTTGTATTATATTCAAGCGCTCCAGTTGTGAAGTTAACAGCTATCAAAGCATCAGTCAGTATAGTCTGCTGCGGGAAACGACGTGCAATTATTAAATTGTTATGAACCAATGAGTGTCCATCTGATGTTGTAGGCAAGAGATTAGTTACGTTCCAGACTATTCTTTCAGTGAAATTTGTCGTTGAGGTACCTGTATCCCATTTTATTAGATTCTCGCCTGATACACTAATAACGTATGGCTCCACAAAGTACGCCATAGGCAATCCTGTTACGTTAAGCATCATATCTCCGGTCAATGCATTGTAAACTATGAAGCGTGAGCCAAAACTATACAGCACTGGATCTCTGCCTCTTGTCGCACCAACGTTAAAGCTTCCGGGAACGCTCCAGAGTTTTTCTCCTGTTCGCATATCAAGACAGTGTATCATACCTCCAGCATTGTAGTATCCACGACCAGCCATAACAGTTCGAATGTTTACGTTACTAGAACTGTAAATTCCTGCAGATTCAGCTCCATATACACTTTCTCCAGTGCCAGTCTGTATACTATAAGGCGAGCCAACAAAGCCTCCAATGCCGCTCACTGGGTCAGCCTTCCATAATATGTGTGCAGTTCTAGGCGCTTCAGTATATGGGTTGAAAGAACCTCGTGACGCGTCATAATGTTGTTGCATCCAAGGCCCTGCAATATCACGCCAGTTTCTGTTATCTACATTGATTGGAAAAGTCCATTCTTGAGTAGGAAGTTGAGGGTCCGGATAGCCAATGGGCACTGGATCTTGTTGCACAGTGATGGTTTTTGTTGCACTAGCAGCTAAATTATGTTGGTCACCAGGAAAGTCAAACCTTATCGTCCAATTGCCGACTTGATCAACTGGATAGTCAAACCAAACTGTTCCGGGGCCTTCCGACCACATTGGTCCTATAGTAACAGTAGATCCGTCAGGTTTAGTTATTGTGAACGTATAATTGTCAAATACTTCAGAGCCAGTAAGTGGGGGTGGCGTAACCCATGCGTTGATTAATAACATTTGATTGACGCCTATGGTTGTATCAGGTCGTGTAGCGAGGATCGCCCAGACATCTCGTTTAGGTATGGGTTGTTGCTGCACTTCAAATGTACGTGTTGTATTAGCAGGTCTATAGTATTGATCGCCTGGCCATACAAATGTGACTGTCCAAATGCCAACCATATCGGGTGTATATAGGAACCTTGGTCTGTGAGCAATGCCTAAATCGAATGGGCCCTGCACAGTATCGGTTGTCCCGTCTGGTCTTGTAAAAACGACATAAGCGCTAGGCCAAACTTTTTCCTTCGTTACAATATTCTGAGTCCATTCTACACCATATACAGAGGCGAAACTGCCAGGCGACACAACTACGCTCAAAAGTAAGGGTTGATTAACTCCGATAATCTCATGTGAGAGTGACCATGCCAGCGACGTATTGACTTGTGCATTAGCGATTGGCAAGCTTACTGTAACTAAGCTAATAGTCATCACAAGTATCAATGCAATCGTTACCAGCGTCTTATTTTTATTTAAAATTTTTTTATTTAATTTCGTTTTTCTACCTCCAAAATGATTTTATCATCTTTGATGATTACATTTAATTTGAGCTATATTTTTAATAAAGCCTTGTAACTACCCCCAACAGTAACAACCACAAAAATTAAATTGAAAACTCAACATATTACTTATTGATAATTTTTAGGAGAGGAGAGTACAATATATCAAAAGGATGAGGAAATCCTTACTTTGACCCTTCTTGGATTAACCCAATGCCAAGCAAAAGTTTACCTTGCGCTTATAAATGAAGGGGTATCTTCAGTAAAGACTATTTCAGAAAAATCACAAGTACCCCGTGAAAAAGTTTATCTAACAATCGCTTCGTTGCAAAAAGCAGGTTTGATAGAAAAAATTTTAGCTAGCCCATCAAAGTTTAAAGCAATTCCAATAAAAGATTGTATCCCGATATTTCTTAATAAAAAACATGATGAATACATTAAATTACGAAAAAAAGCACTACGATTGCTTCAAAATCATCAAAGCATTGAACATAACATAAACACTTGTGATGAAGCTCAGTTCATTATAATTCCTCCAAAAAACGCAAATATTCAAAAAAGAAAGAAAGCAATCAATGCCTTAGAAAAAAACTTAGACTGTATAACAACATATGGTACATTCATACAAATGGTAGAAACCCTTGGAGAAGAAATGATTAAGGCATTGGATAGGGGCGTAAGATTACGATTTATAATGAATATGCCTACCTGTAGAAAAATTAGTAAAATTGATGAAAAATTTAGTGAACATCCTCTTTTACAGTTAAAGTATACAAGCAATCCACCTATTGCTTTAACTGCACTTTTTGATGAAAAGCAAGCATACTTAGTTACGTCACCAGAAAAAGCGCTTGTTGATTCTCCTATTTTGTGGTCTAACCACCCCTCATTCGTCTCAATAATCCATGATTACTTCGAACTGGCGTGGACCAACGCTAATGCATATAATTATGATAATGTTATTAACAATGGCAAGTCCAAGCCCAAGAAAACTATAGCATTTCCCGCAACAATGTTTTCGACAATAAGCAAACAATAAATGCTAACTGAACAAACAGCTTTGGCTTGAAAAGATGTAGCTATGCTCTAATTTGCTGTTCCTGCGCATAATCATTATTTATTTATCACTGACTAGAAAATAGGCTTTTAGGAATGAAAAAGTTTGTACAGCATTATGTTAATTATATGATCTATAGTAGGTTTTGGGAAAAACCATAAATGCCTTAGCTAAACATTACTTATGAATGATTCCTATGAACAAAAAGATCGTTATTACACTTTCATTATTAACTGTTTTATGTTTAAGTTTAACAGGGCAAGCACTAGCTCAGGCTTGGTCACCGGGAGTTAAACCAGGCGATTATTTCACGTACTCAGTGAGTACTTACTGGAACTCTAGCAATTCTAGCCGTACCGTCCCCGTATATCTGTTGGAGAATAACAATACAAAATGGTATAATGTGAGTGTAAGCCGGGTTTCAGGTAATAATGTAACTGCCACAAATAGTTGGGAGTATAATAATGGAACCAGGGGCAATTCACTTGTTGATATGGATGTTGCTACTGGAGAGGTACTATTTGCTATCCAAGGGTTACCTGCATTTCAAGGCTTCTTTGCTAGTAACCTCAATTCAGGTGATCTACTTCGCCCAATACTAAATGAAAATGAAACAGTTAGGATAGACAGAACGATAACTCGCGAGTACCTAAGTGGTGGACGAGATACAAATGTTGCAAATACTAGCTATGCTGTAACAGATTACTATAATAGTACAATAGGTACGGAGACAGTAACTTTCTATATTGATAAAGCAACAGGCGCTCTTGTTGAACGAATAAATTATGTGGAATTCCCCGATGAAACAGGCTCAATAGAATGGAAACTCATAGACACTAACGCTTGGGTGGTTTCAGGACCTCAAATCTCGTTACCATTACCACTACCAATTATTATAGCAATAATTATTGCAATAATAATTGTAATTGTAGTAGCACTGTTTTTCAGAGGACGACGGCATAGTAAGAAAAAAAGGTAACCGACAATTACACAAACTTTCTTTTTTTACTTATGAATTTTCTACATGGCTATTTTTGATGTGAAGGTAATATCAACATTTTTAATTTCATTAATCCCTTCTTTAGTAAGTTTATGTTTATAATGTAAGCTTGATAAATTGGCTCATATATTATATGCCGTTAAAGGGTGAAAAGTATTGCCTAAATATTATTTCAAAAGTGAAAGAAGTTAAGTCGATTTTGTACAAGCTGTTCTTGTATAAGAACAGATTTGTTCTTGGGGGAGAGTTAAACGATACATTGACTTTACATGATTGTAGTATTAAAATTGGTGCATAAAATGAAGCTTGGCAAGGTATCAGTCGTCATGGTTGTTTTATTAATCATAATTCCAGTAATAGGAATGATTTCATTAGACCAGCAATCCAATGCCATGACAAAAACGATTATAGTGCCAGATGATTACCCTACAATAAACTACGCCATTGCTAACGCTGCTCCATATGATACAATAGTTATCAAACAAGGACGTTACCCGGAGAATCCAGTGGTGGATAAGCCTTTATGCTTATTGGCTGAAGGTGATGTGACCGTTATAGGTGCGGGTGGAGTGGAACGTGGCGCCAAAGCAGTATTCACGGTCAACTCCAATGATGTGATGCTTGCCGGATTCACCATACAAAGCCAAAGCTACGATAGCAGTACCAACTATGCAACCGGCATTAATCTAAACGGTGATAGAGCAACAATAACAGGCTGCATCATAAGCGGAACATACTACGGTATCTTCAGTTCAATACAATCGCAACTAAATATCACTAATAACCTCATAATGAATACCAAAAAAGACGGAATACGTATATGTGGCGGTTTTCAAAACATCGTCTCGTATAATAACATAACTGGCAACGCCCAATCGGGTATATCCATCAACGGTTACTCAGATACAATAATAGAAAATTGCATTAGCGACAACACACGCGGTATTGGCCTTGGAGCAGCGTATTCAGCGGTATTTGGTAATAATATCGTTAATAACAGCGAAAGTGGCATGTATATAGCCACCTCAAATAGTATCCTGATTTACAATAATTTTACGCGCAATCGATGGGGTGTTTATTTCACATCATATTTTGCCGCACCAAATAACAATACCTTTTACTCAAATAACTTCGATGATAATTTATGGCAGGTTGGAACAGACTCAACCTTTAATAGCCAAACGTGGAACCATGATTCAGAAGGCGGCAACTATTGGAGCAACTACGATGGCGTTGATACAGACGGCGACAATATAGGAGATTTACCATACACTGTCTATGCAAAAAATGTTGATAATCTGCCGTTGATAAAGCGGGTAGCCTTACACCCTTCTATTTTACCTACCCAATTACCTGCCATACCTTCGGCGGTTAATGGCATGGCGGGCATGTGGCACTTTGATGAAGTCGGACCTAATGGAGTGACGCCTGATGCCTTAGATATCAACCCAGTTATGCTTGAACCTAATGCAGGTTCATATACGCCCGTACTTGTT
>CAYRSV010000037.1:0-22025 GCA_964427115.1 uncultured Candidatus Bathyarchaeia archaeon | reverse complement strand
CTCATATGGTGAGATCGCAGAGATAGTAGTCGTAGATAATAACAATCAGCAGATCGTTATAAATTCTATTGAGAGCTCCGATTCAACAATCTCTAATATAAATAACCTAATCGATGAGCAAGACGCAATTCAGTTACCCATTACATATATGTCTCAAACTTACTTTGATGAGATATACTTTGCAAAAACTGCTGAACAATATCTGCGTCTGCAATCACCTTACGAATGGACTCACCCGCCGCTTGGAAAACTGATTCAAGCAGCAGGCATCTCAATTTTCGGGCTCACCCCATTTGGATGGCGTATAACAGGAGTAATATTTGCAACGCTTATGATTCCAGTGATGTACCTTATCGGCAAACGACTATTCGGTACATGGATAGGCGCTTTTGCACCCGCATTTCTGCTGACCTTTGATTTAATGCATTTTACAATGGGTCGGATGGGCACCGCTGATACCTATGTAGTGTTCTTTTCACTACTTTCGCAACTGTTCTTCTTAGTTTACTTCATGCGGGTCCTTAAGGATGGCTGGAAAACATCGGTTCTGCCGCTATTTCTAGCAGTAGTTTTCTTCATCCTGAGCTTTAGTACAAAATGGATTGCCATTTACACTGCGTTAGGTATGCTATCTCTTCTTGTAGTTGTACGTGTCAAAGACATTTCAAAGCTCAAAGAAGGCTTCCTGAAAAAGTATTCGGCATTCTTTGATCACCCATTCCTGTTATTGCTTGGCTTTATAGCCGTAGCTATCGGCATTTACTTTGCAATTTACATTCCTGATATGTTAACCGGGCGACCGCTGTACTGGGGTGATGGGCGAGGCGTTATTGACCTTCAATTAGCCATGTATAATTATCATGCACTACTGGTTGCTGAGCATGACTTCTCGTCTGCATGGTGGAGTTGGCCTTTGCTTGTAAGCAATCAGGGGTATGTTCCTTTGTGGCTTGCTGTTAGCAATCTACCTAATGCAATGAAGTCAACCATAGCTGTGCTAGGTAATCCTGCCATTTGGTGGACAGGTTTTGCTTGTATCTTTTTTACAATATATCGCGCTATTAGAGGTAAAGAAGTAGCTGCCATATTTATCAGCACGCTCTTTTTGTTCTCTTGGTTACCATACGTATTCATTTCGCGGCTTACCTTCCTCTACCACTTCTATATAGCTGTGCCTTTCTTGTGCTTAGCCGCAGGTTACGTTATTAACCGATACTGGTACTCCAAATGGGGGAAGATAGCAACCTTAGTCTTTTTCGCAGCAGTCGTGATATTATTTGGCGTATTTTACAATGTTACCTCTGGAGTTCCCGCTACCATAGAATGGATAAACAATCTGAGACTGTTCCCAAGTTGGTACTTCTAATGACCGAAAATGATAGGCAAGAAAGGAAGCAGGTTTCAGTTGTTTTTCCAGCATATAATGAGGTAAATTACTTAAGTGACGCAGTTGAAAAAGCCAAGCAGGCGCTCGAGGGTTTTACGGATTCTTACGAAATTATTATCGCAGAAGACGGCAGCACCGATGGCACTGCTGAACTGGCAGAAGAGCTTGCCAAAAAGGACCCAAAAGTGAAGCATATTCATAGGGATGAACGCCTTGGGAGAGGTAAAGCACTTAACAACGCTTTCCGGCAAAGTAGCGGTGAAGTTCTAGTCTATATGGACTTGGATTTAGCTACTGACTTAAAGCATCTACAGCCTCTGGTCGAAGCCTTGACAATTGAAGGCTACGATTTTGCTACTGGCTCAAGAATGCTTCCCGAAAGCAAAGTCGAGAGAACCCTACGCCGAAGCATAAGCAGCAAAGTCTACAATTTTTTGGTCCGAAGTATGCTAGGTTCAAAACTCCATGATCACCAATGTGGCTTCAAAGCCTTCCGACGTGAACCAACGCTTCAGCTGATCGACGAAGTTGAAAATAACCATTGGTTCTGGGACACTGAAATCTTAGTTCGAGCTCAGCGCAAAGGCTACAAAATCAAAGAAATTCCTGTAGTCTGGAGAGGTGGACGCAAAACCAAAGTCAACCTCCTTAAAGACAGTTATGATATGGGCAAACATGTCTTCAAGCTCTGGTGGAAATTTAAAACCGAATAATACCTATCGCTATTTCCCTGTCCGTCTTTTTATAAATTAAACTCTTTCTCTGGATAAACAGACACCTAACGAAAAAAGTCGTAGGTGGTTTTTATCTTCTTGCAAAGTGTACTATTGCTCTGGCTATTAGCGTGATGCCTATAAGTACTATTAATGCGCCCCAGTAGGTAAACCAGCCTTCCAGAGTTCCTGTCAGGAGAAATGTGCTTACTAAGAATGCGGCTCCGAACCAGAAAATTAGATTCCCTATAGTTTCAGCGATTTTATCAGTTTTTGAGTGGAACGCTATCCTGAGTGCTAAGATTATAATTTGCAGTATGCCTATGCCTATGTTAAACTGTATTAGCGTAGAGTATAGATCCATATGTGCTGATGGATTGGCGGGTGCAGGCAGGAAAAAGTTTGAAGTTGGGTCGTCAATGGGGTATGTTCTGGCAGTGATATTGCTAAAAAAATCAGTTATATACTGAGGGAGATTGGGATTAAGAGCAAAAACCATCCCTACTACTATAAGAAAGCCACCGAAGGCAACTGCTGTGATTAAACCTTCGTTGGTTGGGTGTTTATGTGATCTATGATGAGTGTCAAACAATTTTCTGCCTTCCTTCAATTACCTCTTATTCTGTGTGTGCATATAACTTTTTGTGATGTGCTTGGAGTGCATGTTTTAAATACTCTGTCTTTCAATAGTGAATTATCGGTTCAAGGTGAAATTCATGCCCTACTGTCCAAAATGTGGCAACCAAGTTGACGAAAACATGTTATTCTGCCCAAGGTGTGGTGCAGCTCTAAAAGCGGCTACTGCCGGCGCAAAAGCAGCTCCTCCCCCATACCAGCCCCAATACCGTAGAAGGGATGAGAAAGCTGAAAAGCAGGAAAAAGGAGAGAAGGATGAAAAGAATGAACCTGAAAAACAAGAGAAAGGTGGCTACAGCTTCATAGGCTGGCTAATTGGCGGTTTAATCCTTATTGCCATAGGTGTTTTCTCCATACTAAACATTTATCTTGATTTTAGTATGCGTCAAGGCTGGGCATTTTTCCTGTTAATAATAGGCATAATTATCATAGTTGGGGCCATCTATATTGCTACCCAAGCTCGCAAGCGTTCCCCACCTCCGACTTAAAGTAGCCAACCCAGAAAGAACCTGTACAGCCTATGTTCCAGCAGTGTCATGAAGTTTCGTCGGCCAAAAATGCGGATGTAGTTTTTTCCCGCAGACTCCACCATATCGCCTATATCGTAACGCGGGAACATACATGATGAGATAATTAGTCTGCCCCATTCTCCCCTTTTAAGCTCATGCAGCATTTTTACTTGCTTTCCCGTGTCCACTTCAAAAAAGTATGCGTCATAATTTGGTGTAATATATGGTAAATCATCATATTGTTGCGCAAATGCGCCCTCGGTTGCTGTGTACATTTCCACGATGGGTACCTTGCCAAAGTACTTCTGTAATATGGGGCCATATTTGAATTGGATTTTGCGTACGCTAGTACAGAATAGTGCCTGAAACTTCCACAGGTCTTTGGGTTTTTTGCCATGCTTGCGTTCTACATACCGCGCGAACGCCAAGACCACCGGGGTGACTCCCATAGTAGCAGTGACATTCTTATTAAGCGCCTGTTGATAAGCCAGCTCGAAACGTTTCTCCCAGGCAGATTTACCTATGCTCGAACCCAATGCATCAATATCCTCTTGACGCGGCAGAAGACTGGCAGTTTTGAGCATAGGATTAAGCCTTGCATAAGTTCCTGAACTATATCCATAAGTCATTTCCTTGCCACCTGAACTCATAACGTGGACGCTGCTGGGAAAATTCAGGTTCAAAATGTTGCCCATTAGAACTTCAAAGTTTTCATTACGTAATGCATGGTGAATAATTGCCCGTGCGCCACAGCTATAAATTTGCTTTAAATGAGTTTTTGTGACTGGGATAACTTTGGATTTTCCGGTTGAGCCCCGGGTCATAACCCATGTTTCAGCTGGCTCTGTCAGAAATGCTTTATAATTTCCATCCTGAACTTTGGCAAAGTAGGGTAGATACCCTTTGTAATCAGTTATTGGGAAGTTTTCTTGGTATTCTGATATAGAGCTAATTTTTGCTGCATTGTGATCGACTCCGTAGTCGGTGTCAGCGTATTTTTTTAATAGCTCGCTTAGTAGCTTTTCTTGTGCTTTCTGAGGGTTCTCTAATGATTCGTACCAAGGATTGACAAATTGCCTGAGGAAACTGTTCATATCCATATAGTCGTTCTCTACATCAGACATCATATCTATCAGATATTGTTGGGTTGTCTCAATTGCCTTATATGTTTCGTTATCCAAATAACAGCCATAGATAGTCTTTCAAGGTGAGTTAACGTGAACGAGACAGTGCGTGTTACCGCTGAAAAAATTCGCAAATTGGAAATTCAAGGTGCACGAAACGTAGCTATAGCCGCCATAAAAGCCCTTGAGGCTTTAGCTGAACAGACTAAAATGCAGACTCGGCGTGACTTCTTTGGCGAGCTCTTGGAGGCGCAGACACTGCTTATTGCTTCACGAGAAACAGAGCCTTTGATGCGTAATGCTGTTCACTGGGTAATTACCCGTGTAGAGGACAGTGATGAGCGGCATGTAACCGAGTTAGCTAATTGTGTAGTTTCAAGCTCACGAAACTTCCAAAAATGTCTCGCAGAATCCAAGGAACGCATAGCAGAAATAGGCGCTAACCGCATCCGAGACGGCTCAGTCGTATTCACCCACTGTCATTCCTCTACAGTCACTAACATGTTAGCAAAAGCTAAACGGGCAGGCAAAGACTTTGAGGTCATATGTACTGAAACTCGTCCAGCCTTTCAAGGTAGAATTACCGCCAATGAACTAGCACTCGCTGTTGGAATAAAAACCACCTTCATTGTAGACTCAGCTGCTCGCTCATTCATGCATGATGCCGACATTGTGCTCGTAGGCGCAGACGCAATAACCAGTGAAGGTAACGTCGTCAACAAAATTGGCACAGGTACCCTTGCCCTTATAGCTCACGAGGCCCGAAAGCCCTTCTATGTCGTATCAGAGCTTCTTAAATTCTCTCCCACCACACTCTATGGTGAATACGAGCAGATTGAAGAGCGTAGCCGCGACGAAATCTGGAAAGAAGCACCCCCGCAACTGAACATACGTAACCCTGCCTTCGATGTCACCCCACGCCACCTTATTCACGGTATTATTAGCGAGGAAGGCATAATCACACCTCACAGTGTAACAGAGACAGTACGCCGAGTTTACCCATGGATCTTCCACTAATACAGACAATATGGCGGTAAATTGCACTGACAATTATTATCCCCAAGCCTGAGATGGATACAGACTTCTGCGTTTACTGGCAAGGTGATAGGAGATCTAAGTATTGCCGTGTTTGTGCGATTGATGAGTCACCATGTTATAGGCTTTGGATGGCGGTAAAGGCGCTTGCGAGTCGGAATTTCGTTCTAGAAAACAGAAAGATAGGCCGTGCGTTTGGTCACAGGTACCGTATCGAGAAACCAGGTAAAAACCATTGCTACTTGCAGACTTTACAGGGTAAAATGGCTCATTTTGGGTTGCCTATTGAAGATTTTTTGTATGTGACCAAGACGGGACGTGGTGGCATGTATGAGACACCTTCAAGGACCAAGCAGAATCCATTTGTCACATTGCTTTTACAGCAAATTGCCGATGATCCAGAAATTCCGAACGGAGCAGAACTTATAGCTGCAGTACATGCAATTCCACGCAAAACAAATCAAAAATGAGTACTTTGAGCATTAGCTTGTTCAATAATTTATTACAAGTCTCCACATATTGCTTGGTTCCAGTAGTGTTGGTATAAGTCGTTAGACCATTTTAGGAAGTTAGGGTCGATTCCAAAGAAGGTGGAAATATCGATTTGCCCATTTATATGGGGAAGAGAAACGGAGGCCTCTTTTTCTGTTATGAGTAGGATCACTGGGACTTGTTTGAGGGTTTTTCTTTCTACATTTTTGCCGGTTGCAATGTACGCTTTTAGGGTTTCAAGTGGAGCTTCTCCGATTATTGATCTGAGTCTTATGCCTTGCTGGAGTTTTTCTACCATTATGCGGCTAAGGTTGGGCATAACCTGAGGGGTCATGACCCAAACGTGCTTTTCAGCGTTTTTAATCATGTTCTCCCAGCGTATCATATTTTCCGCTAATATACTGCTTAAAGTGCACTGTGAAAGCTCGCCTAGTCTGTAAATAAATGAAATGGGCAGATTCCAGATGTAGTGTTCTGAAAAGTATTCTTTATTCTTGAAGGCAAAATCCATAGATACTGAAAGGTCAAGTATGAGTCTGCCAAAGTGCGTGGTGGTGTATGTACCATCAGGAAGGCGCTCAATAAGGTTGGCTTTGCTCATACGCTGCAGTTGTCGTGAGGCTTCAGTTGCGGTCAGATTAAGCTTCCGTGCGATGTCTTGCATTTTGAGATTAACAATGCATAACTGGCGCAGTATGCTTAGTCGGTCTTCGCTTGCAAGCTCAAAAAACAATACATCCAAACCTTCCCGACTCCCCAACTAATACCACCAATTGACATTTAATACTACGTATATTGTACAACTAATCAAATAAAACATATAGCCTTGTGCGCTGCAGATGAAATCATTATACATGCATTTAATTCATCTCACAAAAATCATGCCTGACGAAAGGTAAGAAAATCAACTAAAACAAATTGGAAATAGTTCGGAGACGCTTAGAAACACCCAAAAGCATGGAAAAATGTGCATTAAGCTCTGTTAACTTGTTTTTGATGGATTGCTTTTTCGGACAGCAGATTTTTTCGGTTCTTATTAAACTTGCTATTTAACTTCTTTTATTGCTTGAGGTAGCTGAGGTGGCATGTCTTTGGCGGCTCTCTTGGGTGGTCCCTTTATTTTTTTCTGTTGTCCCTCTTGATGTTGAATATTTATGTGATTCGTTAGTCTACGTTTAGCCCCAATTTGGGTGGAAAATGATCTCTTCCATCCACAGATAGGGCAAGTAGCATGCCAAGATCCATCTTCTTGCTGGATCGCCAAAATAATCACAACAATACCATGGCAAAAGCAGTTTATTTAGCGTTGTTGTCACTGCCTATTGTAACTTTTAACAGTGGTAGAAACGAAATATGTGGGCACTAAAATTTGTGTGCCTTGATGTGTAGGTAACTATTAGTTAAATAAGTTCTTTGGAAGCTTTTACCTCTTCTATAGCGCTTTTGAGCGCCTTTGGCAGGTCATCAATGTATATTGATTGGCGTTTTATCCCTTGTTGAATAGCTCCTGCCGCTATAAGAGACGTTCCTAGCAGATCACTTATTATGGGTTCGGGGAACACGACTAGTGCTAAGCCAGCTTTTATGAGAAGTGATTGGTTTCCGCATTTGGAGAGTTTCTTACATGTGCCGGCTTGCTGTTTTGTTCCTTTCAGGGCATCATAGGTGTCTTTTCTATTTTCATAAAGTTCAATAGCAGCCTTGGCAGCAGTATTAGCTGTGTTTTTTATTTCTTCAGTTTTCAACCTGTTACCCTCCTAATTCTTAAAGTATAATGAGGATGAAAAGCTTTTAGCCATCTAAGCCATGGAGTTTGACGTATTTCTTTATCAGAGAAGTGCTGAATTTGTATTTGTCTACTATAAATTCAGTCAACGGCAGTCAGCTATTTTGCATTAAATATCAATAAGTTAAAGAGGCTATCTTTATATCCCCTGTTTTTTGTCTTGATTTTGAGCCTGTAATAGCGTAGATCAAATATGCAATTTCAACTGCCTGAGCTAACAACATATCGTTATAATACAGTAGAATGAGCCTGCTCTGTCAACTGCAAAGTGTCTACACTTCCGTTAACTATTGTTTTTTTCAAGTCCTACTTTTCTTAGGGGGCGCCTTATTATTAAAATTAAAAAAACTAGCAGTGTTACTAAGGCTGCTAAAAGATAGGCGCCTACGCCTGTTGCAAGTCCAATGGCTGCCGTTGCCCAAAGGCTTGCAGCAGTAGTTATGCCTTGAACTTTATCTTTTTCACTCCAAATAGTACCCGCGCCAATAAAGCCAATTCCAGCTACTATGCCGGCTGCAACTCTGGCAGGATCCACGCTAAAGTCTAGGGAAACGATGGTAAATAGGCAGGAGCCTAAAGAAACTATCATGTGTGTCCTTAATCCTGCAGGTTTATGGGACATTTCTCTTTCAATGCCTACTATTCCACCAAAAATTACGGCCAAAACTAAACTAGCAAAAATATTAAAACTAGGAATTAACTCCATAGTATTAACTTAAAAAGTATTAGTATAAAAATATTGCATCATGACCTCTTGCATTAAGTCTAAAATTGACTATTTTGATATTGCTAATAAAGCCGCTTTTGTATTTTTTACGGAGTCGTTGCCTGAGGGATAAGGTGGTATTCCATTTTCTAAACGTTAACCTGACATTGCTTGATCTGTTTGTTAGTGCAAGTCATGGTTTTTTAAAGCTGGAAAAACTTAAATTCATTGATTGGATAATAGTATTGTTTTAAATTTTTCGAACAACTAAAGGAGATGGTTGAATGCTTGTTAATTTTACATTAAGAAAATGTACTATCTCAAAAAAGAAGATATTGACTTTTACGTTAATTCTGGTACTGTCTTTTTCCGCATTAGTTGCCTATTTGCCAGCTGTAACTGCTAAAAATGTCCCCATTAACATATTTGTTAGCGCCGCACCTAATCCAATTGGTGTAACTCAGACAACATACATTATCGCTTGGCTAAGCATTCCTCCACCAACAGCAGAAGGTACTTTTGGAGATAGGTGGCAAGGTATAACAATTACAATTATGAAGCCTGACGGAACGAATGAAACAAGAGGGCCGCTTGAGTCTGATCCTGTGGGTAGCACGGTTACCGCCTTTGTCCCTGAGGTGCCTGGTACATACCAAATAGTCGCGCATTTTCCAGGACAAATACTGGAAGGTAATAACCTGTTACCGGGAAGTCAAACAGGACGTGAATATATTGGTGACTTTTTTGAACCTGATACGAGTAATGTAGCAAGCCTTACTGTCTTGTCAACTCCAGTAGAAGGAACACCAGAAGTTCCTTTACCAACTGGCTATTGGACCCGTCCAGTTTATGGCGAAAACCATCAATGGGCGCTAATTGCAAGTAACTGGCCTATGAATGGATATGACTATAACGGGCGGTTCTTTGATGTTAGCTCTGCTTTTAATCCTTTTACTAGGGCACCAGATGCCCCGCACGTAGTATGGACACGACCAATCGACGATGGTGGCATAGTTGGAGGAGCTGGGGCTATAGATCAAAGTACCATGTTTGCAGGCTACTATCAAGGGCTATCTTATGAAGCAAAGTTCACTCCACCAATAGTCATCAATGGCCGACTCTATTATAACATATACCCGGCTGGAGCTATACCAGGATATGTTGTTGTTGATATGTATACAGGTGAAGAATTATGGCGTAAGACTGATCAAGTACTAACTCTTGGGCAAATATATAACTATGAATCGTTCAACCAACACGGCGCTCAAGCATTTTTATGGGGCATGGTTGGTACAACATGGAATATCTCTGATGCGTTTACAGGCGATGTAATTTCACGTGTGCATAACGCTTTGCCAGGCGGCATGGCAGTGCTATCGCGGAATGGCGACTTATTACTTTACTATCTTAATGGTGCTGCTAACACTCTTGTGTTATGGAATTCAAGTAAAGCTATTCCGCCAGCTGGTCCAACAGGCTCAAGTGCTTTCCAGTTTAGACCAGAGCGATTTCCGGTGCTTAACTGGAGTGATGGCATAGAATGGAATGTAACCGTACCTGATGTACCTGGAACCCAGTCGCTACGCTCTGCATCGAGAACGTATGATGAAAATATTCTCATAGCTGCTTCGTTAATCCCAGCAACCAATACAACACTTGCACATGTTATTGAAGTTGCTTATGACGCAAATACAGGCGAACAACTATGGGTTGCAAACCGTTCAGAAAGACAAGCAACACCATCTAACATTTGGATGATGCTAGACTATAGCAACGTCTTAGACGGAATATATACCTACCGAGTAAGGGACCAATTAGTAACTTATGCATATAATGCTACAACAGACGAGCAACTATGGGTCAGTGAGCCAACTGAAGAAGACGCATGGAGCATGTTCCCTGCAGCTAACTGGAACGCATATGGAAGAAACTATCTTGCGGCATATGACGGCAAGATACGCGCATATGATCTCACTACAGGAGAAAAATTATGGGAATACTTTGGTGGAGCTGCTGGTCTAGATACACCCTATGGTGTTAGACCATTTTACGGTGGAATTCTTGTCGCTGACGGAAAAATCTTTGCGGCTAACAGCGAGCATTCGCCTAACCAACCATTGTATAGAGGACAGATGCTTCATGCAGTTAACGCTACAACAGGAGAACAAGTATGGAACATATCTGGATTTTACACTGGGCATCAAACTATCATTGCTGATGGATACCTAATTGGACATAACGGCTATGATAACCGTCTTTACTGCTTTGGTAAAAGCCCAAGCAGACTAACTTTGACTGGTCCAAGCGTGGCTCAATCGGGAACAGGCATAATGATCTCAGGAACAATCAGCGACCAATCCCCGGCAGCTAGAGATCTAGTAGAACAAGGCCAATTTGACTTCGTCCCCGCAGTCTCCGATGAAAGCATGGCTGGGTGGATGGAGTACTTATATATGCAACAACCGATGCCAACAGATGTAACAGGTGTACCGATTAGACTCTCAGCCATAGGTGAGGACGGAAACACTATTGACATAGCTACAGTCACAAGCGACGCCTCTGGTACCTTTGCGTTTTTATGGTCCCCACCGAACCCCGGCACCTACCAGATTATTGCTAGATTCGATGGAACCTCATCCTATGGTCCGTCTACTGCTTATTCATATGTCGGCATAGGTGAGGGCGCTGCTGCTTCACCAACTCCGACACCAACGGGCACAGTATCACCATCTCCTGGGGTTCCTCCAGGCGAAATCCCCCTCACTGACCTCTACATAATAGCAGCTGCAATTATAATCATAATAATAGTCGTCGCTGCTGCAGCAATCCTCCTAAGGCGTAAATAGCCCCTTATCCCTTCATTTTTTCTTTTTATATTTCTGGTCAACAAAATAATGGAATGTACAATTTGCTCTTTTTTTGCCAAGAATGCCAAATATTTCTTTTTTGAAGTTAAGCTTCAAGAGTAATAAATCATATTAAGTAATCGTGCTCTATAGTAGCTTGTTACTAAATGATTTGCTGTGAGCTGTTCTAAATGAAGAAAACTGGCTTAAGCAACTTAACTATCGCGTTATTGGTTACTATTGCAATCTTGGCATTTCTCGGTGCCATTTTGCGAATTATCGATAGCAACTTTGGAAACCTGTTTTTGCCGCCTGCCGCCGGTGCTCCTGGTGGACTATTTTATGAAATAGTTGCCACATTACTTGCTATTTCAATAGTTGTTATTTACCTACTTGGTGCGGGTGTAATAATTTTTGGAATAATGCTTACAGTTTTTCGGTTTATAAGAACAAAACTGCAAAATCCATTTAAGCCTGCAGGCGTAGCTGGTCCATTAGCTGGCTATCTAACCCTAAGCCTAGAACTGTTCATTGGCGCAGAAATTATAAAAACAGCTACTACTCAGACCTTTGAAGAGCTAGAAACACTTATTTTAATAATACTTAGCAGAGGTCTATTTAGTTTAATTCTGTATTTAGAGCGAAGATGGTGTGGCTTGGATACTGAATCGGAGTAAAACAGCGGACTTATGACATATCCTTATTTTAGTTTTTTACGAAAACATCATATATTACAGCGTTATTAATGGCTAAGATTTAAATGTGTGTAGCCTGTCATAATGTGCGACAAGCTCGGACCCTCATGAGCAAAGCAACGTTTGTATCCCTAATGCGGCTTGGTATACCCTGTTCAAACAGGGCGTTCTTATCAAAGTGCATAGTTGATATCATCGACGTTATTGTATGTCTGCTGACTAAATATTTCAATAGGTTTATATACGTTCATGCAAGAAGTGCTCTCTATAAACAAGTGGAGCCTTCGGGCTTGAAAAACGGAAAATTTGTCCAATCCGTCTATTTCCATGGAGGCAAATATTGGTGATAGTTGAATCAATAGTTGCATTTATCTTGATCCTGAGTGCTACATTCATTATCTATGCGTTAGGTCGCAGGGCTGCTCCAAAACCTGCTCAAACAGATGCTCAACGCACAGTCTATGCTTGCGGCGAAAAAATTTCCTATTCAAGACTTCGGGTTAATGTGTCTCTTTACAAGTATCTAATATACTTTGTAATTTTAGACAGTTCCGTTCTTCTCTTGGCTTTCGGCTCCTTTATTGGACAAGGAATAAACATTCCGCTAATTCTTGTATACTTGTTCATAATCCTTGCATCAAGCTTGCTAATAATGGAGGGGGGCAAAGAGTAATGATGACAAAAATAGCAACATGGGCACGCGTAAAGTCTCCTTGGGTTATACATTTTAATTCTGGTGCATGCAACGGCTGTGATATTGAAATCGTTGCCTTGCTTACACCAAAATATGATGTGGAGCGCTTCGGCATTAAACTTGAACCTGCTCCCCGTCAAGCTGATGTTCTGCTAGTAACAGGCGCTGTCACTCAACAATGTGCTGAAAGGCTCAAACGAATCTATGACCAAATGCCACAGCCAAAATTTGTAGTTGCAATAGGTGCATGTGCATGTGGAGGCGGAGTATTTCAAGGCGCCTATGGAGTTCTTTCTGGTGTAGATAAAGTGCTTCCAGTTAACGCCTACATTCCAGGGTGTCCACCGAGACCCGAAGCCATAATTGATGGCGTAGTAAAACTCCTCAACTCACTCCAAGCTCCACCAGCTCCTACTCCTACACCAGCACAGCAAGAGGAGTCTCCTACGCCAAAAGCAGAAATTGTAGAGCCAGAAGCTCAAAAAGTAGAAGAGGCAAAATCAGATGCCAAACAATGATATAAATATCGTACAAATCCTCGAAGATAAACTTCAAGGAAAACCTGTCCAAGTAGTACTTGGTCAACTTGGCACAGCAGCAATTAAAACCAGTCCAAGCATCCACAGGGATGTATTCAAAGTTTTAGTTGATGCAGATGAAAAAACTGCAATTACGTCAATTACGGGCATAGATTTAGGTGCGAATATTGGTGTATTCTATCATGTCCGTACCTCTAATGCTTTCCTAACTATTCAAGTTGAGCTTCCAAAAGAAAACCCAAAAATCCAAACTGTAAATGATATCACGCATAGTGCTACCTTGCACGAACTAGAAGTTTCTGACCTCTTAGGTGTAGAATTCGAAGGAAACCCCCGATCAGGTCACCTTGTATTGCCAGAAAACTGGCCTGAAGGCGTTTACCCACTCCGGAAAGATGTCAAACCAAGCGAAATTAAGCTTAACCCGCCTTCTCCTGAAGTCAAATCTGATGAAGGTGATCTTGTAAAAATCATTATTGGTCCACAGCACCCTGCATTATTAGAACCAGAAAAATTTGCCTTGCTAGTTGAAGGTGAAACAGTAAGAGCTGTTGAGCCCCGAATCGGTTATGTTCATAGAGGCGTAGAAAAAGCCTCCGAATCACGCACTTATCTTCAGGACGTCTATTTGGTAGAACGAATTTGTGGCATCTGCAACAGTTGCCACGCGACAGCTTTCGTTGAAGCTGTAGAAAAAATCCTAAAAACCGAAGTACCACCAAGAGGCAAATACATACGAACAATAATTCTAGAAGCCAATAGACTACATAGTCACTTGCTAACTTTAGGCCATGCAGGCTTAGAAATTGGCTACGAGACTCTATTCCAGTATTTCTGGCGCGACCGCGAGCCAATAATGGACATAACTGAAATGCTTACTGGTAATCGTGTAATTTCCTCGTCAATTGCTATAGGCGGAGTAAGACGCGATGTAAAAGAAACAGATATTCCGAAAATCAAGGCAATCCTTAACGACCTTCGAAAGAAAATACCCTTCTACACACAGCTTTACAGGGATGAGCCTTCCATAAAGGCACGCATGCAGAATGTCGGTGTAATGAAACGCGAGAACGCCCTGAAGCTTGGTGTAGTCGGCCCTGTAGCAAGAGGCTCAAACGTTAATATTGATGTCCGTAAGGATGAGCCATACGAAGCATACGGTGAAATCCCCTTTAAAGTTATTACCAAAGACTCTTGTGATACATGGGCAAGAATGAATGTCCGCATGGACGAAGTTGAGGAAAGCATCAACATCATAGAGTATGCCCTTGATAATCTGCCATCAGGACCTTACAGAGTCAAAGTACCAAGGGTTGTCCCTCCTGGCGAAGCAGTCAACCGTGTTGAAGCCCCAAGAGGCGAATTATTCTACTATGTCAAAAGTAATGGCACTGCTTTTCCAGAACGCGTCAAAGTGCGTACCCCAACCTTTGCTAACATCCCCGCATTTCTAACAACCGCAATCGGAGAAAGCATAGCTGACGTACCACCAAACTTCGTAAGCTTAGACCCATGCTTCTCATGCACAGATAGGTAGGCGAAAACAAATTGGTGATCGAAGAACTTCCTATATTATTATTCCGCGTGCTCGTATTTCCAGGATTCACCTTCATATTCTTCTTTACCCTGTTCTGCGATTGGGTAGAAAGAAAACTAGAAGCCCGCATGCAGAATCGCATGGGTCCAAGGTTCACTGGTCCAAGTGGCATCTTGCAGCCCTTAGCTGACTTCATAAAACTATTGGTCAAAGAAGAAATTACTCCTAGCGAATCGAGGAAAACTGTCTTCAGGTTCGCGCCTATCTTAGCATTTACAATGATTGTTTTCGCCTTTTGTTTCCTGCCTGTTGACGGGACAAGCGTCATTCCAAATGTGAGCTTTACGGGCGATTTAGTTTTTGTGATGGCTTTAGTATCCATCGCAAACTTTTTGCTCTTCCTTGCAGGATGGGCCTCAGCTAATCCGTATAGCTCTATAGGTGCAGCCAGAGTCTTAACACAGTTTTTAGGCTATGATATTCCATTGTTACTGCTAGCGGTTGCACCTGCTTTCTTGGCTGGTTCATTAACAATTTCCTCCATAGTTTCTGCTCAAAGCTCTTGGCTCCCGTTTATCATCTTAGCTCCTTGGGCGTTTGTATTGTTCGTAATTACCTTACAGGCAGAACTTGAGAAAGATCCCTTTGATGTTCCTCACGCAGAAAGCGAAGTCGTAGCTGGACATGAGACAGAGTACAGTGGCGCTAAATTAGCATTTCTTAAACTTGCACGCGATGTTCAGATAGTATTTGGTGCAGCATTAGTCACCGTCTTATTCTTAGGCGGTGCAAGCGGTCCGGTTCCCTTTGGTGTACTACCTGAGTTGTGGGGCGCGCTCTGGTTTTCGCTAAAGGTCCTAGCTATCGTAGTACTATCAGAATATATTACTGTCCAGTTCGCAAGGTTACGTATTGATCAAGTATTAAGAGCAAACTGGAGGATAGTTTTACCTTTAAGTTTGCTGTCCCTTATTGCAACAATTAGCCTCGCAATCTGGGTATACCAAGTGGTGTAAAAGATGGCAAAGAAAATAGTACCCCCAATATTTAAAGAGACACTAAGTCATCTCTTCAAGAAAACCGCAACTGGCAAGTATCCTTTTGTAAAGTGCGAGCCAGTTGATGACTTCAAAGGCAAACAGATATTTGATACTGACATTTGCATCGGTTGCGGTTTATGTTCCAGAGATTGTCCTGCAAAAGCTATAGAGATGATTGAGGTAGGCGGCAAAAAGCGTCCTTTATTCTATTTGGATCGTTGCGTTTACTGTTATCAATGTGCTGAAAGTTGCCCAAGGAATGCCATTAAGGCCTCAAAGGAATTCGAATTAGCAACAACTGATAAATCAGCTTTAATATTAAGACCCAATTCACCCACTTCAACAGTGGCTCCTCAAAAATGTAAAGGTGCTGAATGATGATTCTTGAAATTGTTGGTGTTGGGCTGCTAATATCCGCTTGCTTAGCTATTTTACTTGACGAAGCTATTTACTCTGTTGCAGCATTAGCAGGTACCTTCCTTTTTACTTCTGCCTTATTCGCTTTAGATGGCGCAATTTTCGCAGCCATTTTTCAGTTTGCTATCGGCGTAGGTACAGTTGCAATCCTATTTCTAGAGGGCGAATCACTTAGCGAAAGGCACGTTGGAAAAGTCAAATTATCCACACCAATAATAGCCGTAGTCGTAGGCATAGCATTGTCTTTACCGGCAATATTTTTCACAATATCCTCACCTAACAACGTTTCCGTGGAAACCGGCTTCGCAGCTGCTCTATGGGATTTAAGGGCAGTAGATGTAGTCTTACAAGGCTTGGTAATCCTCACTTTAGCTATTGGTATAGCTATCGTTTTACATGAACGAAAGATAAAAAAAGTGAAATCTAAAGGTGAGCCCTAATGGACTTTGTCATCTTATCTATGGCAATGTTGGCGGTAGGTATTTACGGGTTACTTACCAAGCGCCAGCTACTTAAAGTATTCATTTCAATTGAGTTGGTTGCTACTGCTGCGACGCTGAACTTTGTCATGCTCTCGTCCGCAATGGGCAAAGAAATTGGGCAAGTAATGATGATACTAGCGTTCTCAACTGATACTGCTGTAAGTTCCGTCATCTTAGCTTTACTTGTGATTGCGTCAAAGAAATACGGGACAAGTGATATCAGCAAATTAATAAGACGTGAAGACAGTCAACCAGAAGAAAATGAGGGTGACCAATAATGGACTTATTTGATTATTCCCCATGGCTTGTATGGCTTCTTCCACTAGTTTCTAGCCTATTTGTTCCCCTGATTGCGCGCTTTAGTGAAAAAGCAAGAAACTATTATGTAATAACTATAGCCTCAATCACGGCTTTCTTTGCCTTCAGTCTAATATCGATAGTGCCTATGGGGCATGAGGCTGAGCCCTTAATTAAAACTGCTACTTGGCTTCCTTCTATCGCTGGCTCAGCTGAAATAACGATCGGAGCATTTATCGATTCTCTAAGTGTCTTATTTGCCTGCCTAGTCGGCTTCTTCGGGGTAATTATTGCTGTTTACTCACAAGGCTACATGAAAGGTGAGAGTGGTCTTACCCGCTACTATTTCTTCTTCCTGTTATTCATCGGTTCAATGATTGGTCTTGCGATTTCCGATAATTTCCTTCAGATGTTCATCTTTTGGGAAATGGTCGGTCTCTGCAGTTATTCGCTTATTAGTTTCTGGTACCATCGTCCAGAATCCATACGCTCAGGTATGAAAGTTTTTCTCATGACTCGCATTGGAGACATCATGCTCCTAGCAGCCATAGGTCTTCTCTTCATGGAACTGGGTACATTTAGCTTCCGAGATACCATGAGTCTTATTGGAACCATAGATCCTTCAACTTTGACTGCTATTGCCTTCCTAATCTTAGGTGGTGCAATTTCGAAATCTGCCCAGTTGCCTTTACAGACTTGGCTATTTAGCGCTATGGAAGCGCCAACTTCCGTCAGCGCTCTATTGCACGCCGCCACAATGGTAAAGGCTGGTATCTTCCTTGTTGCACGCTTCATCTTCATAGCTGGACCATTAGTTGCAACATTGCCACTTTGGCTTCCAACAGTAGCTTGGGTGGGTGTATTAACAGCATTCATAGGCGCAACGATGGCGCTCTACACGCCCGACATAAAAGGAGTGCTAGCTTACTCAACTGTCAGCCAGCTAGGCTTCATGATGGCCGCCTTAGGGACAGCACAGTCGGCGGCCTCAACAGGCTATTCAGCAAGCTTATTCCATATGGTAAGTCATGCTTTCTTTGAAGGCTTAGGATTCTTGCTTGCAGGCGGAATCATCCACGCAATAGGTACACGTGATATGCGACTCATGGGCGGACTGAGAAAAGTTATGCCTCTTACATTCGCCATGGCACTAGTAATGATTCTAACCACAAGCGGGTTACCCCCATTTGCTGCTTTCTTTAGCAAAGGCCTAGTAATTGAAAGCCTCATGGAAGGAGGTACCCTTTTACAGGTAATCCTAATCTTTGCAACAACTGCAATCACATTTGCTTACAGCCTAAGATTCTTCAAACTAACCTTCTTGGGAGAAAAATCCGAGCATCTGCAGAAGCTACACCTTCATGAATCCCCAAAAATCATGCTAGTACCTGCTGCCGTACTTGCAATAATGTGTGTCGTTTGGGGATTCCTCGGACCTGCAATCGGAGCCTTCCTAGGAATTGAACACTCAATAAGTCTCATAGGTGCTTTCACGAGTTTAGAGACCCCAATATTCTTTGCATTGCTTATCCCAGCAGGTCTATTGATTTACATAACTTACTTTAAGAATTCAGAGCTTATGGCAAAATTCCGAAGTAGCTCCAATCCTCTTACTGTAATCCTTAAGCACGGATACTTCTTTGATGACGTATATGAAAAGGCTGTTCCACGAGGTGTTATAGGCTTTTCTAGTGGAGTTCACCGAGTTGAAAACTCTGGCTTTGGACGTTTTCCAGCGATGGTTGCAGGCTTTACTATAAGCGCAGCTATGGCTGTACAAAATCACTTTGACAAACTTGCTGACCATCTGCTTAATGTAATTGCTTATCGTACCCTGCGAGGTGCTTCAAAGATGAACCAGCTTCCTACATCAGCTTTACAGCATTATATTGCCGCAGCCTTGATTGGTTTTATATTGATATTGATAGTAATAATGCTAACCATAGGAGTGTAATAATATGGTCGCCCTGTTACTAGTATTTATCTTACCCATCTTGGGTATACCAATCGCCTACCTAACTGGTAAAAAGTCAGATAAAATCGCAGCGCTGACTGTTGCGCTTATAGCCTTAATATGCATTGGTCTTGTGGCGTCAACTATTCCCGATATACTTAATGGTCCAGGTAATCAGCACACGGAAAGTTACGAGTGGATACCCGCTCTAAATACCAAGTTTACCCTATTTGCTGATGGTATTAGTGCTTCAATTGCAATAGTAAGTTTGGCCCTTATCCTGGTTGCAGCTCTGTTCTCCATCAATTATATGCATGGTAAAAAGAACTTACCCGTATATTATGCTCTGCTTTCAATGCTTAGTGTGGGTCTAGTGGGCGTGTTTATTACATCAAATCTTCTATTATTCTACTTCTGTTGGGAATTGATGCTTGTTCCCGCATACTTTATTGTTGGAAGTTGGGGTTACCGAGACTCCTATAAGGCAGCTTTCAAGTTATTTGTATTTACACATGCAGGCGCGGTCTTCGTTCTTCTAGGTATAGGTGCCATTTATATGATTACTGGCGCTACAGATATGTTGGCTGCCCAATCGGCTCTAATGCAAGCCGCTCCTGATGTAGTCAGATGGATTTTAATTGCTTTTACAGCTGGGTTCGCAGTAAAGATGGCTGTTGTACCAGTTCATATGTGGCTGCCCGATGCGCACTCTGAAGCTCCAGCTACAATGTCTGCGCTTCTTAGCGGTGTTATTATCAGTGCAGGAGCCTATGCGATACTGCGTCTTTCGCTAGGAATGGTTTTCCCAGCTGTTCTTAGTAATGACATCAGCTTTGCGGTTGATTTCCTTCACGTGTTGGCAATCTTCGGAGTGCTTTCAGCATTCTTTGGTTCACTCATTGCTCTTGTTGAGACTGACATTAAACGAATCATAGCTTACTCAAGCATTTCCCACATGGGCTATGTATTATTTGGGCTTTCCCTTTTCCCCACCCAATCTGTGGCTGGAACTATAGTTGTTTCCGTTGCTATCATGGGAACAGTTCTTCATATATTGAGTCACGCAGTAAGCAAGGGGCTCTTATTCCTTACTGCAGGCGGAATAATGCACCAGCTTCATGAAAGAGACATTACAAAGATGGGTGGGCTAGCCGGAAAGTTACCCTTCACATCTGTTAGTTCAATAATTGCTGCATTAAGCATTGCGGGCGCACCTCCATTTGCCTGTTTCATTAGTGAATTCTTCATCTTCGTAGGCGCATTCGATGTTATTAGGCACGACCCCTTCTACACGCTGCCTACAGTATTCATGCTAATTGCCGTTGTATTCTCGCTTGCTTATTCGCTACGTTACATATCGAAAGTCTTCCTTGGTCAGCCTAAAAATGGCACTAATGGCAATACAGGCGAAAGCAAACTCGTAGATGTCTCATTATATATGAAAATTGCAATGGTGATACTAGTAATATTAGTAATCTTCATCGGAATCTACCCTGGATTCTTTATGGATCTGATAAACTCGGTACAATTTGGATGAATTGAACTATGATTGAACTCTTAGATGTCGCTCTACCAGTAGTCAGCTTAATTGTCTTTGCACTGCTGACTATCCCAACACTCAAAGCTATTCGTAAAAGTACCCATAAAACAGCTTTGACACTGCTATGGTTTGCTATCGTGTTTATTTTCACATTTGGCGCTGTAGCAAACTTGGCAATAAAATACTATGCACTACCTGCTACTGAACACTTCGTGACCATAAACCTGTCGGGTTCTCCGCTTGAAAGTCTTTCAAGCGCCCTACTCATAGACAGTATATCTATCTTTATGGCAATAATCTTCGTCGCATTAAGCGCCGTAGTTATGCTGTACAGTGTTCTGTATATTAACCCTGCAGAGCGTCCCTCAGAAAGATACTACGCCATTATGTTAATGCTTACTGCTGCACTAATAGGCGCAGTATTTTCAGGCGATTTACTAACACTGTTCATCTTCTGGGAAGCTGCTGCAGCTGGATCCACATTCCTAATGCTTTACAGGCAAAACCGACGCTCCTTAAATGCTACCCTCAAATACATTGTAATGATTGTCATCGCTTCTGCATTCATAGTCTTTGGACTCTCACTAGTATATGGCATAACTGGAACCTTAAACTTTATAGCCGTTAAAGACGCCTTATTTACCCTAGCAAATAATCAGCTACTAGTTATTGCCTTCCTATTCATAATTACTGGATATGCAATTGAATCAGCTATTGTTCCCTTCCACTTTTGGCTACCTGATGCATACAATGCTGCACCAGCTTCAACAGCCTCTTTCCTCTCTGCACTAATTGATCAAGGCAGCTACTATGTTCTGATACGCGTGCTCATCTTTATTATGGTACCAGTAAACGCATTAGGTGTGCCGGGTGCCCTAGATTGGAGAATGTTGCTTGCAGTATTAGCAGCATTTACAATGATTGTAGGCAACCTATTCGCGTTAATCCAAAAGAACGTTAAGCTCTTGATAGCATACATTTGCGTTGCTGATGTAGGCTATAACCTTGTGGCAATCACAAGCTTTACCCAACTCGGGCTTCAAGGTAACTTGTATTTCTTCCTGATAGGTGGAATTACTACTGCTCTTGCATTTATGGCCGTTGGAATAATCAACCATTATGGTCTAAGAACATTCGACGACTTCTCTGGCTTAGGTCGCAAGATGCCGCTTGTTAGCTTAGCTCTCGTAATAGCGGCGCTGTCCTTTGCAGGTGTTCCACCTTTAGCTGGATTTATGGGCAAATACCTAGTATTCACCGCGGCAATTGAGTCAAACTTCGCTTGGCTTGCAGTAATAGGCGTCATTGCGAGCGTACTTCAAACTGCCTATCTATTCCGGCTAGTTAACTACATGTATTCAAGAAAGCCAAAAGACGAAAAGCTTATCAAAGAACCCAAACGATTGCTCATACCAATACTGATACTGGCCGCTGCATTAATCATCTTAGGTCTATTCCCCTCAATAGTCATAGACCTGCTGCAAAACACCTTCCAGTACCTTCCATAATTTTTTCTTATACTTTCTTTTTTATGCATCAAATTTCAGATTTTCCATAGTGTATGAATATTTCTCTTTTTTTAACTCTGAATTTTTT
>CAYRSV010000036.1:0-22676 GCA_964427115.1 uncultured Candidatus Bathyarchaeia archaeon | reverse complement strand
TGCCGCAGCTGTCGCATGTGTAGGCTTCTATGCAGAAGAGCCAGATTTCGATTTTTTTGTCTGGCTTGGTTAGGTTTTTTCCGCATTTTGGACAGTTGGCCAAGTGTGCACGCTCCGATGTATGGTGTGCAGCGCGTTCGATATGTTTTTCAATGTTGGCAGGTGACAACTGTTGTACGCTTGAGCACTTAAATATGCATGAAAATATAAAATTGGTATTGGTTTTTGATTTGTTTTTAATTTTTTCTGGAAAATTTGTTGTATTTCTGTTGGACATCAGTATCTTCTGTGTTTGGGCTGATGGCAATTGTGTGCTTTGCTTGTCTAGGTGGTTTGTTGGTTGAAGAATTTTAGTATTCTGAGGCCGCGTTCTGTTATTGAGTATGCTGTGAGTGTTTTTTGGCCGGGTTTTTCCAGCTTTATGCATCGTTGATTTTCTAGGAAGGTTAGTGCAACAGCTAGTTTTTCGTATTCGCCGTTTTCTAGAGGCGTTACATGCACAGGGTTAACTGGGTTTTGGTGTGCTATTATTTTTAGTATTGTTATATATTCGCTAAGAGTTATCAACGTTGCATGCAAGCATGTAGTATGACGAATTATTATATAATTCTTACCTGACTTTTTACTGGCGTGACTTATTCTTAATCTTTATGAATTGTGGGGGAGTGTGCATATTTTTAGAAGCTATGATAGGAGTTTTAAAATAGTGACTAGGGGTATCCATTCTCCGTCTATTAGTAGTTCTGCTCTTAACCTTTTTGAGCGGTGGTTCATGAAGTATTCAATGATAAAGTATCCGAAGGCGACTCCGAAGATTAGTGCTGGCATGCTGCCTGTAAACAGTCCTCTGTATAGGGTGTATGCGAGCCATGCGATTAAGAGGCTGTGGATTGTGATCAAGAGTCTTTTGGTGTTGCGTATGCCTATTGCGAGGGGAATTGTTTTAACTCCGCTGGCTTTATCGCCCTTTAAATCCAGGCCGTCAAATAGGATTGTGTTTACCAGTAAATTGATAAAAATGTAGATGAAGACTAAGGCTATTAGTTCTTGGTTGACTGGGCTGGTTAGTGCGGGCAGGATGGATCCGGTGAATGCCCAGCTGAAGGCGACTAAAATGCTTTTTACGCCGACGATTTCTTTGAGTCTGGGCATCTTTTTTGTGAGTTTTATGCTGTAAAAAATTCCGATAATCAGCGGGGTGATTAGGACGAGGTCGATCCATGGTCCTGCTGTGAGCCCGACTCCGAGGCTGAGGAATAGCGCGGTTATTGAGGCTGCTAGGTAGTATTTGGGGTTTTTTGAGGTTTCGGGGCGGTTGATTGCGTCTTCGGTTTGGTCTGTGACTTTGTTTAGGGTGTAGACTGAGAATGTGGCTAAAAATGCTGCAATCAGGATGGCTGTGGAAACCTGGCTTCTATAGAGTGTAAATCCTAGCAGGACAATTAAGGCGCTGTTTAATGCCAAGTAGATGGATGAGGCGGTTAGAAACCTTAAGAGGCATAGACTTGAGTTTGTTATTTTTTGTTTGCATTGTTTATGTGGGGTTGTATTTTTTGCTGCCAGCTAAGACACCTTTGAAGAGTTCTTCGCCCCATGTGACAGCTGCCGGACTGAACGATATTAGGTCGTTGGTGTAGTCGTATTCGCCATCTAGCCTAAATAGGCCTAAAGAGAAGCTTCTTTCAGTTACTGTCAGGGCAAGCTTTAGTTTGTCTTTAGTAAAGATGGTGAGCTTGCCTTCGGTTATGTATTTTTGTAGCAGCTGGGCTTCTGCGGAATCTATGGTCTTTCTGAAAACGTCATCCGTTAAAATGAGTTCGACGGAATTTCCTTGGTTGAGTAGGCGTCTTGTTGCTGATACGTAGTCTGGGTGGAAGATAGGTGAGATGCCTTTGACTTTCTTGGAAGTGCGGAGGACTTCTAGAAATGTTTCATGGACTTTTCCAAGCTCGGAAGACCGCGTTTTTATCAGCGTGGATTCTTTTATGGCGCCTAGCTGCGCGATCAAAGGGGGCGGGATGGCTGAGCTGTCATGGGTTGCCCAAAAGTCTTTGAACATGTCGATAACGTTTGTTGCCTCAAGACATTGCTTGCAGATTTGGGCTTCTAGTAAGCCAAGCGAAGTTAGCTTGTATTGCCCGCGGGTTCTCTCAGTTATGGACAATTTCTCAAATTCTTTTAAAACATGTAAAATAGTAGTCTCTCTTTTATTACATACGGCTTTAAGCTTAGAAAGGTCCTTTTCTCCATCCAATAGACTAAGTAAAATATTAAGCTTAAGCTCTGACCTGAGCGGCGAAAGATAATTCAAAGCATCCCCCAGCGTATTAACTTAACTCTAAATCTATTTAAAGATGACATTTTTTAGTGCCTCTGCTAAGAAGTATGCGCATACATAAGAAGCTGCTTTGATTGCTTTTTTTTAGCAATTTTGCCTATCTCCAGCAAGGTTTTTTAAACATACTTTTAATATGTGTAGTTGTGTTGAACTTGGAAGGACCTTCAGATTGCATCAGCAATTTGCCGTCAATAGTATGTAAATGTGGCGCCAAAATATTGCTGGTTCCTGACTTAGCTTCAATGAACTGGGCCATCGAAGGCCATCTAGATGAGCACAAAAGTAATGCTAAGGATCCGGAGGTGGCAAAAAAGGTAGATGATCTTAGAGAGCATTTAATCGTCCAAGTTTTTGAAAAGATTATTGATGCCCAAAAAAGCCTACATTAACCACTTTTAGTTTTAGCGGATCTATCCTGCCCGCATTGACGGGTTTTTAATATAGGGGTTTGTGTGGAAAGGTGGAGGGTGGTTGTTTTTTGCTGCCGGGGTTATTTTGTAGGTTTGGTGATCTTTGCTGAGGTGGCTTTTGTCGGGGTTATTTTTTTGATTTTTTCTGCTGGGTTGATTTTTTCAGTGGTTTTAGTCTTGAGTTTTTTGTCTGTTTTGTTCATGCTTGCTCGCCTTCCATTCTGTGTGTGGTCGTCTATTTTAAGCATTCATTTGTTTGCCTTGTGTGGCGGTTTTGTACAGATGAAAAAAGAGAGGAAGCGATGTTAGGTTCGTTTTATGGGTGCGAAGGTGATTTCTATTTCGCCCCATCCTGCTTCTTGTGTTGGTTGGGTGGGTTCGGTTGTGGCTGTTTTCTTTGCGGCTGCTGCGGCTGTGGCGTCTTGTGGGTTGAAGGCTACGCGTACTTTGCTGTAGACGCTGAAGTTTGTAGGCAGGTCGCGTTCTATGACGAAGCCTACTCGTTTAGGTAGTGCTTGCTGGATTTGCTGGGGCGTTAGCGGTGTTGCGGGTGGGGGTTCGAGTTTCTTTTTTCCTGCTTCGATGCTGATTTTGATGGGTAGTTTGATGCGTAGGTTTTCTATGCTGAGCAGTGCGGTGCTTTTGCCCAGGTCTGTGCCTTGTTCGCTTGCGGTTGTGCTGATGTAATCGAGCGCGCTTTGTACTTCGTTATGTATGGCGAGTATGGCTTCGGTCAGGTAGGATGCGTTTTTTTCTGTTGCCTGGGTCATGGGATCACCGTTTTGAAGGTTATTTTTACTTCACTTAGGACATCTGCTTTTAGGGTGAGGTATTCGGGTTTGTTGGCGTTTACGGGTTGGGCAATTAGCCTTGGCAGGTTTGTGCCGGCAATTCTTGAGCCTGCCTTGCTGATCGGCGTGCTTGGCTGGGTTGGCTGCGTAGTGGTGTTTGTTTCAAATCGTAGTGCTAACTTGGAGCTTATGTATCCGTTGTCGACGTATACTCTGGGAATGCCTCGGGCGATGACTGATTGAAGTATGGCCAAGTGCTGTCTAGCTAAGTTTAGTCTGATGGCGGCGGCGATATTCGAGTATCCGTTATCGCTTATCGCCATGTTTTCCTGGTTAACCGTCAGGTCGCCTTTTGTTATTTTATAGCCTGTTTTGTTAAATATGGCTGGGTTTTCTCCGGTTTCTTTGCTGTTTGTGTAGGGTTCGCCTTTGTCTATGCCGCTTTTGCCTGCTGCACCTGTCGGATGGGGAAATAGCCGTGTTATTTCGGCTCTGATGAGGTCGTCGGTGAGGTTTTCTTTTGCGTACTCTTCAGGCGTTAGCTGGGCTTGTTGTTCTAGCTGTGCGGCTTGTTTTTCCTGCGTTAGGATCGAGGTGACTATGGCGTTGAGGGTTTCGGAGATGAGGGTGGAGGCGAACTCAGCGAAGCCCATTTCAGCGGCTTTAGCTAGGCTGGTTGCCATGCTTATGCGCCTATACTGTCATTGGCTGGTAGTCTGTCTTGAAGTCGATTTGTACGCGGCCGTAGATTTGGACTTGGCTTCCTGAGATGTCGCGGTTGGTTTCTTTGGCTGTTGAGACGTGCAGGGAGTTGAAGCTTGTTGAAGCTGAGGCTTTTAGCCACAGGCTGGTTATTTTGCCGGTTCCGGTAGATGCCCTTGTGGAGTATGAGCTGGTGTTGTAGCTGTTTTTGGTTGACTCATAAAACGTCGAGGCATATGTGTTGAAGGTCAGCCTGGTTTCAATAACGCCATGTTCAACTACTAGCCGCAGTACGCCTAGCCGGACCATTTCTTTGAGCAGGGTGTATTTGTCTGCGGCTATTCTTTTGGCTACAATCATAAGTATGGTGTCTAGTGCTGTGCTGTCGTTTATTGGCGCTGCGTTTATGCCTGGGTTTTCCTGAACGCCTGGAACCGCCAATGCACTGTTTAATGCTGTGGCGTCTGCCGCGGTTAAGGTTGCGCCTACTCTTACTTTTGTTCCGCTTGAGTGCGTTGGGTCCGGCAAGATTCTGGCTAAAAATTGCAGGATCATTTCGCCGCTGATGTCGTCTTTTGTATCGTTGATGTAATCGGTTAAGGATTTTGATACGTCTTTTAGTAGTTCTACGTACGCTTGGGTTTGCTGGATGTTTGCTGCGATTAGCGCGTTGAATGTGTCGGTGATGAGTTTTGCGGTGAATTCAGGGAACCTGATCTCGCTTAGCGGGGATTTTGCGGCAACTTCTAGCTGTTTGGCGCCAGCTGCTGCTAATGTGCCTGAGCCTGCTGTGCTTGACAAATCAGTTTACCTCCAAAAAGCTAATTGAATATCTCAAATAGGGGTTTAATGATGTTTTCAAAGGGCTAATTAGACGTGTCATGTCTATCACGCTCAGAGCCAAGTTGTTTGCTGAACTAATAAGACTTGCTATATGCTATACAAGCTTCAATAGCAACGGTGTCTCCTAATAATGAGGTCCCCTTATGCAGTTCTTGAGTCTTAGCTGAGTTTTGGATAGGCGAAATATTTAAAACGATTGTCCGCAGTCCTGGTTGGAAGTTACCGATCAAGGCTCAGGATAAAGACCATATGTATTTGTCTTTTCCATACAGGATGTATATTCTTGAATTGAGCGAGTCTTAGAATACAACTTCAGAGTACTGCTTTTGGAGTCTGCGCAGGTAGGCTGCAGCTTTGGGATGTGTGTTTGCGGTCGGAAGGTAGGCTATGCGAACTGCAAGCGTAGTCATCAGCGCAAAATAGAGAACTACAACGGAGCCTAGCTGCAGATGTTTTTCCCTCGCGGACGTGCAGCTCAGATTTTGTTTGATCGTTTCGTTGTTAAGTTGATGTTGTAAACTTTTTTGTTTATCAATTTATGTTGTGTTGCATGTATCGATTTTGGCATCGCTCTTGTTTTTGGAATATTTTTTGTTTTAAATATTTTGACATATGAAACACTGTTTAATATTTCGAAAGAGGGCCTTCTTATAGATTATAAATCTATAAGGTGATAATAGAAGATGCTCGCAAATTTGATCGATGCCTCTTTGAAAAGACGGGATAAATTAGTTATCATGGCTGATATAGCTCGCATTGCTAAGAACGGAGCTTTGAAAACTCAAATTATGTATAAAGCGAATCTGAGTTTTACTCAACTTAACGAATATTTGTCTCTGATGACTGAGCTTGAGTTGCTTGAAAAGCATGCCCAAGGTAGTAAAGAAGTATATAAGGCGACAAAAAAGGGCGTACTTTTTTTGGAAAAAACGCAAGAAGTAATGCAGTTGCTTAACGAGAATATTAACATGGGCATAAAATTGTATAGGTTTTAGAATCTTGTTTTTTGCTTTTTGCTTTTTTGTGTTTTGACTGTTCATCGTGGCAGTAATGTGCATGCATTAGCGATTTTCTTGTATCTTGAGCTCTTTGCTGTGCTATGGCATGGAAACTATGGTAAACATTATGCTACCAAATTACTATAAGCGAAGCGATCTTAGTATGATGGAATTGACGTTGACAAATGTCGCAGCTGCGACTATCATCGTAAGCACTAGCTTATCTTCAACCAGTGCTGCTAACGTATCACCTAATCTATATTGCGTTTATGTGATTGTATAATCCTCGATTGACTGGGGCTCAACAATATCTGCAACTATCGTAACGCGAGCAATATTCTTTAAAATGCTTGACGTTTTAGCAAGCCTTAGCCTGCTGTTCCTGAATGCAGGTGCTGCAAATTATTGCATGAATATTTTGATTGAGTTTCTTGGTGCTGAAGGCTTTTGGTGCTCTGCTGAATTGATACAATATGTATTACTATTACTGAATAATCTTTAAAAAGAGGTTGTGGTAGATAATGAAGCTAATTGATGTTGTGCTTGAGCGATTACTAACCTAATGATTCCAATCTGCTCTCATCAGAGAGGGATTTAATAGCGGATCTAAGGATAGTATTGCCTAAATCGCAAGATTTTATATGCAAACAATCACTGTCCAATCAAATATTTCCGTTCTATAATCATTGTTTGCAAGTCATTTGTCTGTTATGAAAATTTGAGTTGCATTGATTAATTGCTTCTACTGAAACCAAATTGAGAAATTTTGAGATGGTTTTATGAGTCAACGAATAAAGATTGCCATTATAGGTTTAGGCAAGATGGGTCTACTTCATTCAAGCATTCTTTCTACAATGCCTGAAGTTGAAATTATTGCGTTCTGTGATAAAAGCACGTTACTTAGTAAACTCGCTCATAAGTTGTTTAAAGGTATACAAGTAGTGAATGATGTAGAAGAATTGGGTGATTTAGATATAGATTGTGCTTATGTAGCAGCTCCTATTCCCGCTCATTTTCCAATCGTAAATACCCTATATTCAAAGGGCATAACCCGTAATGTGTTTGTAGAAAAAACCCTTTCCTCAAATTGGGCTAACTCCAATGAGTTATATACTCTTTCGGATAAGATAGAGGGCGTAAATATGGTTGGTTACATGAAGAGATTTAGTGTAACTTTTTCTAAAGCTCGAAGTCTTTTAGCTGAAAACATCTTGGGAAAATTAATTTCATTTGATGGTTATGCCTATTCATCTGACTTTTCAGATTGTAGTCAAGCATCAAAAGCCTCGCTTTCTAGAGGTGGGGTCTTAAGTGATTTGGGTTCTCATGTCATAGATTTGGCTTTATGGTTTTTTGATGACTTTAAGATAGATAAGGCTATATTAACATCGATTGTTGACGAAAGTTGTGAGGATAGTGCTAACTTTACAGTTAGTAAGCCAGGTTTAACTGGGCAGTTTGACATTTCTTGGTGTAAAAGCAACTTCCGTATGCCAAATTTTGGGTTAAACATTAAAGGAAGCAATGGTGTTCTAAAGGTTAACGATTTTAATTTATGCTTGGAACTCAACAGTGGTGTATCTCGTACATGGTATAGGCCTGATCTTAATGATAATGTTGGTTTTCTGCTTGGAGAGCCTGAATATTATCGCGAAGATGAACATTTTATAAAATCAGTATTGAATGGCGGTAAAGCTGAGCCAAGTTTTAGGACTGCTTCAAAGGTTGATTATATTATTGAGCAGGTAAAAAAAGAGGCTTAAAAAAATGGCTACTAAAGGAAAAAAGCTTTTGCTAGTTGGTGATAATCCCTTTCATGGAATTAACCATCTCTCTGACGATCGTGCAAGGGCACGAGGTAATGAGGTAAGCCAGTCCGAGTATGCTGGTAAATTAGTCATGACTTCAGTTGAGAATGGTGCAGATGGTTTCATGTTCTCAGTTAGTGAAACTACGCTTTCTACTTTACGGGTGATTCGTGAGAACATAGACGGTCAATCTGTTTCTCTTTATGCTATTATCCCTTATGCTTATGAATATGTTAGGTTGGCGACCCATTTAGGTATGGTTGGACTGGCGAAAAATGTGGCTAAACAAATAGCTTTTTCAGGTAACGTCAAAGCGGCTGCGGCTGGTTTGAAATGTGTTGCTACCATGGATCCTAAGGATCTTCTCAAAGCTTACCTTCTTTACGAGGTTCACAG
Organism: uncultured Candidatus Bathyarchaeia archaeon; assembly: GCA_964427115.1. Classification (GTDB taxonomy): domain Archaea; phylum Thermoproteota; class Bathyarchaeia; order Bathyarchaeales; family Bathycorpusculaceae; genus JADGNF01. The sequence goes on along the minus strand of CAYRSV010000036.1, from coordinate 14,390 downwards.
AATAAAATCCGCTGCAGGCAGGAAGCTAAATTTGGAATCAGTTATGCTTCATGAAGTTATAACTGAAATGGTTATATCTCTTAATCTAGATTGGCTTGCTAAATTGTACATTGAATACGCCTTGGATATTGGTGTAACGCCTGGTTTTGAAACCCGAAACTTTGCCTATCTTGTTAATAAATTCTCAAGCTGGGGTATTGACTTTAAGAACATAACTATAGCCGCTCCTTTTAATGGCGTAGGTTTTCAAATGAATCCTTCAAAGGAAGCCTGTGAAGATGCATTATCGCGAATACCCGAATCAAATGTAATTGCCATGAGTATACTTGCATCTGGGTACCTAAAGCCTATTGAAGCAGCAAAATATGTCGAAGGGCTGCCGAATTTACGAGGCATGGTTGTAGGTGTATCGAAGGAGCACCATGCACGTGACACATTTAATCTACTTCGAGAAAATTGCTAAATAAGTTGAAAGTTTCTTAATTTGCTTTGGAGATTTGGGAATTTGTTTGGGCTTATTCAAGTGTTGCAGTTTTTTGTGTTTTTTTGTTTTGCTGTTCCTTTTTTTGTTTTTGGCACTTATGGTTTAATTCTCGTTTACTATCGGCGTGGTCAGCAGCGAAGTGATAAGATAGGTTCTGATGATGTCAAGTTTGAACCCACCGTTTCAGTAGTTACCCCTACTCATAACGAAGCGTCAATTATGTCTAAAAAAATTGAAAATCTGCTATCTTCTAACTATCCTAAAGATAAACTCGAACTGATCTTTGTTGATGATTCAACCGATTCTACTCCAAACATCATCCAAGAGTATGCCGAAAGGTACCCTAACGTTCGTTTGATTAAGTTTAGTGAACGAATGGGTTATAGTCCTTGCATGTTTGCCGGCGTCAAAGCGGCTACCGGAGATATTATTGTCTTGAGCGACGCAGGCTCATATCACGATGGAAACACAGTTCAGAACCTTGTTCGCCACTTTCAGGATGAACGCATTGGTGCAGTTACTGGCAAAGATGTAATCTTAAATGAGGATGAAGCAGTTGGAAGCTCTGAGGCGGCATATCTTCGAATCTATAACTTTGTAAGAACCTCTGAAACAAACATGGACTCAACATTCTATTTCAAGGGTGAAGCTTCAGCTGTTCGGAAAAACCTCATTTCTGACCTAGCTGGTGGCAATGCTACTTTTGATACTGCAATTGCCTTGTTTGTCCGTCAAAAAGGTTACAAAGCCATTTTTGATCCAGAGGCAAAATTCTATGAGTATGCACCAAAAACACGTAATGATAGAATAAAGCAAAAAACCATTCGAGCTGCCGGCTGGATAAGAATATTGCTGCGTTTCAAAGGCATGGCTTTCAGGTCAAGGTATGGTAAATTTGGTTTATTTACTCTACCCGCCAACTATGGCATGCTTATAGTTACCCCTATTTCCGTTTTAGCCGGATTTGTTTTTCTTGCAGTGCTTACCTTCTTCCAACCTGTGCCCGCTTTATATTTATGGGCACTGATTGGGCTGGTTAGCTTAATCTCGCTGATAGTTGCTAAGCGAATTCTCATAACTGCTATCGATTTCTTGGTTAGTCTACTTAGGGCGTTATTTGAAGTAGCTTTCACAAGGAAAAGGCATGATCAAATTGACAAAGTTCTCTCCACAAGAAGATAGACAAGATCACAAGTTTTGTCTAATGCTTTTAAGTTTACAAATATTTTAAACACTAACATGTTTGAAGGAGAATTTATGAAGAAAGCTTTTATTACGGGAATAACCGGTCAAGATGGCTCATACCTTGCTGAATTCTTGCTCTCAAAAGGTTATGAGGTTCATGGAATAATTCGCAGAGCAAGCACTTTTAATACTAGTCGCATTGACCACTTTTATGTTGACCCACATGAACCTAACGCACAACTTTTTCTTCATTATGGAGACTTGGCTGATTCTGAACAAATTAGTAACATCTTATACAATATAAAACCGGATGAAGTCTATCATCTAGGTGCCCAGAGCCATGTGAAAGTTAGCTTTAGTATGCCTGAATATACTGGAAACGTAACCGCTCTTGGTACCGTAAGAATTTTAGAGGCAATCAGAAGAAGTGGGAATAAAACGAAGTTTTATCAAGCTTCCAGCAGCGAAATGTTTGGAAGATCCCCCTCCCCTCAAAATGAAGAAACCGCTTTTAATCCTACAAGTCCCTACGCAGCTGCCAAAGTCTATTCTTATTGGATTACTAAGAATTATCGGTTAGGCTATAATATGTTTGCCTGCAATGGGATCTTGTTTAATCATGAGTCACCTCGAAGGGGTGAAATTTTCGTCACTAGAAAAATAACAATGGCGGTTGCTAACATTCTTGCTAAGAAACAAAATTTCTTGTATTTGGGAAACTTAGAGGCTAAACGCGATTGGGGATTTGCTCCTGAATATGTTGAAGTGATGTGGCAGATTCTCCAGCAGGACAGGGCTGATGATTTTGTGGTTGGTACGGGCGAGCAGCATTCTGTTAGAGAATTCGTAACCGAAGCGTTTTCTTACGTTGGATTCGATTGGGAGAAATATGTTAAGTGTGATGAGAAGTATCTTCGACCTACTGAAACGGATGATTTAAGATCTGATTCGAGTAAAATTAGAAATGTAATTGGTTGGCAACCTAGAATTCGCTTTAAAGAGTTAGTAAAAATTATGGTGGATGCAGATATGCGTAGAGCAGGGTTGGAGCCAATTGGTGAAGGGGATGCTCTTATCCGTAAAGCGTTTCCTATGAAATGGTGGGGTGTAGACTAGTGTCATTTTGGGCTGGAAAGAAAATTCTAATTACTGGCGGAGCAGGTTTTCTTGGCTCTCATATTGTAGATAACCTTGTTAATAAAAGGGGTGTTTCCCAAAGTCAAATATTAATCCCTAGAAGTAAAGACATCGATTTAAGGTTACGCGAAAACTGCAAAGCCGTAACTGACGTTGATATAGTAATTCACCTTGCTGCTAGAGTTGGGGGCATAGGTTTTAATCAAAAAAACCCTGGTCCTCTATTCTTTGATAATATAATGATGGGTACGCAGCTAATGGATGCAGCACGTATTAACGGGGTAGAAAAGTTCGTACAAGTAGGGACAGTTTGTTCTTATCCAAAATTTACTCCTACTCCCTTTAAAGAGGAAAGCCTTTGGGACGGATACCCCGAGGAGACAAATGCTCCTTATGGAATTGCAAAAAAAGCTCTGCTGGTTATGGCCCAAGCTTATAGGCAACAATACGGGATGAACATAATTTATTTGATTCCAGTTAACCTATATGGCCCCAAAGACAATTTCAACTTAGAATCCTCCCATGTTATTCCAGCATTAATCCGAAAATTCACCGAAGCCGTAAAAACGAATGCCGAGGAAGTAGAAGTGTGGGGAACTGGTAGTGCATCTAGAGAGTTCCTTTACGTTAAAGATGCTGCTGAAGGGATTCTTGCTGCTGCAGAGTGCTACGATAAACCTGAACCTGTAAATCTTGGTACAGGGCGCGAAATCACCATATCTAATTTAGTCAATTTAATAGCTCAACTATCAGGTTACAAAGGGCGAATAATGTGGAATAGAATTAAACCTGATGGGCAACCTAGACGCTGCCTTGACGTAAGTAAAGCTAAGTATGAATTTGGGTTTGAAGCAAAAACGGAGCTAACTGTGGGTATACGCGAAACAATCGAATGGTATCTAAATAACCACCCATAATAATCTGCAACTTACATTATTTACCCTAATTGCTCAACAATTTGGCTATAGAGCGTCTAGATATTATGATGTATAAAAATCACGATAGTTATTTGTATAGTGCTTATTTGTGTATTACTTGTGTTAGTACTTAATCATGAGAAAATGGGTAATAGATCAAACCAAAATATGGCATCACCTACCCCCAGTTATTCACGTAGTTTCACAACCATACCTGAACATCCAAATTTGCCTAATCCCTCACAATTTCCTGTCACAAACTGCGACACTAGCTCCTTCTTCATTTTTCTTAACCTTCTCCAACGCCAGACTATCACTTCGTCGGTTACTCCAACTCCTAACATTGACTCCTAAGATCGCACCTTTAATTATTATTTCTACACCCACTTTACCAACACCAACTTTAGCTCCCACACCAACTCCATACTCGACTACTCAAAATATTTGAAGTAGGTGTTGACTTAGATTTTTATTCGTTAAAAATGTAACTTTATTTAAAAGTTAGGTATTAATGCATATATTAAGCGGTTGTCTGTGAGAATTAAATGGCATTCACAAAGCATAAACCCCTTTTACTAGTTGGAGCATTTATTCTTCTTCTAATCCTGCTGGTAGCTGTAATAAGTTCTTTCTGGCCAAGATACGAAGACGAATTTTTAGAAATTGGGCTTCTTGGAAAAGATAAGACTGCCGATAACTATTACCCAAACGGCAATGCCACACTCGTAGCAGGTGCTGAACTAAATTGGTATATATACGTTCACAACCATATGCAAACAGAGCAAAATGTATCTATACGAGTCAAACTACTCAACTCCACTACGGCACTACCAGATGATAGAAACTATAAACCCAGCCCCGTTGACCCAATAGCCGAGTTTCCATTATCCCTACACATCAACAGCACTGAACTTGTGCCCTTTTTATGGCGCATACTAGAAACAGAAAACCAAAATAATTCGATCACAATTAAACGTTTAATAATTAATGAAACGATAGTAGAAGCTAATATTTCGACGTATTCCGATTCTTTTTACCAAATAGTTTTCGAACTTTGGGTTTACAATCCAGCTTCTAATGAGTACTTTTTTGAGTGGAAAAATGGTGACAAAATCTCTTCTGCTTCTGCGTATGTTGGATTTAAAGTGGCTGTAGGTGCAAATTAAAATTGTACTTTACAAATTGCACCTAATCTTAATTATCCTGTTTAATTCAATTCAAAACAATTAGGTTCCGGTCCATAAATGGCTTTAATTCACTTATTGGCGATATGGATAAGGAATTAGCAATCTTTTTAAACAAGCAAGCAGATTAGTCCCCAATACGGGGGAATTAGAGGATTTGAGACGACTCCATAATAGGATGACAATAGTGATACTTATTATAACTCTTGCACTTCCGTCAAGTTTATTTATGGGCGCTGCAAGTGCAACTATAAATTCTATGAACATTACTTCATTTGGCGCCATTACTTATTCATCGCCAACTCCAATTTTTAGTAGTGGCTTTGAGAATGGTTTAAACGGTTGGTCGGGTAGTACAGGCGCTGCTACCGTAGTTTCCGATGTTAAGCATAATGGTGCAAACTCTCTTCGATGCAAGTCGACCTTTAATTTTGTTTATGAAGATCTTTCAGACATTAATCAGTTAAGATTAGATTTTTACGTGAGATTTGATGCAATTTTGGATAAACCTGGTGAAGAAATAATTTTTGGTGCACTTATGCAAAAGCCTTGGACTTGGTGCTGTGCTGTCGGGTTGACTAACGTTGGCGGTACTGTACGTTGGACATTTGTCAATGGAGGTTCCTTCAAATTCTCAAACATTTTAACAAACCCGAGCACCAACACATGGTATCATATAGAATTAAAAGTAAAATGTGGTAGCTCAAATAATGGTGAAATCCAAGTCTTTGTTGACAACGTCGAGTTAAATGACCTTACATTAAAAAATACTAGCACTTCTTATGCAAGCATATCTAGAGCCTCAATAGGCATGATATATTGTAACGGTTGGTCATCGTCAGATTCAATATGGGTAGATGACATTACAATAAGTAAAACATTAGCCACAACTTCATATCCTCAATCATCTACACCAACGCTTACTCCTACGATTACTTCAAGTCAAACCCCAACGACCGCATTAACACCTACACCAACTATAGTAGATGGAACAACTAATCTTATTAAGAGTCCTCAAGGTAGGTATTATACCTCATCAGCTGTGCCTATACAATTAAGCTCGGGGTCGTCAGCGTCGCTCACATGGAATATTTATAATGGGACGCATTGGCTTTATGCTTCAAACCAAGTTTACACGTCGGCAACATCAATATACTTAGGAAACGGCGAATACAAGCTCTATGTTTGGGCAAATTACGGTAACAGTCAGATTGAAGAAACAGTAATTTTCGGAGTTAACCTGCGCAATACTGGTGCAGTGTATGCCACTGGCTGTAGCAACACAGAAATTCAAGCTGCCGTCAACTCTGCATCACAAGGCTATGCTGTTTATTTACCTGCAGGAACCTACAATTTTGAAAGCGATTCATCATGGAATACCGTAAATATGCCTGTTGGTATAAGCTTATTTGGAGCACCTGCTTTGCGGAACGCATCTGGATATGTTAACGAGTGGCAGACAATAATCAATTTCGGCACGTTCACTCCATCAAGCACAAACTCAGTTGTTTATCGCTGGTTTAACTATTTAGGGTCATCAAATTATCTCACACGCATAACAGGCATAAAATTCGTGGGCTATCACGAAACCCACTCGGGATTTAACGGAAAGTCAAACCTGTTTTTCATCAACTACCCCTCATCAGGCGAGTTCAGAATTGACCACTGCTATTTCCGCAACATCTGCGGGGAGATATTAACTAATTATGCCTACGGAAATAGAGGATGTATCGACCATAATTTGATGATAAACACAAATATTGAACGTTTAGCTCTTGGAGCTAACCCGTTTCATGACAATACGGCTTTATATGCGTTAAATCTTGCCGGTGACAACGTTATGAACGCCCATAATTATGAGAATTATGGTAAGTACACACCCACTTCATGGTACGTGGAGGACAACTATGTTGACGGTTGGATAACTACTGCTTGCACAAACAATGCTGCACATGTTGTTGTACGCAATAATGTATGCCGTAATCTAAGCTATGGGGTGGCATATAATCATAGCAACGAAATCAACGGGCATGGCGGGCAGTCACTTGAAATATATAACAATGATGCTGAACGCACAGGTTTCTTTTCTACCTATTTTGCTTCATGCGGGAACAATGGCGTGCTAGTATTTAATAATACTGCAAGAGGGTTTGGCGATGCTGCAGACCCATTAAATGATTGGAAGGCTTTAGTAGTGCTTAGAAGTTCTTATGGTCCTCAGTTCCATAACCTGCAAAAAATACATGATGTGTATATATGGGGCAACATCTTAAGTGGGGGCACTGACATTGTTGATGTGCAGGCAAATGCGCAAGGCAACCCTGCCCCTGTTGAAAATGTTGACTTCTTCCTTCGTGCACCCTCATTAGCTCAAGATGGATGGGCGTACAAACCTTATACATACCCCCATCCACTAGTTGAATAAACAACGCCCCAGATCATCAATAAGAGGCAAAAACATGAACTTTGGGATATAGCATAAGGTAGTACATTTTGGCCGAGCTGTCAATGCATTTGTTCATATGCTTAATGAGAATGCCCTCATAGCCATAAATCGATATAAAGCGAAGGCTCAACACTATCACAAATAGCGGGCGCCTTTAGCATCAATGATTTTGCATTTTCTTACCTTCTGCAAAGATCTTTTTATGATTTAAGGCATAGAATTGTATGCTTGACGATGAGGTAGATAGTTAAACGAAATAACTTGATAAGTTTGTAATTATGCGAAGTGCGATATTTCCATTGAATCAGCAAGTAAATTGTGTAGTCAAAGGCAAATCGAAACCTAATTTCAATTATTTTAGAAACAGCTATGCATGCTATCTTGTATTGTTCAATCGGTGAGCTAAGGCAGTAAAGTATACTTACAAATTGTCGGCTTGATATTTGGTAAACAGAACAACCAGCTTAGTCCTTAATTTATTATCCTTCAATTAGGTGACTTCAATGCGAATTCTTCAGATAGTGAAGTATTATTATCCTGCTATGACTTTTGGAGGTCCTGTACGTTGTGTCTATAATCTTGCAAAATATTTGGGTAAGCGAGGCCATGAAGTTACTGTTCTAACTACTGATGCTTTAGCCATAGATAACAACTATCGTATCAAAGATAGATGTCAGATGTCGGAAAACATTAAAATACTTAGATTTCCGAATCTAACTCGTTCATTTGATATTTTTCTAACGCCTACAATACTCGGAGCTCTTGGCAAGAATATTCAGCAATTTGATATAGTTCATCTTCATGAATACAGAACGTTTCAAAACTTATCTTTTTATTTCACTAACTTTCTGAAAGTTCCATACGTTATGACACTTCACGGGCAACTTTTTACAACTTATGTGGGAGACTCCATAAGCAGCACACTGCTAAGAAACGCTTTTGATCCTTTACTAGGAAAGCGATTATTAAGAGGTGCGAGCAAGGTATTAGCTCTAACTAAATCTGAGGCAATAAAGTGTGGTCATTATGGAGTTGACCCAAATAAAATATTAATAATTCCTAACGGAATTGATCCAACAGATTTTATAAACTTGCCGAAGGTGGGTGAATTCAAGTCGCGCTTTGGTATTAACGAAGAAAATATGGTTCTCTATATAGGTCGAATTAATAAGCGCAAAGGCATTGATATCCTTATAAAATCTTGTTCAAAATTGTTTGCTAACCGTGCGGATACTAAACTAGTCATAGCCGGTGCCGATGACGGTTATCTAAATGAAGCTAGACGCTTGGCAGAGTCATTTAATCTTGAGAACAAAATACTTTTCACTGGTGGCTTAACTAGAGAAGATATTTTGGCTGCGTATAATGATGCTACCGTAGTTGTGTGTGCAGGTGCGCAAGAAGGATTCCCTATTGTCTTATTAGAAGCTGGAATTATGGGAAAACCTGTGATTGTATCTGATGACCCAGCAGTTGATTTTGTAAGAGAGGCTCAATATGGCTTAACTGTAAAATATGGAAATTCGGATCAATTGGCGCAAACGTTGGGACTAATTTTGGATGATCCAAAATTACTGAAGACCTTGGGTAGAAATGGAAAGAAAGCTGTCACTGAAAACTATAGTTGGACAGTAATAGGAAAACGAATTGAGGATGTATACTATAATATATTGTCTTGATTCAATAAATAGAGATTATTCGGAAAATGGGCTTAAGAGCCTGATCCGAGAAGATCAGTTGCCTCTATGCTTGATAGTAATTGCCATTAAGACTTCTTTCCTGCTAGTAAAGAACACTAAAGTAGCTTCTCAGATATGCTTTTTATATTAACTGTTTTGTTGTATATAAGGTGAAGATACTTTGAAGATAGCTCAAGTTACTTCTTTTTTTCAGCCAACTTACTATAAATCAAATGAATATTTTATCTCCCAAGAAATGGTGCGACTTGGTCATGATGTCATCGTTTTTTCCTCAGATGAAGAACCAGCATGGCATAATGGTAATAGGCGCAGGCGAAGTGGATTTTCGTTTGAGGAATATGATGGTTTTAAGGTTCGTAGGGTCACCGCCGAGCCCGAACTTCTTAATATGCCTTTAATGTCTGGTCTCTTTGAAGCTTTAGTAAAAGGAGATTTTGATATAATTCATTCTCATGAGTGTTTCTCTTCATGTACTTTTCAAAGTGCAGTTGTTTCTAAGATTAAAAATTGTCCTCTAATTATTACACAACATAATGATCAGATGCCAATTCCAATGTTGTACCGTCTTGGATATCTATTAGCAAATAAAACGATGGGAAACTATTCGTTTGCAACATCCAAGAAAGTGATTGTACTTTCAAATGATATAAAACATCATTTACAAAATTTGGGTTTCAATAAAAATAAGTTGAAACTTATACCAACAGCGGTTGATACTACGTTTTTCTCGCCCCATCGCGAAAATTTCCTAGAGTTAAAATGGGGTATATCTGAACCTGTAATATTATTTGTTGGGCGACTGGTGCCAGAGAAAGGTGTAGAGACTTTACTGCGAGCATTTGTTAAAGTTGTAGCAAAAATTCCAGAAGCCAAACTAGTGATTGTAGGAAATGGACCATTAGAGCCTAAATTGAAAGAATTACAAAATACACTAAAAATTAAAAATGTTTTTTTTCTGAAAAAGGTCGAAAATCGATTAATGCCTCACATTTATGTTGGATGCAGTGTACTCGTATTGCCCTCCTATGTAGAACCTTTTGGAAATGTAGTAATAGAAGCTATGGCAGCAGGAAAACCTGTAATTGGTAGCTATGTGGGGGGAATCAAAGATACAATTGTTCATGGAGAAACAGGATTTCATATTGCCGCAGGAGACATTGAGAAATTGACTTTTCTCCTATTAAAGCTTCTAAATGATAAATCTTTAAATGAAAAACTTGGAAAAAATGCTTTAATACGAGTTCAAAAGCAATACGACAGTCGGATGATTGCTAAGAGAATCGAGAGACTCTATTTTGATGTTATGTCCTAGATTATAAATGAATTTTATTCTTGTTTTATATAATGAAAATACGTACTCTTTTTGCATGCAATTCTGTTAGAGCCTTGTATGCATTATCTTTGTCTAATTCAAAAAGACGTTGCTGTTCGGAGTAGTGTAAAATGAAAGTCATAGTAACTGTTGGAGTATGTGTTAAAAATTGCGAGAAAGATATAAAAGAAATAGTCGAGAGAATTTCAAATCAAGACTTTTTACATAAAAAAATCGAAGTCATTTTTGTTGATGATGGAAGTAAAGACAATACTTTGGGTTCAATTTTAGAGTACGCTCCAATATTGGATATGCAATTTAAAGTATTCCATCATACATGGAAGGGTTTAGGCTTCACTCGGAATGTAGTTCTTAAGAATGCTCGGGGTGACTATATTGTTTGGGTTGATGATGGAACAATAATTCCAAGGGATTACGTTACCAATCTAGTAAATTTTATGGAAAAAAATCCCACGGTGGGAATTGCTAAGGGCTCAATTTGCCTTTATTCTGGATCCAATTATATCGCAATGTTAGAGAGTATAAGTCAAGTAGCATTTTACCGTACGTACGCAGGGCGAGTTACGACAAAATTGCCCGGTGCTGGTGGATCAATTTATCGTGTCGAGGCCGCCAAGCAAGTAGGTGGTTTTGATGAAAATATTACGGGCTCCGCTGAAGATGCGGATATTGCCTATCGAATTTCATCAGCTGGTTGGCAAATATTTATTACAAATTTCCCCTTTTCGATCGATTATGCTGAGCATATTCAGAAAATTTGGCGTAAAAACCTTTGGTATGGATATGGTCTGCATTTTTTCGTGCATAAACATAGGAGTTTTCGTAACATGCCTTATCGATTGACTCCACTAGCAGGTTTTATAATTGGGCTCCTTAGTTCTTTTAATGCTTATAGATTTACTCATAAGAAAATAGCTTTTATATTGCCAATATATTCAACCATCCGTATGACTGCCTGCTTCTTAGGGTTTATTAATAGTCACCTAGATGCTTATGGACATACTCTAAAAGATCGCTGAAAAGAAAGAAATCAGTACGCAACAAACCCTTCAAATAAATATTTCCAAATAGGAATTACTTTGCAGACATTCAATGAAGATAGATATAAAACAAATAATCGTTGGCTTATGCGGAATAACTGAAATTATAATTCAAAAAGTAGGTATGGCTTTGAGTTATGGTTGAATTAAGATAAAATCAAATATGAGTAATTGCCGAACTTAAAAGAGCTTTTTAACTAAAATATATTTACTCGTATTATAATAGCAATTAATTGCATTATGTGCCTTTGCCAAAGAACCTGTCAAAAATTCCTCCAATGTGATGTATAATGCATTTGAAGCAACTTTTCCACAGCCCAATGCTGGTCATAAAACGCCAATTTATAGAAAACTAATATTATATATACCAGGTGTAAACCTGCATAAAAATTAAACCTAAAACGGCTAAATTGATAACAAACAAAACAGTTTTCAGATGACTCAAAGAATAACTTCAGTATCTAATCTTTTCTTAGAATACTTGGCGACACCCAATAGTTGAATAACATCTTGAAATGTGTTGTATAATAATCTACGTGTTTGCAATGACAGAACCTAATCGGAATTCTCCAAAATCTTTGTTGTGGCTTTTCGTATTACAAGCCACTTTTGTTATTAGCATGATCTTAGACATTCCATTTGTTCGACAAGTTTTTGGATTCATTCTTCTTACATTTATTCCGGGTTTTCTAATATTAAGAATAATTGGGGTCGAAAAAAACAATATCTTTAATTCTATATTGTTTTCAGTCGGCTTAAGTATCGCTTTCCTTATGCTCATTGGAATGCTTTTAAATGCTTTGGGTATGATAGGTCTTCTAACAGCACCCCTTTCAACTGATAACATCGGCATTTCTATTAATCTGGTTTTAGTTTTATTGATTCTTTTTGGCAGCCTTAAAGGAAAGAATCTTAATTTTAAAATGTTATGGACTACAAAATATCTTTATATATTTCCTTATTTGCTAATTCCCATCTTAAGCATTTTTGGAATCATATTTGCAAAAGTGACAGGTAGCAATATTATTTTGATGTTTTCAATTGTAGTCTTTTCTGTTATTTTCTTATTTGGTATTTTTTCATCTAGGCTATCTTCACATCTTCCTTTGATTCTTGTTATGATTGCCGCTGCTCTTTTGCTCAGCACCACTCTTATGTCTGGCTACATTTACGGAGATGACATTGGGTTAGAATATAGTGTTTTTAGAGAAACACAGGCTCTTTCATTTCAGAATTGGCAATCTGGGAGCTCTATTGATGATTTGGCTTATAAATCGATGGCAAGTGTTACAATTCTTCCAACAATATTTTCAAATTTATTAGCTATTGAAGGAATTTGGGTCTTTAAAATTATTTTTCCTTTAATTTTCGCTTTAATGCCTTTGGGGCTATATCAAATTTATCGATCCCAATGGGACAAGAAAACTGCTTTTATTGGTGCCTTTCTATTTATTGCGAGTTATGAATTTTCGTACGTCATGCCCTCTCTTGCAAAACAGATGATTGCTGAATTCTTCTTTGTTCTATTGTTCTTAATTTTACTCACACCGAACTTTAAAGACTATGCAAAAAGCAAATGGATTATTATTGCAATATTAATCTTTGGTTTGGTTGTATCTCATTATTCAACAAATTACATATTCCTATTCTTATTATTTGCTTTTTGGCTTTGCGAGCGAATATTTTTTGTGAAAAGCATTAAAAGAATAAGTACTTCAATTGTAGCTTTTTCATTTTCTATTACGTTCTTTTGGTACTTATATATAGCAAGAGGCGCTACGGAAAAATTTGCTGGTCTTATCGAGGGTACTCTAAGTAGTCTGATAAGTGAATTTGGGATACTTTCATCTAGAGATATTCTAGTCCAACAAGCATTTGGTATAATTGATAAATCTACAGTTATGCATGACGCTGGAAGAGCAATTTTTAATTTAGTCACAATCTTAATATTCATTGGTTTTATTTCTTTGTCTATCAAATGGAAAAGACGAATTTTTGACTCAAGATACGCTCTAATAGCATACATCAGCATGTTTTTATTACTTACATCAATATTGCTGCCACGTTTTGTAGCTCATCTAGGCATGAGCCGAATGTACCATATTGGATTAATTTTTCTATCGCCTCTCTTTGCACTAGGCATACAGAGTATTATTTCGGGCTTATTCCATTTTACAAAAAGAAACAAGACCATGAATCTATCAAGAGAAAATCGTAAGAGGATCTATTATTTAGGCGCTGTTTCAATTATACTAATAAACTTCTTCTTTTTCCAGGTAGGGTTTGTTTATGAAGTTACAAAAGATCCTGAACCATCTTCAATTTATTTAAGCTTTGCAAGGATGCAAAACTCTACTGACTTAATACATGAAAACGACGTATATAGTGCATCATGGCTGTCAAAATATGGTAACATAACCAAGATTTATACTTGGGCAGATAGAGTTTCATTTGACCATGTTTTGCTCAGCTATAGTACAATAAGTAGAAGCATGATTTTTCTTTTATCTAATACTACAACAAAATGGATTGCATATGGAACTTTCAGGTCAGAAGTTCCAGAGGATACAAATACTTCATATGTCTATTTGCGACAATATAATGTTATTACAGGTAAAATAGCTTGGGATGTCCCTAAAAATGTGAATTATAACATTAGTGAAAATCCAGTTTTAAATAGTTCAGACAGTTTTATTAACAAAATTTATTCAAATGGCGGCAGCCAAATCCGCTATCTCAGTCCAAAATAGAAATGTGCCTAGAAATAAGTAAAATTATCAACGTTATATTATTAAGTTAAACATAACTATATCGCATATGTTAGATGAGAAAAACGTTTATACAACACTATACTTCCAAAATTAGACTGAAATATTTTTACATAATCAAGCCCTAAACTAATTTTAGAATACTCTTGTGGGTCTCAGGTTTGCAAGAATAAAAATAATTTAATTGTAAATAATT
>CAYRSV010000035.1:0-23345 GCA_964427115.1 uncultured Candidatus Bathyarchaeia archaeon | reverse complement strand
TGGCGCCGGGAAAGGGATTCGAACCCCTGCGGACCGTGAGGTCCACGGGCTCTCAAGGCCCGCGCGTTAACCACTCTGCCATCCCGGCACTTCTTCGGATTTACCCTTTCTACTTCATTCTGTCTTAAAATCTTTACCGAAGTCGTAGTGTAATAGTCCCTTAAAAATCGCATGTTCTATAAATAGAAAAGGGTAATTTATGACTGCATTTGCTCTTTTGGCAATTAATAGTGAGGATATATGTTCTCAGGTTGGACAATTCAGTTCTTCTTTGTCTGTACGGATATTTCTTAGTTATGTATTCGGAAGAAGCCTTATTTGATAAAAAGTTGTTGTATACTGTAGACTTCTTGTTTTTGGTGATGTTATGTTGGAAAACACGGTTTATGTCGCGGCTGAGCAGGTGTTGCGCGAGATTGAGCTGCAAAGTAAAAAGCAGTTTTTACCAATTATTGGACCCGAAAAAGGTACTGTTCTAACTCGAGTGATCCGCGAAACGCAGCCTAGACGTGTATTAGAAGTTGGGACTTTAATTGGCTATTCCGCGATTCTAATGGGGAAATATCTGCCTGCAAACGCCGAAATAGTAACAATCGAAATCCATGCTGATGAAGCTCAAATTGCAAAAGAAAACATTCAGCGCGCCAAGATTCCACCCAAAATTGAAGTAATAGTAGGCGACGCAAAAAAGATCATCCCAGAGTTAACAGGGTTTTTTGATATGGTTTTTATTGATGCTGAAAAAACAGAGTACCTGACGTATTTACAGCTGGCTGAACCTAAGCTTCTTGTAGGTAGTGTAATAGTAGCAGATAACGCCGGAATATTTGCTGACCAGATGCATGACTACTTGGCATACGTGCGTTCGTCGGGCAAGTACAAAAGCCACTATGAAGCTTTCGGTAAAGATGGCGTAGAAGTAAGTATAAAGCTATAACAGTTAGTTTTGTGACCTACTGAACTCTTAACTGATCTTGATTACCTTGATCCACCTTCTGACTTTACTTAATAGCAATAAACATGTAATTGGCGTTTTTTGTTGGATGACAGTTATGCTGACATGTTTTGCAATATTTTTTCTGAACCCTGTTAATATGAATGATAGGTTGGTTGATGTATTGTAAGGTCAGAAAAAACCCAAAAAGCTGCCAGGCTCAGTTTTATTCACAAGAAGTTAATTTTTACATAGTAAAAGTAATTAATTCTATATAACTTCTGAGTTTTCTATGAACGGCGCTGATTTGATAGTTCAAATTCCCAATGGTATCCTTGACTGCATCTACGCAGGCGCAAAACAGCTATATCCACGCGAGAGCTTTTTGCTGCTTAGAGGTAAAAAACGCAAAAATATCATATATGTCGAGGATCTAGTACTTGCGCCGTTTGCAGTACATGGGGAAGGATTCGCAAGCTTCAATCCTTACATGTTTTCAGGCGACTACTCGATAGTCGGTACAGTGCATTCACACCCCTCAGGCAATAACTCACCCAGCGATGTGGATCTAAACTATTTTTTTGGAAGAATACTGATGATTGTGGGCTATCCATATGAAGGTATAGAGTGCGTAGCGGTTTACGATTCAAATGGCGACAAAGTGCCTCTGCAAATAGTACCTGATAATGATGATAAAGACAGCTACAAAGACTGGTACGAAGATATCTAGCTTTAGCTACTATGATGGGCGTTGAAGGCTTTTGCAGCCTGTTGATATTCTTCAATGAATGCAATGGCAAATTTGTCAGCGTTTTTCTCAGTTCCCCGGTGCATCTTATCTATGGCTTTGCTGCGTAGGTGATGGTAGAATTCGTGGAGCACTACAAATGGGTTGCCTAGCATGTCGCTATTAAGTAGGCTGATCGTTTGGTTCTTGGCGGTATAGGTGCCATATGTTCTACTTTTATGCCCTTTTGGTAAACCAATTTTAAGCTTAGGTGTATCAACTTGGTAGTTTTTTGCAAGTAACTCCAGTGCCTGCTCGGTTTGCCTATTTAAAATCAGCAATACGATAGTAGGTTTGAACCCGAAAGTAAAATTATGCTTTGGTTCTAAGTCAGTTGGCGCCACAATTATCTCTCTGTTTATCCGCGTCTTTTGTAATCTGAAGCTTAAAAAGCTGTTTGCCCTGCGAAGTTTTGATTTAGCGTGCCTATGTAACAACTCTGTTGCTGGGTATTTCAATGGGTGGGCGTACTGCTTCGGTAAGTGGCATTTTAAGCAGTTTCTGGACCGCCGTGAAGGTCATGCTGATTTTGTTGGACCTTGCTGTGACATTGGTGATTTGAATAAAAATCGAGCACACGGACACATTTGTGGTTAGCTTATTGACTGTGAATGTCGGGTGGTGTTAATTATAATTCCCATGGGTAGGTTACATTCAACTGCATCAAAACACATAATGCCGGTTACAGTGGCAATGTAGCCAGAGTTCTCGTTAACGGCGGCAACTTGCTTGTAAATACATCCGAACTCAAACTCAAGCTAAGCGTAATTACCTTCTGCCTTTCTTCTATGTTAATTAAGTTACCCTATTAACATATTTATTATATTATTAATCCTGATAAACTCCAGTTTTCTACATGTTCTCGCTTAATAAAAGGAAATGTTAAAAGCCACCTGCCTGTTGATTTAGCGTAAAGTGTCTGAGCGGGGGTGATAGGTGCATGCCAGTAGTTATAATTGAAACCTGGTCTGGCAAAAGCGAAGACCAAAAAGCAACATTAATTCGAGGAATCACCAGAGTCTTCGAGGAGATCGGAGTCACAAAAGACCAAGTACATATAATAATCCATGACGTACCCAAAACCAGTTGGGGAACGTATGGCGAACTAGCTTCTCGACTACCTCCTTAAATAATTCATTAAAAAGAGCATAGGGACTACTGTGCTCAACTGAATTTTCATCTCTTTCCCATATATAAACGACCCCTCCAGTGGCTTAGTTTGCCTACCCTATCCCACAAGCATTGTCAAAAACCATCGAGTGTGCATAATCTCTCACTTTGCCGTGACTCTACATTGATCTGAAGCGCAAAACCCATAAATATCTCGAATACCGAAACTTGTAAGAACATCATAAAACGTGGGCCGGTCGTCTAGCCTGGTTAGGACATCTGCTTGACGTGCAGAAGGTCGCCGGTCCGAATCCGGTCCGGCCCACTTAATGCTTTATTAAAGGTGCTGTTCGGGATTTGTTATGAAGAAAATAATTCTTAAGGGTGCTGTTGTTCCAGGCGTCGGAGGTGGTAAAAATTATCTTGAATTACAATGGATTAAGCAGCAAATAGAAGAGAAGCTAGGTTTCAAGCCTTATTCTGGGACTTTAAATATCCGGCTTTCAGAGGAGAGTGTAAAGGAACGGCTTGAGTTGCACCATGATAGGGAAGACATGATTCGACCTCAGGTGGGCTCTTTTCCTGGGATACTTATCAGAGCACAAATAGGACCTTATGACTGTGCAATTGTGCATCCAGAAAACCATAATTATCCAAGCGATATTGTAGAAGTTATTGCGCCTGTCAATCTACGTAAAGAACTAAATTTGGTTGACGGCAGTGAAGTAACAATAGAAATACTATGACATGAATTCAACTTTCTAAGCAAAAATTCTGATATTTTAAAAATATCTAAACAACATTTATGACAAAGATAAAATCTGGGGATGAATTTGGAAAGCACAAAACAAGATTCAAACATACTTTCAAATTCAAGCGTAAGCCCCTATATTGGGATTAATTCTATAATGATTAAGGAAATATCGAATGGCCCAATATTTGCTAATGAAGTTGAACTAATAGAGCTCAATATAGATAATCCAGAAGTTATTAAGAAAGGTGAGATTAACTACGACCTGCTTGATAGGTTGAATGATTTTGAAAATAGATTTTCAATACATGGACCTTATGCTAGTTATTGTAGAGGAGACCTGACTAATTTAGAGACTAGTTGTGATAGAAATTTAGAAGTCATGAAAAAAGTATTCACAGTTGCCGATTATTTGGGTGCTGAATATGTTGTAATACATGGAGATAAAGTAACAAAAGACTACAGAGATGCCATGTTAGAAGTAATAGCCAACTTAAAGCAATTCTGCAAGCTAGCAAAACAATACTCGATCACTTTACTACTTGAGAACATGGTCCGGGAAAAGAAAAACGACCGAGTAGGTGTACTTCCAAACGAGGTCTTGCAGGTAATTGAAGCAGTTAATGAAGAGAACTTGAAGTTCTGCTTTGACGTTGGGCATGCAAACCTTGCCGCTCACCTTTATAGGTTTGATATTCTAGATTACATAAATCTTCTCTCACCCTATCTTTACCACATGCACATACATGATAACTTTGGAATTTCAGCAGTCATAAACGAAAAATATGGAGATCAACATCTTACAATAGGTAAAGGCGGAATCGATTACCAGAAAATCTTCCAGGCTCTAAACAAATCAATGATTAAGAATATGGTTCTTGAACTTCATCCCGCTAATAAAAGAACAGATATTCTAAGAAGCATATCAGTCTTGAAAAAGTTTAGAGAGAACTAACAAAGAAACCGCGAATAGTTAGAGCTTTGCCTGATGTACAAAAGGTCGCAGGCTAAATTAGATTTGGTTCACTGTAATAAAACTTGAGTGCCTTTTTGAACTTCTTCGGAGTCTATTTTTCTGTTATTCTACAGAATTATGATGTGCTTTCACAACGCCTGTACCACGCCACCACAATTAGTCGTCTTTTGGTCCTCTCGCCATGAGATTCCAAGAAATGGGATTTACGCGTGCATAGCAGGACACTATGGTGAAAGCAAGTTACGCATATAAACTATCATATTTTTACTTTACTTCAACATGCTTTTTTACTACTATTGATGCTTATTTGCAGGAAACGAAATTACAAGCCAGGGTTGGTAGCTGCTTGTCTATTTAGTCTGTTACTACAGTGATGTCGTCACATATCCTGAAATATCTCTTTGCCTGAAATGATGACGGAGAATTTGTTATGATAAAACCTCATGTTTCGTTTAGTTATCCGTCAGATAAAGAGGTTGTAATGTCGTGTGTTTTTGACGCTCCAAGGGAGCTAGTGTTTAAGGCGTATATGGATCAATCGCTTATACCGCTATGGTGGGGACCCAGAAACCTAACAACCACTGTTGATATAATGGATGTGAGACCTAATGGGTCTTGGCGGTTTATCCAGCGTGATCAACAGGGTAACGAGTATGCGTTTAACGGTCTGTATCGTGAGATTGTGCCCCCAGAGCGGGTCGTTTACACTTTTGAGTATGAAGGTCTGAAAGGACACGTATCAAACGACACGGTGACTTTTGAAGAGCAGGATGGCAAAACAAAGTTAACAGATAGAACTGTTTTCCAAAACGCTGAGGACCTTGAAGGAATGCGTAAGGAGGGTATGGAGAGCGGAGCAACTGAATCTATGGAACGCTTAGCCGAGGTCATAGAAAACATAAAGGAAGGTCAGGGCAGTAGAAAACCTTCAATCACAGCAGTCAATGAGGTAACAATCACACGTATGTTTGACGCACCACGCGAATTGGTTTGGCGATATTGGACTGAACCTGAGCGTATGCAGCGGTGGTGGGGTCCGAAGGGTTTTTCTTCCCCTTTCTGCAGTATCGACCTACGTGTAGGTGGGAAGTACCTTATTGATATGCGATCACCCGACGGAAAAGACTTTTGGAGCACAGGCGTCTATCAGGAGATTGTTCCGTACGAGCGTATTGTTATTACTGATAGTTTCGCTGATGAGAACGGCAATGTGGTTTCAGCATCTTATTATGGTATGAGCGCTAGTTTCCCAATTGAAATGCAGATTATAATGACATTTGAGGAACAAGATGACAAAACAAAGTTTACCTTGAAGTACCCAGATACCAATGGTCTACGTGCTGAAGACCGAGAAAATATGATACAAGGCTGGAACGAATCATTCGATAAACTTGCACAGGAACTCACAAGAGCAAGAACTGTTATCATTCATTGAGTTTAAAATTTCGAATGTCTGCTTCTCTGATTTTTTTAATTGTAGGCACAAACAGTAGCCCGATTGTTGCACCTTATGAAATGCCCGACCACATTACGTATGTAATTTCCTTCACGTCTTTAGATTTTTTCCATCCGATTCACCTGTACAATATGTTTAAGTAAAAATTAGAAATAAGCACCGAGCTTAGTAAGAATATTTTTACTAACAAAAAGGCATAGAGCAAAATTTTTATCAACCTCATTTAGTAATGTCTGTCATTGTTTTTCGGTTAAGATTGCTGATTGATTTTTATTGTCAAATTGTATGTTAATGGCCGCTAGGTACGTTGTTATTATGCTGCTAGTCTCAGGCTTTAAGATAAGAACAAGCTGTAAAGGGGCTCAGGGTAAGTTATGGTTGTAGTGATCGGAGCACTATTTGCAATAACCACTATGCTATGCTGGGGTACAGCTGACTTCTTTGCCAAGAAAGCAGTGGACAAGGTCGGTTATGTTCCTGCCTTGATGATCAACCAAGCCATTGCGTTAGGCCCAATTTTTATTTTCACTGTTCTTTCTTCACACGTACCAGTGTTCTCTTTAGATCTGATTTGGTTAGTGCCTTTAACTGGAGTTCTAGGTCTATCCGGATACTTCTTTATGTATAAGGGCTTCAAGAAGGGTAGTCTCTCGATTATATCTCCTATATCGGCAAGCTGGTTTGTCATCACCACCCTGGTTGCTGCCATAGTTTTCTCAGAAGCCTTAACGTTGCTGCATATATTCGGAGTTTTTGTGGTTTTTACAGGCATTTTTTTAGTGTCCACTAATGTAAAGGAATTCAAACGTAGCATAGAATACGGCAAATCAAATGGTGTATTAGAAGCAATAATTTCTATGACCGCTTGGGGGTTTGCATTTGCTTTTATCAAACCTATTGTTGATGTATCAGGTCCAATTATAGCGTTGTTGCTTGTTAGGGTAGTTGCCAGCTTAACCTTATTCACCTGGATGAAATTTTCAAAAATAAGTATCTCCATTCCATCAAAAGCACTTTTTATTACCCTATCCTGTGCAGGTCTACTGGATGCCTTAGGGTTTGCAGCTTACAACTTAGGCATAGCTACAGAACATATATCCATAGTTAGTCCCATTGCAGCAGCTTATCCCGCAGTAGCAATCCTGCTCGCTCGTCTTCTACTAAAAGAAAAACTAGCCAAAGCCCAAAAAATCGGTCTCGCTGCCATCCTAATAGGCCTTGCTACAATAGCATTGCTTTAAGATAGCCCTAACTAATATACATTTATAGGGTAGGTTGAGTGTAAGCTGGATTAAATTAGGTTAGGAATAATTAAAAAGTACGAGAAGAACGGGAATGCTTAAAAGTTTTTGTTTGTATGAAGTTTATGTTTTAAACAGATTTTGGTGAACTATTATGGTTGAAACTGTTGAGCAAAAAGTACAGAAAGCGCTCGATGAAATTAAACCTCAAATACAAGCTGATGGTGGCGACATTGACTTAGTCGCGGTTGAAGGCACAACCGTCAAAGTTAAACTACGTGGTGCATGTTCTGGCTGCCCCATGGCGGCAATGACCCTCAAACAAGGTGTCGAACGCATAATCAAAGCAAGAGTGCCTGAAATAACTCAAGTCGAATCAGTCCAGTAAAACAAACAATTCCTTATATTGTGACTTTTAGTCACAAGGCACCTTTATTTTTAGTATCTTCTAGCAGGCATAGTAGCAAGTAGTTGGTTTTGTGCAGTCACATAATTTTAATAATCATCCTAAGAAGAGTCTGTTTGTTAACCAAATTTTTGGTGGAGGTGGTTATTTGCCTGAAGGTGACTTGTCTGGTTCTGAACAAAATAAAAATCGGTCTATGCGTGGTCCGAATGTCACTATACCTGAACCAATAATAACACAGGACAAGAAGTACAAATGCCCAATAGATCAAGCTGTATATGACGACAGAAAAAGCTACGAACAACACTGCACAGAAGAGCATGATGTACTATAAACCATCTGATTCACATCATTAGTCACACATTGTATTGCTATTTTATACTATATTTTTCTAATTTAATTGCAAGTTACTCGATTCAACGGATAACAAATTTTTACTCTCATACAAGGTATCTACTAGAATTTCTTCAATCAGACCAGTGTTGTCAAGACGGTTGAATTATGAAGTTTAAATCTTTGTATCAAAAAGCCAAAGTTATCGACAACTATATCGAGCATAATTATGACCCTGCTAGACAACATGCTATATCCCTTAAAGCAGTAGGCGATGTGGTGCTCAAGTTATATCCAGATTTTAAGCTAACGGGGTCAGGTACTCATAAAATTATTTTTGAAGTCCAACACCACCATCATACTTTAGCTTTTAAAGTTGGAAGAAGACGCGCCATAGAAAATGACCATAAAGCATACAAACGTTTGCCTGTGGGAATTAGACGAAAATATTTTGCAAGAATCTACTGGCATACGCATTATTGCCTGCTTCAAGAGTATGGGGAAGAGACATACGTTCCTATTGAGGAGCTTAATCAGTTAAAAGCAGTTGCAGACAAATTTGACCTAATTGATGTTAACTGCGACAACGTACGACGCATAAATGGGCAGCTTAAAATGGTTGATGCTACCATAACTGAAGGACCTACATCGCCATTTGTAAAGACTATGGACTCTTTACGTTATAAACATCCATGGCTGTATAAATTCGCAAAACATGTCTTTTTCCTTTGGCTTCTGATAGAAAAACAGAGATGAATTCATAATTGCCTCTTTCTAAATAGGCGAGCTTACTTGTTATTGTTGCAAGCTAGCCACATCAGTTTAAAGCTGTAAGCTTGATTAGTATTATTTATTGCCTTCAAGGTGGATATTTTTGAAAAAAATGCTGTTTATTTTTATCTTGATCTGTGCTTTAGTGGGCTTTTTTGTAGTTCCCAATTTCCAAAATGTAGCTGCGCAAAGTGCTCCTCCCACTTGGGACTTTCAAGATCACGCATATGTGCATTCAGAGCTTGCTGACTGCACCGATGAACAAATAATTTATGAGCTAAAAACAGTGAACGCTCTTTTTAAGTCACATAATTTACCTCCACCGCAACATATTGCTTACCCTAATGGATCTTATAACGAACGAGTGATAAGCATTGTCTCACAATATCGATTAACTGGTAGACTAGGTAACCGCGGTACTACGTTCCCTGAAAGTTATCCTTTATCGAATCAATACGCTTTATCCTCAAGAGCTCTTACATTTAACACTAGTTTTGCCCAAGTTAAATCTTGGATAGACACCGCAATAACTCAGAAAAGCTTGGCATTATTATTTACACATAAGGTAACTGATACACCAACAGAAATTGATTGCACTCCTAAGCTTCTAGGGGATGTCCTAGATTACCTCGTAACTCAGCAGAATTCAGGCAAACTTTCGGTGATGACAATGCGTCAAGCGTATACCGAGTACAATGGGCAGAAAGCTGTTGTAGTTATTAGTTTTGATGATGGCTGGATTAGTGACTATACCGTAGCGTGGCCTATGTTTAAATCGCGCGGTCTTGCAGGTACAAGTTACATTGTTGGTAATACAGTGAACTCTAACGACCCAAACCGGCTCACTTGGGCAATGGTTGCTGAAATGGCACAGGTTGACCCTACACCTAAAAATGGTTGGACCGTAACTGTTAATGCATATCCAACCTCAGGTGGGACAACAAGCCACAGTGGAATTGTTGATGTGCCTTCCGGAGGGCTTTCCGTATCAGCCATTCCATCAGCAAATTATGTTTTTAGCTATTGGTTATTTGATGGGAATAAATACACTTCAAATCCTATAGGGTTATCAGCACAATCCCCAGGCACTGATCACGAATTGACAGCTTTCTTTACCTACTCGCCGCCCGCACCTACATCAACGCCAACACCCACACCTACACCAGTACAGACCCCAACACCAACACCTTCCTCTAGCCCAAGTGCATCGCCTATACCGACTCCTACTTTAACCCCCACTGCTTCGCCCTCTTCCTCTCCGCCAGCAGTTACTCCTTCTCCCGCTACTCCTACACCCTCACTAAACCCTACTAAAAGCCCCTTAGCGAGCCCAAGTTCTACGCCTACACAAACACCATCAGCAACACCTACACAGAACACATTTTCATTGCCAACCGAAACTATCATCTTAGTAATAACCGCAGCTGTAATTGGATTGCTTGCAGTAGGTACAGCATTTGTTAAACTACATAACCGCTGTTAATACAGATAAAATAGCTTAATTTTTTTATGCTTTCTTTAAATGGCGCAATAGAATGTGCGCCTCCTTTTTTTATTAAATGTTGCATATTAATTATCTAGTGTAATTTTAGCGCCTTGACGAATAAGCTCTTTTTGTACTTGAGCAGCTGGTACGGTGCGCGGTGTTTTGTCATTTAAGCTTGCAAGAGCCGCACAAACGCCGGCGGCTTGCCCTGTTGCTATGCAAGTAGGCATTATACGGTATGCTGAATGTGCCTCAGAGGTTCCAGAAATACATCTTCCTGCAACAATCAAGTTTTCTACCCTAAGAGGTAGTAGACAACGAAGAGGAATATTATAGAATTTATTCAGAGGTACATTTTTAATTATGGTACCTTTACCTTTTGGATTATGGATATCTATAGGGTATGTTGCGTGTGCGATAACGTCATCAAATTTTCGTACACCTAGAATGTCTTCTGCTGTTAACTTATATTCACCTAAAATTCGTCTTGTTTCACGAACCCCTATGGTTGTTCCGCTCTGAGCGAGATAAGCCTTTTCAAAACCAGGTACATATTTACGTAGAAACGCCGCTATCTGGGTCATCTGTCTACGACTTTCAATTTCCGCATACGTCAGATCCCACACGTTTGTGCCTAGTACTTTGGTTACCCGTGTGCTATTCACGCTGACTTCATCTTCACGTATGGTCCCAAAAAATAGTATATTCTCTCGCTGCAGGTTTAGATCTCCTTTCTCTGTAGCTTTTTGAATTAATGTCTGAAGCCCTTGCACACCATTCCACTGATCAGGATTCTGCCTTACATATTCCTCAAAGGCGGCTCGCTGAAAATTTTTCATTAAAAATAGCAGTGTCATCGGCTGTGTCAAGCTGTCTTCTTCACGACCCACTTCATATGGTGCCCCTGCATAAGCTGCTATATCACCATCTCCAGTACAATCTACGATAACTTTTGCTTCAAGAACTACCGGACCCGATTTGGTTTCAAATATCACACCTTTTGTTTTACCTTCTCCTACAATGCCGCTTGCAAATGCATGAAACAATAACTCTATCCCTGCGTTTTCAAGCATATCCAGCGTAACCTGCTTGAAAACTTCCGGATCAAATGGCATAACATAACCTGTTTCGAAAGAGGGCTCGATAGCTCCGCCTGCCTGCACCAGTCGGCTTACCAGTTTTGATAAAACGCCTCCGACAACAGGTTTGCCTTCGCCATGATCAGTTGGGAACAATAGCGTTCTCTTCGCATTTTTGCCACTTGTCGAGTAAGTATAGTATGCAGCGAATGTTACTAATAGGGCTGCTGTGGCATGCCCACCAAGAAAACCATACCGTTCGACGAGTGCAACTCTTGCCCCCGCATCAGCTGCGCCTATTGCCGCACCTATTCCTGAAGGTCCACCTCCCACTACAAGTACGTCATAACCAGTTACCACTTTGGCAGTCCTTGGGGGAATTATAATTGTACCTGTAGGCTGTCTAATGACGGGCAATTTTATCCCTCCATAGTCCTTTACTATGAGCTTATTCTATTTTCAGAAATTTTGGATGATACTGGGTTTTTGCCTACCAGCAATTCTACGGCTAACTGATTATTTTCTTGGGCTCGTTTTTTTAGCTCAGGTAGTAATTGTTGAATTTTAGTTTTCATCTGAGTACGTTCATCCCATGCTTGATCGATGTAAGCGTTTAGTAATCCTGCATTTACTTGGTTGATAGGTGGCATCGGTGTTTTTAGTTCTTCTAGTAATCCGCTTACCTTTGATGCGTATGGTAAAGCCACAAACGGCACGCCCTGCAAAGCTGCAAAAATTAAGAAATGTAGCCGCATACCGATGACGAAGTCAAAACGTCCCATATACGAGAGTAATTGACCAGGCGTATATTCTCCTTTTAGGACCCACGCGCATTGAGGTCTGAGCATTTTGGATATAACAGCGTGAGAATTTTGCACATCTAGGACCTGCCGTTCCATAGGTACAAAGACCACTGAGGCGTCAAGTCGGCTAATTACAAAATCGGCAGCATTTGCAATTAGGCTGTGGTAGAATGCAGGGTCTAAGTTCGGCGCGGCTGGGCCTGGTTCACGTACAGATAGCCCTATTAGCATAGGCTTTTTACATACTGGTTCCTGCTCAGAAATGTCTTTAGGCAATGGCTCAGGCTCTAACAAAAAAGCGGGGTCAGCAGTTACAATGATTTCTCTATTAACCCCTATTTCTTCTAAGGTCTTTTTTGCTTCCCTCTCCCGAACCGTGATCACGTCTACATTACTTAGAACATTTTTTATTCTTTTTCTTGTGCTTTCATTGCTTAACGGTCCAACACCGACAGCATAAACCATGTTAGGCACGCCTTCCTCGCGCGCAACCTCTAATTCCCGTAGAAAAATTTCTGCTTCTGTATCAAAAAGGATACCTCCGCCACCGAGAATAAAAAGGTCTAGTCGCTGTATTTCTGGACGAACTTCTACACGGGTTAAATCACGTACTTGGATTACCTTTTCAACATTATGACGCTTTTTTGTATCTTCTGCGTTTCGGCTAAAAACAGTAATTTCTACTGGTAGAGATGCTCGTAATTGAGTTATGATGCTCTGTAAAATTGCTTCATCTCCCAGATTCATGCCACCGTAAGAACCCGAAATACCAACTCGAAAAATCTTATCCAAAGAAAAGTCTCCCAACTAGTACAGGTCAGTATTCCTTTATAAAAGCAAGCTTCATAAGCTTGTTACATCTGAGGGCAGATTTTGTTGAGTATCTTTTTCTATTTTGTTTGCTGCGGTATTGGTTGTTTTTCCCGTTTATCTGGGATAAAATCCATTGAGATTGAGTTTACGCAGTGACGTGTGTTTTTTTGGGTGAACCCTTCACCTATGAAGACATGACCCAAATGTGCGCCGCATTTAGCACAGGAGATTTCAGTGCGCCTTCCATCGGGGTCGGGTTTTTTGACGACGGCGCCAGGAATTTCTTCGTCAAAGCTAGGCCATCCGCACTCGGCCTCAAATTTATTTTCGGAGCGATAAAGAGGCGAGCCGCAACGTCTGCAAACATATGTGCCTTTATCCCAAAACGCGTAGAACTTTCCTGTAAAAGGCGCTTCCGTGCCTTTATGGACAATGACACTTTCTTCTTCAGGAGTCAACTTTCGATACTGTGATCGATTTTGCGACAAAAATATCACAACTATAAAATGTGCAGACTGTAAGAAAAAGGTTCTATTTTGGCGATTATTTTTGTAGCTTAATATTTACTATGCTATTCGAGGATAATGCGGGCGTCAACAGCTTTAGCGCCCTTCTCATAGACAATGATTGGGTTGAGGTCGATTTCTTTGATTTCAGGATGTTCCATGATTAGCTTTGATGTAGATATGAGCAGGTCTGTTATGGCTTTAATATCCACAGTCGGCATATTGCGGTAGCCTTTAAGTAGCGGATAGGCTTTGACTCCAACAATCATATCCAAAGCGTCTTGCTCAGTTATGGGTGCAATGCGAAAAGTAACATCTTTTAGCAGTTCAACAAAGATGCCACCTAATCCGAACATGAGTGTTTGCCCAAACTGGGGATCTTTTACAGCGCCGATGATGACCTCGGTTGATTGTGGCGCCATCTCTTGAACCAGAACTCCTACAATATTGGCTTTAGGGTTATATTTTTTGGCGCTTTGTAAAATATCCTTATATGCCGACCTGACTTCCTCGGAGGTTTGTAGGTTGACCTTTACTCCCCCTGCTTCGCTTTTGTGAATAATATCCGGAGAAACGATTTTCAAAACAACTGGATAGCCGATCTGCTCGGCGTACTCCTCAGCTTCCTTCTCGTTTTTTGCTACATTGAACTTTGTGACTGCGATGTCGTAGTCTATGCATATTGTCTTTGCTTCAGGCTCAAGTAGTACCTTACGGTTCTCCTTAAGAGCTTGGGCAATTATTTTATCTGTCTTACTCACCCTGATTACTCCTTAAGCTACAGTTGGATTACGTATCAAAGAAGTTAAAAACATTTTACTTTAAGAAAAAGGGCGCTGAATCCAATTAGTATCAACTGCTAATTGATAGCTAAGAATGCATATATCTTTGTATCTTCTACAAGGTTCTGGATTTTTGCGTACTCGTTAGGTTGATGTGCAACCTCATCTATAGTGCTCCAAACTACGGCTTGGATACCATGTTTACGGAAGAATGCAGCACATGTTCCGCCGCCAATGCCGCCAACCTTTGCGTCTATATTCCTTGCCTTTCTTAACGTCTTCCTAAGTAAATCAATGATTGCAGTGTTACCCTCAACAGGACGTGGTGAAACTTGCTTTTGAACCACTTCTACTTTAATTTTGGCGCCCGTTTTCTCTTCATACTGTTGTACGATACTTTTAACATCCGAAAGTACTTCATCTACGTTATAGTCAGGTAGTAAACGGCAATCGAAATATACAATATCTTCGCCTGGCACAATGTTGATAGCGTCTACATTTTTTTCCTTCTTTGTAGGTTCAAATGTGCTTGTTGGTACACTGAAGTACTCATTTTTCATGTTGTATTTTCTATGAAGCATGTCATCTAGCGCCAAGGCTACCTGCATGCCTATGCGGTGTGCGTTTAAACCTTTATTTGGTATACTGGCATGGACTTGTTTCCCAAACGTAGTAACTTTGAACCAGAGGATGCTTTTTTCTGCAACTTCAATAAAATCGCACACCGGATTACCGCTATCAGGTACCAAAATTAGATCATCCTTACTGAAGATGCCTTGACTGATTAGGTGCTGAATGCCCATTGTACTGCCCTGCTCCTCATCTGAAACAAAGGCCAAAGCCAGCGTGCGCTTGGGCTTAACCCCAAGCAGTTTTAGTGCTTTTGCAGCATAAATCGAAGCCACCAGTGATTGCCCGTTATCCTCGCTTCCCCTGCCATAAATGCAGCCATCCTTCACAACGGGCTCAAATGGCTTCGTAACCGTCCACAATGCTTCTTCTCCTGAAGGTACAACATCTAAATGTGTAACAATCCACAAGCGTGGTCTACTTATCTCTCCGTTAAGGTATGCAACAATATTTGGTCGTAATCCTGATGGAACCCGTGGATCAATTGCGTCATATTGATCAATCTTATCAAAACCTACTTCGGATAAAAGTTGAATGAGAGCTTGGGCTTTTTTATATTCGCCTTCGCCGCCATTTTCTGGTCCAATAGCGGGTATGCGAATTAGTTGCATTAAAGTACTAATCATTTCAGGTTTGAGCTTTTCCACTTGCTGAAATAGCGTTTGCATTTCCAAAGGCAATTCCCTCCGCTAATGAACGCCTTTTATGACTTTAATGTTTTCTAAACCAAAAATCTTCAAAAAGTATAAGTTAAAAAAGGGTGGTTAATGCTTACGCATTCGGGTTTTTGCTGAGTTCTTGGAGGGCACGGAGGCGTTTGACTATGTTGGGGTGCGTTGAGAGCGCCTCTATAAGTCTATCTCCGAAGGTAATTTTCCTTGCAAGAATTTCGTCCACTAGCCTGTTATCGCCTGTTGAGAAGGCACGTACTGCAGCTGCATCTTCGCGAGCGGTGTCCGGGTTAGTGATGAAGAGCGATTTAAAACCGTTCATGCTTTTTGCTTGCTCTTGTTGTCTTATAGGTGTCCGTGCGCTTATATTGACAATTTTTGCTAGTCCTGTGCTGAGCTTACTGGCGCCGTTTTCTACTATTGAAGCGCTGTGTCTATCCGCATAGTATTCACGTAGTCTGCTAACGTGGAAGGTACATAAGCTGAGTACCCAGCTGAACGCCATAAAGCCAATGCCTATTAAAGCGCCGCCGCCGTTATCTCTGTTCTGTTGACTTCCTCCGAACATACCTGAGAGCATAAGTGAATAACCGATGTAGTAGAACAGTGCGGGCAGGAAGCTGACTACCATCATTACTTGAACATCACGGTGCTTTAGATGGCCCAATTCATGACCTAGTACAGCTTCTACTTCGCCATCATTTAGGTTGCTAAGTAACCCTTGTGTTACTGCAACACGATTACCTGTAAGTGGGGAACCGTAAGCGAAGGCATTTGGCATTGGAATCTGGGCAAGCATAAGTTTAGGTGCTGATATGCCGCTTTTTCTACTCAAGTTCGTGATTACTTGGTGAAGATGCGGGTTTTCTTCTGCTTTCATTTCTCTTACACGGTAAATTGCGCCGACAAGATAAGGTCCAATAAGCCATTGGATGATGTTAAATGCTACAACGAGAATGCCTATGGTCAACAGACTAAATGTGCCTGTCAAGGTCAAAACTACGCTAAAAACCAGCGTTGACAAACCGAAGATTAACGCCAACGTGGCGACCATGGATAACCGAAGTTTCCATAACTGCATAAAGATTTCCCTAATTACATATTTTTTCCATAACCCCACTTATAATATTTACCCCATATTTAACAGAAAATCAAAAGACTTTGCATTAGCGGATACTACAGGATTTGCTTTTATTGCCTTTTAGCATACTACAGCTAATTATTATCATATAATAGATAATTTGTTAATTCTGTTAGATAGTTAAAGGATTTTGATATTTTATATAAGGGCAAATAAAATATAAACGGTACGTTTAATTATAATCAATCAAAATTCAAAAAAGTAATAATTATTTTAAGGCAAATTAATTGTCTTAAACGTGGTTACCAATGGTCGTAATGTATTATTTCGTCTAGCGTTTTCCTGTCTGTAACTTGTCCTTTTTGCTCTGCCGGATAACCCATTGGAGTCATAGCGACTACACGTATATTATTTGGAACTCCCAGAATGGTTTTCGCTTTTTCCTCATTAAAAGCGCATATCCAGCAGGTACCTAAACCTAGCTCATAAGCAGTAAGCACCATATTTTGCATCGCAATGGCAGCATCAACTTTCCAGAACTCTTCACCATCGCCTCTGCGCCAAGCCTTCTGCGGATCAACACATACTACAATTGCTAATGGCGCATTACGAAACCATAATGGTGAGTAAGATTCTGATAGCTTCTCTTTGACTGTTTTATCTTTTACAACAATAATATGCCAAGGTTGATAGTTCACTGCAGAAGGTGAAAGTCTTGCCGCTTCTAGCACTTGGAGAAGCTTTTCTTCCTCTACAGGCTTATCTGTGTAGCTTCGTATGCTTCGCCGGTTTTTTACGGCTTCAAACACGTTCATAAGATGTCTCCTATACTCTATTTATGTTAAAACTAAATATTGTTATTGTGCCTTGGCTTGCATAATCGGCAGCTCGCTTAGCTTTGCTACCCATTAGTAATGTTATTAATCGGCACTAGCAGAAATAAACCATATGAAAGTCAACTCGCAAATGGTCAATAATTCAAAATTTGCCAAAGCAAATAACAAAGTGGACCATGGAGCGGGTTAGATGAGAAAATACGACCTCAGACCAGAATCATGCACGGTAAAAACGAATAGATTCAAATTGAAACATGAGGGCTTGCTTTCGCAGCTTTAATATTGAATATGCTGTCATTAAATCGGTAGCAATAGCAAGAACACTAAACCTATTTCTAGCAGATGAGCAAATGAGCTTTTCTAATAAATTATTGGCAATTCTGTGTCATTAATGATGTTTTTTGGAGTCCGCTGTAAAAATTAAAGTGAGCTATCATATATTGTTAAAGTCACTTTGCTATTACATCCAACCTTTTGACCTTAATGAACGGCATGATTCATTAGCGCATACAAGCAGAACCTGTCCAGTATTAGGATCAATTTTAACTTGTGTCTCTTTTCCTCCACAATTTGGACAAACAAAATTGGTATCCTTAGTCAAATTCTTTCACACTCCAAAAACGACAGTCCAGATACTACGGTAGAACATTGCTGGGACTTTCGATATAGATACACTGCTTAAAGACCATAATAAGATTTGCTATAATCGTCAATCCTGTAAAACTGTTAATTTCAGCTTTAGAATCACTTTCGCAGAATTTTATGCTTTTTGATTCTTTTTACTTGTTGTGACTGGCTTTTATGACTTCTCAGTCAACAAATATCATTTTACCTATTATATGTTCAACAGGTGCAATACGTAATGACTCAATTAAGTAATAGCATAGAACTGTTAAGGTCTATAAGCGACGCCACAGCTAGCCTAATACAGAAGCTCTCTAGGTCCGTAGTAAGCGTAAATTCACGTATGTCCAGAGGTACAGGGGTAGTCATTGACAAGCAGGGCTACATAGTAACTTGCAGTCATGTTCTATCGGGATGTAATATCGTCCGTGTAGGGCAAGGCGAAAAAACATATGAAGCACAAATAATCGGTATAGACTCCTATAACGACATAGCACTTCTTAAGACTGAGCCAAATAACTTCGACCCTATAGAGATAGGTGACTCAGGAAACTTAAGCACAGGGCAATTCGTTCTAGCAATAGCTAACCCCTTTAACCGAAAGCAGCCAACTGCAACTACAGGTATAATCACCAATCCTGAAAGTACCATACGCGGATTCCGAGGTATAGCTATGGAGAACGTCATTGCTACAGATGCCAAACTTAACCCTGGCTTTTCAGGTGGTCCTCTTGTAGACGCTGAAGGAAAACTCATCGGTATAAACACTGCATACGTCTGGCAACGCGGCATAGCTATACCAGTCAATAGAGTTAAAGCAATTACTGACCGGTTGCTCACAGGTGGTAACGTCAAAAAAGCCTACTTGGGTCTAATCGCTAGCACTGTAGCTATTCCACAGGAAATTCAAGATGAAATAGGCATCGAGCAGGAAACAGGTGTCATGGTTTTCCAGGTTGAACCTAATACACCCGCAAAAAAAGCAGGTTTAACCATGGGTGACGTGATAGTAAAGTTCGACGGAAAATCAGTTGTAGACTTCTATGATTTACCTCGGTTACTAGCTGAAGGAGTTGCAGGCAAAAAAACACCGATGACCGTTATACGCGGTGAAAAACTTCTCGAACTAACCATAATCCCAGTAGTCAAGGAAGGTGATAACGACGATTAACCAATTTACGGCGGTAACCGAGCTGGACGAACCCCAACCACTGTTTCCAAATAAACCAACTAACCGCTTCCCACGCCCCACTCCCCATATAAGCGTTGTAGCAACAATTTCAATAGCCTCAGTAGCTGCTTAATCCACCTTTTAATATAGAGACATAATTTTTTCTTTTTTTCTCCTTTTTACAGATTATTTCTAACTAATGGGTCCCTCCCGGTATTATGCTAATTTGGTTAATACTTCCCTGCCTCCGTTACCGTGACTGGGTCGCTATACAGGAGCTTTATTGTAGAATCTGACTTGATTTTTCTGCATGGCAAGCAACTATCTAATTAGATCTTAAAGCAACAAAGGTTTGGAATAAAACAATAAAAGTTTAGGCGGATTTTACTGCTTTTACTGTTCTTTCCAGTAGCAGTTGGGCGGCTTCTTGGTTAGGCCAGCCTCCTAGCCCACAATCGGGTCCTGTATAGGTCATTTTGTCGCCGAATTTTTCTTTGGCGGCAAGGTACCTTTTCTTGATGGTGGCTTCACTTTCGACTAGTTGCTGAGTGGTAGGTTTTTGTATACCCTGTTCAAAAAGCTCTGCTGTTATCATGTCAACGTCCGTTCTAGAGACACCTACACGGATGTACTTATCTGCAGAGTCTAGCATGCGTTTTGAAACACTCTCAATATTCCTTGGTGAGGCTGCATACTCAAAACTTAACACGTCAATATTTGTTACTGCAAGTAAATCTGGGAGCCTTGTAGATGAGTGAATGTGAATCTGGCGTACAGCGCCTTTTACATCAAAAGCTTTTTCTAGCGTTCCTTTTAGGATTTCACTTCCAGCGCTAATGTTATGAAAGCCGAAACTAGGCTCATCAATGGAGACCACTTCAGTTTTGATATATTTGGTGTCTACAATACTGTTTTTTACAAAGCGTCGTATAGTTTCGGCAAAACCATCGAGTACATCACCATAGGCGATATTGCCAATTTCTGCTAAATACTGCTCCATAGGTCCAAATAACGATACTCGTAGCAGGATTTTTTTTCCAAATTCTTCGCTTAGCCGTTTTGATTCTTGGCATATTAGGCTTACTTCAGGTAAGATAGCATCTTTTTCTTCTACAGTGAACGTGCCCTTGGTCATTGCTTTGCGGATGACATCGCCTACTTGTCGAATCCCATCATACTGCTGAGGATAGTTGACCACATCAAGACCTGTGCTTAGCTTCTTTCTAAAAGAATCAAGTGTGACTTCGCAGAAATTTTTTCGTACGAATTCGTCTTTTAGCGGGTCGTTTCCCTGTATGATTAAGTCTCTTGCGGCTTGGTATGCTTTATTGAATGTTTCCCTGTTAACAGTTGCAGGTAAAGGAAAACTGCCTATATCATCCACTGTAGTGTTCATGACAAAACATTATCTTAGAAAGCCATTTAAAAATAGTGCCTGACAGAGATCGTGGTCGATTAGTTTATTAGCACAATAGGACGTTAGGTCGCTCTTATTGCTGTGCTTTATCCTTATTTCAAGCTGATGATACCTTAAAACTAATCATTGGAAAATCCGCAGAATTGAGCGTGATTTCGTTGAACTTTTTTGCTCTTGCGCTATGTCCGCTCTTGTATAAACATTAGAAGGTTGGTCCCCACGACCACACATGTGGAATGAAGTGCAATAATATGTTTGATTGCTTTATTGGTTCAAAACCCTGCTTGGCAACCTTCAATCAACCGACGCAGGTAAACCCATCCCTCATCCCCAAATTCTTAATTTTACTTGCGCCAAGTCTGTTTGGAAGGTTGCCAAGTCCCCTTCTAAACTGAAGCCATCCGTAATATCCCTACTATTATACTTTAGAATAAATAAGCATAAGCCTGATTGATTGCTAATAAAACAATAAATAACAACAGACAATTAAAGTCTTTAATTCTTTTAACGCCCTATTATCTCAATCGTAACTAAAAATTTCAAGCGTTTAAACTTAAGTTAATCATGTAGTTTCTATTCTTGGAGTGTTTATCTGTATGGTTTCATTAAATTGCCTGTATAATATTTGTTAGCGCCTTTTTCAAATTTGTATCACGGTATTTTGTTGTTTGAGTTTCTAGCTATATTCCCTGTAAGTATAATTGCATCTTGTGCAGCGCATGAACTGGGTGGAGGATTCGTCTGAACCTCGAGTCTGAACTAGCCAGACGTAGGCTTTGTTATTTCCACAGTTTGGGCATTCAACGTTAATGGTTGGTAAAGTGCGTAGTTCGGCTTCTTCGCGACCAATAACTGCTACTAGTTGCTGCGGCGAATGTTGAATAACCCTAAATAGTGTCGGCTCGATGACTTTGCTTTCTCCTTCTTTATTGTAACCGCATCTTTTGCATACCAGCCTCAGTGTATCTGGTTTAACCGCCTTAGCTTTCTGAGGCACCAGACGTGAACCGCAGTTTAAGCAGAACTCCATTGTAGAACACATTTTTTACTTGGCGGTAGCTTGATAAAAACACTTGTTGCTGCAGCTAGGCAACTACACAAGCTTAAATCGACATGGTCATCTAAATAAACGCAATATATACGCCAATAAAATATGTGGGCATTTACGGTTTGAACTTAAAAGCAATTATGCTATTGGAATCAGTTTAATCTCAAAAATGTGTGGCCAGTTTTTTCCAGTTACAAATAAGTGGTCATTTTGAGCATTATATGCGATGCCGTTTAATACTTCCTCGGGCTCTAAAGAGGTGGAATCCTCGAGCCCAGTTAGGTCAACCCATGCTTTAACTTGTCCTGTTTGTGGGTTTATTATAGCAATTTTTTGTTGTTTCCAAATATTGGCGTAGATGTCTCCTTTGACGTATTCTAGCTCGTTAATATTATCTACTGACATGTTACCATCACGGACTATAATCTGTCTGGTGCATTGGAATGTTACTGGGTCAAGGAAGTACAAGGTGTCTGAACCGTCGCTAAGGATTAGTTGTTTGCCATCGAATGTGAGTCCCCACCCCTCTGTTGGATAAGAGAAATTGCCAATCAGCGCTAAGTCGGTTTTGTTATAGATGAAGCCAATTTTTGATGTCCACGTTAATTGGATGATTGTGTCATTTACTGCTGTTATGCCTTCGCCGAAGTAGGTGGATGGAAGCTCAACTTTCCGAATGCTATTACCTGTGCTTAATTCTACTTGACGCAGAGATGATTGCCCGTATAGTCCGGTACCTTCATATAAATAATCATCTGCATAAATGAGTCCTTGCGTGAAAGCTTTTGTGTCATGTGGGTATATTTGAACAACTATGTATGTATACCCCTTTGTATCAGGGTTTGAATCGGCTGTGAGGCTGCCATTATCTAGGTTAATCAGTACAGCTGCGCTAAGGACCAGAATAATCAATAATAGTAGAACCGTAACGATAGGCTGCATCTTCATACCAATAGAAATAGTACTACCTATTAATAGGCAAAACGGAAGAGCTACTAAGGTGTTATTTAGTGCAAGTTTTAGCTAAGATTTCTAGATAACTGTTATGTTTGTAGCTTGAGACTAACCGCAAACCTTAAGTGTCGCAGCAATCCTACTCTTGTCTTGTCTATAAGACAACTACACAAGGATGTTGAATCAGTTTGGCAGTCGAAGGTTTTTTCGAAAACAAAAGACAACCAGTTGAAGCGAAAGTCGGTGAATTAACCCCCCAGTCTCGCGCGGTTAATGTCACAGCCAAAGTAGTTTCTAAAAGTGAAATCCGAGAGATCCCAATGGGACGAGATGGCTCAGCCCATAAAGTCTGCGACGCATTAGTCGGAGACGAAACAGGCGTAGTCTACCTTACACTCTGGGACGATAATATCACCAAAGTTAACGAAGGTGATACCATCCGTGTTGAAAACGGTTATGTTACACTATTCAAGGGTAACATGCGCCTAAACATCGGTAAATATGGTAAACTCGAGTCCGCTCAAACACCACTAGCGGCCGAAGTCAACACAGAAAACAATGTCTCAAGCAAGACATATGAACAAGAACGTAGACCATTCCGACGTGGTGGCGGACGAGGATTCGGTGGCGGCGGCTTCGGCGGCGGCAGAGACCGACGTGGCGGCGGCTTCGGCGGCGG
>CAYRSV010000034.1:0-24055 GCA_964427115.1 uncultured Candidatus Bathyarchaeia archaeon | reverse complement strand
GTGGCGGCGGCTTCGGCGGCGGCAGAGACCGACGTGGCGGCGGCTTCGGCGGCGGACGCGACAGGTACTAAATGATCCATCGAACTACGAGAGCATAACAACTGTTATGCTCGCCTTTATTTCTTCCAGACTATGTTTTTCCTTAACTTATTCTTCAAGTTCCAAGTTAGTAAGCGAAGACTTTTAACGGCAGTCTGAGATTTCAATCCATACAGGGATAACAGGATGGTTGCTAAGAAAAACGAAAATGTAGAAGTCAAACCCAACGTCGAAGAGTTGCTGGCTAAAGCTAAGAAACCTGCGCAAGTTGCACCTTCAATGCACAATTTCTACGAAGGCAAAATGCAAGTAATGCCTAAGTGTGCAATACGAAACCCAGATGACTACGCTATTTGGTATACTCCTGGCGTAGCAGCAGTATGTAAAGAAATCCAAGCTAACCCAGAAAGATCCTTCGAATTAACTAACCGCTGGAACAACGTCGCCGTAGTAAGCGACGGTACCCGCGTGCTTGGCCTTGGTGATATTGGTCCGGAAGCAGCCATGCCTGTCATGGAAGGTAAAGCCCTACTGTTCAAGCACCTAGGCGGAGTAGACGCTTTTCCCATATGCCTAAATACCAAGGACCCTGATGAAATAGTTAAGGCCTGCAAGCAACTTGAGCCTTCATTTGGCGGTATAAACCTTGAAGATATTGCTTCGCCAAAATGCTTTTATGTACTCGAAAAAGCTTGTAAAGAACTCAATATTCCTGTCTGGCATGACGATCAGCAAGGAACCGCCACCGTGATCTTGGCTGGGCTTATGAATGCATTCAAGATTGTCGGTAAAAAACCTAAAGATAGCCTCATCGCACTTATAGGCGCAGGTGCAGCAAACACCCGAACTGCTTATGTGCTCATGAAGTGGGGCATCAAACCTGGCAACATCATAATGGCAGACATTAATGGCATGATACATAAAGGTAGAACCGACTTGCATGTAGATGCCACTTGGAAGTTCTTGTCTGAAAATACTAATGCTGAAGGTAGAACAGGCGACGTCTCGAATGCCTTCAAAGGGGTTGACGCCGTAGTTGCAGCATCCAAACCAGGACCTGATACCATCAAGAAAGAATGGCTAAAGACTATGGCTGATGATGCTATACTTTTTGCATGCGCTAACCCGATTCCCGAGATTTGGCCTTGGGAAGCTGAAGAGGCAGGTGTGCAAATCGTAGCTACCGGTAGAAGCGACTTCCCTAATCAGGTTAATAACAGTCTAGGCTTTCCTGCAATTTTCCGTGGCGTACTAGACGTTAAATCTAAAGCAATAACTGATGATATGTGCATTGCGGCTGCTAGTGAGCTGGCAAAATTTGCTGAAGAACGTGGTATGCACGAAAAAGATATTCTGCCCCGCATGAATGAATGGGAAGTTTACCCACGCGAAGCAGTTGCGTGTGCCCTCAAATCCATAGAACAAGGGTTAGCCAGAGTAAAACCCAGCCGCCAAGAACTACTTGACCGTGCAATAGCAATTATACAGAACGCTCGTCAGTCCACAGAAGTACTGATGAAGCAAGGTTTAATCAAACAACCTCCAAATGAAACCTAATATTGAAGCAAATCCTCAGACAGCAAACAACCGCTAAAAGCGGTTTTCTTTGTTTTTGGAGAAAATTATTTAAGTGTTTTAGTAACAGATAGGGGTCTGGGGATGTATTCATGCGTTTGGATTATACTCTTTACGGATTGGCGATTATTTTCTTTATTGTGGCAGCGGTTTCTTTGGTCGTAGTTTCTGATCAGACTGTAAGAGTGCTTTTAACAATTACAACTGCTGTCATTGGGTTAGTTTCAATTAGTGCAGGGTTTATACTAAAGCCAAAGGTCCAAGCTGTAGCATCAGTTCCTGCCCCGCTTGTAGTGCAGGAAATGTCAGCAGAGCAACCCCAATCAGAAGTAGTTCAAGCAGAGGTCCCGGTTGATGAAGCCTCGAAAATCGAAGCTACTCCAGACTCGAAAGTTTCTGATGTTTCTCATGCTGATGCAGTTTCTCAAGTAGACGTAGCAGTTGCTAATGAAGTAGCAGCTAATCTTCCAGTTGAAACATCAACACCCATTGATACTACAACGGAGACTCCACCTATACTAAATGCTTCAGTAGAGGCTTCAGTGTCGACAGAAGTACCCGTTGCAGATCTAACTCGAGTAAAAGGAATTGGCGAGAAAAGAGCTACTCAACTCAAAGCAAACGGTATAACTTGCATAGACGACTTGGCAAGGGCTGATGCATTAGACCTCGCAGCAAAGCTCAAAGTTTCCCCGAAAATCGTTGAGAAATGGGTTGTATGCGCCAAAGATATTACAAAGTAAAAATAAAGGGTTTTGAGGATAAGTTTATTCTTTTTCTATCTTAATTTAATTATGTTTCTTTTTTCTAGGCGTCTGAGTGCGTCTAAGAATTCATTTCTTTTTTCGCCAGATAGGTTTAGGTTACGCATCATGTCTTTGACGGCCATGTCTGATTTACCTAGATTTTCGTGTCGCTTATGGAGGTGGGTGACGATTAGTCTTTCAAGCTTGCCGCATCGCCAAGTGGTGTTACGCATCAAGACGACCATTGTCCTTACAAAAGTTTGTTCGCCAGTACGTTGCTGAGACAACTCTCCACTTCGCCTCCTCCGATAACAATACCTTCAATGTTTTTAAGGGTTTGTGTCCGCTGACCTGTTCAATAAAAACTGAACTAAAAACGGTTTTAGGCTCTATTTTATTCAGTTAATGTTTTTTTCAGATATGCTCCATGTGCGGTCTTGTAGTAATTCTCAAGCTTAGCAATTTTTTTATAACCAAGCTTCTGGTAAAGCTTTATTGCTGCGATATTATCCTCACGAACTTCTAATCGGCATTCTTTTGCGCCATTCTGCCTGGCTGTATCTTCGACGTAGCGCAGGAGTCTTTGGGCTATGCCTTTCCTGCGATATTGGGCTGCAACATCTATTGTAAGAATATGTCCTGTCAACTGATTTTCTTCTGAATAGATTCGAGCAATAATGAAACCCGCTAGCTCACCATTAACATAGGCTGCATAACTTATTGTGTTATAATCTAGTAACAAATATGATAATTGCTGCTTAGAGAAGGCTTCCTGTTTAAAGCACTGCTTTTCAATTTGGTAGAGCTCATCTAAAAGCCGAACTGAAGCATTCTTAATGGTGATTTTTTCATCCATCTTCGGGCCTGCAACATATTAAAGGTAATGCATGATTTAGGTTTTTGCTGCAAGCGCGCCATTTTTAGGTGTAAAGAACGTTTTAAGCTCGATCCATTGTTGAGCTGTAAATCCGATAGCTGCCCTAAACCAAAGTGTAATTAATCTTGTTAGAATTGTGGACGTAACCGCAATATCATTCGGTACACCAAATCCAACATATAAAGTGGACATCGCAATTTCTGGAAGTCCTACTTCAAAAGGTATGCCTACAGGTATAGATTTGACTGCTATAACTATTGAGGAAGTTATCAAAATTACTGTCCATGGCACTTCCCAGCCTAATGAAAGGAAGACAAGATATGGTACGGCTATGCTGGAAATCCAGTTTAAGGTAAGCAAAAATGTTGGCATGATAAGCTTTTTTGGATTACGCCCGAACTCTTTCATTGAGTCGTGGAAGGATTTAGCGGCCGATAAGGCTTCACATTTGGCTTTTTCTATTCTTGCTTTCCATCTGCCTCTTGTTATATAGTTTCCTATGCGTACTAGACCGTTGATTATTTTTTGGCTCCAATTCTCTTTCCAAGAGATAAGTAGTAGGATAGCCATTATTACTGTTATTCCCGCAGTGAAAAATAGTATTATCGCGAACAATTCTGCGCTCATGTTAACCGTGTTGAAAAGAAAAGCCATGCCGAGTATAAGCATGACGACGTTAATCCCCATACCTATAATTCTTTGAGTTACAAGTGAAGCAGTACATTTGCCACTTGTGCCTGATTGCTCCCTGTTAACAAGGTATATTCTACACAGTTCTCCCGTTATGCTTTCTGCTGGTATTACAATATCAAGAAATATTCCATACCATGTGTAGAGGAATGCGCGAATAACGGATATCTTGACTTTAAGACTGCTTAAAATGGTTCTCCAAGATATAGCGAAGAAGAATATCTCCGCAAAGCCTACAAGTATAGCTGCTGAGTAAAGCAGGGGGTCGGCTTTTTGAGCTGTAGCGATAATTACTGTAATGTCTACTTCGAAGACGAGTACATAGAGCAAGAATGCGATTATACCTATGATTGGCAGTAGTATTGTTTTACGTGTTAGTCTAGCGTTAGGTTTTGTGATGTCCATTAAGCCAGAGTCCTTGCTACAATGCCACAGGGATGTCACCTAATCATTATATGTTTTACTCTAATCCGCGTTGTTTGTATATGGAGCTATGCATTAAATCTATAATAACAATTAATATATCCATACAAAAAAACAGCAGATTATTTATAGATTAAATCTAAATATATCATATTCAATAAGTGAATTAGCTGTCCTAGATAGACACTTATGCTGACTGTAGATTTGTTTTTAGAAAAAGATAAAACACGCCGAATTCAATATTTATATGTCTACTCAAAGGAGTACAGACAGGATTTTGAGTTATCAAACTTTTGAGGTTGAACGTTTTGTATAAGACAACAACAAGAAGGAAAAGACGTAAGACGAGTTCTGATACTGAACAGCCAGCACATGAGGCAAGGGTGTTTGGACATGAAAAGACAGTGACTGCTCCGCAGAGAGCTATATGGAAAGGCAGTATTTCCATAGGATTGATAAATATTCCTGTTACGTTACACCCTATGATTTATAACCGCGGCGTAAAATTTCATTATTTACATCGGCCAGATAAGCAGCGGTTGCAGTATGAACGAATTTGTTCTTTAGATGGTCAAGCAGTGTCTTGGGGTGAAGTGGTTAAAGGCTATGAAGTAGCCCATAATGAATATGTCGTTTTGGATCCTGATGAGCTAGAAGCTGCAAAGCCAAAATCAGATAAAAATATAAATATTGACAAGTTCGTCGATTATTTTAGTGTAGATCCAATTTACTTCTACAAGAGTTATGTTCTGTTGCCTGATAGAAACGGCAAAGCGTATAGTCTACTTCTTATGGCTCTAAATCAAATGGGTAAAGCAGGTGCTGGAAGGATTACTTTGAGGGAAAAAGAGCACCCGGCGCTAGTTCATGCGTACAAGGACGCACTTGTATTGACGACAATGCGGTATGCCTATGACGTAGTCGACCCAAGCAGCTTTGAAAAGTTAAACGAACTTGAAGTACCTGAAAGAACCGAGCTAAATTTAGCTAAAAAAATCATCAGTGAACTCTCAGGCGACTTTGACATCAACGAGTACGAAGATACCTATCGGCTCAAGATAGCTGAAATTGTACAAAAGAAGCTGAACGGCGAAATTATAACCATAGAAAAAGAACCACCTCAGGAAGAGGTCAAGGGATTGATGGTTGCTTTGCAGGAAACGCTCAAGCAACTCCAGCAGCGCTAAACCACATCTGTCTTTGGGGCACTGCTTTAGCTTGTAAGACTAGGTTTTATGAGTTAACTGATTAGCTCACAATCTAAGCAACTTAAGTATACGTTCGAACTATGAAATTAATAGTTGACCTGTTATGGTACCATCTAAAAAGCCCGTTCAGGGGGGCCTAAAAGATTATGTGGAAAAGCGTAACTTTGCTGTTACAACCGAGCCAATGGGCAGCCAGCAAGTTGCAGGAAAAAGTAATGAAGCAAAGGTTTTTGTTGTCCAAGAGCATCATGCGAGCAGGTTACATTACGATTTCAGGCTGGAGCATGGCGGCGTCCTCAAAAGCTGGGCAGTCCCCAAAGGTTTACCTAATACTCCAGCAGAGAAACGGTTAGCTGTAGAAACTGAAGACCACCCTATAGAATACGCTAGTTTCGAGGGTATCATCCCAGAAGGTCAATATGGTGCGGGTAGAGTCATAATTTGGGATAAAGGTACTTACGAAGAGAAAATTTGGAACGAAAAAATGATAGAATTCACGCTAAATGGCAAACGCCTTCAAGGACGATACGTGCTAGTGCCGCTTAAAAAAGTGGGCGAAAAAAACTGGTTATTAATTAAAGGAAAAGAATAGTTATCAATTAGAGGTTTTTTTAATGAGTGTATCTTACATTTATGCTACAATTATGTGGGCTTTTGTTATATCTCCCGTCCCAAAATTCACAAGTAATGAATTTCAATAAATACGAACTTTACGGATGTATTGATGTTGATGTACGAGTAACTATGCGTCTGCTTATTAGGCGTTGCCTTTTTTGTGTGCGCTAAATGTTATAAGGTACGGTTGTGCTAGAGCAGTTGTAGAGACATTTTTGAAAAGTGACTTTTATGGTTGCCAGTTCAGACTGGACCTTTGGTACTAGGCAGCTTTCTACGGTGAGTGATTGGCGTAAGCTCATACGTGACTTCCGCGACCAATTTCCTTTCGACCCGCCAACTGCATTGATAGTTGAAACCTTCGCAAACGCACTTGATGCAGGCGCCAACAAGATAGATATCCATATTCGAAAAGGCATCTACAGGATAACGGACAACGGAAAAGGCATGACGCGCGATGGCATAAGAGAATACCATAACATAGCCTCTCTAAGCAAACGGCGAGGTGGGGAAACCATTGGGTTTGCGGGTGTGGGCGCAAAAATTTTTCTCGATCGAGCAAAGTATGTGATTACTGAGACCAAAAACAAGTACTTTCAGGGAGCGACTTACTGGGCTTTTCGGGATAGCTCTTTGGAATGGGAACCGACTAAGATGCCTAACAGGGTGAAAACCCCAACAGGAACATGTGTGGAAGTAAGATTAGGTGTAGCTGAAGATATAGGATTGCTAACGCCAGCGTTTGCCCGCGAGGTCTTAAGAGTACAATATAACGCTATATTGCTTGGGCTATACAAGACGCATAATGTTACTGTGAACGGCAAAACGGTAGTACCTTGGCAGATACTTGAAGAGAAGATAGATAAACGCAAAGATTTCCGGTTCAGACAAGATGGTAATTGGGTTAGAGGCTTTTTAATAAAATCCAAAGAACCTATACCTGAAAAATATCAAGGACCTTTTGTAGTAGTCCTCGGTAAGACAGTCACACAAGAATGGTTTCGACAGTACCCAATTAACAGCGAAATGTTCCACGGCTTAATATTGGCTGATTACTTGATAGATATTCTACGAACCTCAAA
This sequence comes from uncultured Candidatus Bathyarchaeia archaeon, assembly GCA_964427115.1. Taxonomy (GTDB): domain Archaea; phylum Thermoproteota; class Bathyarchaeia; order Bathyarchaeales; family Bathycorpusculaceae; genus JADGNF01. Next base: position 16,800 of record CAYRSV010000034.1, on the reverse strand, counting down.
GTCAGACTTCGAAAGAACCTCAATGAAGTGGCGCCAGTTCCATAATCGAGTAGGAAGAATCTTGGCCACGTGGATAGATGAACTAGGCGAGCGCCCTGTCACTCAAGTGATACCTACAACCTTAGATAAAATGTCGCGTGAGGTAGAAAAAAGTGTAAATCGCGTTCTGAAGAGGCCTGAGTTCTCCGACTTGGCAAACACGTTCTTTGAGGACATGATAAAGCGCAATATTGTAGCTAAAGGTCATACCGTGCAGGCAGGCACGACTATAGCTAGGCAGGAAATAGTGCAGCTACCCAGTGGTCAACAAGAAGGTGTGCAGATACAAATCATAAATAAGGGCGTTGAACAGGTGCAAGTTCGACGGAGGGGCAGAGGGTTACTCAGGATTGGTTTCGAAGATAAGCCTGAAGAACTTTTAGAAGGATGGATAGACCCGGGGAAGCTGGCGATAATAATTAACACTGGTCATCCTGCATGGAAAACTGTTGATAGCTTAGCATTACAAACCGGTGATGAACGGGTTAGGATATACCATATAATGCGTACTGTTTTTGCTGTGTTAGCTGAGGAAGGCAGAGAGCCTAGATCTGTATTGGCAAAGCTATTTGCTTCTTGGTGTGATTCCTACGTAAAAGGGTGCAAACGGCGGCGTATACGCTCTATGTATGGTCAAGGTTAGGTGTAAAATATGGATAGACAAAATGTTAGATCAAGTCAAATAAAATCAATTGGCTATAGTTCAACATTAAAAGTTTTAGAGATAGAATTTAACAGCGGTGGAGTGTACCAATACTTTGATGTCCCTGAGGAACTCTACAAAGAGTTGATGACTGCACCTTCACATGGGACATACTTTAGCCGAAACATCAAAAACAAGTTTGTGTACAAAAAATTATCATAGAATCAATAAGCGCATAGTAGAATTGTTGCTTGCAAGTTGTTTTTTCCATTTCAATAGCGTTTAACATTTACGTATGTTAGCTGTCTGGCATCTGATGTAGTATTTTCTCTATTGACCAGTGAAAAATAGTAAAATTAAAACTGAAAGCGCAAAAACATGAAAGTCCATGTTATATTAATCCATGTTTTATTCAGCATATATGTAAGGTTAAAAAAGTGCTTAATGCAGAATAATCCTGTAACGAGCGATAATAGCTAATATAAAGAATTTGTATGATCTACTCAATGATTATTTCTCAAAACTATCTCTAAAGATTTGTTGATAATTTACTAAATTAAACTTGCTCTTGCTTGCAGAAGTACAAGTGTAGCGTAACCAAATTTTCTCGCCACCAGAATTGAGCCACCAAGTAATAACTCTGTTGCTATTTCAATCCCGGTTGATGGATTGAACAAGAAAATGCTTTAGCTTCAGTCGACCTCCAGCCTCATCCACACAACCAATTTCCATCTAAGCTCCAAAATTTGTATATGCTTTTTCTAAACTTAACTGCAAATTTCTTGGATACTGATGAATATCGAGAAATAGATTTAAATTTGTCAAAACCCCAACTGGACGGGTAAACTTAGATCCGATGATTCATCGATGCCAAATATTATCGAAATTAATCAGTTAACAAAGATGTATGGGGCTTTTGCGGCTGTTGACAAGCTAGATTTAACAATTGAGGTCGGAGAAATCTTTGGATTATTAGGACCCAATGGCGCGGGGAAGACAACAACGCTAAGTATGCTCTGTACAATTCTTAAACCCACCTCTGGCACCGCCAAGGTTAACGGCTTTGACATTGTGAAAGAATCTAGCCAAGTCCGCAAATCCATTGGTATAGTCTTTCAGGATCCAAGCATAGATGATAGGCTCACCGGCAGAGAGAACCTGTACATGCATGCCAACCTTTACGGCGTGCCAGCGAGCGAACAAAAAAATCGAATTGATCGTATCCTAAAGCTAGTAGAATTGGAAGATAAAGCTGATAACCTGTTGCGGACCTATTCGGGCGGTATGCGTCGACGACTTGAACTCGGCAGAGGCTTGATACACCATCCAAAGGTCCTCTTTTTGGATGAACCTACAGTCGGACTTGATCCTCAGACCCGTGACCACATCTGGAAATACATTAAAGAGCTCAAAGAAACCCATGATATTACAGTAGTTCTTACAACGCATTACATGGATGAAGCGGATAAGCTATCTGATCGGATTGCAATCATGGATCATGGTAAAATCAAAGTTCTTGATACACCTTCCAAACTTAAAGAAGCACTCGAAGGAGATGTCATTACCGTCAGAGCAAACAACATAGAAGCTTTGGAACAACTTGTATCCAAATGGTTAGAGCTAAACCAAACACGCATTGTTGACGGAGCTTTAGAAATCACCGTACACAACGGTAAGGTGGCAATGCCGCGCATAATGGAGATTGCAAGTCAAAATAACATCTATGTCGAATCGCTAATTTTACGGGAGCCAAATCTAGAAGATGTCTTTTTACACTATACAGGGCGCTCTATACGCCAAGACTCCACCAAAGAGCTATATGGCCTGGCTGCAGCCCAAAGGAGGACTATACGATGAGCGAATTACGTGCCCTATACACGCTCTGGCAGCGTGAGATCAAACGTTTCATTCGGGACAAAGCAAGAGTTGTTATCAGCTTTGTTCAGCCACTTTTATGGTTGGTAGTTTTTGCCGCTGGATTTGGTGCACGCCTTGTTATTCCAGGTGTGGATTATCAACAGTACCTTTTTCCAGGTATTATCGGGCAAACCTTGCTCTTCACCTCTATGTTCATGGGTATTAGTGTAATCTGGGATAAAGAATTTGGTTTCATGAAAGAAGTATTAGTTGCGCCGGTATCAAGGTTTACCATTTTTATAGGTAAAATGCTTGGCGATAGTACAGCAGCTTTGTTTCAAGGACTAATCGTCTTTACTTTTGGTTTCCTTCTAGGAATTCCTTTTGACCCTTTAACTCTAATTGCTGCTCTGCCTGTTATGTTACTCATCACATTCGGCTTAGTAAGTGTTGGATTAATAATTGCCAGCTTCATCGGTAGCTTAGAGAACTTTGGTGCAATACAAACCTTCATCAATTTGCCGTTATTCTTTCTGAGCGGTGCATTATTCCCGGTTTCTGGTGCCGGCACTCCCGAGTGGTTACGCATTGCTTCAACATTTAACCCTTTGACCTATGGGGTTGACGCCCTCAGAATGATCATTTTGGGCTCAGCGTGGACACCTCTTCATCCATTACCCGTCAGTATTGGTGTAGTATGCATTTTCGATCTAATTATGGTTGGAGTTGGCACTTGGGCATTTAGAAGAATGAAATAGCTCCATAAAGGATAATTCTTAAAATTGGAAAAAGAATTATTCCCTATTTGTTTGCTCGTTGATTTGTTGCTCCATCATGTGCCCGCGACAGTAGATGATGGCGTTTTTAACGCCAAGCACTGATTTGGCTGCTTCCTTAATGTCACTGGCAAGCTTAAACGCAATAGGACAAAATGGGCTCGTAGGTATAAATTCTACCGTAACAACACCTGGCTCAGTTTCTTCAACGCGAGTGATCATTTGCATTTCAGCAAATGTCTGCCCTGTCTCCGGATCTATGACTTGACCTACTGCTGCGCGGACTTTGTCTTCGAGTTCAGTCAAACATTTCACTTTCGACTTATCTACTTTAAAAATATCGCAGAGTCGGCATATAAACTTTGATTTTGTTGTTTTTAGTGTTTAGTGGCATTTTTTGTAACTTTTGTACTCTTGCTTCAAGGTAAAAAGTACAGGCAGAATAACATATTAATAACCATCATAATCTGAAATTAAGCTCGGTGAACAGTGTGGCTGTAGACTGCGTTTTCTGTAAAATTGTCCGCAAGGTACTTCCATCAAGCATAATCTACGAAGATAACATAGTAATGGCTTTTTTAGATATTAGGCCGCTTAGCAGAGGTCATACACTAATAATTCCTATAGAACATTATGAAACAGTCTTTGACATACCTGAAGAACTACTTGCACATGTGCACAAAACCGCTAAGCATGTAGCAATCGCAATCAAAAAAAGTATCAACGCAGATGGAATTTCTATAATCCAGCAAAACGGTAAAGCAGCTAATCAGGACATATTCCATTTGCATGTTCACATAATACCTATGATGGAAGGACAGAAGTTACCTCATTTCAGTAACTTAATGCCTGCCCGCAGAGAACAGCTAGATCAAATTGCAGCAAAAATTAAAAAAGAATTAAGTTAAGTGCTAATCTTGGCTTTGTCTTTTTATTTGATCTCCGATGTAGGCATAATATTTTGTCAGTTGATCGGCCATTTCTTTAAAACATTGGTCAACTCTCGCATTTACGCTTCCCTCTTCATAGACACCATTTATTTTCTTACCCGCTTTGACTCCTGTAAGTAGCTCTATGCCTTCATCAATAGTTGATACTGAGTAAATATGGAATTTGCCTTGTTTTACAGCGTCAACAACTTCTTCTTTAAGCATTAAGTTCTGTACGTTACTAGCAGGAATCATGACCCCTTGCTTTCCTGTAAGACCCTTTACTTTGCACACTTCGTAAAAGCCCTCAATTTTTTCGTTTACACCGCCTATTGCTTGTACTTCGCCTTTCTGATTGACTGAACCTGTGACTGCTATACTCTGCTTAATTGGTAGACCTGAAAGATTTGACAAAATGGCGTATAGCTCGGCACTTGAAGCGCTGTCGCCCTCTACACCCCCATAGTTCTGCTCAAAAACTAACCGTGCATTAAGGCTAAGTGGTTTATCTTTTGCATACTTCTCATTAAGGTAGCCGCTTAAGATTAAGACTCCTTTTGTATGGATCGGTCCGCCCATCTTTGCTTCGCGTTCAATGTCTATTACGCCTTCTTTGCCTAAGCCTATACTTGCGGTAACACGGGAAGGTATGCCAAACATAAAATCGCCCAATGCGGATACTGAAAGCCCGTTTACTTGGCCAATCTGTTCAGATTCAGTATCAATTAACAAGAAGTCACGCTTGATCATTTCCTGAATTTTCTCTTGAATCAATCTGGAACGATAAATTTTTTCTTCAATGGCTTTTTTTACATGCTCTGCTTTTACATATTCAGAGTTTTCTTGCTGAGCATAGAAATTAGCCTCTCGGATTATGTCTGCAACGTCAGCAAACCGTGTTGAGAGCTTCATTTGGTCTTCCGCAAGTCGGCTGCTATATTCTATCACCTTAGCTAACCCTGAGCTTTCTAGATGCTTGAGGTTCTCCTTTTGGCAAAGGGTGCAAACGAATGCAGCATAATTTTGCATGCATTCCTCGGTCCGAGGCATACTTGTGTCAAATTCGGCTTTGACTTTGAAGAGCTCACTGAATTCCTTATCAAGAATAAACAGTTGTTGATAGATGAAAGGATCCCCAATTATGATGATTTTAATGTTAAGTGGGATTGGTTCAGGTTTAAGGCTTTTGGTGCTTAAAAAGCCGTAGCGCTCTTCTAATTCCTCAATGTTGATGCGCTCACTTTGTAGTGCCCGCTTTAGCCCCTCGTAAGAGTATGGGTTGCGTAGTAGTTCCTCAACTGGGATTATAAGATAACCCCCATTAGCCTTATGTAAGAAACCGCCACGAATCATTGTAAAATCTGTAATTAACGCACCAAACTGGGCCTCTTTTTCTATTCTTCCGAATAGGTTTGGGTAGGTCGGAGTTGGATTATTTGCCATGACAACTGGCGCGCCTTGTACTTCGGAGTTATCGATAATTACGTTTACTTCGTATTTTTTGAAAGTAGCTTCTCGAGGCATCCAAGGAAGCTGCATTTGTGCCTGCTTTATCCCTTCAGGTCTTCTGATAAATTGCGCCACATTGCTCAAAATATCGTCTTGCACACTCTTTAGGTAAACAGCAACGTCTGGGAAGCCTGCATAGCGTTCAGTAAGATCGGCAACCAAGTTACCGACGGCGTACATAGCGACATCGCGGTTAAGCTTTTCAATTACTTCATGTGCTATCCGATCAAGGTCCATAAATTGTCTCATGGCTGTCCTAAATTGGGCTTCAATTTTTCCTTTTTTTTCTTGAATTTCATCTCGTACATTAGGGGGAAGACTTAGGATATCCTCTTCTGCAACAGGTTTGCCCTTTATTACAGGAATAAGCATTAGCCCGATAGGAGTACTTTGGATGAGAAAACCTTCTCTTTGGGCTTCAGCGTTAAGCTGGTCGATGAGCTGTTTCCGCTTAGCTTCAACATTCTTGATGGTATTTTCTCTTTTTAGAGCATAATCTTCGCTTTCAAAAGCCCTTCGCAAGCTATGTTTTGCAGATTCAACAAAATCTTTCATGTCCTTCTGGAAAACCTTGCCTTTGCCTGGTGGTAGCTTAATTGCCTTAGGGCCATATTCGTTACTAAAATTATTTACATAGCACCAGTCTGATGGTGTGGGCTTGCTTTTAGCAATTTCTTCTAAAAAATTTTTTACTGCAGTTGTTCTACCAGTACCCGTATATCCTGCAACATAAATGTTAAACCCTTTATCTTGAATACCTAGACCAAACTTTAATGCGCGTACAGCCCGTTCTTGACCAATTATCTCTTGTAAGGGCTGGAGTTCACTAGTAGTTTTACATTGAGCAAAATTTGGGTCACAATCCCTACGCAATTTTTCTACTGATAACTCGTTAATCATACTACATCTATCTCCCTCTAATGAACTATGAAACAAAACTCTTATAGCTGTATTGCTAGCGCATAAATTAAATCTTACTCGACTCTCAATAAATATGATGCCATTTTTTTTAAATGAATATGTCTATTTGTTTATTTAAGAAAATATTCTCAAGCAAAATCTATTCTGTAGTGAATTGTTACTTTTTGTAATAGTGATTAGTAAAGTTGATTTCTCTGCTAAATAGTACACTGCGGAATATCGGAAGTTGCTGTTTATATGTAGTCACATATCAATTTATTCTACAAATTGAAGTAATATTGCAGTAAATGAGGCTAAGTAGATTTTCGGATTTTTATCTTGATTCATAAAAGGTGGTTGTTGCATGTTGGGTTTTGTGAAAGAAAAATCGTGGAGTGTTAGGCTTGTTGATGGCTATATTTTAGATAACCAAGTTAGAGGTAAAAACTGCGGCAACTGCGAGTCAGTCAGTAAAATAGTAGCAAACAACTTTAGTAATCCAAACCTGGTCCTATATGGATGTAATGGACATAAATGCAAACACAAGCTCATACGCTTAAAATTCTATTCTGGAAACCTCGAAGTTCCTACACTAACTAACCTATTTATTAATGTACGTAGTGAAACTGCAAATACAAAATTTTAGAACAATCAACGATCCCTTCTCCTATTAGGTTGGAATGGAGCAAACTCTTTGATAGTTTTCCACCTTACGAGGGAACATTCGCATATTTTAAATCCAAAAGTCCATTGTTCTGTAAACCATTCTTGAAAAATTACCATATAAATAGATCTTTTTTCTTATAACCTTTTAATTTTAGTACTTAAAATATTGCTTTATTAATATGGGAAGCCCTGGTCCTTTGCTAAGCCAAAGATTGATTTTACTCGTTTCATTGCTGGCTTTATTAGGTTTCGTGATCGTTCTAGTGCTAAGAAGTCATCTGGTTGAGGTTGATACATTTTTAAATGTTTGGTCGACTTCAATACAGACAGGCAACTTAACCATAGTAGCAGTGACGATTTCAAATTTATTTGATACGTATATTGTAATTGCAATCTCGCTGCTGATTGGCACTTATCTTGTTGTGAAGAACTATAAACGATATAGTATTCTACTTCTTTGTGCAGTATCTGGAGAAGTCCTAATAGTAACTTCAATTAAACTTTTGGTTGCGTCACCAAGACCTATAAGCGTAATATTATCACAAACCGGTTACTCTTTTCCTAGCGGGCATGTTACCGGAAGCGTTGTTTTCTTTGGTTTGCTAACTTATTTCATGTGGCAAATCTGGAAATCACCACAAGCAAAGGTAGCGTCAAGCTCAGTTTTTTTGACAGTAATTTGCATTGTAGGTTTCGATAGAATATATCTAAATGTTCATTGGCTGAGCGATGTTATTGGTGCATACTTGTTAGGGGTATTCTGGTTAACCTTAGTGTTACTAATATTTCGACATGTTGAAACAGCAAGATATTTTCAGGCTTACTAGTTCAAGTTACAGACTTAACCCAAAAACTGATAAACTCTAATAGCTCTAAATATGGTAGCAATCGGTTTTAGGGTGTTTATTGTGGTAAAGTATCGATGCATAGTCTGTAATTACATTTATGATGAGGAGAAAGAAGGAAGGAAATTTACTGACCTTCCAAAAGAATGGGTTTGCCCAGTATGCGGAGCTCCCTTATCATCGTTTGTTCTCTTAACAGAAAAAGTCGAAGGTTTTGAGAAGAAGGATGGTAAAACTGTCTCTGATGTGCTTATTGAACAGATAAACCAATGGGGCGTAAATTATGTATTCGGTGTTCCTGGCACTTCTACATTAGGCGTTGTCGAAGCTATACGCAAAAACGAGAAAATGAAATACATTCAAGTGCGTCATGAAGTAGTTGGAGCGTTTATGGCATCTGCTTATGGCAAACTTACTGGTCATGTTGCAGCATGTCTCAGCGTCTCTGGTCCAGGGGCGACAAATCTTGCAACGGGTTTATACGATGCCAGTTTGGATCGGGCACCAGTTCTTGTTCTTTCCGGCATGGTTGCTAGGCAATTCATCGGTCCTGGATCAATCCAAGAAATTGATCAGCATAGCTTCTTCGAGCCCATATGCGTTTTTAATAAAACACTCATGTCAGAAAAACAGACAACTATGCTTGCTACACTTGCAGTAAAACATGCACTTTTGGACCGAGGAGTAAGCAATATAGGTATACCTAACGACATTCAAAAATTGCATTATGATGCACCTATTGTTCCCTTCGAAGGTAGGATGCCCAACTTAGCCTTTAGCGTAGAAGATTCTATCGTCGAGAAAGCTGTGAAAATCATTGACCAAGCTCAACGTCCTGTAATAGTTGCTGGCTTTGGTGCACGCGGGCAAGGAAACAAACTTCTAGACCTAGCCTCAAAAATCACTGCCCCAATAGTAACTACATTCAGAGCTAAAGGCGTAGTTGATGAAGATAATGCGTTAGCTGTAGGCATACATGGCAACTTAGGATCTACGGCAGCAGCTGAACTTGTACGCAAAGCAGATTTGATGATTGTTATTGGCTCCTCGTTTTCAGATTTAACGCAGTTACCACAGAAACGTATAATTCAAGTCGACATAAATATGACTATGATTGGCAAAAAGTATCCAGTTGAAGTTGGCTTACTGGGTAACAGTGCAATACTTATTCCTAAGCTAACGAGTAAGGTGCAGCAAAAACAAAACCAAGCATATTTAGATGAGATAGCAAGGCTCAAGCAGGATTGGCTTAATCAACTTGAACGTGAAGCAGATGCTACTGCTAAGCCCATACGGCCTCCATATATAATGAAAGTTCTCAATCAAAAACTCTCAGCTGATGCAGTAATATCTTTAGACGTAGGTGAGAACTGTTGGTGGTTTGGGAGAAATTTCCATATGAAGAAGACACAGAAAATGGTCATGAGTGGTTTACTTGCAACTATGGGTTTCGGTTTACCTGGCGCGATGGCGGCTTCCTTAGCATATCCCGATAGACAAAGTGTATGCATAACTGGTGATGGCGGCTTCACTCAGGTAATGGGTGATTTCTTGACTGCTCTAAAATATAATTTACCTATCAAAGTGTTTATCATGAATAATAAACGATTAGGCATGATAATGCAGGAACAAAAAGTTGAAGGTTATCCAAGCAGCCAAACGGACCTCTACGATTTTAGCTTTGCTGATTATGCTGAGCATTCAGGAGGCATGGGGATAAAAGTTACAGAACCTCTACACCTTGAAGCTGCAGTTGACCAAGCATTGGCATCTACAAAAGCTACAATAGTAGATATAGATACAGACGCAAAACGTTTCTAGCAATGCAATGCTAATCCTCTATGTAGAAAAAGTGCCTTTTATGGAATTGTGCATTTTTTAAACGTGACTCTTAATGTACTTATCTCCATAAACAATAAATGCTGTATAGTTAATATCGACAATCGATCAAGGACATGAAATCAGTGTATAGCAAACAGAACTTAATAGGAATCTTGACTATCGTACTTCTGTTCACATTAATTACAATTCCAAATGCTTGGGCACTTAATTTTAATTATGTTGATAATTATTTTAGCTATTTCTCAGCAAACAGTACACCTGATGTTGCAAAGCCAGGAGATATTGTATCTTCAAGCTTGGCTATCCGATTGTCTTCATCTGCCCAACCAGCTATCTTCCATATAACGTATTATGTAAATACAACCAGTCAATTATCAAAAGTCATAACCGAATTAGATATTATGCTGCCTGCGAATAACACGCTTAGAACAGCGTCAACTTATCTTATAATTCCTTCAAATACGTTAAACAATACTTATGTATATGCGACTATTACCAATGGAACAATCACCTTTTCCATCCCAATTGTGCTAGTTCAGAATCCAACGTATTCAGAATTACAAAATCTGAATACACAATTACAGAACAATGTAACTATTCTTAACGAACAAATAATCGCATTTCAGTCTTCATACAATACATTATCAGACAATTACAACAATCTACAAAATCAACTAGTAAATCTTCAAGCTAATTATACTGAACTAATGCGAAGTTATAACACATCATCAAACATAATCACTAACCTTCAAAATGAACTTAGTAATCGACAATCCAGCATCACCAACCTAGAAAGTCAGGTTACTAACCTCGAAGGTATAAACGACGAATTAGAGTCGCAAATTGGCAATTTGCAGAGCAAAATCGATGACCTTAACAATAATAATACCATATTGCGGATGCAACTTACCGAACTGCGAAATAATAACACCAACATTCTAGCAAACAATTATGATCTCTCAGCACAAATAAGCGCTCTCGAAGCTGAGAAACAACAATTGCTAAATCAAACGAGTGCACTTCAAGCTCAGATAAATACACTGCAACAACACAGCAAGAATTTGCAGAACCTTGTGGACGACTTCAGTCTGAAAATCGAAAATTTAAAAGCAGACCTTAATATTGTAAAATCAGATAACGACATAATATCTATTTTTATGTACATAGCAATAATTGTAGCTGTTGCTTTCATAGCTACTACCGCATACATAATGGTGCTTGTCTTTAAAAAAAGGAGTAATAAGCCTATCCAGTAAACACAACCCTTTATCCGGTTCTTTTTTCAAGCATCAGAAAAAAGCACATGCTTACATAAAGATTTGATAAAAATTCTTTTTATTTAATTAAAAAATGATCATGATAAGTAGTTTAGTTGTTTTATGTTACGAACATTGTTCGATAGGTACCCCTTCTGTAACTGGTTATATTTAGCGTTATGGATTAGCCCATAAATCAAGAATATCATTGATAGTATTATTTTTCTGTTGTAACAGATCTGCCTTTCAGTTAAATAAGTAAAAAGAGTGGCTAATCAGTGTCTACAATAATTAGGGTTAATGTTGACCTGACGTTTGGTAGTGTTCGAATATTTCTAGTTACTGTGTCTTTGAGGCTCTCCATGGTTGCCGCTTGGATTTTTGTAATAATATCATACACCCCATATGAATAATAAGCCTCTTCTATACCCTCAACGCCTTTCAAATCGCGCAAGACCTGTTCTTCCGTTCCTGATTCTACATTTATTAACACAAAGGCTTTAGGCATTCAAATCCCTAAGGCTAAAGTAACAAACACTTTCCATTAAAATATTACGTATTGAAATTAAAAAGGAAAACTTACTTTTCTATCTACTTGCTATCCTTTATTACTATCTAGATTTGTTGATATCATGAGTTGACGTATGTTAATTTTTTATCCTAAACAAATATGTGGGACGTTTGGATTTCGATGATTTCTAAGAAATCAAATACCCCAAAAGATCAGACATTCCATATACTTTTTACGTAATTTAGGCGTAACATTCAAAAGAAGCTTTTTGGCCATTAAATATGTTACTTATGCTTATTCCCTTGCTCGATGTTAATTTACACGGTTTGCACGATTGGTCACTTAGCGCACGCGATGCAGACGTGTTAGAGTTTCTAAGTGAGGAGGGCTTTCGTTATTTCACTTTTGAAGGGATCAAGCGTAGGTTAGGTTTACATCCAGAAACATTATCTCGAATCCTTAACCGCCTAGAAGCCGAGGGTATAATAAAGAAATGTAGCGAAGGTTATACAGTTACAAAGAAAATTGCTGTGCACCTTCGGCAAAGTCCCTCTAATAGTGTAATATCCCATGTTAGTCTGCTTCAAACTTACTTGCCTTCGGATGTGTCCGTAGACCAACTTGTTTCAGATCTACGCGGTAGATGGTTTGGTCTCCTTCGCTGGCTAGGGTTATCTGAAACAGGGGACGGCTTTACTTTGAAATGGGTCACTGAAGATGGCGATATACAAGTTGATGCAAAAATTGTCCTTAACACCTTAAGTATAGAAGCGAAATACCTTCGCGGTTACAACCAAAACCTTGCATTAAAAGCTGCCTACCAGCTTATAACGTACATAGGCAAACTATGTTCACGTTCTCACACGCCGGTAGCAAGGCATGTAAACTACGCAAACTTGTTCTATGTACCTTCTTAATAACTGCTGAAAGGCAAGCAGTTCGAAGTAACGCTTTACGGTAAAATTTAGTCTAGAAATGTTGTAAGAGAATAATCACCTGTTATAATCAGATAAGTTACGAAGTAAGTTCTATCTACATAAATTCATGATCTTTAACTGGAAATAAAGGAAAAGTAAGCTGACCATTATAAACAAGAAAGGTAAATACAAATGCATTTTTAGACTCCTTGCTAGATAAGCATATAAACCTCTGTCCAGTTACCTCCTGCAGTCAGTCTATAATGAACCAGTATAGATGGCTTCGAGATGGAAAAACAGATAAAAATGGCACTTCTTTAGAATGGCCAGTAGGATTTGCCGTAGCGGTACATTTGGTTTATTTCAGGTTTTATAGGCTCGATGACTTTATCTATCCGTTCTATGACTTGACTTAATTTGTCGTCTGCATCGAAGTGAACTCGGACTTGGATTTCACAGGCTAGTTTTTTGCGTGCTAACTCTATATAGCCGCATTCGTCATCCCAGAAGTACTCGTCTGCGAATTTGGTTACATCTTTTGCTGTTATGTAGTCGATGGCTTCAAACTTGGTCTCGATTTCTTCTACAATTGACTTCTTTTTGAGGTATTTGCGTGTGAATTTCTCTAGTCTTTCGAGTTTTTGAGAGTACTCTTTGAGGGCTTTTGCAGCTTCAGATATGGATGCCTGCTTTAGTGAAGGTGCAAGAATCGCCAAGTGAGTCTCAGCGTGACCGCCGCCAATAAGGTCAGGGTGGTCTCGTACCATAGAGAACAGAAAATCTCCAAGTTGGTCCTGAAGGGTTAGTGAATTTTTTACTTTTTTATTCTTCTTGATTTCTTTTATTTTCTCTTTACTAACATAGGATGCATAGTACTTTTGTAGAGCTTTTTTATCTAGCCAGCCGTACCAAAAAAATATGTAACCGTAATTTGTAGGAACTGACTTTAAGCCACACTTTGGATTATCTTCCATTGTAATGTCAATCAGATCCTGGAATAGGTCTCGCATAGTCCGATTTAGAGATGCCTTGGGTATATTCTGTAATGTAATTTTCTCCATTCGGAATCCACTTAATTTTGGGTTACAGGCATTTATCCTGATTGGTTATCTGCAACTATAATTATGGTTCAGTTATTGAAATATGCTTAGAAATGCTTGCAGTTGAATAGGGTATTATTTATTTCTGTCAAAGTGTTTTTTATAGAATGCTTTTTCGATGGTTCTTGCGTCTAGGTTGTTTTTGTTTGCGGTTTTTCTGATAGCAGCGAGCAATTTTAGGTAGTTTTGTACAGTGAACAGGTTTGGAGGTTCATTGCCGAGTAGCGCCCTCCAGGTGTTTACATCAAAGATTCCATAATTATGTGGGTCAAAAATGTAAGTATTATACTGGCTAGAACGGGGCTGACTCCGTTAAGCATAGTGAGGCTATTCATTCGGTAAGCATCTTCATTGCCTATTATGCAGAAAACTTGGCTTGATATGCGCTGGGTTGTGGATTCATCGTTCTTGGCGATTTTTTCTAGCAGGCGTTTCTTTTTCTCTTCTGGACTATCCCTATATTTCCATTCAACGATTTGGGTCAAGTCCTCTAGAGTCATTACTCTATTTTTACGGAATTTGGCGCCCAGTTCGTTTTCTTTCTGAACCCACCAGCTTTGGTCCTTGTCATATTTTTTGCTCCACTTCAGAATTTCTTTCTTATCAACCATGTGAACGCCACCAAGCATAGCGAATACGCGTTTTATGTTACCCTTCTATAAAAATTCACTCTTCATAATATTTGGTTCTTTATAGTAACATAAATATTGACTTTGTATATGTTTCTCACATATTCCGATGCTGTTTTGACTTATGCGAGATACCTTTTTTCTTTTGAATGGCTTTCTTTACTGCTTAGACCTACGTCGCTCTCTTTTCTATCTTCTCTATAACTGACGGTGGTTATTGTAACAAGGGTATGCTCCATCTTATAATTTAGCTGATAACATTTTATAGTGTGTATTCTGCTGGTAACGCAAATCATAAAATAAAAAATGTATCTGTGCAAAAATATGCTTAGAGTTTTACGATTTGAGCATGCGGAATACCTTCAATGTTGAGCACGGCTTCAGGGTGAACATAGCCTCTTTCAATGGCTTTTTCTACACAATGTTTGCCGATCATGTTGACGATGGTTGAGTTTGAAATCATGTCTACGGCTTCTTCGATGGTTACACGCCCACCATTGTAGAATTCTTCTTTTACTTTAAAAACAATCTTGCCTTCGCATAGGGTCTTACCTAGAATATCAGCATCACAGATGGCTAGTAACACGTTTTTACCTATCTGTTTCAGGTTAACGTATACTTCCATGAATAGTTAGTCCCCTATAGTTGTTTTATGCTTGACTTGGCGCCGCATGCATTGCATACTAGGAAGGATAGGCGTTTTTCTTTAATGACTTTTGTATCAGGGCGTTTACAGACTGGACAAATTACGAATCCCTCTAGATATCGACCTATCAGGCGCTCGAAGGTGTCTCGGGGGAACTTTCCTTGGAAGATTGCTCTACCATCATGGTAGGTGGCTGCTGTGGCCATTTCGCGGGTGAGGAACTTTAGTATATGTTGGGGGTCGCGGTCTAATGCGTCTGCTATTTCTTTGAAGTTAGATATGGTTGTTCGCATTCCCACAGTTGTTACAAATAATCTAGGCAGTTCTAATCTTTCCTTCTTTGCTGTGCCTTCGGGAACTTGTTCGCGTGCCCGCCTAAGCAATTCATCATATTCATAATTCAATGTTTTTCCCCGCAGAATGATGGGTACAGCATAGTATTAAACGCTTTGTGTCCATGAATATATAATGATGGCACCTATTGCTTTCTTGTAATGATAGTTTACAATGGAAGCCTGCAACTATGTCTTAACACTTCACATTATCAAAAATTCACAAATTCTTTTTAGCGGAAAAGTACACCTTTCTGGTGACATCATCAAAAGTCTAAACGTCCTTATTGACAATACCTTGTGCAGATTATAGTGATGGCAGCTGACCATCGCTCACTGAATTGGTTGATTATCTGACTCAGAGTGACTATATGTCTGTGATGTTAAATTTTACCTTAACATAATTATCCTGTTAATCGGGCGATATGATAATTGATGTTATCGAATATGTGATAATATTGTATGGTAAAACCCGGTTTCAACACACAAACACTAGCGTTTTTAACAATGCTTTTCAGATAGCTGCAATAAGAGACTTGGTTGTGATTATCGTTGCTCTTGAATTTGTTTGAGCGAGTGTTGCATTGATGTTTAAAGGTGAAATAGTGTCTATTCACAACGGAGCATATATTAAGTTGAGTTTCAACTCTTCATCCATTAAAGATAAAAGCCTCGGCTGAGACTGATATTAAATCGAAAATCACAGCCATAACATCATTAAATTGGTGCTAAAGAGGAAACCCTTTGACCGAACAAAAAACAAGCGAACTCGACGAGATCAACCAGCAAATCCAAGCTTTAAGGGAAAAGCTGAACCAAACCCGTGAGGACATAACAAAACACATTGAGAAAAGAGATAAACTCAACGAGCAGACTAAAGTGCTCCGACAAGAGATTGCCGCGCTCAAGAAAGATCGCGACCAACTCAATGAAAATGTAAAAACCTTAAAGCAACAACGTGACGAAGTTCGAGCAAAAATCGCGCCTTTTATCGAAGAGATTAAGACGCATAGTCAGAAGATTAAAGAGCTTAAAGAGAAGCGAACTGGTGCATCACGACAACAGCTGAAGAAAGAATTCGACGCATTAGAATTTAAAATCGCAACTACTTCGCTTGACCTTCATGAGGAGAAACGGCTTATCGATCAAGTCAAGAAGATCGAAATTGAGTTGAGCGTTTATAAGAAGATGGATGTGCATAGCAAGCGTATCAGCGAAATAAAGGCTGAAATGCGGGTTTTCCAAGAGCAGGCTGATAAGCTGCACAAGGAAGTAACTGAAAGTGCCAAGAAGAGTCAGGATCTCCACGCTAAAATGCTTGCAAAATTTGAAGAAATGAAGAAAATCCGCGAAGAAGCAACTGCTTTACATGTTGCATTCTTGCAGGCAAGAGAGCAAATTAA
>CAYRSV010000033.1:0-25468 GCA_964427115.1 uncultured Candidatus Bathyarchaeia archaeon | reverse complement strand
GAGGATAAGAGCTGAAAGCATCTAAGCTCGAAGCCTCTCCCGAAAAGAGGCAGCCGTTCCCGTTTTACGGGACGAAGGCTCTCATAGAAGATGAGTTTGATGGGACTGGGGTGTACGCTAGAAGCCTTCGGGCGACTAGTTCAGCCTGCAGTTTCCAACCGCCTAAGATGTCGGGTCCTCTAGTGGTGTCTGAGCGATATTCGATTGAGCTTACGGAAAAGTTGCGCTCAAATTTGGCCTATGCATGGATAACTGTGACTAAAATAAACATTTTTCATACTATCCACATTAAAAATTAAAACTCGTTTTCTTTTAGATTAAAATATTTGACTGCAAAGAAAAAGTAAGCTTTGTGTCTAAGGCATCTTGTAGGTTTATGCGTTTAATATAAAAGTAAGAATACCTATGATATTATAGCTATCTTGGTTCTGTAATTGGAGGTTCATTAATTGAGTAAAGTAAATTTTTGTGTTTTTCTTCCTTTCTATGCGTTTCAAGGTGAGAAAGTTCCCTCTACAAAGCCTTACTTTGAGCGCGTTAAGGACTTAGTTTTAGAATGTGAGCGATTAGGTTACCATTCTGTTTGGCTTGACGATCATTTGATGTTTGGTCGAGTGCCAATCCTTGAGTGCTGGACTACACTTGCAGCTCTTGCAGCTGTCACTAGCCGCATCAGGCTAGGTACTATGGTGACTTCTAATGGTTTCCGAAATCCAGCATTGCTAGCAAAGATGGCTGCCACCGTTGATGCTATATCAGGTGGACGATTAGAGTTTGGCATAGGGTCAGGAGTTCAGGTTGAGGAACATTTCGCTTATGGTTTTCCGTTCCCGAGTATAAACGAAAGAACTGAGAAGTTAAACGAGGCTATAGAAATTATCAAAAGCATGTGGTCCGAGGAAAAAACAGATTACTCCGGCAAACACTATGAAATAATTAACGCCTTTTGCGAGCCTAAACCTATTCAAAAGCCACATCCTCCTATTACTATAGGCGGCGCTGGAGAGGAGTATACATTGAAAGTAACTGCACGGCATGCTGATCGATGTGATTTTGGCTATTTAACTGGCATAGAGATGTACAGACATAAACTTACTGCTTTAGAAGCACATTGCAAAGAAATAGGTCGAGATATACGTACCATAGAGAAAACTTGCTGGCCTGCCGGAGAAATAACAATTGTACTAGATGAAATTAAAGTTGCCGAAGCAATTGAGCGTGTGAAACCAGAAAATATTAAACTAGAAGATTTTGAAAAAGTCTGCCTCGCAGGGACTCCTGAACAGTGTATTAAGACATTACAACCTTACATTGACTTAGGGGCTACTCACTTTATGCTATACTTCAGCGGACTACCCGAAACAACTGGTCTGCGGACTTTTGCAGAAACAGTTGCCAAAAAGATAGGTTAACTTTTCTCATAGTTGTTACTTTTCAATTATTGTACTATTACAGAAAATCAATCTGTTGTATGGTAGCATAATGGGCTGATCATTGATGAGATTTTCGTAGACTATGTCCAGTTGAGTGCCATAAGTATCGACTAGCTTGTTTGTAGTATTCCATATCTGTAGTGTAAGTGTATCTGCTTCCCAGAAACCCCAGATTCTATCGTCAAATCCGCGAAAGCCATAGCCGTAATCTCTAGGAAGTACATAGGCAGTCTCAGCTGGGTAAATCTCGCTACGGGGATTGTTTTTTGTATAATTTAAGAACTGTCGCATGACCTCTATATGTTCCTCTGTCAAAGTCCCCAGAGGTGTTGGGCGTGTCAAATTTTCAAATCCATTAAAAACTACAATATATTTTGCGTAGTTATTATACGCTAAAACCATGTCATTATAAAGGTTCTCAGGTGATTCTATGAATTGTTGTGGGCTAGACTGCCAAGTAATCATTACTCCCCAGTCCTTGTTTAATGTGTAAGCAGCTCCCCTGCAAAGTGACGCTGCTATTTGCCTGCTCTGATTTCCTACGAACTCGCCGAATACAACGTCATAACCCGCCAAGTAATCATACCAGTAAAGGGCATAATCCGAGGTGTAGAGTTTCAATTCGGGAAAACCATAGTAATGAACGTATGCGTCTAAAGCCTCTTTGAGATTATATGTGTAGGTCATGGCGGCATCAGTTAAGTTATCAGCTTCAGGTGCTGTAGGGTGGCTTAGGTCAATTTGTTTTCCCCCTGGCTCATCAAACATGTAAACTCCTAAGAATTTATTGCCCCATTGCTTGGCAGTCGTATTGAAGAACTCTGGATCAGGTCCTCTGGGTGGGAATAATCCTTCTACTGCGAATGCTACATAAACAATAAAGTAGAAATCCCTCTGGTATAGATAATCACATACCCGTGTCAACGCTAGGGTATCTTGTGTAACGTTCAATGTTCCTATTATAATCAGGTTAGCTACACCAGCAACTGCATCTGCAACCCTATAGACGCAAGACTCATCGCCAGACGCGATATCTACGCCTATAAACAGAGTGGGTTCTTCTTGTTTTTCATCTGTGAGTAAATTGGCGCCGACTGATATCAAAAGCAGTGCTACCACAAGCGTTATTGCCGAGATGACTGCAGCTGTTTTTCTTTTTAAAACCTTGCCTTGTTGAATCATCATTCTATTTACCAGTTAAGAACCCTCCATATGTTACTTCACTTAAAAATAGCGACTAATGGCATAATCATAGTCTGACGGCTTCTAAAAAATTTACCTCCCATGCTTAATACGAATATTTATAAGTAAACGTCTTTTAAGTACGAGAAATAACCTAAATGGCGTGTATAAGAATGTTTTCTACCGATAGACCTTTACCGAAAACCCTTTATCTATTAGGCGTAATCGTCATCTTCATAGCAGTTTATTCACAGTATCTTATTGATCTTAAAGGAATAGCTGGTTACCTAGTAGTTTATGGTATACCTATACTGGTCATTGGTCTATTTTTCGGCAAAGAAATCTTGCGCAGAGCCACAAATTACAACAAGCTTGCCATTAAATTAGGGCTGGGTATGTTTGGCGGTCTTACAGTGATTAGTTTAATTATTTCAGTTGTAGTTCTTGCTATATTGCTTCAATACGATAAGGGTATAATAGACATTTTGAATAGACCTAACCCTGTGCTTGAAATATCTCCAAGTGCAGCTTGGGTAATGGTAGCAGTTTCATTTTTAATAATTGGTCCTGCTGAGGAATTTCTATTTAGAGGATTTATGTTTGGTGGGCTATTGAGTATAACAAAGGGCAGATACTGGATGCCTTTAGCAATAGGGGCCTCGATACTTTTTGCCCTAGTACACGCATATTATCCTATTACCTACGGTATAGCTTCAATAATTCCATTCATTACTATAATCTCTTTTAGCATAGCTATGTCCATAACATACTATTATACGGGTGGGAACCTACTCATTCCCATATTAATTCATGGGGCGTTCGATGCAACCGGTTTTCTTACTGTAGCGGTTTCAACAGAAGTCGGTCTAATTGCCAGAGGTGCACTAATTTTTGTAGGCGTAGCAGTAGCGTTTTACCTGTTTCTTAAAAAACTAATAACAGGACATGCGCTTACAGGATCCTTTTTTAAAAAGCAGCCTACAACTCCAACTCCATCTTCTCAATCACCTCCAATATCAAATTCTGCTTCTTCCTTGTCATAGCTGCTTTCTTAGAACCATGAGAGTGTTCCCTTTTTTCTTGCAGTTTTTAGACACCATGAATAAGCTAAGTAGCCTAGTGGCAAGATTACTGCGCACATTATAGTTAGGATTAACAGCTCAGGAAGAACAGTTTGTATAGGCAATCCCGTTAACATGGGGCGAATGCTAGTGAAGAAATAGTACTGAGGTACGAAGAATGATATTATCTGCAATGGTAACGGCATAACTTGGATTGGAAAAAGCACATTCCCAAACAAGTTCGTAGCAATAGTGATTAGCGTGGTTACAGGGTCGCCCTGTTTAGTCAATATTAAAACACCTGCACCTATCATGCTGAACCCTATGAATGTTCCAATTCCTAAAGCAATGACAATCAAGGTGCCGATGATGTTTATGCTTAACACTATGCCAAAAGCAAACACCCCCACTGATAGGTAAATAGCGATAACTACTGTGCTCCAAATGAAACCCCAAAGCGAACTTCCTAAAATGAACGTCGATATGCCTGTTGGTGAAACCAGCACTTCCTCAAGCGTCCACGGATTAATTGTTCTCTGAACTAGCGTCAGACTCTGTGACAAATACGTATTAAATGCTAACCCGATTATCAGGTATGTCTCAAACGGCATGCCTAGGTCCTGCTCGACAATTGGCATACTTGCATTGGCGCCCAAAAACGCATACGATAAGGCTCCGAAAAGCGCACTTAATATGCTCAGAAGAATATTCGTTTTATATGTCGAGAAAGAAGTGGCATCACGTTTAATAAAATAGTAGAGTTTATCTAATTCTTGTAACAATGGCACTACGATGAACCCCCCATCCCTGTTAACTCTATGAATGCATCTTCCAGTGTTGGCTCTTCGTGTTTGAAGCTAAGTAGCTTGATTTTTTGTTGTAAAAAGAAACCCAAAATCTTTGGTAGTGCATCGACGTTCTCAAGTCGAATTCGCAGATGTGTCTGACCTAAAACTGGGTTTTGTATTTCTTCCGTTAAGCTGACGACACCATTGATGCCTCTTAACGAATTCACTTGAGCTTCAGATATATTTTTTACTATGATATCAGCGACTTCCCATTTCTTTGCCATGCTTCGAAGGGCGTTAGGGGTATCTAGGGCAACTATTTTGCCTTTGTTCATAATGGCCACGCGATCGCACATCTGGGCGACCTCTTCAATATAATGAGTTGTGTAGAGTACGGTTTTGCCAGCTCTTTTGCTAAGGTCATTTTTAATGAAATCTCGAATGTTTCTTGATGAAGTAACATCTAGTCCTGTTGTAGGTTCATCCAAGAGTAGTATGGGCGGGTCTGGAAGCAGGGCTCTAGCTAGCGCGAGTTTTCTTTTCATGCCGCCTGAATACTTCTGGAAAAGGTCAAAGGCGCTGTCTTTTAAGCCAACGAGTTCAAGTACCTGCATGATTCTTTCCTTTCTACCATGTCTAGGAACATTGTTGATGGAGGCATAGAATTCGAGGTTGCTATAGCCGCTGAGGCGCCAGAAGAAGCCTCGTTCGCCTACGCTAAAAAGGGTACCCAGTGATCGTTTTACCTGCATCGGTTGCTTTTTTACATCAAAACCGTTTACAATGACTGTTCCTTCATCAGGTGGGAGCAATGTGCATAGGACCTTTACGAGGGTAGTTTTGCCTGCACCGTTTGGTCCTAGCAAGCCAAAGAGTTCGCCTCTCCTGATTTTTAGGTCAAGATGGTTGATTGCGGCTATGGTTTGTTTTTTTCCGAAGCTGACTAATTCCGTGGGCTTTTTAGGTCTTCTGACTTTGGAGGTGTAGGTCTTAGTCAAATTAAGAGCTTCTATGGCATACTCATTAGGCATTGTAGCGTTTTAACTCCTGAAAAGGCTTATCTAAACTATGACAGTATTGATGCATAAAGTTTGCTTGTGGACTAATCTATTTTATTGGTTAATTTTGAAAGAGTCTCTAGTCTTGATAATTCTGATTGCCGACAACCTGAAAATTTAAAAAGCAAAAGTGCCGACTATAGTGTATGTCAGGATACAAGATTGCAGTTCTCTCGCTAATTATCCTTTTATTCGCTACTACAGCAGTTACTATTTACCAATACAGCTTGAGCCTAGAGCTAAGCTCTCAAAGAACTAATGTAATTGCTCAACTGGAGGATACATCCGCACGATTAGAAATGAACAACATTTTATCCATGGTGCAGACGAAAATAAACATTCAACTTGAGCAAATTGATGCAAGCATAATGGCTGCTTGTGCAAAACTTTCAGCTATGGATTTGATGGGTGAGCAGGCTCGAGTAGTGCTGGATGATTTGGCTGCAAGCAATCCTTTCATTGTTAACGCTGCAACTGCTGACGCTAATGATACTCTTCTGGTAGTAGCCCCTCGCGAGTATAGCTACATTGAAGCTATTAACATCTGCTATCAGGAGCAAAACATCAAAATGCACACTAATATGCGACCAGCAATGAGCAGCATGGTTCCCTTAGTCGAGGGTTTTTATGGTGTAGTTATGGTAGCTCCCATATTCAGTCCTAACAATACCTTCATCGGTTCCTTGAGTGTAGTCATTCAGCCAAGTGAAATCATACAAGCTATAGTTGCTCCTGCCCTTGAAGGTACCAACTATAGTATGTGGGCGATGCAGGCTAATGGCACGTTGCTCTATGATCCAGACCCGCTGCAGCAAGGCAAAAACTTGTTCACCGACCCCATCTACGTTAATCATCCCACAGTCCAAGCATTTGTGCAGGAAGCTGCTAACACAACCTCAGGATACGGTACTTATAACTATTATCAAGATAATATCGCCGGAGAAATGGTCAATAAGGAAGCTTACTGGTCAACCGCTGGAATCTACGATGGGCAATGGCGTATTATAGTTGCCCGTGTCTTGGATGCATAGCTGGGTCATAAACAAAAGGCAAAGGGGTACACATGGCTGGCTTCTATTCCAACGGAGTTAAGTATTAATTAGCTTTTATCAATATGCTTTTAAATTAAAAATATTATACGTAAGCTGGGTTAAACTATGTTCTTTAGACAGGTTCAGCATAGTGGCGATAATTTTTCTTATATAATAGGTGATGAAGCTTCACAAGAGGCAGCGGTTGTTGACCCTAGCTATAATGCCACTGAGCTTATCCGTATAATTCAAGCTAATAGCTTCACACTTAAGTATATTATTAACACGCACGGTCATTCGGATCATACTGCAGATAATAAGAAGTTGCGTCTCGCATTAGGTGGGCAGATTGTAGCACATACACTCTCTCGGATGGGGGTCGATATGAAGGTAGAAGCTGGAGAGGTTCTAAAGGTGGGTAATGTGTCAATTAAGGTACTCCATACACCCGGACACACACCTGACAGCATTTGTCTGCTAGTTGATAGCAAGAAGTTGATTACAGGTGACACACTATTTGTAGGCGAATGCGGACGAGTAGATTTGCCTGGCGGAAGTGCTGAGAAACTGTATGATAGCTTGTTCAATAAGCTAATGCAGCTTGATGATTCAATAGAAGTCTATCCAGGACATGACTATGGTCCTAAACCATCTTCAACTATTGGCGAGCAGAGGCAAACAAATTACGTACTACAACATAGAAGCTTAGCTGAATTTGAAGAGTTCATGAGTCAACCTTAGCATAATAAAATTCTGGTGAAAAGAGAAGGTTTCTTGTATTTCTAGCTATAACAGAACTGGTAGTTGTAGGAATCCTGCTGCCGCTATTCTGAAGATGGCTTATTATTCCAAGCACAATTACAACAATATGAATATGATTATGGTTGTTATTGATTTGACAAGTGTTTTGAGTCATGAGCAATCTGAAAAGTGCTGGACTAGAGCTAACCAGATAAATGGTACTGCTATGGTGGCATAATGTCTGAGAAGGATTTGCTCTAATCTCCATATTCTTAGCTTATCGTTTATATGGGTGGCTGGATTATGTGGGCACTATATTGGGTTGCTATTTGACAGGGCGAATAGGCGGCTTACTGCATGGGTGATGAATTATCTAAGGTGACTTCGGATTCGGCGCGTGGTGGCTTCTTTTTATTTTCAGGTGCAGCGTTAGCTAGTGTAATTCTCGCGGTTTCAGCTATACTTGTTGGCAGGTTTTTAGGTCCTGATTTATATGGACAGTATAACTTAGTTTTGGTCATTCCTACGCTTCTTTTGTTGTTTACTGACCTTGGTTTGAATGCTGCAGTGACCAAGTTTGTTGCGAGTTTTCGTGCCGAGGGAAATATTGACTATGCTTCCGCTGTCGTGCGTTACGGCATGTATTTCCGTTTAGGTATAGGCGTGATTGTTTCAGTTTTAAGTTTAGTGTTTGCCGGATATTTTGCGCTTCTAATTAACCGACCGGACCTTAGTTTTTTTGTTCAACTTGCCTCACTTTCTCTGATTTTTCAGGTTGTGTTTTCGACCGCTAATTCTGCGTTTGTGGGATATGATCGATCAGAATATAATGCTTTGATTATGACTGTGCAGGCTGTGGTGCGCACAGTTATGCAGATTGTGCTGGTTCTTGTTGGTTTTAGTCTAGGCGGGGCTATGGTTGGTTATGTCGGTGGATTTGTTGTTGCCGCAGCTATAGGTGCTGCTTTGTTGTTTTTTAGATTTACAAAACCCGTTAACAAAAGCCTATCCGATACGCAGCCTGGAAATGGGGGACAAATTATTAAGCTTCTTGCACGCTATGGCTTGCCAGTTTATGTCGCCGTTATCTTAACCGGGTTTTTACCACTTTACCAGCAGGTTATACTCGCCTTTTTCAGTACTGATGCTGCCATCGGCAACTTCAGAGCATCATATAACTTCGTGCTTTTGTTAACGATACTTACTACTTCAATTACAACAGCTCTTCTACCTGCATTTTCAAAGCTTGAGTCATCAACGCCTGAGATTATAAGTGCTTTCTTTAATAGGGCTAACAAGTACACTTGTCTGATAATTGTGCCGATAACGGTCTCATCTATTATTTTTGCTGACCCTATCGTTAAGCTGCTTTACGGACCGGATTATACGTCGGCGGCGCTGTTTTTGTCTCTAAATTGTTCAAGTTTTCTACTTACCATTCTAGGTTTCTTGACTTTGCAAAGTGTATTCAACGGGCTGAACCAGACCCGGCTAACAATGAATATGACGTTGATTAACTTCGTGCTACTTTTGGTCCTTTCGCCTATTCTTGCGCCGCCTTTTGATGTTGTAGGCGTCATTGTAGCATACTTGATTTCTGCGACCGTGGCGTCGGTTTATGCCGTCATAGTTGCTATTCGGCAGCTAAAAATCAGGTATGCTTTCAAAGAACCCCTGCGTGTATACCTGCTCTCTATAGTTGCTGCGCTGCCGCCTCTTGCCCTGATGTACCTCACTTCGCTAAGCTCAATGCTTTTTATGGTAGTCGGTGCTGCCATTTACATAGTTGTCTTTCTAACACTGCTGCCTCTGCTAAGAGTCATCGATCAAGCCGAGTTTGCTGCATTAGGTGGTTTTGTCACCGGTCTACCCCTAATAGGCATAATTGCTAAGCCCATCCTGAGTTACGAACAAAAAATCCTAAACCTACTCGACAAATCCTAAAGCAACTGTCAACAACTATGGCTTTCTCTTTTTACTTTTCTAACGTTAGCTTCCAAGTGTGCACTAATGTCATATTAGGCGTTTTGGATCGTGATTATGGAGAGTAATTATATAGTATGCTTATCCTAGTTGGCTGACTGGAGACTGGTTTTGGCTTTTTTCAGCAATACTAAAAATCGGCAACAATTACCGTCTTAGCCACACTTATAACAGACTTAAATAAGCGGCTTCATAAGCTTTTGCAACTACGTCCCAGCTCTCTTTCTTGGCAAACTCCAAATTCTGTTTACTCATCTCAGCAGCCTTTGCATCGTCATATATTACTGCCAATATGGCGTTCTTCAAAGCGTCTATATCTCCTGGTGGTACAAGAATAGCGGATCCACCGTCATTTACCAGCTCTCTGATCTCAGGCAAATCAGAGGCCACAATAGGTAAACCAAAACCGCAGGCTAGATGGAATACTCCACTTGTTCCAGTTGTAGTTGTATAAGGTATCACTACCACATCAGCAGTCTTGAAAACTCCTGGTATATCTTCTTCAGCTACGTAACCTAAAAATTCGACCTTATTAGGTTTAGCTTCCTTATAATAATCTAGATAACGAGGGAAGTTAGGATGGCTGGTTCCAGCAACTACTAACTTAACAGGGTGCTTTTCCTCAGCAAGCTTTTTAAACGCTTTAAACAATATGGGGAGCCCTTTATAGGGTCCCATATGACCGAAAATTAAAATTACCTTTTCTGCAGGATCAATCTTCGGGAGATTGTTTACTTGAGTACCGTGGGGTATGTATAATATGCCTTTATGACCATATCTTTGTCGTAGATAATTTGCATAGGACCGTACAGTTACAACAACTTTGGGTGAAGAAAGAATAAGCTTAGTTGCAACGAAGATGCCCAACTTGTTTATCATAGTTGGCTTTAATTGCACTTTTTCAAGGTCCACTTTTTCACCCAAATTATGGACCTCAGTTAAAACTTTAAGACCTAAGAGCCGTGAAAGAAGAATTAGTAACATACCAGAAAAATTGGCAAGTCTACTTCGACCCCAACTTTGAAAGTGTACGTTGTAATGCACAATATCCGGCTTCAACCTTAAAACATGTAATAAAATGCCTAGAACAGAGATAATGCTATCTGGCTTCCAAATCCGTAGCACCGTAACTTTTTGTTCCATTTTAGGAGGACTACCTGGGTTTATAATTTCATCTGCTAAAACGTATATTCTTTCTATGCTGGCTTTTTTAGCCAATTCATTAACTAGACTTTGCGCGTACTCACTTAACCGTGCACGGTTTGGTGGATAAGAAGAGACAAAACAGATCCTCAAACCTCGACCTTCTCCCACGGTTCAAGTGTAGTGATTGATCCCACTTTTACTGTCTTTTGCCATACTCTGCGTCTTCGAAATACAATCTGAAGAAGAGCCCAAGCAGCTATTAACATCTGAAATGTCCAATATAGATAGACAAAAGGTATCCAAACCGCATTTTTTATCTTTATAGGCTTATTAAAAAACACCATCGCTAACCCTAGAGAGATTAAAGTAACTGAAGTCAAAGCAACTACTAAAAATGATGAAATAAGAGGTAGACCGTTCTCTGCCGCAAAGAATATGCTAAGACCCCAATTGAAGTAGCTGGCTAAACAAACGATCATTACGAAAGGTCCAATAAGAGAGATTTCTGCATCAATTGTTTTCTTATTAATCCTCTCAAGAAGGCTTCCGTACTTGAATGCTGCCTCCATGTAACCACGGTACCATCGTGTGCGTTGAGAAAAAAGAGTTCTAAACGTACTTGGTGCTTCTTGCCCTGAGCAAATATCAGGCGCAAAGGTTACTAGATAATTCTTCTTAGTAAGGCGTAAAGATAATTCAACGTCCTCTGCAAGGGCGGATTCGTCCCAGCCACCTAATTCGTCTAAAATATTCCGCCTAACGAACTGACAGCTTCCTGTTAAGGGAACAAAAAGCTTTAGTTTTTCTCGGCCGCCAAGAAGACCTTGGAACCAGCCTTTGTCTTCCATTGCGGCAATTCTAGTAAGCATGTTTTGTTTTTCATTTATGCAATTAGTGCTACCTTGTAGAGCCATTATTAATTTATTTTGAAAATATGACGCAACCTTCCGTAATACTGCTCGTTCAGGTATACTATCTGCGTCAAAGATGCCAATAATCTCACCAGTAACATAAGGAAATGCACGGTTAAGCGCTGCAGGTTTACCTTTAGACTCTTTTTCATGGATAACTTTTACAATTCCTTGATACCTTGCAGAAAACATCTCACAAATCTGCTGTGTATTATCTTTTGAGTTGCCATTAACAACAATTATTTCCAGTTTATCCTTAGGATAGTCAACGTTTAGCAGTGAATTTAAACAGCGGCTAATCACTGCGCCCTCGTCTTTGGCTGGTATAATTATTGAAAACTTTGGATAGTTTTCCACATGTTCATATATGCGTTTTTGTTTGTTACGAATACCTGCAAATAAGATATATGAATGGTAGGCTGCCCAAGAGAGTATCACAGTAAGAAAGGCAGTTGATATAAGCGTAAATACATTCATATGGGTACCAGAATGGGATTTTTATACATTAATTTCCAGATGGGCTTGCAAAGGGAGGAACCCTTTAAGGGTTAAATATTCCTGCCACTACCGTAGTTACTTATGGAACGAATTCGGTTAATATTGTACGCGTATTCAATAGGCTTGTCTACTTTATAATAATTTACTTTCACACTCTGCAATCACAAAAATTTTTAGTTATCACATATTATCAAAAGACTATTTTAAAGAATTTTCCGTCTTCAAATATGTACTAGTTAAGTGTGCGCTTGAACTAAAATTAATGCATGGATGCCTGTATAAGCTTTAAATTGCGATAGAATGAGGCTAACATAATTTGTTAAAAATTAAAAGCAGAGTATTATTCATTTTATTTACAAACGAAATACGTTCATTATTTTTTCTACGACTGCTAGTAAGTAGTTGAATATTTGGCCTAAAACACCAATACCGCTTAGCATGAGACGGATGTTGTTTATATCATATCGGGTTATTGTCCTTGTGAATAATGCAGCTGAAACAAATATCAGAATAAATGAAATTGTGCCCACAAATAGGCTAGGCCAAGGCGAAAAGTCCAGCATTTCAATTAGAAGGTAGGTTAAAGTGCCAGCAAGGGCTGAAGATAAAAGAATCCTTGCGGATGAAAGCCAATCTACAGTTAAGCCGTATTTGTTTTTTATCCATCGTATTGACAGATACATACTTGGTAGACCAGCTGTTAATGTGATAGCAATTAGTCCCATAACACCGAAGTTAAGTATTAGAACAAGACCCGCAGGGAAGCCAATAGCAGCTGTAATTATTGTTAACTTAAGATTGTATTTTGTTTGACCTTGGCTATTTATTAGGTTGCTAGTTGTCAAACCTCCAAATGCTGTATAGATGTATGTAATTGCAAGTAAGGCTAAAAACAGGGGTGCCATGCTGTATGAATCCTCAAAAAGTGCTGATATAGCGGGTTCAGCTAGTACCATAATAAGTACAGATACAGGCACTACTAAAAGAGAGGCATACTTTATTGATAATTGGTAAATGTTCTGGAATATTTCGTGGTCTTTTTTATGGTCAAGTTTTGAAAAGGCGGGAAATAGCATTGTGGTTATGGGCTGGGCGAAGAAGGTTATTAGGACTATAAAGGTCATGGCTATGGTGTAATTCCCAATAGCTACAAAGTCTGTATAGTAAAGAGGAAGTAAAATCATGAAAAACTGCATCATAAAACCGTTGATAAGCCCAGCGATAGATAAGGGGACTCCATATGTGAGCATGGTTTTTATGTAGGTGCTGATCTCCAGTTTTGGATATTCAGATTTAGGTAACCCCCGATATACTTTCCAGACGAGTACTATGCCAAGCACACCAGCGATTGACATGCCACTTATATATCCAATAATGGCTCCTAATGTGCCAAGGCTAAAGAGCGGGCTGACTAGTAAGAGTATGAAGGCTGTTTTTATGACTGATTGGCAAATTAACATGATGCTGTTTAATTCCATGCGTTCAATACCTGTGAAGGCGGCGGTTGCAGCGTTGGTGATGCCGACTGCTAAGATAGATATGGCGGCGAGCTGAATTAACGGCGCAATGCCTGGGCTTTCATATATATCTGCTATGAAACCTGCAAGCAAAAAAGTAATGACTGAAAGAACTACCCCTACAGCTATTTCAAAAATGAAACCTGACACAAAAACACTTCTAACTTCTGTGGCTCTGCCTTCTGCTCGATATTGAGCGGCACAGCGTACCATTGCAAGGTTTATGCCCCAATCACGGAACATGCCAATGAGGGCAGGAACCGCTATGACTACGCCATAGAGCCCATATAGATCTGAGCCTAGTAGCCGGGCGATGAATATTGTACCTATGGATGAAATGACTGTAGATGCAACTAATCCCCAGAGTAAATGGAAGCTACCTTTGGCAGATACTTTGCCCATGTCTGCTGCTTTGCTCATCAGGTTGCATCTCACAGTTAATCATTAATTTAGGTTAACAGATGTTGCTTAAGCTAGCGTTTAATGATTGTGGTTTTTGGGTTTGCTAAACGTGGTTAGCAGCTGTTTCTGTTTTCTCTAACTGCGCTATATTAGTATGAAAATGTTTAACTCTATGCGCTCCAAAAGTTAGTTATCGTGTATCCAAAGAAATTTTTATTTGTGTTTCTGGCGTTTCTGGTCCCCCTATTATTTAGGGCTATTCCTGAACTGCTTATGGGTTCTTACATTGTAGGCTTTGACAACATGGCGCATTATGTTCCCACATCCATGTTTTGGCTAAATGGTAATATAAGCCTAAGCGGCTTCATCGCTACAGCGCCACTGTTTTATTCTATTGTGATTGGAATGGTTTGGGCCGGCGGACCGTTACTGCTTGTACTGAAAATTGTTCCATCTTTACTGGCGGGGTTTTTGGGCGTAGCTGTTTATGGGTTCTCAAGGCTTGGCTTAGGATGGTCCCCGCGAAAAAGTGTAGTTACCGCGCTTATTGGTACGGTATACTTTGTGGCTATACGTATCAGTTGGGATTTGCTACGCGAGCAGCTAGCGCTAATCTTTTTATTCGTGGTCCTTACGCTGCTTGCCTTAAGTAAATCGCGTAGCTTTTCTTGGAAACGATATATCGCATTTTCTATAGCTATGCTGGCTGTTATTCTATCTAATCAGCTAGTCGCCGTAGTTATGCTCGGCATAGTTGGTTTTTCAGTTATTTATCAAGTCATCCGCCGGAAAAAACATGAAGCCCTGCAGCTAATTGTCTTCTCGTTACCTGCAGTTGTACTTTTCCTTATGGTCTTCTTTCTTAGTCCTGTTGTCTCTGATTACCGCCTAATTTTCGGCTTCGATATTGCTGGAGATGGATGGTTGGAATTATTCGGTTATTTGTCCTATCCTGAGATGATAGCTAGTGAAGTCGGATTTTTCTTCTATTGCTTTTTGCCTCTGTTGCCACTTGTTGCATTGAGTGTGCGGCGGTTTAGAAATTTTGAGATACAAAGTTGGATTCTGTTTATTTTACTCATCTCGTTGATACCTTTAGCTAGCCCAAGTAACCTGCGATGGGTGATGATGCTTGTTTACCCATTAGCGTTTTACGTGGCAGATGCTTTAAGCAGAATTAAAAACGTGAGCTGGAAACGGTATAAGATGACACTGTTACATTTTGTTATAGTCTATTTGGTATTTGCTGTTGGCCTTTTGAGTCTAGGGTTGGCTTTGCAGCCGCCCGAACAGCCCTTTGGTTATTTTGATCCAACCAAATGGAACAGTTTTGTCTATCAGATACCAACATCGCTTTTGCAAAACACCGTCTCCATAACCGATTGTCCAGACGTGCCATCAGCTATTGGGTGGTTCAAGCAGAACGCGGAGACAGGCGCGATTTTACTTACGCATAGGGCATTCTATGGCTGGGCACTTACGGTACTTAATGCGGATCAGATAATACAGTACGAATACAACGACCCTGTGGAAACAGCGATTAGCGCCTCGGCTGCCGGTCACAGCCAGATCTACATGGTCTGGTGGGTTGAAGGACAGGGTTGGTACGGAGTGCAAGATGTGTCTCCAGTTTTCCATGAGGTCTACCGTAGCGGGCGAATTGCCATATATTCATATTTACCATGACATATAATATGATGTAGTTCAGGTTTTGGTATGTTTTTTCGAAGGTTTGTTTATGAGCACAAGTTAGCCACCGTACTGGCGATTGGAATAATTATCAGACTAATTCTGATGCCGATATCTGCACATTTCGTCGATATTTATGTCTGGTACGCAACAGTAGAGGCGATAGTTAACAATGGTCCATTCACACTTCCGCCCGCAGGTATTTCATTCTTTCCTCCGCTGTGGCAGCATTACCTATTGATTCCTGTAGCTTACGCTTACGATTGGTTGACCACCATTATTCCCGTAAGCCCTATACCTGTAAGCTCTCTTCCATCAGCGTTAAACTTCTATCCTGCCAACGGTATACTTTATGTTCCTGGGCTGCTGTTTAATTTTGTAGTCAAGGTTCCATTCCTGATTTCCGATGCTCTAGTTACCTTGGTTTTATACAAAATTGTGGTAATGCTTACTAGCAAGCATTCGCTAGCATTAAAGGCTGCCATTTTATGGTTCCTGAATCCATACCTAATTTGGATATCCGCCGGCTGGGGAATGTGGGACAGCATTGTCGTGCTTTTCTGCTTGCTATCCTTGTATTTTTTGGTGGCAAACCGACTCGTAGTATCCTCAGTTTTTCTTAGTTTAGCTGTGGCTACGAAACTGTTCCCCGCTATGTTCCTGCTACCCATTGCCGTTTATTTCTATAAAACGCGTAGATTTGACTGGCTAAAGCGTTCTTTTCTATACTATGCGATATTCTTAGCTGCTTTGGCGTTAATTTTTCTGCCCGACATAGGTTCACTGATGTACTTTATGAACATGTTTTTGGTGCCCGATGCAGGATATACTGAGTTTGCCCTTGCTAACCCAATTGTTGTGCCTATAGGGTTTGGGCTTACTTACTGGTCATTGTATTTACCTTATCAACGTGCTGGTTTCCCTGTGACCTCGGAGTTGCATGCTTTTTTGCCGATTGTATCTTTAGTACTTGTCTTTATTTCTTTGCTGTTGACGTATAGGGCAATAACTAAGTTTAGTTTTGAGAAGAGATTTTACTCGTTAGTTACTGCTTTTCTATTATGTATACTTGCGTTCTTCCTTTCATATCGCGCTATATGCGAACAGTGGCTTGTTTGGGCTTTACCTTTCTTAGTTATATTATATGCAAAAGGCAGCGTTAAAGGCTGGCTTTATTGGGGCGCTTCACTTATTGCCCTGCTTTACAGTATATTAAATAGCCCTTTGCCGTTCTTTTTTTTACCCTTGGTCCCATGGTTACAAGATAGCTTACTAACGTTAGTATATGCCTATGGCTCTTTCGACCAATTAAGAATCCTGCTTCTAGCCGTGCTTGGTAGCTTATTTTCGTTGTTAATGCTGCTAGGGTTACTGTTGCTAGTGAAAAATCCGGAGACTAAACAAAAAGATAACATTATCTAGCTAATCACTGCTGCTCAATATTGTACGATGTTAATTTCCCAACAAAATTGAGTAATTTCATAATTTGTCTGAAGGATGTCTATGTAGGTTAACTTTATCGTCTGCTATGTACTAAACTTTCTCTGCATGTTAATTTTTTGATCTTGTATGAGCACTACAACTAAGTTATAAATCGAACTTTAATGTAGAATATTTTGGTATCATTCTCAAATCAATCATAGTCGGTGGATGCAATACATAGTACCGTTAGTTGGTCCACTTGCTAAATCAGGCTAAATACTCTATCCTTTGGTTCGATAATTGCTGTAAAAAGAGTATGATACCTTAGCCATAAAGCTGGAAAAGTTCGGAAAAATAGCGTTAGTCAAGGCTCTTGGATCAAGTTAGTTCATTACGGGTTAGATTTACAGTAGCAGTACATGCCTATCGTTAGGCTTTGGCTACGTGTTGCTCAATACGCAGATGATTGATTCATCGTTGTTTTTTACAGAAAAATTGGTCGAAAAAAGTGAAGAGGATGTTCTTGAAAAGTATGCGAATTAGTATTAACGGGTCCAGATTCGTTGACGAGCTTCAAGTTCCTGACCTATTTGTTAAGGTTTTTGCAGATCAAAAATTTTGGAATATCCGAATAGAGCCTACTGTTTCAGATGGTCAAGCACAAAACTTGCAAAAACCTATTTTATCTCTGATTGTTCCAACTTATAACGAGAGCCAGAATTTGGCTAATCTTGTTAATAAGGTTGAAAAGCTGTTAGAACATATTCCTTTTGAGTTTATCATTGTTGATGATAACAGTCCTGATGGGACAGATCAAGTTGCTGAAGCTCTCAACACAAAGTATGGTAATATTAAAGTATGTAAACGGTCTGGAAAATTAGGTTTAAGCTCTGCAGTGCTTTATGGGTTCAATAATGCTTCTGGGCGTATCCTTGCAGTCATGGATGCGGATATGCAGCATCCACCTGAGATTTTGCCAAAAATGTACCAAGAAATCTCAAACGGTTGTGACCTTGTTATAGCGTCAAGGTACGTTGAAGGTGGCGGCATCAGAGACTGGAAGTTGAGTAGAATATTATATTCTCGAGGTGCAACACTGCTGGCCCATTTCTTAATTCCTCCATCTAGGCGGGTTAAAGATGTAATGTCTGGCTGTTTTATGATCAAAAAATCAAGCCTAAAAAACGTGCACCTTAACCCAATTGGGTTCAAGATCCTTCTTGAAGTCCTATCTAAATGTGATTATAATCGCGTGGTGGAAGTCCCGTACATATTCGTTAATCGACAGAACGGAAAGAGCAATTTAAACCCTAAAGAAATTCAAAATTACATTATACATCTCTCTAGGCTCTTTTCCAGTTTTTGGCTCCGTCGTAAGGCAAATTTATGAGCTTGGTCCATTATGACTCTTTCTGTTACTGTAGGTGTTCCTGCATACAATGAAGAAGGAAATATAGGCAACCTTCTAGATGCTCTCATACACCAGCATACAGAACATGTAAGTATTTCTGAAATTATTGTTGTTTCATCAGGGTCAACTGATAAAACGTGCAGCATTGTACAGGAAAAATCATTGATTGACCCCCGGATAAAGCTAATTAGCCAAGACAGGAGAAAAGGCAAAGCATCAGCAATCAATGAACTATTAAATACTGCTCACAATAGCATTCTTGTCTTGGAAAGTGCTGATACCCTGCCAGGGCAAAATACAATTGAAAAGTTATGTTTACCCTTTAATAAAGCAAATGTTGGAATGACCGGAGCCCATCCTATTCCTACGAATAACTATAGTAGTTTTATGGGGTACACTTGCCACCTGCAGTGGGCTCTTCATGATAAAATAGCCTCGAGAACTCCAAAATGTGGTGAGCTTGTTGCCTTTCGAAGGGTCTTTGACAAAGTTCCTGAGGATATTGCTGTGGATGAAGCTTGGATAGAATTTGCAATAACAAAAAGGAATTACAAAATAGTATATGTCTCTGATGCCATTGTATATAATAGAGGTCCTGAGACTATTCAAGACTTTTTAAACCAACGACGACGGATTGCTTACGGCCATTTAGATTTAGATAGGCGAGCTAAATTTGAGGTTTCAACAAATAAGCCAACTTCAACCCTACCAGCTATTATTGAAGTATTGCCAATTAAAAATCCTAAAAAATTATTCTTTTTTGCAAGTGCTTTTGCTTTAGAAGCCATAGGCAGATCTTTAGGGTATTACGATTATTACATAAAAGATAGGCATCATTCGGTTTGGGAAATTTCTAAAAGTACTAAGAGTCTTGGAATAAATGTCACCTAAGAAATTATTAAACGAAGGGTTGTTTCTTGCCTCAAAAATTTTAGATTATAAGCTAGCTAAATCTATAGGCTGGCCTAAAACCTTACCTGTTAGCCTAACAGTTAGCGTCACTAATGCATGTAATAGCCGATGTAGAACTTGCTATTTATGGGAGTTATATAAACAAAAACCACAGCTCAAGCAAAAAGAGCTTCAAACTTGGGAGTTTGAAGCAACCTTCCAAAGTATAAGTAAGCCAATTTTCTGGGTAACCATGAGCGGTGGAGAGCCCTTCTTAAGAAGCGACTTACCTGCCATTTGTAGTTCATTTGTCAAGTATTGTTCTCCAAAGATAATTAATATTCCAACCAATTCGCTTATGCCCAGTATTATCAGCTCAAAAACCAAGGCAATATTAGAAGAATGCACTGCAGCCGACGTGGTGATTAATCTTTCGCTTGACGGCATAGGTGAGGTACATGATAAGATTCGCAACGTTGATGGAAACTTTAACCTCTTTCTCGAAACTTACGAACGGCTAAACGAGCTAAAGGCTCAGTTTCCAAACTTAAAGCTTGGAATCCATAGCGTAGTTTCCAAGTTCAGTATTGGGGGTCTTAAGGAGGTCTACGAATTTGCTAAGATGTTAGGTGCTGATTCTTACATTACTGAGGTAGCTGAGCAACGAACAGAACTGTTCAATGTTGATAAAGACATTACGCCTTCAGCTGATGAATACATGCGATTCATAAATGAGCTTTCTGAAGCTATCAAGTCAGAGCTAAAAAGTAAGAAGGCGGTTTCTAAAACCACACAGGCATTTCGTCTAATTTATTATCAGCTTGCCGCCCAAGAGTTAAAAGAGCACCGTCAGGTAATTCCATGTTTTGCTGGTTTAGCATCGGCACAGATCAACCCCTTTGGAGATGTATGGCCTTGTTGCGTATTAGGCTATGACCAACCAATGGGAAATCTGCGTGAAAATGGTTACGATTTTAAAAAAATATGGTTTTCCAAAGAAGCCCGACGAGTAAGACAGTACATTAAATCTGGCAATTGTTCTTGTCCTTTAGCTAATGCACATTACACAAATATTTTGTTTAATTTTAGGCAACTTGCAAAAGTGGCTTGGCAGATGAAGTAGTCTGCTGTGATCGTAATCGGTTAGGTTTGTTCTTTGTCGCTTTGGTTAAAGTTGCTTTTGGCTTTTTGGTGAGTATTAGATGGTTAGGCATAATAAGCGCTTTTTCTATTCTAATAATATTAGTATTATAACCGTAGTAACATCTAGGCGCGGTTTTTGCTTGTTTGTAGGTGGTTCAGATAAGTAGAAAGCATGTTAGTGTTATTCTTTTGAATTTTAATGGTAAGTCATACTTGAAGGGGTGCTTGGATTCTTTAAAGCGACAGACTTATCGTGAAGTAGACGTAATTTTTGTAGATAACGCTAGCACTGACGGCAGTGTTGAATACGTTAAGCAAAATTTTCCTTGGGTAAAGGTAATTGCAAATTCGAATAACGTGGGTTTCGCTGAGGGTAATAACATTGGCGTAAAATATACGAATGCAGATTATCTTGTTTTCTTGAATTGTGATACAGAGGTAGATCCAAAATGGTTAGAGTTGCTTATTGAAAAGGCAGAGTCTGCTGATGATATCGCAATCTGTGGATCAAAGATTTTAGATATGCAGCAAAAGCAGATGCTTCAAGAGGTTGGAGGATTATGTGATGTATTTGGTTTTTCTCTTAGTCGTGGTATGGGTGAGATAGATAAGCATCAGTATGATGAAGTTTTTGAGACCTTCTATGTTAGCGGAGCGAGCCTTTTAGTGAAAAGGCAAGTTGCTGATCAGATTGGCTTGTTTGATCCTCAGTACTTTTTTAATCAAGAGGATGTGGATGTTTGCTGGCGTGCTCATTTAGCGGGATATAAGGTTGTAGTTAATCCACTATCTGTGGTTTATCACAAAGGTGGCGGTTCTGCTGAAGGGGCTCCTGGTGCCAGTGCTAATAAAACGGGTTATGTAACTTCCGCATGGCGACGGTATTATGCAGAAAGAAATATCATCCGTACACTACTAAAAAATTATAGTTATCTCACCCTTACTAAATTACTTCCAAAATTTTTCTTTTTATACTTTCTAGAATTTACTTTATACGCTGTAACTGGTCGGCTTAACGTCACTAAGGCGTATCTAAACGCGCTTTGGTGGAATTTAGCAAATTTAAAAAATACTTGGTCATACCGTAGGGAAGTGCAGAAGCTTCGAGTAGTGCATGATGAAGAAATCCAAAAAAAGATGATCCGCGGTATTGGAAAACTTTTGAGGTATAAGCAAATTGGCAATCCCCGCTTCAAATAGAAAATTGTCAAGTTTTCAAGGGCTTTTTGGTGCCTTTTTAAGTAAGCTTAAGGGACTTTATTCTCATGAGTTATTTTGGATTGCTGTTGCTGCTTTATTGCTCCGCATTGTTCTTTTACCTTATTTTGCGACTTGTGGGGACCCTTATTTTTGGGCACGCGGTTTAATTTATTTTAATAATGGGTATGACCCTTATGCTATTCATCTTTCAGTATATCCTCCTTTTATTTATCTTCTAAATTCTCCAATCTTTCGAATAGTCAGCCTGCTTGGTTTTTCAGGAACATATTTTAGTTTCGTGCCTGGCCTTAATGGAAGTCCTGCAACGCCTGCTTTTCTTACGTTT
Organism: uncultured Candidatus Bathyarchaeia archaeon; assembly: GCA_964427115.1. Lineage (GTDB taxonomy): Archaea > Thermoproteota > Bathyarchaeia > Bathyarchaeales > Bathycorpusculaceae > JADGNF01. The sequence goes on along the minus strand of CAYRSV010000033.1, from coordinate 3,615 downwards.
TGGAAGCTTCCTTTACTTGCTTTTGATTTTTTAACTGGATTTCTACTATATAGTATCTCGAAAAATCTCTCGGCAAATGTGAATATTCCTTGTTTAGCGTTTGTACTTTGGATTTTTAACCCTTTGAATTTAGTGATAACCTACATGCATGGCGCTTGGGATATAATCGTTGGATTTTTAACTTTACTTGGCGTGTTTTTAATGTATAAAGAAGATTACTTTGCTGCTGGGCTATGTTTTGGGTTGGGAACATTAGCTAAGTTAGCGCCCGTGTATTTGCTTGTTCCTTTTTCTTTGTTAATTTTACTTAGAGGCATTAAAGGTTCAGGTTTTTTTAACATAGTTAAGAAGAATATTTTGAGTGTTACTTGGCTGATTGTTGGTTTTGCTTTGCCTTTTCTAGTTTGTGCACCTTTGGTTTTTAGCTATGCTGGGCTTATGACCTATCTTCCTTTTGCGTCTGCAGAGGGCTACCTTTGGAATAATTTGAATCAATGGTTCTTTGTTGCACATCCTGTTGGGTTTAATTTCGTAAATTCTTATTTGGATATTATCCAAAAGTTGCCGCTAATGTTTGTAGTTGTAAGCGGCTTGCTTGTTTTGTTGCTATATAAACAAGATAGGCTTGTGCGGTTGAGTTTGGATAAGTTATTATTATTTGGGGTTTTCTTTGGAATGTTAAGTCACCTATTTTATCCTTCAATAGTGCAAGCCCAGTATTTATTATGGTATTTACCTTTGCTTTGGGGACTTTTAGTAATTTTTAAGAAATTCAGGTTACCTGGGGCTTTAATCTCAGTTGCTGGAATATTATATTATTTTGCATCCCAAGGTTTGGTCACTCCGCTTACTCCTTTAGCGGCATATTCAAGCATATTTAGTGTTCAGCAGTATTTAGATAGCTTTTATGCATTTCATAGTTTACCTACGTTAATTACTGGGGTATCTTTCCAAAAGGATTTGGCTTTTGTCACAGGATTGCTAGGTTTCGTTGGTTTAGTGCTGATCATTTTTAGGGGGGCTAAACTTCTATGGCAAAACACAGATTATTAATTAAAAGTAAATGGACGTATGTGCCAGTCCTACTGCTTCTTATCCTTCTTGTTAGTGAGATTACTTGGTACACCCCTTATCTCCAACCTCACTCAAGTTCTCTTGAAGTCTTTAATGTTTTACCAGAGACCGATTCTTTATCTGTTTCTTTTGAGCTTATAGCAGAATTTTACACAGATGCAACGGTTGTGGCTATCCCTGTAAAAAGTGCACCTGTAGATGTGCCAGTGTATCTGTTTTTCGATTCACGTTACATTAGTGTTGGGACAGATTGGGTTATGATTAGTCGGCTTTGGGAACATTTAGAAATTGCGCTTAAGCTGCGAGGTTACACAGGGGATGTTAAGGTTGTGGATGCTGAAGGATTGGAAGATGTCTTTTTATCTAAGGAGCGTGCGGTTGTGGCTTTGGCGTATGGCGCGTTCCCTTCGAATGTGTTTTCTTGGGAGACTAATCTTGTATCGCCGTGGCTAGAGGCAGGGGGAACACTGGTTTGGTTTGGGTGGGAAATGGGCTTTTATTCTGTCGACCAAAATCAGAAAACCTTCCGTTTTGGGCTGCCTAATCAACTTCATCGTGAGGGTATCAAGCGGCTAGGTATGGATCAGTATATTCGATTAACCGGTAATAGTGACCCTTCGGGTACAGGTACTGATGAGACTGATCTTTCTAAAGCACTTGATATTCGCTACGGATACATTCGATGTGGTCTGCTGTATACTAAAGTGATCAGTTCAGGCGGATTGGTTTTAGGAAAAATTGGTAAAGTCGATGGCACCGAGGGTTTAGCTTCAAAGACTTCTGTGGCTGCAGTACAGGTAGGTAAGGGAACAGTATTGACATTTGGTTTTTTTGTTGGCAGTGAAGACCAAGCTGGTGATCGAAATGAACCTGCTTCGTTTTATTCTATTGCCCGTGATGTAGCACAGATTTTATGCTCAGGGATTCTGAATAAGAGTGCTGACCAGCAGATATGGTATCAGCGTTACCAGCTAGCAAGCGGTGAAACACGTCGTGATAGTTTCACCTTGCCATTCAACTCTGAAACGCATGGAGTTATTATCTATGGATATAACTCAGTTGATAGCACAGGGCTACTATATTTTAGAAAGTATATTCCTCTTCAAACTTAACGTTAACCCAACTATGGCTGTTTGATTTTGTGGCATGTTTTGCTATTTAGTTGTCGACCTGTCAAATTTTGGTGAGATGGGGAATTGTTATTAGGCGCTGTGGTTGATATTTTATTGCGATTTTTATGAGTTTTATTAAGCAACGGCTAAAGCGTGGAGTTGTTGGCTTTCTACAAGGTCGTCAGATGCATGTATCTTTAATTTACCCAAGTAAGCGACATGCTTTTGATGTCGCTTGGCAGGTTAAGCGAGAGATCCATCTGGTTTTGTCTTTGCTTGAGGCAGCGCAGATTTTCAGTTTAGTTCAGAACACCGCTAAAGTTCCCGGTGATATAGCTGAGGTTGGAGTATACACGGGTGGTTCAGCCAAAATCATCTGTGAGGCAAAAGGCGATCGGCAGCTGCATTTATTTGACACCTTTGAAGGGTTACCTGAAGTTTCTGATGTTGACGATCCTGATTTTTATAAAAACCAGTATATGTGTTCTCTTGAGCAGGTGCAGAATTATCTTCAGGGCTACCCGAATGTGTTTTTCTACAAGGGGCTATTTCCTGCTTCGTCTGGTCCAGTGGCTGATAGGCGTTTTAGTTTCGTGCATTTAGATGTGGATCTTTATGAGTCTACCTTATCTTCTTTAAAATTCTTTTATCCCCGGCTAAGCAGAGGCGGGGTGCTACTCAGCCATGACTATGCCCTTTCGAAAGGAGTTCGGGCTGCTTTTGACGAGTTTTTTATAGATAAACCTGAGCCAGTTATTGAAATCGCCGAAAACCAATGTTTGATTGTTAAAGGTTAACTTCAGAGCTAAATGTAGGGTAGGTGCTTATGTTTAAAGGTAAAATTTTGGTTACAGGGGCTTCTGGATTTTTAGGCAGTAGCTTAACTGAAGCACTATGCAGTAAGGGATACATGGTTCGATGTTTAGTGCGCAAAAGCAGTGATATAAGCTTTCTTAAAAGATTAGGTGTTGAGTTTGCCTACGGGGACGTCACCGATAAGCCTTCTTTATCGAATGCGTTGAGAGGTGTTAACGCAGTTTTCCATTTAGCAGGATTGCTTGGTAAATGGCGTGTTTCAAAAGAGGTTTATCATAACATACACGCAGGAGGGACTGAGACGCTGATTGATATATGCCTGCAACAGGGCATTCGTAGGTTTATTTACTGTAGCTCCTCAGGTGTACTAGGTCCTTTACAATCTTTAGCTAACGAGCACAGCCCATATAACCCTTCCAACCCATACGAGCAAGCTAAAGCAGCTGCCGAAAAAATTGTACTCGCACATAAACATGATTTAGATGTAACTGTCATCCGCCCAGGACTAGTTTATGGTCCTAGAGATATGCATATGCTTCCGCTTTTCAAGTCCATAAAAAAACGGCGCTTCTTTATTATTGGCGACGGTAAAGCTCTTTTGCATCCTGTATAC
>CAYRSV010000032.1:0-26114 GCA_964427115.1 uncultured Candidatus Bathyarchaeia archaeon | reverse complement strand
GTTTGTTGCAATGGGTGTGTGGGTGGGGGTGTTGTTGTTTCTTTGGCTTTTTGCGTTTGTTTTGGGTTGGTTTGTTGTTTTGGGTTTGTTTTGGGGGTTTTGGTTGTTGCAACTTTGGCTTGCTGTGTTGCAACTTTCGTTGATGCGCGCATGTTTTGGAGAGTGCTTGCTTATGCTGTTTTTGTTGCGTTTGTGGGTTTGGTGGAATGTTGCATCCCGCTTACTTGCGCACCTAAAGAGCAACACCACAACAGGCAAGCAAACCACACAGCTAACCAGCTCTACCTAAGCTACAAAACGCCTCTTTCGCGACCTTTTACCGCCTCAGGCTCCGCAGAGGCTAGCGCGAAGGTAGCTTCAGAGTTCCAAGACATGCTTATCGACCCACTCCAGCACATAGTCAAGCGCCGAGTAGAGCGCGAAATCTTTACACCGATTCTTTTGCAGGCAGGTTACGACCCGATCAAGGCGCAGATACGCCTTAACTGGGGCAGCCCAGAAACACCCGAAATCACCGCTTCGGACCTGATTTCTGCAGCAGAAAAGCAGCTTATTCGACCTGAAGAATTTCGCAAAAACGCCATCAAGATCTTGGGCTGGGAACTGTGGACTGATTAGAGGCGCTAGCTGTCCAAAGCAGGCCAACCTCCGCTTATGATGTGCTCATTTGTGTTGGTGTGCGCGTAATTGGCAGTTTAGATTAATTTAAGAAACAAGCCCGGCGCGCTGTTGCTATAGTTGGGGTGGATGTGATAATATTTAAAGCGGGCAAAGCTTATTGGCTATTGGGTTGAAATAGGATGGTTGTTAAGATTGTTGAGTTAATCGGCACTTCTCCAGACAGCTGGGAGGATGCAGCCAAAGAAGCTTTAGCCGAAGCAGCTAAAACGATTCGAGGCATCAAATCCCTCCGCGTAAAGCGGTGGACTGCAAAGGTTAAAGAAAACCAGATCGTCGAATACCGGGCAGTGGTAAAAGTTGCTTTTAAAGTAGAAAAAGAATCGCCCACGCAGCCAAAGGACCACAATTCACTGGCTGAGCATCTGCCAGAGGATACACCAAGCTACACAAATAGATAAAAACTAAGAGAAAATGGCGGCAACCGGGAAAAGCGCTGGTCGACTCGGCTGGCAAAAAGGCATATACATCTAATTCGCAGGTGTTTTTTATTTCTCTGTCCCCTATCAAGGGGGCACTCGATGCTTGAAAGCTGCTCTAAATGCAGCCGTTTTCAGGCCTAAGCAATTAGTCTGAGAGTTTAGCTTAAGATTCATGATAATTTTATATATTAAGATACCCTAAATAGCGGACAGGCTAGGTTGATCAGTTTGGTCTTGCTGAAGGATGGTTGGGGGTGAATTTATGGGTAAGGAGGAAACTAAAGGTAAAGCCGAAGAAACAGCTACTAAGGCTGGGCAAGTTGTCGGCAGTGGACTAAAGAAGGGCTTTGGCATAGCTAAAGGCTTAGGCTCAGGGCTAAAGAAAGGTGTTAAAGGAGAAAAAGACAAAGAATAAACATGCGCCAGCCAACTAACCAATTTTTTTTTTTAAAAAAAAGCCAAAGCATGCAGCTGCAAAAGCCCTTTTTGGTGAGCTGCTAACGCGTGCTGCTTTTGATAGATAATTATTTATTCTTTTAGGATCCATACTATGATACTATATTTTGTAGTCGTGCTGGAGCTTACTTAGATGTATACTAAGAATTGCCCACAGGTAACTGGCGTTAACAATACTTCAGGGGTGGCAAGCGGAGAATGCAAGGAGGCAGCAGAAGCACTAAGGAGGTGCATACTATGATTGGGGTTGCGATGCAGTCTACGCGTGCTGGGTGGGGGAAGTGGAATTGGGTTACTGGCGAAGTTGTGTGGAGTGAAGAAGGCAAGCGCTTAATGGGTTTTGAAAGCGACCAGGAAGCAGCCACAGTTGAAGGTTGGCTTCGTCGCATTCATCCGGATGACCGCCCAGAAGTCGAAGCCCATGTCGCCCAAGCAGCAGCCGAACACCGTGACTTTTGCACAGAATATCGTGTAGTGCATTCAGATGGGAACATTATCTGGCTATTGGGAACAGGTCATATTTTTTACGACGAGAATAACAAGCCAGTTCGCAGCACCGGATTTATTATAGATATTACTGAGCGCAAGAAAGCCGAAGAAGCCCTTAAAGAAAGTGCGCAACTTTATCGTACACTCTTTGATAATAGCCAGGATAGCTTTCAATTGATAGAGCTTTTATACGACAATAAAGGAAACCCCGTTGATTTTAGATACTTGCAGGTTAACTCTGCATTTGAGCATATGGTTGGGCTTAAAGCAAAAGATATTATCGGAAAAACAGCTCGTGAAGTATTTCCTAATTATGACTCTACATGGCTTACCATACCTCAAAAGGTACTTGAAACTAAAAAGACTCAGCACGTTGAATTATTTGGCACTTCAATCAACAAGTATCTTGACCTTTATTATTTCCCCTATGGCAAAGATAGAGTTGGCACACTTTTTAGGGATATAACCGAACGCAAAAAAGCCGAAGCAGCCGTCGAGCAAGAGCGAAAACGATTCTTTGACGTATTAGAGACTCTGCCAATAATGGTTTGCCTCATAACTAAAGATTACCATATCGTTTTTGCAAATCGCAGTGTTCGTGACTTATTTGGTGAAATAAACGGCAGGACCTGCTATGACTATTACCATGGATTAAAAGAGCCATGCAGTTTTTGTGAAAGCCTCAAGCCATTTGAAACTGGTAAGCCCCATCACTGGATAGCGACAAATCCTCAGGGCATAATCATCGACGTCCATGGCTTTCCATTCACCGATACTGACGGGACTCAATTAATCCTTGAATTTGACCGCGACATCACTGAGAAAAGGAAAATGGTGCAACAATTAAAAGATTCTGAGCGTCTCGCAACAATCGGGGCTACTGCCGGCATGGTTGGGCACGACATACGTAACCCGTTGCAGGCTATGATGAGTGATGTTTACTTGCTTAAGGATTTTTTGAGGTCTATGCCTGAGATGCCGATGAAAAAAGATGTTGCAGAGAGCTTAGATGGCTTAGAGTGCAACATTAGCTATGTTAACAAAATTGTTGCTGACTTGCAAGACTACGCAAAGCCACTAAAGCCTGAGCCAGTAGAAATCGATGACTTGCGCAAAGAAATTGAAGGGCTACTTTCAACAGTTAAAGTGCCAAGCAACATAGAAATAAAGCTTGACTTTGACAAAAGCATTCCAGTGCTCAGGTTAGATGCTACTTTTCTTAAGCGTATCATAATTAATCTTGCTACTAACTCTATCCAAGCTATGCCAGATGGTGGCAAGCTAACAGTTAGAGCTTACCAAAAAGATGCTAAATTAGTTATTACAGTAGAAGATACGGGCATTGGCATCCCAGAAGAGCTCAAGCCCAAAATGTTTACCCCGCTGCTAACAACCAAAGCCAAAGGTCAAGGCTTTGGGCTAGCAGTAGTTAAGCGCTACACAGAAGCGCTAGGCGGAACAATAAGCTTCGAGAGCCAAGAGGGCAAAGGAACCAAGTTCACAATAAACCTACCTGCCAAGAAAAATTAAAAGCCAAATAGACACAACCAGAATGTATCTTTCACGTTTAGAACATGATAAAGTGTGCAGTCAACACCCACCATATGAACACACAATTTAGCCCTAAGTGCTCATATGCCACCTTTTCACTGCACCCTTTCACAGCCAGCATATATTCTTAGTTTGTTATGCTTATTCTTGGGTGCCAGTCCTTCTTTTAACTTCGCAGACAGCTTGCCAGCAATCCTGCTTCTTTGTTGATTACGGTTTCTATGGATATTTTTTCGCCGTAGGTGTTCTTGGAATTTGTGCCTTAGCATGTGCAGGTGCTGTTGGCTATAGTAAGCTGTTTTGCTGGTGCTCTTTATTTGGGTTGGTAAAGTTTTCTTTACTTGAGCGTTGTAAAGGTTGTTTCATAAAAACCCTTTTCAACGTCTCAGGCTGTCTATCAGGCTAGAGGCTGCAATGTTGGCAAAAGATAACTTAGAAGAAGAGACTTACTCAACTATCTTTACCTCACTTAAGCATCCTATACGCAGAAGAATACTTCGCATGCTATCTGAAAAGCCGCTATCTTTCTCAGAAATCCTTGAAGCCCTAAAAATTGATAGTGGGCATCTAAGTTATCATCTTGAAAACCTTGGCGATATAGCTGTACGCACTCAAGAAGGAAAGTACCAGCTATCAAGCATTGGCAATGCAGCTGTCAAATTGATGCGCGGAGTAGAAGAGCAGCCAAAAACATCCCAAAAGATAAAGCCTCGTCAAATTATCGCAAGAACATACCCAATCTTTCTGGCCATCAGCTTAATTCTCGCCAGCCTTACCATTGCTATCTTCACAGTGCCGGTGTCTAGTGCAATTTTAAATCAAGACAACCAGAGCCCTCTTGACTTTACAATCGGTGCAGGCGAAACTTTCGAGTTTGCCCTAAAGTTAGGTCGATGGGCAGGACCTCTCCCAGTGGGCTCAACGTTTGGCGGAACATACCTCCTTAACGCAAGCGAATATAATTGGGCATTCTTAGCTCCACATGAAGCTAACAGACCTAGTGCTGTTGCTAAGCAGCTAATATGGCTTGATCTTTGGTTTAACTTTAGCCCAGTTATGCCCTCTTTGGCAAACGCATTGCCCGTAGAATTGCCCGACACGTTATCTGTAAAGGTGCATATGCCTGATGGGTCTGAAACTGCAGCTAGTATTTTTCAAGCTCATGGTGCAGTAGAAGATGCAGCCGACCTTTGGACTTGGGGCGCTATAGAGCATTATGTTTCAAATAGCATCGAAGCGTATGAGCTTGGTAATTATAGGTTTGTAATTATAAATAATGGCTCATCTGATTGGACTGGAACAGTGATGCCTTATGTCCAGTGGCAACAACTAGAAAAACCCTACTTCTACTACGGAATAGCCGGCATAGTGATTGCATCAGTATACCTGATCTTTAGCATAACAGAACTAAAAGCCAACAAATCACCAAAGTAAACCTAGCAGACCAGGATAACCAAACAACTCCAGCACTTAACCTATTTTAACTGCTTTACCGTCTAATCAATCAGTAAGGGCTATCCTGATGCTTAAATGGTACATTAAATCTTTTTTAGATGAGGGTAGATAACAAGTTAACACCTATTGAATTAATAAAATCCAATATGTTAAGCCTTTTATGCTCACAGCGCCGGAATGGGTTACGATGTATTTGGATTAATTCAATTATTATTTTCGCAGGGTTTTTAACAGGCGCGGTACTACGCACAATAGTTGCGTACCTGTAAAAGTACATTGCGACGCCGGACCTAAAGTATGATGCCCGCTACATAGCAACTATGATTGTAAGCATGATAGCTAGCTTCATGTTTGGCATTGTAACCTTTAACTATATCCAAGTCTCTCACCTCTTCAGTTGCTTTTAACTGATAGCGCGCGTATTTGGATTTCTTTGCAGCAGCAATAGGCTACATCGCAAATGATCTAACAAACAGGGGCTTTAGCATTACCGTCAAGCAGGGACACAGGGTGTAAGAAAACTCGAAGGAGCAAAGTTGAGTTATGCAGTGAGTGGAAACTGCCCTGCACCCTACGCCTTTATATGACGTGTGTACTAACCTACTTAATTAACCGATGCCATAAAAAAATAATTAATTTTCCAAGGAACGTTCTTAGAAGCGCATACCATTTTGTAGTCTCAATGAAATGAACTGCTAACAAATGCTCCCTATAAGCTATGGGCACTAAAATTACGTTTGTTTCTACTGTTTCTTTGTTTTTCTTTTTCCAAGTTACCTTAACTGCTGAGGCTGCGCATTTTTCGATTGCTCTCCAGTATGCTGAGGCTAAGATTTGTTGGCTTTTTTCTTCAACAAACGGCTCTAAAGCGCCTTGCACATCAGCCCACTGCTTGGGCGAATCATAACCTAAAAGAGCAGCAAATTTTTCGTTACACATCTTATGGGTATCATCAAGATAGATGTACATAGCTTGCTTAGATGATTCTAAAATATGCGCGCGCAGAACTCAAGATTGGACCGCAAGACATAGTCTATATTACCGGCGATTCAGGCTCAGGCAAAAGCGTATTGCTAAAAGCAATCAGGGCAGATCTAGGCGACGAAGCAGCTGACCTATCTGAGGTTGATGTTGACCTTGAGAAGCCGCTAATAGAAACCGTTGGTGTAACCGTTGAAGAAGGCTTGGAGTTGCTAAGCAAAATAGACTTAAACGATGCTTTTCTTTTCCTTCGCACCTATAGCCAGTTGAGCAACTGCTAAAAGTACCGTTATCGTATTGCCAAGCTCATTGAGAGTGGTAAGCAGTGGTGGTTGATGAATGAGTTTGCCGCCTGCCTGGATAGGGATATGGCTAAGATTGTGGCGTTTAATTTGCAAAAGATTGCCTGCCAGCAAGCCAAAGCCGTGATTGCCGCAACTACGCATGGGGACCTGTTTGAGGACCTAAAACCAAACGTACACGTGCACAAGCGTTTTGAAGAGGAAATCAAAATCGACTACTGCACAAACGCTTCGGCTTCTGAGTGCAGCCTTGTTTGGGAAATACGGGTTGAACCGGGCTCTATGGCTGATTGGCATAAGCTTAGCTGCTTCCATTATCGCGGTCATAAGGTTGCTGCGCCTCGCAAGATATTTCGCTTAATGCGTGGAGAGGAGCTCTGCGGGGTAATCGTGTACATCTATTCGCCACCTGCCTGCTATGGAAGGCGCCTAGTACTGCCACATATGAATATGCAGGAACTAAACAGCCAACTTAGCACCATCAACCGTGTGGTAATCCACCCTAAGTACAGGACCATGGGATTAGGCGCCAAACTGATACGCAAAACCTTGCCGCTAGCAGGTACACGCTATGTGGAGTTGATTGCTGTTATGGCTAAGTATAGCCCGTTTGCAGAAAAAGCTGGCATGCAAAGAATCGCAGAACAACAATCCATAAAATCAGTTTCACAGCTCTCCAAAGTGCTCTCAAAAATGGGATTCAATTTGCAGCTCTTGGCAGCGAACGATACGTGACGGAAAAGCTTGAAGGCTTAAGCGCCAGTCAGGTTAGGGAGCTTAAAGAGGCCTTTGTTAAGAATTCTCATCCTAGGCTAAGAAAAGGATTCGCAGTCAGCAAAAATCAACCCTATGGCAAAACATCCCAATACATCAAATGCATCATGAACGCCGATTTACCAAAAATTGTAAGGTTAATCAAACTAATTGGGATGCTTAGCCAATCAAAAGTATATCTTTTTTATGAAAACAAGGTCGCAAATTAGTGCGCTGCTCTGCCCTTAAATTAATCAGTTTAATTTTATTTAAAACACGCTGCAAGGAAAAAATGAATAAAAGGTGGAAGAATAATTCATCTGTCAAATTCTTAATGTCTTTCTACTTACTATAAGTATGCAAGTAACGAGCAATCCTTATTAGAATAATTCCAATGGAAGAGTACTCTGGAACTGTTGGCGAAGGGTGGTTTGTAGCATTAGAAACTATTGTTGCGTTTGTAGGCAAAGGCTCTAAAGTGCGCTCGTCTAAAACTCCCTCTGGGCTAGTTTTTATTATCCAAGCATAAGAAATCTGCCCATTACCAACTGGCTGACCTTCAGAGTTAAGTGGAGAACCAACACCTACGATTGCATATCCTCCATCAAGTGTCGAAATTACTGAGTGCGCCTGAGCAACTGCATGATCAGCAGTCAAATTTAAGCTCCTGTTCCATAGCATTTGACCTTCAAAATCGGTCTTAACAAGATTTAATCCTGAGCACAAAATGTACCCGTAGTCGCTAACAACTACATTTGACGGTGGCGTGCTGCCAGGATAATTTCTCATCCATAGCATATTACCGTTTGAGTCGATCTTAATTAGGGCAGCCATGTTCTTTAAATCGCTACGATTCCACAACATACCAGCTATTACGTATCCGCCATCATCACTGTGAACTATAGACCACCCAAAATCGTTATCTTCGCTACCATACGTTTTGCTCCACTCAATTTCTCCTGCAGAATCGGTTTTAATTAGCAAAAAATCGGGGTTATGGCTACTACTACCTATCAGGGCATAACCACCATCAATGGTTTGGATAACACAGTGGGCATTAGCTGGCATCAATGTTTCATAAGTTTTGCTCCATATAATGTGCCCTAGCTTGTCAGTTTTGGCAAGCCAAAAAAATTGCTCCTCAATATACCTTACATCCCCTGTATATCCCCCAATTGCATATCCCCCATCGCTGGTTTGAATAAGTGATTGGGCGTTGCTTGCTTTTAGAAAGGTGCTGTTCCATTCCACGTTTCCATAAACATCAGTCTTTACTAGCCTTGTGCCTCCGGCAAATGCGTATCCTCCATCAGATGTCCCAACTAAGGCGCGCGCAGCTTCTCCTGCATATGTTCTGTTCCATTCCGTATTTCCATATGAATCGGTTTTTAAAAACAAAGCACCAGAACCACTTATGCCTGCTATTGCATATCCGCCATCGCCGGCTTGTACAATCGAATAAGCGCTATACTGTCCGTTTTCACCGTATTTGTGAACCCATCCTTCAGATGAGTCTGCATATACAAAATTAGTGAAGTTCAAATCAACTGCCAGAAAGAATGTAAAAAATGCCAAGACGAAAAATGCTACTAACACTTTTTTTGACATAATTATCAACTTTTTTTAGATTTTAGCTTATTTAATATTTTCTATTTTTCACTAATAAAAAAAATAGGGAGTTGTTGTTTATTATTTGCTCTTGAGTGGTTGAAATTGGTCTCTTTGTGAAAGCTCATCCGTTGGCACTATTGTATTCTTAAGAAAACCATTGTTGTGTTCTTGGAGTTGTACTTGCGCTTTGTTGTTATCACTTATCAGGTCTGGTTGAACTGAACTAATTCCGTTTGTCATTGTTACGTAGCCGATTCTGTGAACAGTAACAGAAATTGTGTTTGGTTTCCCAGCGTTCCATAGACCCAAATCGTTTACATAGTTAGTGTAAATTCCAAAAGATCCGACTTTTGTACTCAAAATAGATTCGCCTTTAGTCCAGTTAAAGCGGAAGTTTCCGGTTACGCCATCAACTTTTTCTAGATCAATCAAATCGTAGATGTGCATAGTTAGAGTGTTTAATTCCTCGTCGGAGAAAGAAGGATTGTAGTTTGTTCCTACGAAGTACGCAAAGTTTTCATCGGGACCTTTGTCTGAGGCTATCTTTACATTGAAAACCTCAAGTATGGCATCACATTCCACATTTTCAATACTTGGGCAGGTAATGTTGAGGTAGACTGCAGATGGATATTGGCTTGCAGGAGACAATATTATGCCTTTAGAGTCAGTAAAAGTAGCGTTAGGAGGACCTTGACCCACATAAGCGTATGTTACATCCAAGTTGAACTGCTTCGGTTTTGAGTAGGTCAGTTGAGGAACCTCAGCTGAGATTGAATATACTGAGGATAGACAAAGTACAACTATAACTATCAATGCTATGGTTGAGATACCGATTATTGAAGTGCCCTTGTTGAATGTTTTTGCTAAAGAAATTCTATTTTTGCTAAGCCGGTCAAAGTTTATATTTTTGTTCATAGATAAACACCTGATCGCTATGGATCCTCCGCTGTCAAAGGATAAATTGGAGAAGATATGTACCATCGATCGTTTGGATTATTTGGATCTTTGAAATAAGATTGCGCACTGGCGCCCAAAGTATTATAACGGCCAGAGTACGGTGAGAAAGGGTTATTGTATTTGGTCCAATCTTGGTAATAAGCTTCGTATAAACCCCATGGTCCATCACTCCATTGTGGTGTATTGTAATCATTGTAAGTAAAACTGTATGTGCTATATGGTGGATTGCCGTACTGGTATTGACAATACATAGGGCTGTCAGTTGTATAGTCATGATAAGTAGTACCGCCTCCTCCAAAGCCTCTATCAAAGTAAAAAGTTGCTCCAACAAAGGCGGCTGGAGTAATAGTGACTTGATCGTAATTGCCTAGGATACCTGTAGCTGTCCAGGTATCTTCAGATCCTGTATTCATCTCAATTAAATGGTCACAACGAGACGCATGGGCTTCAGGTCATTGTTGGTCAATATCTGGTCCGTGGGTCACATAACCGTTCGCTACAAGAAGCACTGATGTAGTAAGAACTGTTGCTAAAAGTATTGCAGATAGCACCGTAGGTATTATGATTTCGTCTTTTTTCATTTTAACACCTTGGTTTTTCCTTTTTGTTCTCTTTCGGCCCTTCACTTGGGGCTAGGCGGTGACACGCCCCTAAGGCAATCAGCCTTGGACAATAAGCCATTTGTAAGACAATCTATTTGTTACTTGTGGTGCTCCCGAAAGTTGCATTATTAACGAAAAGGGCAATTTCTTTAATCAATGTTTGATATAAAATGTAAACTTTAAGCAAAATTAATAAAAATACTTAGAGGTCACGCGAAATGCGTGTATCTTCTGATTTTGGAAGCAAGCGATCGCTTTTGCATAAAATGACTAAAATCCTAACTGTTACTGCCCAAATGTTTACTTAAATCTGTTTTATTCTCAAAAAATGGCGTCTACACAAACTGTTTGTGAAGTGTGCGGTTAGGGTGTTGTTTTGTATTTTTGTTTTTTTGAGGTTTTTTAGGGGGTAGTCTTGGCGTTTTCCTTCTTCTAGGTGGTTTGGTTGGTGTTCTACGAGGATGAGTCGGTGGCTTGTTAACCATCCTGAGCCGTTTATTATTTTGAACTCTAAGAATAGAATCTCTCTGGGTAGAACCAGACTTACGGGTTATTCCAAGTTAAACAATACGAATGCTTAAGCTGCGAGAAGAAGTTCATGGAATATTACAAGGATGGCAAACTCAGCCACACGATTCCCAAAAAGAAGAATTGACGATGGGCGTCATATTACGTGAAGCTTTTCGTCTCCGCTAAGGTTTACTCATAGCTTTTTGTTTTTCATAATATCTTTTTCTTTCTCGGGTATTTCCCATTTTCCGATACGTGGGAGTTGCAGTTGCTTTAAAAGTATGGGCTACTAAACAGTACTGCAGAGTTTAACGATGTCGAAGAAATTGTCTGTTGATGATTGTATTAGGGAGCTTAAGGTGCATGGTTTGGCGTGTCAGAAGGTTGGGCTTGATGGGGAGAAGAGGTGGGGGCTTAGTGAGCTGGCGGTACTTCAGCTGGCTGAGTGCCTAAGCTTTGCTCGTGAGCGTTATCCTAATGAGGCGGAGGAGGATATTGCCATCCAGGCTATGATAATGTTGGTGGTAAATAAGTTGGGTTTGGTTAACGCTAAGCACATAACTGATTTTGTTAACGCGATAAAGTTGCTGGCTGCAAACGATCAGGAAGGGCACAGGATGGACCCCTAACCGGTTGCCGACTGCATGCTTGATGCTTAGCTGTTACGTGTTTTTATGCGCCGCCGTCTAGGTCTGCTTCTTCGGCCATGCAGCCTTGGCAGCATTTATCGGGGTTTCCTTTGTCTGGGCAATCTTCTCTTAGCTCTGTTGGGCATGTTGTTAGGCAGTCGCATGTGGATTTATCTTCTGGGCAAGTGTATTTGAATTTTTTACCGGGCTTTAGAGAGCCTGCCATCTTTCTTTCCACCTTTTATGTACATTCTAAAGGTGAACAACAAAAAGCTTTCTTAGCCTTCTGACCCGAACACATGCTATAAAACAGGCAATTCTTACTAAAGAAAAAAGAAAAAATGGTTGATTGGGTTGGCTTATTTTATTTTGCTCGTCGTTTTAGCAGCAATGCTACTGCAACTACTGCTGAGACGATGGCTATAGCTGCAATTGCAATGTAAGTTGTCAGTGGTGTATTGGCTTCGTTGCCGGGTTGTGTTGCTGGAGTTGGCGATTGTACTGGCGAGGTGGGCGCTGGTGTTGAGGAAGCTGGTGTTGTTGGGCTTTGTGAGGGCGTTGATGGCGTTGGCGTAAATGTGGGTTCTGCTGCTCCAGAGGCTGCTCCAATTAGGACTGAAGTTTGTGCGTCTGAGCTCCAATACGATTCTGAGCCTTCAAAGCTTGCTTTTATCCAGTATATGCCTTCAGATGGGGGTGTCCATGATAGTGCGTAGTTGCCCTTCTCAGTGGTGACAGTGGTGCCTACGTCGATTGTTGTACCATCTGGACCAGTAGCTGTAAGCTTTACCTGAACACCTTTAGGAGTAGGCGGAGAGTTTAGCAGTGTAGCATTTTGCATATGCAAATAATCCATCCATTCGCTCATGCTTTCGTCAGCAACAGCAGGAGTGCCCTTTTGTGCTGGGGATTGGTCTGTTACGGTGCCTTGAATTAGTATTGGCGCTCCTTTTGGCACTGCAACCGTTGGAGCTGAAACTGTTGTTTCTGTTAGACCTTTGCCGAAGGCATACATGTATCCGTCATTGTCGTTGGTTCCTAAGAGATAGCCTTCTGCAATAGCGCTGGGTGCAATGGCGCCGCTGACGTTCCAGATGTATTTTCCAGTTGCTGCATCAATGCAAAATAGCGTATTGAATCGGGTTTTGGGCTGAAGTCGATAGATAGTCTGGGTGCTCACATAGATCTTGCCGTCTGCTGCTACTCCCGGATTTGAGATGCCTGCGTAAGATGAGCCTCCGTAGGCCCATGTGCCCTGTACGGTTTCACCTGTATCTCCTGGGTAGTCGCTCTTCCAGACCAAGTTTCCGTTTGTTACATTATATGCGTACACGTATCCGTCGAATGTGCCTCTGACAAATAAGCCATTAAGTGTTAAGCCATAGTATGCAGACATATCAGACCATGGATAACTGCCCACTACGGTTTCCCATACTTGCTTTCCTGTGGTGACATCGAATGCGCGGAGTTTGTTGTCTGCAGAGTCAAGCTTTATGATAGGTCCGTTAGGTCCTCCAGTCCATGGGGTCTGCGCTTGGTCTACGAAGTCTGATATTGTTGTCCAAAGGCGTTCGCCAGTAGTCGCATTAAAGCCCATCATCGCGGTCTCCATTTGACCAGAAACAACTACGACTCCTGGCCCGTCAAAGACTTTCGCGGTCAAACCGTATGTGCTATCTCCGATTCCTCTACCGTCTTCTTGCCTAATTGATACATTCCATACTAAGCCTGTGAGCCAATTGTTGCCAGTAACTTTGTCTCCGTCCCATTTGATTAAGCCTAAATAGCGGTATTTCAGCGGAATTGTTGTATTCCAGTCCACTCGTTGGGTAAGATAGAAGATCATGGATCCATCTGAGCTTGCTACTCTTGTTAAGCCTGAAGGAACACCTGTAAACGTTCTACGTACTGCGCCCGTCATTGGGTCACGAAGTATCCAAGACCCGGAAGTGCCAAAGTCCCAAAGATAGTTCTCCATAACTGTTTCAGAAACCTGTACTTCAGTTTGATAGAATGGCCATATGTGTAAGCCCTGAGTTACGGTGCCTGGTGCTCGATACAGCAGCTCTCCAGTTCGCAGATCGAGGCAATTGTATGTGCCACCGAAAACATCGTTATAGTAGACTTTTCCGCCCATGATTATTGGTGGAGTTCCGCCTGCAGCTGCTTCACTTGTGCTCCCCCAATCGCCTCCAATGAGACCACCTATGGCTACTTTTCTCTTCCATAGTATGTGCGCTGAGTCTGGTCCTTTGCTGTATGGGTTGTACTTTGTCGCTAATGAGTCGTAAGCGCTCATTAGCCAGTCACCAGAGATTTGGTACCATTCTCGGTTGTTCGAGTTAATAGGGCGCGTCCAATAACCTTCTGGTAGTGGCAGCCATGGCCAGCCATTGAGCAATCCTGCTAGTACTTGCTCTGTCTGGACGGTGAAGGTGAATGGTGGTGCAGATGAAGGTTTATAGTACACTGTGTCGTTGGAGCCTTCAGTTGTAAATGTTTGTCCAGGGAACGTAAACGTAACGCTCCAGTCTCCAACTTGGTCGGGCTTATAGTAGAACCGCAGTGTTCCCACGGATGTCGTAGACCCGGCGAGGTTTGTTCTGCCAAGTTGGGCAAAGCTTGCATCAAGTGGCTGGAAGGTGTCTTTGGTTCCATCCGGTCTGGTAAAGGTTACGGTGATATTAGAGAAACCCGTACCCATGATGCGTGCAAGGTCTTGTGCATAGAATGTTGGTCCTGCTGGAGCAGGATTAATCCATGCGTTCACAACTACTTCTTGTCCTAATCCTACGACTTTCGGTGACACAGCAATGTACGAACCAGTTTTACGGTCAGGAACAGCATCAGCGTTTACAGGGGCAAATCCGATAAACAGTGGTAGAGCCAGCAAAGCAATGAACGAAATGGCTAATAACGTCTGCCTATTTGAAAACTTTTCAAAATATTTCATCTTCTTCTCTCCTAAACATTTTCAAAATAATACTTTTTTTCGCAATATAAACATGCCGAAAAAACAAGCTCAACCTATAACCAGAAAAGCAGTTGATGCGGAACCTTCATGCATCCAACCTTTTCAGATAGTAGCTAAGATGAACAACGCAACCTTATTGAAGGTTCTAGTTAACTTCATGTCGACCGTACTCCTTCTAACAATAAAATGCCAAAATTTTCAGACTCTGCTTCTCGAAGGCTTATTATCTAAAAGTATCTGTCTAAAAAATAGAAAAAGGGATATTATGCAGAAGATGCAACTGGAGATACTAGAGTCTTTCAGAAAAGGCGTATCCTAATGCCCATAACATATGTTGTAGAATGTGATCAATGTAGTGGTTTGCTGCTTGCAGCTATAGATCAGAAATCACGAACTTGTCCATTCTGCGGCACAAAGATAAATCTGCAAAGAGCAAAACGACTAGCTGCAGCGGATAATAGTATTATTGCATCAGAGATACTGCGTAAAATAAAAAATGAACGCCAACTTAACACCAAAAAACCCCCAGTCCAAATTAAAATGCATAAAATAGCCCAAGCAAAGCCGCGCACACGACCACGCACCAGAACAAAGACAAGGCAAAGTACCCTTTAACCTCTCCTTTTCTGGGAAGGGAAAAGGCTTCTTACTGTGGCTGCGGGGAGTTTTTAGGTGCTATCTTGTGATGGTAGATGCGTGCAGTTAAGCTAAGGATTGCGCAAGCTACGGCGAACCAGAAGGGCCAAAGAAGTTCAGTTGTTAGTCCTGCCCTGATTACTGCGCCTTGGGTTAATTCTTGAGGTACTGTTACTATGGTTGACCCCATTAACGGTATGCTTATGCCGATGAGGCTTTGGATAATTAAGGTAAACACGAAAAGGGAAATAATGAAAAAACCTGATAGATATGCGGGTTTGCGATAAGAAAAGCTAAGCAAGCGCATTGAATATGGCTTGGCAGGGAAAAGTGAATAAACTATCATAATTGCTCCGCAGGCGCCTAAAGATAGGATGCTTGCCATGTTAAGAGCCCAAAGCAGCGGAACAGTCATTGCATTGTTGTTAAGTAAATCAAAATTCGTGTTAAGAGGCGAAACGTTAACTGAAATAAGCGCAGGATCGCCTAAAGTAAAACGCCACCAAGGATAAAATAGGGAAATGACGATTAGGGTTAAAGATGCGATTCCGCTTATTAACCCAAACCAGTTAATCTTCCGGCTCAACGATGTTTCACCAGTAACCTGTTAAGGGAATATCAACAGGACATGCTATGGCTTCAGGTATCTCCAGCGTGATATCGTTCACGTTAACGGTTATGTCAACAAGGTTAACCTGCACGCTCGTCTCTCCTGAGTGCTCTGCAAGAAAGTGAGCTTCCGCGGCATAAGTCCAAACATACACAATATCTACCTGAACTGATTTAGCTGCAGGAACAAACATTTGACCCTCAACATCAGCATGCCCCAAACTGACGTTATGTGCACGGCAAACAACGTCTGCAGATACCTCTTTGAGCGTTAAATTATAATTCAAAGGGTTCGTAAAATTCACTGTTAAAGTCACAGTACGTGAAGACTCATCTACGGCTGCATCCACGAAGGTAGGCAAACTAAATTCTAGCCCTGATGGGAACGTTTCGCCCATTACCTGCGCGACTTGTGGAGGAACAACTACCTCTGAAAAGTTATCCTGATAAGTTATTGCTACAACTGCAAACGGCGCAGCTATAGTAAGAATATTAATGAGCACTAAGATTACTCCTGCAGCTTGCATACCCTGTCCATCCTTTAAGTTAACCGGTTGTACCCTACTTGAACTGCAGTTTTAAGCTTTTCCGAAAAAATAACAAAACGGCTCTCCAGCACAGCAGACGCAGAAAAATAAAAAGCCTTCATATTATTGTGGCAACTCTTAAAAGCCAAAGTCACCAAGAAGAATTTAGGTATATATGCATAAAGCGTCTGTTGCTTTCGCCCTTGCAGCATCAACCCTGCTAATTACAGTAGTTTTTGTAGCTGGCGCTGCATCCTTAACAGTTGGAGTAAAGCAAGGGGACTGGATAGAATACAACGTCAACGTCCAGCCTACCGAAAATGCAGACTCAGGCGCTCTCGTACCCCCAGACCATGACATTACATGGGCACGAATGGAAATAACCCAAGTGCAAGGAACCCAAATAACTCTTAATATCATAACAAAATACTCAAACGGCACAACCACACCAGCAACCGTAACGCTTAACCTTGAAACAGGCGAACTAGGCGATGACTTCATTATCCCAGCAAACCTCAAGGTAGGCGACTCTTTCTTCGATAAACACCAAGGAAACATATCCATCACCAGCTTAACTCAGAGCACTGTTGCAGGTGCTCAACGCAATGTCATCTCGGCATCAACTAATGAAACCTCATACAGTTGGGATCAAGCAACAGGCATACTGCTAAACGCAAAAACAAACCTTGCAGAATACACAATGACTACCACTACAAACAAAACAAACCTCTGGGCGCCACCCGAAGACACGTCTACTCCCAATATGCTTGGCGACCCTGCTATCCTGTACAGCATATCCGCAAGCATAATTGCAATTGCATTAATTATTGGCGCTATCTTGATTTTACAACGAAAAACTACTAAGGCAGGAAAGCAGTAAACATTTTCAAGTCAACCCAGTGATGCAGCTTATAATAGACGTTGACTTATGGCTAATTTGTAAGTGTGAAAGATTTGGCGCCAAAACAGGGATACAGGCGGGGCTACGCCGTTGCAGTGCTTGCTGGCATCGAAGAAAACCAGGCTATCCTCTGGCGAGTATTTAGCAATGTCGTAAAACCTGAAAAAACCATAAACCTTAACGGAACACGCAGTGACCCCAAGGCGCTCTACAACTTCCACGAGGCAGTAATTAACGCATTAAGGCCCATCATGAAAGAAGGCGTCAAAAGCATCGTTCTAGTCTCGCCTCCAAAGACCAACTACATAAATAAGTTTATGGAACATGTAAAAGCGCACCATTCATGGCTCACTTCAGGTCCAAGCAAAGCGATTTTTTCACAGCTTTCAGGTTCAGCAGCCAACATACCAGAAGTAACACTACTCGCAAGGAACCCTGCATTCAAAGAAATTATCAGCCAAACCACTTTAGAGGAAACCGGAAACCTCATTGACCTGCTCGAAAAACGCCTCAACGCTTCAGGTCCCGAACCACTAGTGCTTTACTCGATTGAAGAAATCGAAGACCGCATCTACAGCACATGGAACCCGGGCAAACCCAAACCTGAATATCTCCTGTTAACCGACGTGTATTTATCGCGAACTCGCCAAAAAGGCCGACTACAGAGGCTCATACAAATCGCCCAAAATAGGCAAGTGAAAACCCGCATAGTCAAAGCCGACTCACCCTCAGGAAAACGCCTAACCCAACTAGGCGGCCTTGTCTGCCTACAAACAATTTGACACAAAAAATAAGCTGATCGATACTTATCAGCTGGTTTGGATAGTTTAGCTTTCGGCGCTCCAGACTTCTATAGTGTGAGTTGCCGGCGCGAAGTAGCTTGCAAATTCGGGAAAAATCTGTGTCATAAGCTCTTCATCCTGCATGAGCCTGCTGAAGCATTTTTTGCAATTTGCTATGCTTTCGTATTCCCAGATTTCCATGTATTTACCGAAGTTCCCGCCAAACATCTATGAAATCATCTTATGCGATTTAACTTCCTTATACAAAGTTGGACGCCGATCATCTAGCCAAGCAAGGTACTTCTTGATGAAGCCGCCAAACTCATTGAGCTTATCTGATTCAGTTGTGTACTGTTCAAGCATGAAAATTGCTATACAACCACGCATCCTACTAATGGCAAAAAAGTATAAACTTTCAGAAGCACCAATTCAGCTTCAAAATACACGCAAGTCGTTTACCACCTTTTTTATTATTGTGAGGGGTGATTTTGTCTGCTGCGATCGGCTAGAAATTGGCGATTAACTGGTTGCTTTTTTCTTTTGGGTGTTCTTATGTTTAGCAAAAAGTGCTGTTTAGTAGGATTTATAAGTAGGTTAAATTAGAAGTGCAATAGAAGAAAGATGAAAATAGATCTAGTAATGATCATTATGCTTATAGGCTCATTAATTGCTGGGTTGCAAGCTGTTGAAGCAGCACAGGATAATTCTAAAACGATTACTGTGCCTGATGATTATTCAACAATTCAAGCTGCCATAAACAACGCTGCTAATGGGGATACAATTTATATAAAGAAAGGTGTTTATGTGGAAAATCCAGTAGTTAATAGGTCAATTTCTTTAGTTGGGGAAGATAGAGAAAGCACAGTTATTGATGTGACAGAAGGTCTAAAGGTAGAAGCCAACAACTCAACCATAACAGGACTAACTATATATGATGGATGGCGAGGCATATCACTATCAGCAAGCTATTGTAACATTTCAGGAAATAAGATAACAGACTCTACTAATGGCATAGTGCTATTTGGCTGTGAAGGCAATAGCATAATTGGAAATATATTCAAATCAATAGGACTTTCATCTGCTATCCAATTAAACTATGCAAATAAAAATCTGGTAAATAATAATTATATTGATTCTTGTGTTGAAGGCATTCAGATTTGGCAACACAGCAGTAATAATACGATTATAGAAAATACTATCCGTAACATTAAAGCTACAGCTATTGGTTTTCAGTACTCAAACTACAATACAATAAATAGAAATAACATATCCTATTCAGATCTTGGAACAGCAATCTATGGTTCAAGCTGGAACACTATATCTAACAACAACTACTTTTACAATAAAATTCAGTTCAATGCAAATGAATCTTACTACCTTACCTTTGGGAATAACCGTTCCATAAACACAATCGTTGGCAATTATTGGAGCGACTATAACGGAACAGACTCCAATAAAGATGGCATAGGAGATGTACCTTACATTATTGATGAATACAACAATGACCCCTATCCAATTATGTTACCAATTAACACAGATTCTTCATTTAATCTAACGCCAACTCCTACAGCTACACCAACTGCACTAGCTACACCTATAATCACAATATTTTCACCTCAAAACAACACATACCGCTCAACAAGCATACCTCTAAACTTTACCATAAATGAACCAACTACGCAGATAAGCTATAGTCTAAATGGACAAGCTAACATAACAGTAGCAGAAAACACAACCTTAACAGATGTGCCAAATGGGTACCACAGCCTAACACTTTATGCCAAAGACATAGCAGGAAATACCAGGTCTGAGACAGTACACTTCACCATTACTGCTGCAGCCACACCTTTACCAAGCTCACCAACACAGCAGTCAACACCCTCGCCTAGTGCAATACCTTATTATGGTGTAGATTATACGCCAAGACTAATCATAATTGTCTTAGTAGCACTAGCTGTTGTTGTAGGCTTGCTGGTTTACTTTAAGAAGAAGAGGAGATAGATATGAAAAGAAAACTATCTAAAAGTAAGGTAAGCTAAGTAAACAGTTATCTTTGTTACTCAATTGCCTATCTAGCTAGCTGGTGGTTCTTTTTGCTCCGCATCTGTAACATTGAATGTTAGTGTAAGTTAGGTGTTCTGCATTTGGTGCAGTTTCAGCTTTTGTGAAAACTTCGTATAGTTAACAGCGTAATTCTATCATCTAGTAAGTGTCCCCAGAACCAAGTTAGAACCTAAAAACAGGTAAACAGATTCTTTAAACTCCGATCCTCCTCTGTTAAAGCCGTCCTCAGAAACAGAACTAAAGCTTGATATTTCGACCTGCGAAGTCGTAAATACAATCTACATACTGGGCTTTATAGTTGAAGATGTTTGATTTTTGGTGCATTTTATTATTCGTATTTTTTGTTTAGCAAAGCGTATATTAGCAGTCTATTACAAAATTTTATTGGGCGCCGTCGTTTTATGGGCGAATCCGACTATATTCTAAAAGTTACAAATCTTAGTGTTGCTATTCAGAATCAGGTTATCCTTGAGCATGTGAATTTCAAGGTTAAAAAAGGGACTACTTTGGCGGTTGCTGGGCCAAATGGTGCGGGTAAAACTATCCTTTTTAGGACGTTGCTCAATTTGTTGCCCTACACGGGAGAAATTAAGTGGGCACCTAACGTAAAAATTGGTTATGTGCCTCAAGTAATTAGCGTAAAAGACATTCCTATTTCTGTAGAGGAGTTTCTATCTTATCATAAGGAAGCAAATGTTGAAGGTTCGCTTTCAGCAGTGAACCTAGATGTTAAGGACGTGTTAAACAAAAGTTTGGGTGTTCTTTCTGGGGGTCAATTGCGCAGGGTGCTAATTGCTTGGGCACTGATTGATGATCCTAACGTTTTGCTATTTGATGAACCCACAGTTGGTGTGGATATTGGTGGCGAAGAATCGGTCTTTGCTATGCTTAACGAGTTGAAATTAAAAAGAGGCATCACCATGCTGTTGATAACCCATGATGTGCACATAATTAAAGAGTACACCGACCAGTTGATAGGCTTAAACAAATGCACTACATTCTTTGGTAATTCCCGCCAGATAGCAGAACCCGAGTTACAACAGAAAATCTACGGTGAAACCGTATGCCTAGGACCATGAGCGTGCAATAATGATTATGCCATTTGACGCCTTCATCTACAGTATCATCACAGGCATTTTCGTTGGCATAGCCGCAGGCTACCTCGGATCCCTTATGGTCCTGGAAAAGATGGCGCTCGTAGGCGACGCATTATCACACGTGGCTCTACCTGGACTTGCAATAGGATACTTGTATGGCTTTAATCCTTTCATAGGTGCATTTGCTTTTCTCTTCACTTCTGCAATAGTGATCTGGCATATTCGAAGAGTAACCCGCCTACCATTCGAAACCATTGTTGGCGCAATGTTTACCCTCGCGTTAGCAGTTGGCATTATACTCTTGTCTGATCATGAATCCCTTCTTGAAGCACTATTCGGAGACATCACCCAAGTTACCTGGGAGTACAGTCTCATTGCAGCAGCCCTGTCCATTGTGGGTATCCTGATAACAAAAAAGATATACAAAAAACTCATCTTAGGAATGATATCTGAAGATCTAGCAACCTCAAAAGGCATTAATGTCGCAAAAATCAATCTCGTTTACTTGCTAGTAGTGTCATTAATAGTCGCTATTGGCATACAAATAACCGGAACACTGCTGGTAGGGTTCCTTGTCATCGTACCCGCTGCCGCTGCAAAAAACGCCAGCAGCAACCTGCGCAGATACACACTACTTAGCGCCATAATCGGCCTGGTCAGCACCTGCTCAGGCATAATTATAGCTAACGCATTTAATTTAGGCACAACTTTTGTGGGTCCCCTGATAGTTTTCTCAGGTGTAACAATATTCATAATAACCGTGCTAATTAAATGGCAAACAAAATAACTTCAAAGTAACCCTGACTTGTGCAAGGCTTCGATTGAGATCTTGCCTGAATGTAAAGCAGTAGCCAATAGCACCCCATCAATACCCATTTCTTTGAGCTTCAGCAAATCATCAATATTCCTCACACCGCCGCCAACAAGCAGGCTCCTCTTAAAGTGTCCCCGTATCTTTTTCAGCAAGCCAAAATCAACGCCCTCTCCACTGCCTACACGATCTAAATCCAGCACAATCAATTCAGCAGCGCCTAGCTCACGAAGCTCCTGCAAAAGCGCAAAAAAATCCATAGAAGCTACATCTTCAGATTTAGTCAATAATTTGCCGTTCTTCAAATCAAGGCTAAACACAACTTGACTTCCAAAGTGCTCAATAGCCTCCCTGATAAAGTTAAAAGAACGCAGCGTTTCTGTCCCAACAATAACCTTAGAGACCTGGGTCAATGATAATTTGTGGGCTTCTTGAAGGTCAGCAACGCCTGCATCAACCATGAGCCTTAAACCTGTTATTGAAGCAATCTGGCTTATTGCTTGGGCGTTAGTTCCTTTGTGTAAAATCGAATCTAAATCCGCAACGTACAGCTCATCGAAGCCAGCCGTTTTAAATGCCAAGGCAACCTCCAGCGGGTTTACAGAATTGCAGATAGTACTATTGAGCGGTTGATACTCTGACCTTCTACCCTTTACCGCATGGACAACTACGCCGTTTAGGATGTCAATAACGGGTATGATTCTCAAATGGTCTGCCCCATCATGGTTGACCATTAACAGTAAAGAAGTCTTTCTTTTAAATTTAAGCAAAAGCTTTAAGGTTTAGGAAAGCCGCTTCAAAGTAAATGGAGTGTTAGGTCCGCTGAAGCTGCTAATTAGCCCAGTCGACGAGCAAGAAGCATTAGAAGCCATATTGGGTGGCACCGAAATAGTCGATGTAAAAAACCCAAAGGAAGGTCCCTTAGGCGCAAACTTTCCATGGATAATCAAGCGGATTAGAACAATTACTCCAAAGGATGTTGAGGTTAGCTGCACCATCGGGGATCTACCTAACCTGCCTGGCAGCGTATCCCTAGCCGCATTGGGCGCCGCATCAACAGGCGTAAACTACGTTAAAGCTAGCCTCTATGGGCTAAAAACCCCGAAAGATGCCGTATACCTAATGCAGAACGTAGTCAAAGCCGTCAAAGACTATGACCGCTCAATTAAGGTTGTCGTGGCTGGCTATGCCGACGCAGAACGGATAGACTCAGTATTGCCAATGTACATTCCAGAAATTGCCTATGCCGCAGGCTGCGACTATGCAATGCTGGACACAGCGGTCAAAGACGGCAAGACCCTTTTTGACTTCCTCAATTTAGAACAGCTACAAGCATTCGTAGACGAAACACACGGATACGGACTATCGGCCGCGCTAGCCGGCTCTATCAAACGCGAGCATCTAGCACCGCTCTGCAACATTGGCGTAGACATTATTGGCTTACGGGGCGCAGCATGCACTGGCGGCGACAGATTGAACGGCCACCTTACACGCGAATCAGTCGCAGAAATCGCACAAATAATCAAAAACGCCCAAGCAGCAAACAAAGCAAAAAAATAAGGCGGCTGCTATGCATGCCAAAGGATTAAGCCTAAAAGAAGTACAAAAAAAACTCAATGAAGCCAAAGAAAAAGACTCCAAATACGAAACCGGCAAAATCCTATGCTCACTGTGCACCAAACCCCATAGAGCCGCAAAAAAAGCGCACAACATGTTTCTCGACTCCAACCTGGGCGATCCCAGCCTTTTTCCGGGAACCGCACAGCTAGAAAAAGAAGCAGTTGCAGAGCTAAGCGAACTGCTGCATGGAAAAAATAGCGCAGGGTTTATTGTTTCTGGCGGAACCGAAGCAAACCTGCTGGCACTATATGCGGCAAGAGAACGCTCAAAAGCAAAAGAACCAGCAATAATTGTACCTGAATCAGCACATTTCTCATTCGAAAAAACCGCCCGAATCCTTAGGATCAAGCTGTCCAAGGCCAGGTTAGACAAGTCTTTTCAGGTAGATATCCGGCACGTAAAGCAACTTATCAACAAAGACACAATAGCCATCGTGGGTAACGCCGGCTCAGCCGAGCTAGGCATCATAGATAACATTGAGGAGCTTTCAGAAATCGCCACGCATAACGCCGTACCGTTGCACGTTGATGCAGCGTTCGGCGGCTTGATGATTCCTTTCCTTAAAGAACTCGGCAATACGTTGCCCGATTTTGACTTTAGCCTCGAGGGCGTACAGTCAATGACGGTAGATCCGCATAAAATGGGGCTATCTACTATTCCAGCCGGCGGCATCCTATTCAGGGACCATACGATTTTAGATTATATCAAAACTGAAACGCCCTACTTGATTGAAGACTACCAGTACACGTTTGCAGGCACTCGTTCAGGAGCTTCCGCAGCTGCAACCTGGGCAGTCTTCGCCTCCTTAGGACGCGAAGGATTCAAGAAAAAAGCCGCTCAATGCATGGAATTAGCTAATTTCTTGTACGATGGACTCGAAGCAGCCGGCTTCGAAGTATTACTCCGGCCTCAGTTGAACATTGTGGCATTCCGCAGCGCAAACAGCAAACCGCTAGTGGACAAGTTGCGCAGTAAAGGATGGTATGTATCCTACATCCCTCGGTTAAGCGCCATTCGCGTCGTGCTGATGCCGCACACGACAAAACAGCATGTAAAGGCATTTCTTGCATGCCTAAAAGAACTGGAGCCGTGCTAACTGCAACTTGAAGATCCTGCTCTATGAGCATGTTTCAGGCGGCGGCTTTGCAGGCCAATCAATCCCAAGCAGCCTGCTAAGCGAAGGCTACGCAATGCTCCGCGGCCTAACGGCTGACTTTAAAGCAGCCGGCCACACTGTCACTGTTCTGATTGATTCATGTCTCACGCCGCTAACGGGACCTTTAGGCGCAGACAATATAATTCAAGTCACTTCAAATGCGACTCAAAGTTTGATAGAGTCAGCGAAGACCGTTGAAGCTGCTTTCATAGTCGCACCAGAATCCGACAATATCTTGCAGTCGATTGTTAAGCATCTAGAAGACCTGGGCGTAATTTCTCTGAACTGCCAGTCGACTGCCATCGGTCAAGCTATTGATAAAGCAAGCCTCCCAGAACGACTAGAACGGCTCGGGCTACACGCTCCAAAAACGTACCTGTTTAAAGCTGACGCCATTAACGAAATCAAGCAGGTCATCGATAGCAAATTAGGGTATCCTGCTGTTATTAAACCGGTTAATGGTGCCGGATGCAGCAGCCTAAGCATGATCAGCACTGAGGAACAGATTACCGCAGCAATCTCAAAAATCCACGCAGACACCCCTAGCGGGCAAGTTCTCGTTCAAAAATTCATCGAAGGTATCCCTGCAAGCGTAAGCCTGCTCTCAACAGGCAACAATGCAGCACCCATCAGTCTAAACCTGCAGAATATCACGTTGGCATCGCCAGACTCCGAATCATGCTACAATGGCGGCATAGTGCCACTTGACACACACCTCAAGGCAGAAGCACTTGCGGTGGCTAAGCGAGTAGTGGAATCCTTTTCCGGTCTTCGAGGCTATATCGGCGTAGACCTAGTCCTCGCTGAAGACAAAGTGTACGTAATCGAGGTTAACCCGCGTTTAACAACATCATATGTGGGGCTGCGAAAAGTCGCCAACAACAATATAGCCCAAGCAATTATTGACTCAGTGATCAAAAAACAACTCCCACAAAATCTGCGTTGTAAAGGTTACTCTTACTTCTCAAAAGTCCCTATTTCGAGTTCTAGCCCTGCTTTATGCAAGGAGTCTTTCAGGATTCCAGAAGTTGTTACTCCACCATTCCCTGTTATGAATAATGAAGTAACTTATGCCCTTCTTGAGTCCTACGCTGAGAGCTTGGATGTGGCTCTGGTTGGGTTTAGTGAAGCTAAAAATAGGCTTAAGCGTATATGTGAGGGGGAATAGGCGTCGTGGTTACGGTTTTAGGCTTTGATATAGGCGGAGCGAATACTAAAGCAGCCTTCATAAGGACCCAATCCGGCGTGATTAGCGAATTATTGACGGTCTCTGAGTATTTTCCGTTTTGGAAACGAGACCTAACGCAATTCTCCAGAATGCTAAATAAGATTAAGCTTACGCTAATGGGTTCAGCCAATCCAGACGCCGTAGCAGTAACCATGACCGCGGAGCTATCAGACAGGTTTCCTTCAAAACGTGACGGCGTAAACCAAATCCTTGACTGCGTTAGCCACGCATTTGGTGCTGCGCGTGTTTGGGTTTTAGATGTAGATGCTAACCTGAGATCTATCGAAGCCGCAAGGAATGAACCCTTGAAGGT
>CAYRSV010000031.1:0-26245 GCA_964427115.1 uncultured Candidatus Bathyarchaeia archaeon | reverse complement strand
ATAACATAACCCAACTACCCCACAATTGACTAGAACAATCATATTGACGATACCAGATTTGGCCCTCTAAACCACGAACAACTAAATACAACCTGCCTTCATCGTTAACTAATGTAGGTGCTGAAGGTGTTAGACCACTAATAAGACTCCAACCACTAAAAACTTGATTAGATAAATCTATGTGGCTAAACCACAGGCTTAAGCCATCTAAACCTTGCACTACAAGATATAACTTGTCGTTATAAACGCTAGCTCCAATAGAGTCAGCAGTCAAGCCACTAGATAACATAACCCAACTACCCCACAATTGACTAGAACAATCATATTGACGATACCAAATCTGACCTTCAAGACCACGAACAACAAGATAGAGTGTATCTTCGTCACTAACAAGTGTTGGAGCAGAAGAAGTTAAACCACTTATGAGGCTCCAACCTGAAAAACCATTATCGACTATGTTTACATATCCGTGGAATAAACTATTATCTAAGCTCCTAACAATTAAGTGAAGCTTATTATCGCATACCGCTGCAGCTGGACTATCACATGTAGTGCCGGGTAATAAATTCCAAGTAGCCCAAGTGTCTAAAGTTCTCCAAGATCGGTAATAAATTGTGTTATCAAGCCCCTGTACTGTAAGATAACCTGGCCATCCGGTATCTTGATTTATATGGGCCATCTCAGCTATCATGTCCCAGTTGAGAAAAGGCGAATTCGATCCTTCGTAGTTCACAGCATCTGCAAAAATATAGCTTGTCCCAGCTAACCCGCGCTCCATAAACATAGGCCAAACGGTGGTGTAGTCAGTAACCCATGCATCATCAAAGCTAAAAACTACAACGGCTTTTTGACCATTATATTGCTCATACGCTTGGCTCATTGTCATTACTTGAAGGTTGCCTAAGTTTTGCTGGTATATTACGTAATCTAAAATGGCTTCCAACATTTCAGGAGTACAGTCACCCTCAGGTGCTACATAATGTGTGAAAATATTCATAAGACCTTTCAGTTGGATAGCGCGATCGATTTCATTGATGATTACTGACAGCTCCGAGCCTCTTACAATAGGTACTACGGGTAAACGGTACCAGTCAGGGTTAGTTGGAGGAGAGCTATAACTTGCAGTCCGACCACTTAATCGATACTGTGAGACTATGCTTACTACGCGATCATCATGGTCCCCCCAGGGGTAAGCTAAGTGAAGTGGCTCAGGCAAACCATGTGCTTTAAAAATATAATTCATCGCCAGAAGCTGATTCACAATTGAATCATTACTTAACGTTGTAAGTATAGAATGGTCTACGGTATGGTCTTGAAAATCCCATGCTGGCCCAACAAAGGCGCTACTCCCACTACGAATGCCACTATTAGCATCAAATGTGCCATCACTAATTTTTTTACGAACATGAGCTACAGTTTCTTCAACATCTGAGAGACTGTCAAATATTTCTTCTAAACTTTTATCATTAACATGTATCTTTTCTCTAATTGCTGATTGTACTAAGCCTGAAGACCCAATGCTAAAAGCAAATACTAAAAGGATAACTATATAGAAAGTCTTCTTAAAATTGTGCACGCTGACACGCCTGAATAACATTATTGTAAATATTGTTAGGTTAAAACATATGTTGTTGTACTAATACAGCAACATAAATTCTTCATTTCCTGAAAATGCATAGCGCATTGGTAACATTTAGAAGCCCATCGGAATTTAAATTCGTAGTTTTTAACTGTGAGCTAAGTAAACCACGGATATGTAGAAATAAATTATAGTGTTTCAATAAGATATGCGATTGCTGTGGCAACTCGCTTGAATAGAGAACAACTGCGTAAAAAGGCGCCTAGACTCGTAGCTTTAATTATAGCCATAGCATTAGCTGCCTTGATTTTGCTTGAAGTTATGCAAAGATATTTCGTCGACAGCACACCTTTATCAGGCGATTTTCTCGTTGCATCTATTGTTTATGTTACTAGAAATGTTACCTCTGTACTGGCAACTTTCGGATACGGAGGCATTTTCCTATTAATGCTGCTTGATGCAAGCTCCTTTCCTATTCCTAGCGAAATGATTTTGCCATTTGCAGGTTACCTTGTTTTCCGTGGTGACCTTGAATTCTTTGCAGTAGCCTCGGTCGCCACTGTTGCAAGCATAGGTGGTTCACTAGTAGATTATTACATCGGAATGAAAGGAGCACACATTCTTAGAGAGCACAAAATAATAGGTCGCGTACTTTTTTCAGAAAAACAACTCAATACTGCGGTATACTGGTTTAACAGGTACGGCGCCATAATGGTGGTAGTAAGTCGTTTAATCCCAATTTTTAGGACCCTAATTTCTTTCCCAGCTGGCGCCGTACGAATGCCATTAAAGAAATTCATCGCCTATACCGCTCTTGGCTGCCTTGTATGGAATAGCTTGCTAACCTATATCGGGTATTATTTGGGAACAAAATGGACACAAGTTGTAGGTGTGCTAAATCATTTAGTAATAGTGGTCATAGTAGCATCGATAGGGATATTTATCGGTTATCTGTTTTTGAGAAAACAAAGAACTACATCCTCAAATAATGTACCTGCTACAAATATAACATAATAGATCAGGTATTATTGGGACATTCCAAAATCAGCCAACTTCCGCTGAGACTTTTCTTTGGTAAAAAGCGGGTAAGTAACTCTTGTTCCATCTATATGCGCAGTCGCTGTTAGTTCGTGATTTGTATAATTTTGCACGTTCAGTATATGGCATACATTGATATGCCTTGCAACTAGTGCATCTGAGATTAGGGACCGGTGGCATCGCCAAGGTACGGCTTCAGCACACATGATTGCTATGTTATTTTCTTTTGCTAGAGCTACAAGTTTTAGCAAGTTTTCAGCGAATTCTTTCGTCTGCATATAATCTGCGTAGCCACGAAAGCTCTTGTTCTCTAAAGCGACGTTAATTGAATCGGCTTGTGGCCTGCGACGCCCGCCAAGATTGGGCATATGTACATATCTTATGGCGTTATCTTTGAGGGCTGTTGACAACGCTTCTTTGTTAAATTGTGGATTATGCTTAGAATTAGGAAAAGCACGCACATCAATGACCATTGATATTTTATATGCTACTAACAGACCGATAAATTCGGGCAGGGTTCGAGTTGAGTGCCCTATTGTGTAGACTGTAATCCCTTGAACACTGCTCATGATTGTCCAACTCTCTCGATTCAGAATAGGTGTCGCTAATATATTAAATCGCAGCCGATATTCACACGAAAGTATTATGAACACCAAAAACATACTACCACAAGGAGACCCTCTTTGATAACGAAAATTCTTGTTGCCATTGATGGAACAGACTCAGGAAATCGAGCACTGGATTTTGGTTTAGATTTAGCAGAAAAATATTCTGCTTCAGTCAAGATCTTAAATGTTCTTAATACACCACCAGTATATAGTGCCTCAACAGATGCTATGACGATTTCAGCAGATACAGCATTACTGGTTAAGGATCTGCGCAAAGTTCACGAAAGCATACTTGAACGGGCTTTAGAGCGTGCCGTCAACTTTAAGCCACATGTACAAGTTAAAACTGAGCTACGGGAGGGCAATCCTCCAGACCAAATTGTACTGACAGCTATTGAGGAAGGTTTCGATGTAATAGTAATCGGTCAAGGTGATCAAAGCAAGGCACGAAAGTTTTTTTTAGGCAGCACCAGCCAACGCGTAGCAAATGCTGCACAATGCACAGTGCTGATTGTCAAATAAAATTTCCTATTTTTAGGAAAATTCAGAAATTTATAAATATTCTTTACGCCAAATGTTTTTCAGTGAACAACATGTCAAAAATCGAGCAACGCGAGTGTTGTAAAATAGATGCCATTGTTACTGTCGACGCAAAAGGACAAATCGTGTTACCGAAAGATCTTCGTGACCGTGGGAATATTAAACCAAACGATAAGTTAGCCATAATTGGTGTTCAGCGCGACGATACTATTTGTTGCATTGTTATGATGAAGACAGAGGCGCTAGGCGATACCGTCAAGTGCATGCTCGGTCCGATTCTTAACGAAGCATTCGGAAAATAAGGTGAAACATATGGAGAAAGAAAATGTTCGTAAAGTAGTGCGCAAAGGTTATGGCAAAATCGCAAAAACCAGCAGTTCTTGTTGCAGTTGCGGATGCGGCTCAATGTCTAATGTTAGCGAAACTATAGGATATAGTAAAGAAGAACTCAACTCTGTCCCCGAAGGCGCAAACCTTAACCTAGGATGCGGAAACCCTGTTGCCCTCGCCTCGCTTAAGGAGGGTGAAATTGTCATCGACCTAGGCTCAGGAGGTGGATTGGACTGTTTCCTAGCGGCAAACAAAGTTGGCGAAAAAGGTAAAGTCATAGGTGTAGACATGACGCCTGAAATGATAGACCGTGCCCGCGATAACTTGCGAAAAAGCAAACACACCAACGTTGAATTCCGCCTTGGTGAAATCGAGAACTTACCCGTTGCAGATAACACTGCAGATGTTATCATAAGCAACTGCGTAATCAATCTCTCACCGAACAAACAACGCGTTTTTGACGAGGCATTTCGAGTACTTAAACCCAAAGGGCGCCTGATGATTTCAGATATGGTTCTAATAAAGGAAATACCAGAGACCATTCTCAAAAACGCAGAAGCGTACATTGGCTGTATAGCAGGGGCAGAAAATAAAAATGAATATCTTAGCAAAATCAGTAGAGCCGGCTTCATAGATGTACAAGTAATCGAAGAAGCAACCATGCCCTACGAGGCACTTGTCAGTGATGCCACAATCAAGCAAATAATGAAAGAACTAAAAATTACCAAAGAAAAAACTATCGAATTCTTCAGAGCGGCCGTAAGCATCAAAGTCTCAGCTACTAAACCCTAACTTGAGGAGCGCTAAGAGTGTCTGAAGAAACTTATGAAGGCCTACCCCGAAACAAGATCTTCTGGGACCCCAAGATAGATTATTCTAAATGCATTTCATGTGGCGAATGCGTCAAATTTTGCCATCAGAATGCATTCACATTCAAAAAGGAAAACGGTTCGAATCGACCAATAGTGAATAGTAATCGTTGCATTATTTTCTGTCGAGGCTGCGAAGAACAATGCCCAGTTGGCGCCATCAGTCATCCCGATGAGGAAGAAACGCAGCGTACTATTGATAATCTAAAAGAAGAACAGACAAAAAATAAGTGAGTTGAGCAAACTAATCTATAAATTGAGGTTAACCTACGCACCAGCCATAACAACTTATGTCTGATGGTTGGATTTTTTCTTTTTTTAATAGTTCTTTTAGGCATACAGGGTCGCTTTCTAAGTAGTCGCCTGTGTAGGCGTAGGCTCGCCCTCGACATCCCCCGCAGGTTCTGTTGTATTCGCAGAGGCCACATTCGCCTTTCAATTTGTTTCTATTCCGCAGCGCTTTAAGCAGGGGCGCGTTGAGCCAGATGTCTTTAATGCTCTTTTCGCGAATGTTGCCTACTTTGATGGGTAAGAAGGTGCAAGGGTAAATATCGCCATTGGGTCGCAGGCTGAAGTAAGCAATACCTGCATGGCAACCAACGGGGTTGTGAATCCAAAAATGTTTGAGTAGTAAGTTACGTGGCTTAGTATCGTTTGTTTTGTGCATCCTAATTGTAAGTTCTGGGTAGAGTGGAACACCGCCGGACATTGTGAAAACCATGTCTTTAGTTTCTTGAGTCCTGTAAAGATACCGTATAATTTCCGTACGCTGACTTTTATCCATCGCCTGATCCAGCATATTCTTACCACGCCCTACGGGCACCAGATCGTAGACGGCAACTTGCTCAACGCCCAATTTGCCTAAAAAATCAATTCGTCGGGGAATTTCATCATAAGTATCTTTTAGCGCCATGGTGGTTATAATTACTTCTAGCCCAATGTCTTTACAGGTTTTAATTGCCTTTATAGCCTTGTCAAATGTGCCAGGCAAGTCCCTAAGTTTATCATGGCTTTCAGGTACAATTGAGTCAATGGGTATCCCCACGGCTAAGATGCCCGCGTCTTTTAGTTCTTCAGCGACTTTAGGACTTAGCAAAAGACCATTCGTTAACATTGCAGGTAATATGCCTACATCAACGCAATATTCTGCAAGTGCTAGGACAAAGTTCTTTCTAAGCAGTGGTTCGCCCCCACTAAATATTAAGGCTTCAGTTCCTAAGTTTGCTAGTTCATCTATCACCCGCATCGCCTCCTGCAGGCTTAGCTCGTCTGCCATAGGTTCTCTAGCTGAAACGTGACAGTGCAAGCAACGCAGATTACATGCACGAGTAACGGCAAAAGAAACAATAGTGGGACTGCCTGGTCTTCCTTCTATACCTTTGTCGAAAAGTTTTTGGCGAAGCATTAACTCAACAAGCTTAAAACCAATGCCCATGTTAGCCGTTCCTTCTAATAGACACTATTGAGTTGTTGCTTCGCGGGTTTTCCATTTTTTTTCACTCCGCTATGGTTTTAAACGGAACATCATCAACTGGATTGCTCTGCGTAGAAGCCAAGCTATAGCGAAGATGGCTGATACCACAATAATAACTATCATTAGATTAGGCCCGATATCGATTGCTGCCTCAGATACCTCTACTGGGCCCAAGTCGCTGATTTTCACTTCGTCAATGATAACTTTGGAGTCATGCCCGAAATAGACTTCTGTGCCGTTACATATAGAGCCCTGTGGGTTTTGTGTACCGTGGATTGCCTTAACTGTCTGTTCATAGCCGTTAACGTACAGATGCATACCAGTGGCGGTGCGTTCAAAGCTGACATGTGTCCACTGATTTAAAGTAATAACTGGTTCTGCTGTTACAATTTCATTGAAGCCGCCTGAGTCAGTTGTTATAAATCCGCTTAATGCGCCACGGGCTACCTGAATGCCGTCCTCATCTGGTCCGGCTCTTATAGCTAAACCTACAAGCCGGCGAGTATTTTCCCAGTTAGAATCATTACGGGTGCATTTGACAACTATATTATTGTATGCTGCATCTGTGAAGTCTTGAACGTTTATCCAGGCTTCAATTCTGATTTCCTCTTGAATATCTAGGTTGGGGGAGATGGGTATGTAGATGGGTTGGGGCGTAGGTGGAAAGCCCACTATAAATGAAATGGGCACGTAAACGAAATTATGACCATTAAAGTACAGGGCTTTATCAAATTTTCCTTCAACAAGCATACCAGAAGTATTTACGCCTACTACACCATTGTTTATGCCAGTTATGTCAGGAGTTATTTCTTGATACCCGTTTGGGTTGATTTCATCCAAATGCCAAAGACCGACTGTGTATGAGTCAACAACATTTTCCGCTTTTACAGGCGCCGTCAAATTTATTAACAATAGTCCAACCACAATCAGGCTCAAAATAAAGCCTGCTCTTCTGCATATCAAGTACATTTTGTTTATTCTCCCGAAGATTTTCCAACACTTGAAATCTTGTTTAAAATTGTATTTAGCTCTCCCCGCAGAACACGATTGTTCTTGTACGAGAACACTCAGTAGACACCATCAATGGCACCAACCTGCTTAACAAAGTAATTACGAAGAAAGGCAATAAAGCTCCTAAAAGCCAACAGCCAAGAGCGCATCGATATTGCTTTAGATGCTTCTTTTATTGATCTTCAGAACAAAAGGCCCACTAGATAATCAGGTTAGCTTCTCAGATCCAGATGCTAGGGTTGGCCGAAGCGGCAAAACCTACAACCTTGGCTACAAACTACACTTAACTATACAGATAAATCGTCAAATGGTTCCCAGAAGGTGAATTTAGCTAAACAATAAATTTGGCGGTAGCTATAGGGGCAATTATGAGGGAAAGCGGGACTAAGATTGCTGTAACGGCTATTACTTTACTTTTAATTGTTAGTCTGTTTTCGGTTATCGGATTTGTCAGCTGTGAGCAGACTCTTCAGACTATCCGTATCAAGACCGACGGTTCTATTGAGCCAATTAATGTACCTATTCAACGTGATGGCAACGTATACAGGTTTACAGCTGACATTTGTGGAACAATCGTCGTAGAAAAAGATAATATTACAATTGACGGTGCAGGTTACACGCTTTTTGGTACATATAATGGCACCCGCACTGATACTTGGGTGGTCGGTAATGGCCCAAATCAGGAGTTAAGCAATGGAACTCTCTGGACTATAGGTATAGATTTCCATGTTGTAACCAAACCGAATAATTTGACTATAAAGAATCTGAACATCAAAAACTTCTATGTTGGCATTTACATGTGGACTTCGGGCAATATTATAACCAGAAGTTCAGTAACAGATAACATTGTAGGAATTCTACTTTCAGGCGATTCTAATACAATTCAAGAGAATTATATTGCGCGAAATGACCAAGGCGTGTTCTTTGGAGTTAATACACCGGGCAATGAACCGTTGCATATAGTTCTTGCTCATAACAGTTTCGTGGACAACGGTATACATTTCAGCGGATGCTTCTGTGAAGATTATAACACCGAAGAAGACATACACACATGGGATGACGGAACGAAAGGCAACTACTGGAGCGACTATAATGGCACTGATACTGATGGTGACGGCATAGGTGATACACCATATATTATTGACATCCTAAACCAAGACCGTTACCCCTTAATGCAGGTCCTTGCTGTTCCGCCGGTTCCTACAACAATGCCAGCAATACCTCCTCTCGAGGTAATAGTTTTTCTAGTAGCTTTCATATCAATTACAATCATAGCAATATTGGCATATCGGAAAAAAGGGAAAAGTCAATTTGCAAAATCTTAATAAGGACAAGGTTATACTCGTTCCAACAGTTTGAATTTGCTCCTTTAAGTAGAAAGGGATTAACTGTAAATCTAAGTTTACATAAATGAGGTAAAGAAATGGATAAAAGAATTTTAGCAGCATTTGCTGTTTTTATCGTTGTGGGCGTATTAGCAGCTGTATTCTTTGCTGGACCTTGGTCTATTGTACCTCAGCAACCTCAAGAGGAGCTTGATTTTACGGTCAGCGGATCTAACGAGTGCCTTAGGTTTCTAACGCGAACAGTGCAGACAGCCTATGTACCATTTAGGGTAGGAGCAAACGAGCAGTGGCAGATAAGCATTGAATGTACACAAATGCCTGGTCCTGGCGGCTGGACCGAAATCTACCTTTATCGAGGTTACTGGGATAAGGGAAATAATCACATATGCATGTCCGAAGACCTCTACCCTATAATTGACCAAATCGAAGCCACCGACTTCAAAGTGGAAACCAACAGCACCTTCACACAAACCTTCGGCGGATCTACACCTCAAAGCTACACATTATTCTTCATCTTGCCACCAGGCGGAATAGGCACCTACCACATAACGCTAAAACAAACAGCCTAAACCAAAATAGCCCCACTACCATTTCTTTTTAGTTCAAAAAAACTCATTTGAAAAACAGTATATGATTGATTATAGTGGCTGCATCAAATTTAAGGTTTGTTGACTTGGTCCAAAGCTTGATTTGAGATTTACCAGCAGTATTTTTCTTTCTTGCTTTTTAGTTTTTCAAGTTGACAATTATAACATAGACCATTATGGCAACATATGAGTCCGCCACACGTTGGACATTTCCAGGTCTTTTCTTGTTGTGTGAGAAACTTTTCTATACCGGTAGCCTTGATGGAATTGAGGTTTTCAATCATACTCATGTGGTATCGCGCTCTGTATCTTGCGTCAATACTTTTAAGGTTATGACAAGGAAAACTGTTACATTGAGAACAGTAGGTAACTTCGTTATTGGATAGTTTTTCACATTGTTTTTTGATATATGAACAGTTTTTACCTCTTGGTCTGCAACCTGCACAGTAAGGCATCTTTACATTTTTAGTTTTTAACTCATTTTTCATCGCTAAATAGCTAGAGCAAATTGCACAGTTCATGCCGCAAGGCGCAATCAATTCCCAATTAATAGCCAACTTCATTACAGACCAAATCTCAATAGGTTCATTTAAAAATTAATATTTTCGCGTAAATCGTATATCATGAATACCATAAAATTGTCGAACCTTTTTATCTTTGCAACCTCTATTGTTGTTTGCCGGATGAAGAGAAGGCATTTAATTGACCGAGAGGGATGACAACTCAGAGTTACTCGGACGGCAATATTTGAGAAATTCTTAATTGCGCGGTTACTTTAAGAGTTCTCAGGCAGTAACTATACGCAAGTACGCAAGAGAATGGGTTGAAAGCTACCCCAGCATCGCAAAAATCTATGAAGCCATCGCAGGGGTCAGGCGGATGGTTTCAGAAGGAACCGTTGAAGCCTACATCAAAGGAGTACGAGCTTTCGTTAAATACTTGGGCTACCAAGACCCAGAAACTGCGCTCACAGCTCTAAAAAGCGTCGAAGTAGACGCTGAGCAGAAAGTCGACACCTTCATCGATTGCGCGCTAGAGGAGCAGAATAAAGCCCACAGCCATGTAAGGAACCAATTTTTAGCATTAAGAAGTGGTTTGAACTCAACGGAGTGCATGTTGACTGGAAAAAGATAGAGTTGCCCACAAGCGCCGAAATCCGAGAAGAGGACCGGGTGCCCACCAAAGATGAGCTAAAGCGTCTTTTAAACCATGGTACGGCTAGGGACATAGCGATAATTTTCTGTGGCTCAAGCAGCGGTTTACGGGCTGGAACGCTGTTTAGCCTAAAGAAGGGCGATTTAGACACAAGCTATGCAGACTTCGCAAGACTGACCATTCAAAAAAAAGAGGCAGAAAATTTACCAGCAAACGACGCGGAAGCGTTGGGTAAAGAGAAGGGCATGTTAGGTGTTATATTCCGCAAAGATCAAAACAAGATTCAAGACCCTGCCAAACTCAAGCGGTTTCTTGAGCTTATCAACAATGAGACGTGGCTGGGCATGGATATAGACGTTAAAGGCGAAATCTATGAGGGCTTGCTGCAGAAAAACGCTGAAGACATCAAAGGCGGAGCTGGGCAGTACTTCACTCCGCGTCAACTGATTAAAGCTATTGTTGAGGTTATGCAGCCTAAGCCAGGTGTGACCATAAACGATCCCGCATGCGGCACAGGCGGCTTCATAATAGCAGCCCACGACTACATATCCAATAACTACCAACTTGACCTTGCCCAAAAGAAATTTCTAAAATTTGAAACGTTCAGCGGCAAAGACATCGTAGACGGCGTAGTGCGCCTCTGCGTCATGAACCTATTCCTACATGGCATCGATGGCGAAGATGGAGAAAAATGCCCCATCGAAACAGGTGACTCCTTGATTGCAGATCCAGGCAAACGCTACAGCATGGTTTTGACCAATCCCCCGTTTGGCAAGAAAAGCAGCATCACCCTAACTAACGGCGAGGGCAAAGCAGACAAAGAATCCCTAACCTATGAGCGACAGGACTTCTGGGTAGCAACCAGCAATAAGCAACTCAACTTTTTACAGAATGTCAAGACACTGCTCGAAATTAACGGTAAAGCAGCCATAGTTGTCCCAGATAACGTGTTATTTGAGGGCGGAGCAGGAGAAACCATACGGCGAAAGCTCCTCCACGAATGCGACATCCACACCCTCCTCAGACTACCGACAGGCATCTTTTTTGCGCAGGGCGTAAAAGCCAACGTACTCTTCTTTGACCGCAAACCCGCCAGCGAAACCGCCTGGACACAGAAACTCTGGATATATGACCTGCGGACAAACAAGCATTTCACGCTTAAGACGACCCAGTTAAGCTACAAGGATTTGGAGGACTTCATAGCCTGCTACAACCCCAAAAACAGGCAGGACCGCAAAGAAACAGAACGCTTCAAAGCCTTCACCTATAACAAGCTTATCCAACGCGACAAAGCGAACCTTGACATATTCTGGCTCAAAGACGAAAGCTTAGAAGACACCGAAAACTTACCGGCACCCGAAGTTATAACAGCAGAAATAGCCGAGAACCTCGAGTCAGCCCTTGAACAATTCAACAGCATAATAGAAGCGCTAAAAACAGACAAGTCCGAAGACTCACCTGTTGGTTGATTAGTGTAGGCACAAAAAGCGAAGAGCAAGCCCAGAAAGAACTGCAGTAAGCAAAACAGTTCTTTGCTGAGAAAGGCTCAATCGAGGAAGTCCAGCTGGAAAAATCGAAAATCGGTCATTGTGTTGAGGAAGAGTCTTTTTCTGCTTCCTTTTTCTTTAAGGCAATTAATTCTTTGATATATCTGCCAATCGTTGACTCATCTACTGCGCATTTTTTGTGAAGCATAAAGGACAATACAACTGGGCGCTCTCCATCAAAAGCGATGTCGGGGTTCTTGAAAGCAGTCCAGAAAATTGCTTCAATCATTGAGCTTACATCGAACTGTTTAAAGTGTTTTTTCCAAAGCCCGAGGATTTCATCGGGTTTTACTTGGGGTAGCGGCTGTTTTTCGGAATTAACGCGACTGATAACTGCATGACCCTCAGGAGTAACTGAAGTGATCCAAATAACATAAAGTATTTGGCTAATGAGGAAATCTGACGCATATTTCAGGTATTCATCTAACATTCTTTTGGCTTTTTGGCGATCTTCTGACTTTGAAATCAAGTTTCCAACATAAATAGAAAAAGCAGTAAAAGCAGACATCATTTCTCTAGAGTCATATTTGAGACAAACGTTGTCTTCAAATTGGTTATTGAAAAAGGGATTTTTCGCTTTTA
This sequence comes from uncultured Candidatus Bathyarchaeia archaeon, assembly GCA_964427115.1. GTDB lineage: Archaea > Thermoproteota > Bathyarchaeia > Bathyarchaeales > Bathycorpusculaceae > JADGNF01. Next base: position 13,579 of record CAYRSV010000031.1, on the reverse strand, counting down.
ATACAGGGTCAACTAGGGAGTATAGTGTTTTGGGAGGTCGGCTTGACCCGTCGGTCTCGGTTTTTATTTGGTTATCTTTTATCATTTGATTGATGTACTCGCTTAGAGCGCCTTTGCTTAGATGGGTGAGCTTGAGCAGTTCTGCCCACGTTAATTTGTCGTGATTTGATAGGGCTTCCATTATTGCATTTGTGGGGTTTCTAATAGCTTTAGGCGTGTCCATCTACTCCTGAACTGAGTTCATATTAAAAAAACTTAATTATTAGGGTTCTAATAAGCATTTCTTAAGTTCATTTTAAGCGAACAAGGTTAGGGTGATAAAAACTTGGAACTAAGCATAAAAATAAACCCCAAAGAACGCCTCGCATACATCCCAAAAGCACTCTTCCAAATACTTGGCACAAACGTCAGAGCAGCCCCAAACCGAGCAGCAGTCCTACTCTTCTCAGACAAAACAACCATCGACGAAGCACTCAGAAGCATAGAAATCATCAAAGCCGACTTACAACACGCCAGCCACCTAGAAAAAACCAGCCGCAGCATCAAACAAAAACCAGACGCAAGCCCTCCAGACGAAACCTGAACTAACCTCACCAAAAAACAAAGGGTGCCTTGACATGATCGAGCTTTCTCAAAAAGACACATACCCAGAAGGATATTTGGAAGCCCTCGAAAACTGCAAAGCATTAGCAGTTAACTTACTCCAGAAAGCGCTCACAGGCGAGGAGATAAAACGCTGCTGGGACTGCTCAAGCTGGGTTGGTAAATGCACTAAAGGCAAAGTATGGCGCATTGCACGAGACGAAGCATGTGACGATTTTTCTCCCCTAAAAGCGCGAAAAGGTGACGGAAATGCTTGAAACCTTTACACAGCCAACCGAAGAGGAACTCAAAACCGCCGCAGAACACTATCATGAGTTAGGTCTCAGCGTAATTCCCTTCAAACTCACAAAAAAAGGCGAAGAATACAACAAAACAATCCTGATACAAGGCTGGAAGAAATGGGAGACACAACTTCAAACCGACGAGGAATTTAAAGCCCTCAACTGGAATGAAGCTAACGCTTTTGCTGTTGTACTTGGCACCTCAGCCCGAAATGGCCGCTACCTATCAGTGGTCGATTATGACTGCAAAGGCAATGGCGTCACAGTTGAAGTCAAAGAGAAAGGCCGAAAGCTACTCAAAGAGTTCCCAACAACCTACATAGAGCAGACAGTTAACAATGGACTACACCTACTTTTTTGGAGCCGAACCAAGCCTAAAACCATCGGAGCCTACCATAACACTGCAAGCATAGAACTATTAGGGGAAAAGAAACTCTGCCTAATGGCGCCAAGCTTAGGCTACAGTAAACTCAACGACAACAGCCCAACAGAAATAGAGGATATTGAACAAACTTTTCTTTCAATCATGAAAAACCATGGGCTTCTTAAGGAGAAACTACAGCAAACCTCCCTGCCGACTCGAAACACAACTTTCGCATTCAACACACCGCGCCCCTGCATCATAGAAGCTCTAAAGCATCAGTTGACAGGTCCAAACGGGCATTTAATGCGCCTAGCAGCAGCGGCAGAATACAAACGACTCGGATACACCAACCAAGAGATAATTGATCTATTTAGAAATCAAGAAGACTTTGACTACAACGCATGCAGCATCCAAGTTGACAGCGTAGACACCGAAAAGACTGCAAAATGCGAGACAATCAAAGAATACGGCTATTGCCTACCAAACTGTCAACATGAAAAACCGGTTCTCCTAAGTCACATCAACGAAATCGAGAACCCACAGCTATCAGGCAGCCCAGTTTCAGTAGAAGCAGTAGTAAGCAGCACAAGCATAAGCTACACAATACCTTCAAAGATAGAAGCCATAATCAAAGAGGGCGACCAAGAACCACAAACAGAAACCCAAATTCTAAAAATTGACAACCCCATAAACTTGGCGCTCGTAGGCATCCAAGATGAAACACAACGCAACCGCCTCAAACGAATGTTTAAGGGAAAAGTGCTCTCGATTAGCATCAAAAGGTATCGAACGGTCTATTTGATTCGAGTCAGGCCCCCCGTTTCAACCCTTGTGAAGCAGGGAACAAAAGTCATCGATGACAAAGGCCATGAATACAAGTATATAGACCTGTACATCGCCACCGATAAAACCGTAGACTTCCACCCCAGCGAACTAATATCCGTAACAGGGTTACCACTACCTCACCCCCGAACACAAAAAACAACCCTGCTAGCATACGAAATCAGCTTCCCAGAAAAAATGGACCACTATAACCTTGACAAACTTGTCCAGCTGAAAACAAAATTTGAAGGAAAAACTCCCAAAGAACGCTTAACTTGGATACTGGACAACTGTGAGCTTTACACGCACATCATAGGCAGACACAACATTGCCAAAGCGGTCCTCCTATGCGCTTTTACTCCAACTTACGTTAAGCTATTTGGCGAGACACAGCATGGCTGGGGATTAGTCGACATCATCGGAGACTCAACAGTCGGCAAAAGCGAAACCGTCAAAAAATTAATCCAAGGCTTGCTAAAGGCCGGAATGTATGTCAGCGCGGAAACCGCAAGCATAGTCGGATTAGTAGCCGCCGCAGTACCGGGAGAAAACGGAGGCTGGTTCATCGAATGGGGCTTTCTGCCGTTAATGGACCGCAGGATACTGGCTATGGATGGCTGCCATAAGCTTTCAGCGGCACAGTGGGCAGTCACGGCAGAGGCAGAACGCAGCGGCGAAGTCACCATACTCAAAGCGGGAAAAGGCAGCGCCTACGCACGCACACGCCAAATCAAAATTTACAACGCCGTAGACAAAGAAACAGACAGGTACACAACAAAGCCCTTAGCAGAATTCCTCTACCCCATACAGGCGCTAGCAACAGTAGAAGACAAAACCTCCATCGCCCGACGAGACTTGGCGGTCTTTGCCGACCAACGAGACGTAACACCCGAAGAAATCAACAAGGCACCAAACGCAACCTATGAACCCGAACTGGAACTGCTAGCTGAAGCACTCAAATGGGCATGGATGGACAAAGCACAAATCACCTGGACAGCAGAAGCAGAAAGCTACCTGCAGGAGAAAGCCACAGAACTCTACAACAGGTTCCACTACGATCGGATACCCTTAGTCTCCGCAGACATGAAATGGAAACTGGCACGCCTAAGCGTCTCAATGGCATACCTAACGCTGTCAACAGAAGATTTCAACCAGCTAATTGTAACAAAAGACCACGTTGCGCTCATCTGTGAAACCTTAGAAGAGGAATACAGCCGGGCAGGATTAAACGCCCTAGCACAAACAGAACGGATGGAACGCTTAACCCCCGAAGACGTTGAAGTACTGCTACTGAGAATCCAGAGACATCTGACAAAGGAACCAATAGACACGGCAACGTTGATTGAAATCTTGAAGTTCATCCTTCTCTCCGGCGGTGTCACACAAGAACAAATCAAAGCTAAATTTGAACTCGCAGAGAAAAACCAGCTTCGCCCACTTATGGCCACACTCCAAACCGAAGGTCTAGTAAAAGTCAACCGAGGATACTATCAAACCGCAAAACTAGTCGAAGCACACAAGGTAACCAACGGTTTTGCCGCCCTTGCGTGCCTTGCCGATGGCAAAAAAGAACCCCCACCCCAAGAAACAACAAGAACCGAGCAATCAACAGACGGGGCTGTCTTTTCTGAGCAGGGCAAAGACGGCACAAACGGCAAACCCGAAAAACAAGACAAGCAGCAACCAACATTCTACGTTAAAGACCTGCCAAGCGGCGAAAAATGCGAAGCCTGCGGAAAGCTGGCAGTTACAAAAGAAATCATAACCCCCATGAAAGACAAGCTCAGACGCTGCGAAAACTGCCTCCAAAGACTAAAAAGCACATTCTACAACGCCGTCTTCAAACCCGCTCATCCAAGCATCCCAATCTATCCCGACGAGGAGGCGTCTTAGCAATTATGGTTGAGGCTCGGAACACAGGCAGCTATTCAAACTCAGCGGTCAAAGATGCCAAGGTAAGAAAAAGCAAAGCGAGAAGTGCCTTAGTTGAGGCGCAGATACAGGAGTGCCTCTGGCGCTTAGGAGTCAACCTGACAGTGAAGTGGCAGCCCGATTCCGCTAAGAGCGGCCATGGAGAAATCAAAGGCAACAGTATTTTCCTCTATGATGTAGACGAGTCGGAAGCGTGGCAGACCTTCACGCATGAAGTGACAGAGTACAAGCTTAAAAATGTAACGCGGCCATACAGGTCGATGATTAACTCATTAATTGAGGCCATTAATAAGTCGATTTATGCGGAGTAAGAGCGGTTCATCGATTTTCTACCTAAGAGGATAGAGGTCATCAAAGAAACCCAGGGGTAGAAGAGCTTGAATGTGAACAGAGTTAAAAAGAAAAGCCCCTCCTTGCTCATTGACGGGAACAGCAGCGAAAAAAGCAACTTTAACAAGTTCATGCGCTTAAGGTATGGCTTCTAACAGTTCCAAAAGAGAAAGCCCGAAAGATGCAGCACCCTAAAAAACAAGCTCATCTGCGTTTTAGAAGAGATAGATAGAGAAATCAAAAAAACCGTTTCTAACTGAGTGGGCAGCTCAACATTGCGATAACCAAATAAAAAAATATTATAAGCTAAACAGCCGAATAAGCAATTGGCGGGTAGGTATGACTTTTCCTGAGTGGACCGAAGCTCAGACTGATAATCAAGACGCAATTCAATTTTTGAGACTCAATGAGTTAAGAGATAGCATTAATGAGCTTATTTTCCCTTATTTAATAACAATTACACCCTATTTTCGAATGGCTTCTTGGTTAACTTGGATTTATACTAAGCTAGAAAAAGACTTAGCTGAAGGTAGCATGACAACCCGCGATTACATAAACAAATCACTAAAATATTATGGGGTACTTGCAGTAGCTGACATTTTGTTTTCCCAAGCGACAAATGCAACAAACCACCGTGGACCCATCGGAGTGCAGACTCTTGAAAGGCATCTGGCTCAGCTTGATGGAGATACTGTTGATTTTAACCATCCATATTTTGGTAAGCCACTGAACCCCACCCCAATATACCGGAGCAGTCTAATAGCAATGGGTTTACTTGAAGAAAAACTACAGCCGCTCCCGCAAGGGCGTTATCAATCGATATTGCGCCCAACCGAAAATGGAAAAAAATTGGCAGACACATTTGAAAAAAGTTGGTCATCAACAATAGACCCAGATAACGTGTCAAAACAAACAATATGGAAAAAGACTGAGCTCCAAAAACTCGGAGAATTAATCGCTCTCCAAGGGCTAAAACCAAATGATAACGAGAGCAAGCTACTTCAAAAGAGTGCCCAAGGTGCTTTGCGCCAATACCCGGAAATGTATGAAGAGTTTGTTACGCTTGTGATAGACACAGTAACTAAGTGTTCACAATCGGGGTATCAAGCATCGGCATCTGATGTTTCCAAGGCAGCATTGTATAGATGCATTCCAAATAGTGACAACAAGATACTTTCGATTAAATTAGCGGATTCACAAGCAATTTCTCTACTGGCATATCATGAATTGCACACACACCTATCCTTTGGTGCTGATGCAATCCTTGACGCATTGGTTAATCTTTCAAAAACTAGAGTAGGCGGTATCTCTAAGCAGACAATAATTAATAATGCATCTAAAGCCTCACAAATAGACAGTAATCAAAAACTCGCCGATCTCTACCAAACAACCAAACAATCATTCAAACCTATTAAGAGCCAGTATCAGATAGGATACCCCATTCCTTTTGGGCCAAGTGGGTTCGAATCAACAAGAAATAAAATGGTGCTTACAAGTGATTACAACGAACGCATCGGTTATGGTGCGGTAATATTGCTACAAAGCGCAGCTTGTCAAGACCTGTTTAAACCAGAATGGTTACTCAGGATTTTACCTTTCCACAGGAAAGTTTTCTCTGCATACAGCGTATTGGAAGAATACCAATCGCTCTCTAAGCAAGCAACTATTAGGGATTGGATCGAAGCTATTGTGGATTTAGTGATTGAAAAACAATGAGGTAGCAGATTCCAAAGGACCTTATGCCAAAAGATCCGATTATAGAAACGAAAAATTGTTCTATAGAGCTGACGCTGATTTCATAGAGCAAAGAGGTAGATTATCGAATGCTGTTTTATGGATTTCTGACATCGGCGCAATAAAATACAATCAAGGAGCTTTTACGGTGTCTTAAGATGGTTACCGTTCAAGAGCAATTTTCTAACTTTCCGAATACTAACCCAATAATAGCTACTACCTACAATTTTGATTATAAAACTGTTAGAGACCTTATATGCCCTCGACGTAATGTGCACGAGCGAAGCATTATACTGGCAGACAGGAAATCATTTGCGCAGGAGAAAGTCTTAGATTATTTCAACCAAGGACTTACACATTATATTTACCCTGCCAATATAACGGGCCATGCATTTCATCTAAAAGTTGCGTTGGCGATTGATGATGACATAATAAGATTACTAGTTGGGAGCCATAATCTAACGGAATATGGCACAAAATACAACCTAGAGATAACTGGCTTTTACGAAATTCCCCTAGTTGTAGAGTATGCACCCGTAATCACTGAGTTGGCAAGTTTTCTAGAGGGATTGGCTGGTTGCATTTCATCAGATATGACAACTCAATTATTTACTTCAAGTTATTCGTTACATTAAAGAATTAGATGACCCAGCAGTTGAGTGGAAAGACAAGGATCAATTTTTCTTCATACATTCTTTTAATAAGTCAATCCTTGAACAGGTGATCGACAGAATACCTGAAATAAAATCTTGCACCATCTGCGCTCCTTTCCACTCAGAAAATCATAGCTTCATAAAGGAGGCTTCGTCATTGCTCGGCAATAACCTGAAGTTCTATGTGGACTATAACAACGGGCTATCAATAGCCCAAGACAGCAAAAAGTACTATGATAAGTTTGCCGTAGAAGGGCTAGAAATAGAAAATAACCGTACACTCCACGCTAAGATTTTTGTTTTCCATACTCTCAAAGGCGACTGGACTCTTTTTGGAAGCCCTAATTTTACTGAACCAGCTTTATTGCGAGCCGTAAGCCAAGCGGGTAATTTAGAGGCGGCAATGCTCATTCCTCCATCAGAACAATGGTCCTGGAAAGAACTTTACACTGGAAAGGTTAAACCGGTTAGTATAACCTGGGGGCAACTTGAGTGTTCTGAGAAACCTAAAGAGGACCCAATTAACCTATTAGTGGAGCAATGGGGTTATCAAACTCCAAGTAATGAAGCAATTATCTTTTCGCGAGGACTAAAAGATGGAACTAAGGTCTTTGTTCGACTAATTGGCGCAGACAAGCTAATTGAAGTTACAGTCACGAATGGCGTAATTAAGTTTAAGGTACCTGTGGACTGGGAAAGTGAAAGCAGGTATGAAGTACTAGACCAAGAGATGAAGATACTAGTAAAAGGTTTTTTGAATCGATCGGGAGCAATAATGAGAAGTTTGCCGGATATTGATATAGACGACGAATCCAAAATACGCATTTGGTTTTTCTTAAATCAGCTCCAAAATTTCAGCGTTAAAGATTACGGATCCGCAAAGCTGCCAAGAAGGAGCTTTATTTAGCGTTACAAGAGAAGATAAACCGTTATCAAGATGCTTTCAAAAAAATTATCGAACTTTCCACTAATGAGGTACAGCCGGCATTAGAAGCCTTACTAGATGGTGAAGTAGCTAGAAAGGAAGTGGATACTTTCATTAGATGTTCGACTGTACTATGCTTAGCCTATTCCGATTGGATGAAGGAACTGATAGCCGTAACCAAAGGCTTCAAAACTCTGTCCTCCACAAATCCGGATTTTATAAAACGACTAGGCGAATCTAGCTCTTTCTTACAAGAATTTGTTATTCAAGCAGGTAAGTTACATAAAGGTGATAAGCTTTACCTTAACGAAGGCTTCTTCCTCTTCGCTAGGATACACCGCGATAAACTGAAAAACTATTTAGACGATTCCTCGGAAGTTCAGGATGCTATCATCAAAGGGTACCAAGAACTAAATTTAGTAGTGACTAAGGTAATTCCAACTATACAAAAGACGGGCATTTCGAAGGTTTATATAACGAAATATCGGCAGGCTCTAACGAAAGTTCATCGGGCAAACAAGAAGGTCCACGTAACTAAGGAATTACAGAATAATCTGAATGAGTATATTCTTCCTGAACTTAAACCTCTTCTTAACTTTATTCCAGATTACAAGGTATGATTATAGTTGGAACATCTTTTTTAACGTAAACGATTGTAGCCCCCCTGAACTAGGTGTAATCCCATGCAGTATATCGATGTCGGCAATTTCAGCAGAAACGGCTATAGTATTGTAAGAACCATAATCGTTTGTTTGGCAGTTAGCTTCTTTCGCTCTGCCTAGCCCCTGCCAAATTGGGTTAAAAATCTATTTTTTCTCAGACGTTAACATAATGGTTCTGACGGCCTAAAAGGGTTACAAAACGCTAGTTTAGCTAGCAGTAAGAGCAGATAGTGAACTGTTGAGGTAACGCTTAGAAGTCAAAATTTCTTAGGGTTATGTGAGGAGCGCACTTTTTTGGGGAGATGTTTTGCGTGCGCGAGTGCTCTTTGTTTCTGCGATTTCTGGTCTTGCTCGGCTTGTCTTCTTTAAAAGCTTAAATGTGACTTTATAGTTTAAATCATAATATCATATAAAATGCGACCTTGTGATATAAATGATAAAGTCAAGTATCCTCCTGAAGAAACTTCGAATAGACAAAAAGGAATTCATAACCTCAGAAGAACTCAAACGCTACTGCAAAACATTGACCCTGAACTATGAGAAGATAATCAAATATTATGTCTCCAGAGGGTACCTTATCCGAATTTTCAAAGGCATATTTTACGTCAAATCCCTAGACGAAATCAAGCTTGGCAGAGCTAAATACAACCATCTGGAACTCGCTGCCAAAGGCCTAGAACTTAAAGGCGTTAAAAACTGGTATTTCGGCTTGTACACGGCGCTAAAATTTAACAATATAACGCATGAGAGCTTTACGGTGGACTATGTGGTTAATGATAAACTGCTAAGGACAAAGCCGATTAATATAGCTGGATATAAGTTCAGATTCGTAAAGCTTACTCCAAAGCTTCTAGAGTTTGGGATAATTGAAAACAACCTCAAATACTCAGATCCAGAAAAAACAATACTGGACTTTATTTACATTTGGCGATATAACGGCGTCCCGGAAGACAAAATAGTCCTTGATGTTTCAGAATGGGCAAGAGGCATATCAAGGGAAAAAATCAGGAAATATGCCGGCAACTATCCAACGACAGTTCAAGAAATCGCTGACACGGTGACAAGATGAGAAAAGACTTTGTAAACGAAGTAGCCAGAACACAAAAAATCAAAAGAGCGGATCTGATAGAAAAAGACCTAATCCTTCACCAAATGCTCTTTGACTTATCAAAAAGTAAGTTCTTCCATGACAATTTTGCTTTCAAAGGCGGCACCTGCCTAGTAAAATGCTATCTCGATTACTTTAGATTCTCAGAAGACATCGATTTTACCTGGAAAGACCAAAAGGTCTTCCAAAACAAGTCTCAAAAAGAATTGAGAAGGTATTTGTCGTCAATAATAGATGAAGCTGGAAAAGTGTTTGAAGATATAGCAAAGAACCGTGATCTAAGTTTCAAATGTATAAAGCAGAATAGGGATTTTATCGAACTTACGGGAAATGACAAGATGTGCACCTTCAAGGTTTGGTATGAATCTGAAGTACTTGGTCGCAAGTCATTTATTAAAGTACAAATGAATTTCGTTGAAAAAATTTGTTACTCCTTAAAAAGTGCACAATTAAGAAGCCTAATTTGCGAGGGTGATGAAGAATTGACCATTTTATTTCCTGAATTTAAGGAATACACTGAAAAAATACACTTTGAAGTTTACGATATTCGGGAAATTTTATCGGAAAAAATTCGGGCCATACTCACCCGCCGAGGTATTAAAGCGAGAGACTATCTTGATGTTTACTTAATTGAAAAGCAATTTGGAATCCAATTAGATGATATCTATGCATGTGTATTAGAGAAAACCCAGTTTACGCTAAGTCTCTATGAAAGATACCGTCAAAACTTAGAGGAGAAAAAGCGAACGCTTTTGTCTACGTCGTTTAACTGGGGTGAAGAGAAAGGACTTCTGCTAAAAGAGATCGATGAGAAAGACTTCTATAAATTTGTTGACAAACTGAAAGCTTTCCTTAAGAAAGTAATAGATAACTTACCTAATTATGAGGTAAACGGCTAGCTTTACTGTCTACCCACCGCCCAGTCCTCGATTGTTTTTTTAGATTTTCCCAGGGTTATGTGGCAGAAGTGTCAAGCCTCCAATGTAGTAGGCGCATATTTGCGAAGGCAACTCAAGCATTCTTATTACTTCGTGACCGGTCAGATTGGGTGTATAAATATCAATCCGGCTAGCTGTATCTTGTTTAGTTGCTCAGTTACAACCAACTTTAGATCGGATAGGTATCCCTCTTATTGTCCACTGGACGCCCGATCCAAGCAAGCCCATTCACGGAGAAATAAAACACGGCGCTATTTACATCTACGATCAACGGCAAACTGATGCGCTAGCCACTTTTACGCATGAAATAATCGAATTCAAGCTTAAACAAGTCACGCAAGTATATCGAGCGCTAATCAACAGCTTAATCGAGGGCTATGAGAAGCTTGCATACAGAGAGAAAGAAAACTTCATAGAAGCCCTCCCTAAAATGATGGAGGAAATAAACAAAGCCTCAAAATGCTAAAAGTCAATAATTCCATTCCAATCTTCAAACATCCGCTTGTCTACTTTAGCTGAAAGGAGAAGTCTATTCAATTCAACTTTTTTAATTCCATGAAATACAGGGTCTTCAGCAAACAATCGCTCCAATGAAAGAAGAAAAATTTCTCTTGAAGTTATTTGGTCTCTTTTTTTGAGCTCAGGTTCTATAGTAGTAAAGACTACTTTTCTAATTTCCTTGAAGCAGGCTAATTCGGTAGGTAAAATTATTTTATGGTTAGTTATTCCCTCAACGTAGGCAGCCATTTTCTTAATTTTCTCTTCTTCCAAAACCGCCATACAACTGACGACATTTAATGTGCCATTGTTATCAATAGAAAGCACGTCTATGTCACCGATTTCTTTGCTTATAAGTCTCCATTTTGCTTTTTGTTTCTTCGAAGTAAAGTACCAATAAGCTAACAACTCGATGAGATAACCTCTAGCACACGCCAAGTCAGCTTTGACCCTGTTCAAATTAGCTTCTAATGACAATTGAGTCAGTACTTCAATTTGTCGCTTGGGATTTTGCCCTGAGGGAATTTTAGATTGAAGAGGGATGGGAAGAGCATCGTTACGAGTTATACCATAAACACCAAGATACTTGGAAAGTTCTTCTTGATCGATCGTAAACTCTATTACTTTTATTTTCTTCAATTTTGGTAGTGTTTAATAAAAAGTTCAGCGGATTCATATTCTGATCCTGCGAAGCCCGAATAGTTTCCACAGCAATCAAAGAAAATTAGCCAACCTGAATAATCAGCTATACTTCCGAAAGCCTCAACCAAAATTGCATAACTGTAGTTATTGGCTTGTTTCCATTGAATATCTTTTTGAGGATGGACAAATCTAATTATGAGCGTTTCTTCGTCTATTGAAAAAAGTCTCTTTCTCTCAATAGAGCCAAGAAGTGTTAATGTAAAAGCCGGAACACCGTTAAACACATATGAGCCTGATTGGGGTAATGCTTGAACTGGATACCATAGAAGAACCTGTTGCAGATTTTCTTCCTGGCTAAGGATTTTCTCTGGAGGTATATCAACAAGGAATTGCTCAAATATGCGGGCGCTCAAGGACATAGTTGGGACCAGAAAATCGTCGAAACTGACAGACACCTTAAAGCGTTTTTCTACTGGTGCAACTATTTCATTTTAAACTTCCTGGAAATAGAGATCAAAGCGACCCCAATTTGTAGCTTCCACCAAACGGTTAAGAACAGCGTATCTTGGACCTACCAACTTTGTCCATAAATAATATATTGCAAACTTGTAGCCTTCAAACGCTTCATCGAGCTCTTTCTCACTTACTTTATTATCGAGTAGGCTGCAGAAATAACCTTTTGGGAATCCATGGTCAGTATCATTGTAATAGATTAATGTATAAAATATGGCCAAGAACTTCGTTATTTCATCCTTGTTTATGTTTTTTAATTTTTGAGAAGGTTGGATCTCGCCGTTTAAAGCCTCTGCTAAGGGCTTAAGCAATTTGTTGTCAATATCTCGCATAGATGTCTCTAAAGCATTTTCATCTTTGGATTTCCAGCAAGTGCGAAACAAACGGTGCAAATTCTTTAATACGATTGTTTTTTGACAACTGTTTTTGATACTTGAAATGTGAACGCCTTGATGGACGGCTCGCCTAATCGTTTGATCTTCTTCTAAATTAAAGGATGAACTCCGTGCAATTGCTTCGAGAAGCTGTCTTTGAACCGACTTTATCAAGAATAAGTAGCCTTTAAACGCTTTTTCAGGAGATACATTGGGAGCGATCGCTTGTTTAAAATCAGGATAGCTCTCTAAAGTTCTGAGTATCCGATGAAGCCCAAATATTGTTTTAAGGTCGTAATACTTACCGAAATCTGATTTTCTTTTCTTCTTTGCGTTAGGCATCTTTCTACTCTAGCTCGTTATTGCTTCTTATCCAAAGAAATAAATAACATTTGCACTTTGAGTGTTAATATTTACCTCTTTGGTAAAATCTTCCCGCCGCAAATAAAACACTCTCCACACCGTTCCAACGGGAGTTTGACCACCAAAAATTCTCTGAAATAACTGTTTCTCAGACGTTAACATAAGGGAAATCAGAGTTACTCAGACGGCAATGTTTCAGAAGTTCTTAATTGCGCGGTTGCTTTAAGAGTTCTCAGGCGGCAACTATACGCAAGTATGATAGATAAGGACTCAAAACTGCCTCAATATTGCAAAAATCTATCAAGACTTCTTCAGTTCTTAGCTACTGCGTATTTTGCTCTTTAGCTGGATAATTTAAGGTTCAGAGTCATAACGTGAGCTGTCTATACCATTATGGGATTTTTCCTTTGCAACCTTACTCGCAACCACCAAAGACGCACAATTCAACAGCTTCTTTCAATTCCTTTACGCTGCCGGGCTTATACACGTTGAGTTCATGCAGCAACCTTGAACCGGCAGGATCAACCAGCCGAATAAAATATAACAACAAACCTAGCCACATGACCCGTAAAAAACAGCATCACCACAGGCTTCTACGCATATATTTCTAAGGTGATTTCAATAGGCAATCACATTCAACTTCTACATATGGGATTAACTTCGAACAATAATGCCTATGCATATGTCGGATATAGGCAGTTAAAACTTCACTCACCCTCAGAAGCAACAGATAAGCCTGCCCTTTGTTAGATAGTATCTAAAAGAAGTAGTCGGCGTAATGTCTGGTACCGCCAACTACTACCCAGCACCTTACAGGGGCAAAAGAACAACAACAGC
>CAYRSV010000030.1:23155-26821 GCA_964427115.1 uncultured Candidatus Bathyarchaeia archaeon | reverse complement strand
TGCACACAGCTAGCCCAAAACCTTGACCCTTCGATTTAGTAGTAAATAACGGCGTGAAAATTTTTGGTTTAACCTCGTCAGGTATGCCTTCACCTGTATCCTCGACGACAATTTGCACTTGCCCTGCACTGTTAAATCGCGCAGCTATGGATAACTCTCCACCCTCAGGCATAGCCTGCACCGCATTAGTTACAAGATTGATTAAAACTCGCTTTAACAGCTGAGGATCAGCCGTTATAGTTATTGCTTCAGGCACTTGGATAAGTGTTTGGACATTTTGTGGGATAGTCTGCTGAGCTACAAGCGCGGTTATTAGCGGTTTAAGCTTAACTATTTGCATAATTGGCTCAACAGGCTTAACAAAGGTCTGCAAGTCGCTAACAATTTTGTCCATGTAGTTAACTTGCTCAAAAATACTATCTAACGCTTGAACCATTTGGTTTTTCTTTTCACCTTCAGGCACTGTGTGCAGCTCGCTCTTTGCCAAGTAAAGCTCACTGACAATAGCTTGCAAAGGATTGCGCAAATCGTGCCCAACCATACCTGCTGTTTCACCTACAGCTGAAAGGCGTTCTTTTTCCCGTAATTGTTGGGTGAGCGCTTTGACTATTTTCTCCAAGTTGGTGGTATAGTTTTGAAGCTGCTTTTCTAAGCGTTTGCGCTCGGTAGTATTGTAGTATAAGATTGCTATCTGGTTCGGGGCAGTTTTCCATGCCACAACTTCATGGTATTCATCTAATGCGTTGATGTAATTTTCATAACGCGCTGATTTGCCTGTCTTAATAACATCATCATAAAGCTGATACCAGTAATCTTTCAAAATGCCAATTGCCTCACGGCTAGTTTTGCCTAAGATTTGATCTACAGTTTTACCAATAAGTCTTGCATAGGACGCGTTTACTTCAAGAAAACGAAAGTCAACCGGCTTTTCATTTTCGTAGATCATCTCAATGACGACAAAGCCCTCAGATAAAGAGTCAAACAGTTCACGATAACGTTTCTCACTACGCATAAGGGCATCTTGGGCTTTTTTGCGCTCAGTAATATCTATAGCCATACCTACAATGAAGCGCCTACCATCAAGCAATGTCCCCGGAGAAGAAGCACTAAAACTCCAATACCGAATTTCATTATTATGCGAATGTACATCAAATTCAACATTTATCATCGATTTACTGCCTTTAAAAAGCCCATGCACATAGTCTCGGACTTTATCTGCTCCATCGCAAACTAACTTAGTTACCCAATTGTCAAAAGTAGGAATGTCACTAAGAGTATAGCCTGTCAATTCAGTCCAAGACCGACTAATTCTAAGAACCTGCCCATCTTCAGCCTGCAAAATCATAGGCAAAGGCGCGTCTTCAATAGCTCTACTAAGCTCCTCTTCACTTAAATGCAAGAATTCTTGAATTTCCTTAGCCACTCCTATAATCAGACATAAATAATCTATGATTTGCTTGTAAGTACTTTAAAAGTTTTTTATAAAGTAACCAAAGTCAGATCTGCCTATTGGAAAAGTAACCGTCTTTTACGCTAAAGGTCATCACTGTCCTGCATCCATAGTTGGTGATAATGTAGCCTTTTGCTGAGCTGCCCTCACGCGCAGTAAGTGAAATGTGCTCAGGCTTTGAATTGTATGAACCAGTATTTACCTCAACCAAGCCCGCTCCGCATTACTGGCAACATTAAGCGGATAAGAGCGTATTGCTTTGTCTTTGACCCTTTCAATTGTAATCTCCCATCGACATTTGACCATAACACGCTTGCCCTTTACACAATATACCCACCGCTCACAGCCTCTTTTTCATTTAGACCCCGCTCTGGTGAACAGAACTTGAAAGCACCCAGTATCAGCCCTACTGCTCAGCAACGGTTTCACGTAGTTCTTTTTCTAAGCACTTATTCATCCTTAGAACGCTTATGTTAACCTCTTGAAATTTGATATTTAATAAAACGTATAGTTTGTAAAGCCTTATATGATATAATTGTACTTTTTAAAGTCTTTTAAGGAGTCGTTTTAACGTCTTGGAAGATAGCTCTGCATGCGCGGTTAAAAAGCAAAAACAGGAAAAACAAGCAGGGCAAAATAGAATAAATGAAAAACAACACATAAACACTGAAGAGGTACTTGACCAAAGCAGTATGCTTTTGATTGAAACGTTGAATAAATTTCAAGACGGCATCTTTGTCTTTGATACCAATTGGAATTTTACTTACCTTAATAGGCGCGCGGCAGAGATTGTAGACCTTAACCCTGCTGATATTATTGGCAAGAACCTTTGGAGAGAATTTCCTCAACTCAAAGGCACAGTCCTTGAAAAAAACTACCAAATAGCTATGCAAACCCAACAAATCAGGCAGTTTGAAACTAAAGGCATAGGCACTGAGACATGGTTTGACATAACCGTCTACCCTTCTAAAAAAGGACTCATAGTCCACTGGCATGAAATAACTAAACGTAAACAAGCTCAAAAAGCCTTAGAAAAGGAGCGATCTATTCTTAGCGGCATTATTGAGCAAACTGGAGCTATGATAGCCTATCTTGATTTGAACTTTAATTTTATTATTGTAAACTCTGCATACGCAAAAGGCTCAGGTTATACTGTTGAGCAGCTTATTGGGAAAAACCATTTTGAATTGTTCCCAAATAAGGAAAATCAAGCGATATTTGAAAAGGTTAGAGATACCGGTGAACCGGTAAAGTTTTTAGACAAACCATTCCAATTTGCAAATCAACCCCAAAGAGGGATAACCTACTGGGACTGGACTTTATCACCAGTAAAAAATCCACAAGGCAAAATTCAAGGAGTTATCATTACCTTAATGGAAACTACAGAACGCAAAAAAGCAGAGCAAGCACTAGAGCAAGCACAAGCACAGCTTCAAAGATATGCTCAAAACTTAGAGCAACTTATTGAGGAACGCACCAAGCAGCTACAAGAAAAAGAGCGCATGGCAACTATTGGGCAAACGGCAGGCATGGTGGGTCACGATATACGCAACCCGCTACAAGCAATCGTTGGGGATTTGTACTTGTTAAAGGACATAGCTGAAGATATACCAAGTGAAGAAGATAAGAGCTATGCAAAAGAACTCATAGATGGCATTGAAGATAATATTAACTATATTAACAAGATTATCTCTGACCTGCAAGACTATGCACGAAAAACTAAACCAAAACTTGAAGAAGTAGACCTAAAACAAGCAATCCAAAAAGTGCTCTTGGTAACCGACATTCCAAAAAACATCTCTATATCCTATTTTGTCAAATCAGACATTAAGCTGAAAGCTGATGACACCTACATTAGGCGTATATTAACAAATTTAATTACTAATGCAATTCAGGCAATGCCAAGTGGCGGAGAATTAACTATAGACGCAACTTATCAAGACAATAGAGCAATGCTTATCGTGGCTGACACGGGTCAAGGCATACCTAAGGAAGCACAAGATAAACTTTTCACACCCCTATTTACCACCAAATCCAAGGGCCAAGGCTTCGGACTAGCAGTAGTGAAAAAATTTGTTGATCAGTTGGGCGGCACTATCAGCTATGAAAGCCAAGTAGGCAAAGGCACTAAGTTTATCGTAACTTTGCCAATTAAACGCTAAAAATTACCCCTTAACTTAACGAAAAACAGCACCCAAGCATGCACATACACACTG
>CAYRSV010000030.1:0-23055 GCA_964427115.1 uncultured Candidatus Bathyarchaeia archaeon | reverse complement strand
AAAATTACCCCTTAACTTAACGAAAAACAGCACCCAAGCATGCACATACACACTGCGCCCTTTAAATTCATAAGTTACCTTTTGAACAAATCTATCATCGCAATATTAGCTGCATTTAACTTATAACGTGTTTTACCAGTTAGCTGCTTGCCAAGCTTTACAGATTTGATTATTACAAATGAACTTGCTGGAGTTTTGTGATATAAAACTAGACAATACATCTACCTATTGTTTGGTTTCTATGATAGCAGCACATCAAGATTTTTAATTATCAGTTAATTTTACAAAGCCCTTTTTATTTTATATGCTATGCAATAATCTTCAGGCTGAATTCCTTATAAACAGTGTTTTTATTTATCAACGCGTTAAATTGCGAGAGAACGTTAGATTCTTTTGATATCAAATTATGTCACCCTTTTTTTGTCACTAACATCAAGATGGGTAATTGCGTTTAACATATAATTCATTTAACGCTCTTTGAATTTGTTATGGAAAATTTAAATTTGTTACAAGCTTCATATAGACAGCAACTTGTTTGCAAGAGAGAGGGCAATGTCGGCTATAGAGGAACAAATGTACGTAACCCAGCTGCAAGAGAGCCTACTAGATTGTGACCGTCTAAACGCAGAAGCCATACTTAATGATGCAATGAATAGATTAGGGCTTAAAGTAGTCTTTAATAGTTTAATCCCGCGTACCCTGAACAGCATAGGTCAGAGGTGGGTCAACGGCGATGTTGCCTTAACTCAGATTTATGCATCTAGTAGAATAATTGAGGACGCAATCCAGAAAATTTTCCCCAGCAGGATAACTTCAGAGGAAAAGAAGTGCAAAGTTGTAGTTGCCGCATTAGATTACCATGGATTAGGAAAAAATATACTTGCAAGATTTCTTAACGTAAGCGGTGTTGAAGTAATTGATCTAGGAACTAGTGTACCTGCTGAAATAATTGTAGATGAAGCAATTAAGAACAAAGCCGATGCAATCCTTGTCTCAGCGCTCATGCTTCATGCATGTCTTGACATTGGGCGCATAAAGCAAATACTCAATAACAGAGGAGCAAATTTGCCTCTTATAGTTGGAGGGGCGCCATTTACTTTTGATGCTGAACTTTGGAAAAAAGTTAGCGCAGACGCAATGGGTAAAAATGTGTGCATGACTTTTAAAGAGCTAAAGGGGTTGCTTAAAAAATGAATTCTTATGAACGAGTAATGACTGCACTTAGCAATAAAGAACCCGACAGAGTGCCCGTTTTCCTTTTCCTTACTTCTCAAGGAGCACAAGAGCTTGAGCTCCCCGTCAAGGAATATTTCTCAAAAGGAAAACACATCGCAGAAGGTCAACTCCGACTATCGAGAAAGTATCCTCACGACTGCCTTTATCCCTTCTTCTATGCATCAAAAGAAGTAGAAGCCTTCGGGGGGACAACAATATTCTATGAGAATGGAGCTCCGAATGCAGGCGCGCCAATAATTAAACACCTTGAAGACGTCGACAAATTACAGTGTCCCCTTCCCAAAGAATCAAATACTCTCGAAGAACCGCTGCAGGCCATTAGAATTCTTGCCCAAGAGAAAAAAGGGCAGATTCCCATAGTATCAGCTGTAATGTCTCCGTTTTCTCTACCCTCAATGCTAATGGGACTTGAACAATGGCTCGACCTTCTACTATTCGGGGATAAAACAACTAGAGATAAGCTTCTAACTATTACAGAGGACTTTTGCGTTACATGGGCAAATGCTCAATTTGAAGCCGGCTTAGATGCAATTGCTTTTTTTGATCCCTTGGCAACCTCCGATGTCATGACTAGAAAGCAATTTTTAGAATTTGACTTTGAACTTGCAAGCCGAACAATCAGAAGGATTAAAGGACCAGTAGTTTACGCAAGCGCTGGAGGTCGATTCAAGCACATAATAGATTTAATCCCACAAACAGGCGCGATAGGCGTAGTCTTAAGCTCAAGAGACAGCATCCTTGAAACTAAACAAACAGTAGGCAATAAAATTAACATTATTGGTAACCTTAACAATGTAGAAATGGCTAGCTGGACCGTAGAGAAGACAAAAAGAGAAGTTGATAAATGCTTGCAAGAAGGTGCAAAAGATGGGGGTTTTATACTAGCTGACCAGCATGGTGAACTTCCCGCTTGCGTACATAAGGACATATTAATAGCAATTTTAGAAGAAGTCTGGAAAGTAGGAAAGTATGGAAGCGATAAAACAGGAATTGCAACAAAAAATTAATCGACTACAAAAAAAGAATGCCGAGCTCTTCCTGTTAGCAGAAACAGCCCAAAGCTTTGCAACTGCTAAGTCAACAGAACAAATAATTGAAAGACTCCTCAGTTTTTGTGTACAGCTAACTGGCGCCGAAAAAGTCTATTATCTTTCAATAAATGAACCTTCTTGGAAGCTTGAACAAGGCACCTTCAAAGCTATTGACACCCAAGAATACAGCGATGTTATCAACCGTATTAAAAGCTTAGAATTATCTAAAAATAAAGGCGATTGCAATAAAGAAGACCAAATCGAGAAAACAAATTACACTCCGATTCCTATCATAGGAAATGAGCAAAAATCGATCCTCTTAGTAAATTTACCTCTTTATAAAAATTCACCTGAATATGTTGACATCATTTTAAAGATTACCGACACCTTCATTTTAGCACTTAAAGAGAAAGAATTCTCTGAGCAGCTTATTAGATCAAAAAATGCCCTTAGAGAAAGTGAGCAACGATGGGCAACAACGCTGGCGAGTATCGGTGACGCTGTAGTTGCAACAGATATTGATGGAAAAGTTACATTTCTAAACCCTGTTGCTGAAGAATTGACTGGCTGGACATTAAATGAGGCTAAAGGTCAACCAATTAACGCAGTTTTAAAGCTCATTAACGAACAGACCCGTATTGACGTAGAAAACCCAGTATGCAAAGTTCTGCAAACTGGCGTTATAGTGGGCATAGCTAATCATACAATTTTATTACGAAAAGACGGAACAGAAGTATCTATTAACGATAGCGCTGCCCCGATTATAGACGCTGAGGGTAAAATCACAGGCGTAGTTTTAGTATTCCAAGATATCACTGAACGCAAAAAGACTGCAGACGCTTTAAATAAAAGCCTAGAAAAATTCAAGCTACTTTCAGAAGCAACCGCTGGACTTTTGGCTTCAAAGAACCCCCAAGCTATTGTTCAAAATATTTGCCTAAAAGCTATGGATTACCTAAACTGTGATTGCTTCTTTAACTACTTAGTCGACCAGAAAGCAAGCAAGCTAAACTTGAACGCGTACGCGGGCATTCCAATCGACGACGCAATGAAAATTAAGTGCCTAGATTTTGGGGTAGCAGTATGTGGTTATGCAGCACAACGCGGCGAGCGCATTGTCGTAGAGGATATTCAAAATATATCTAATCCACGCGCCCATATTATTAGGTCCTATGGCATTCAAGCCTACGCTTGTCACCCTTTATTATCTCAGGGAAACGTTCTTGGAACCCTCTCGTTTGGAACAAAAAATCGAACTTCATTCACTAGTGATGAGCTCGAATTTATGAAAACAATCACTGACCAAGTAGCGACAGCTATGCAAAGGATAATTAACGAGAACGCTTTGCAGGAAAGCCGACTGGCTCTTGAGAAGAAAGCAGCTGAAGTAGAAAAATACGCTGCAAATATGGAAAGCCTAGCTGAGGAACGTGCAAGGAAACTCCGTGATTCTGAACGCTTAGCAGCTATTGGCGCCACGGCTGGCATGGTTGGACATGACCTTCGTAATCCATTACAAGCTGTTATTGGTGAGGTATATTTAGCAAAATCTGAGTTAGAAGAAATGCCTGAGAGCAAACAAAAAACAGTACTAAAAGAATGTGTGAACGCTATTGCAGAGCAGGTTAACTATATGGACAAGATAGTTAGCGACTTGCAGACCTTTGTTAAGCCTGTTGAATTCTATAAACAAGAAGTTAACTTAAAACAGTTAGTCATGTCAGTTTTAGCACAAATAAGCATTCCACAAAGCATCCTAACAAATTTGCATATAGATAGTACATTAATCATGAATACAGACCCCCAGCTACTCAAAAGAGTACTCATCAATCTAATCACTAATGCCGTGCAAGCCATGCCAGAAGGAGGAAATCTCGACATAAAAGCTCAAACCAATGATATAGAACATGTAGAAATTGTCGTTGAAGATACAGGCACAGGCATACCTGACGAGATAAAACCAAAAATTTTCACACCACTATTTACTACCAAATCGAAAGGCCAAGGCTTTGGGCTAGCAGCGTGCAAACGTGTCATAGAAGCCCAAGGTGGCACCATAACATTTGAAAGCCAACAAGGCAAAGGAACCAAATTCATACTAAGCCTACCCCGCGATTAAAAGCCGTACACCAATAACATGTATGGCTTAAAAATTATTCAAAATCCAGTTCAAAAACCTCCGTCTATTAAATGATTAACATCAGCGCACTTCAATGATGCTTAGTTCTTCAACAGAGAGGTTGCGGGTTATTGCGAAGACTAAAGGTGTGTACGCTGTATCAATCGTATTCCCCTAATTTGAATAAAATTTTCATTTAAAAACAAGACAAGACGAACCTTTTCTTGATTGCTTATTTATTTTGTCCTCGTTTCCTTAGCTGCTATGCTTACCTTGGCTCACAGTTCGCATATGTCAGATAAAGGTTCTCTACGTTGTTAGGGAAAATTACTAAAATTTATTAAGCGAGCCAAGAAGTGCTTTGGATATGTCCTCAGCGAACGATAGGCACTTAGGAGATCAATAATGCGTAAGGTACCTACGTATACGCTGATATTTACAACAGTTGTTCTGGCACTTCTGATTTTACCCTCAGCAACCGCTTCAACCGACTCCATCCAAAATGTACGTTTAGGTTTGCCCAGCCTACCTCAGCCGCCTCTGCCCTGTGCTGGCCCCCATATAACTGCTACTATAGACAGAACTGAAGTAACCATCAACCAAACTGTCACCGTAACAGGGCAAATTTCACCCCCAGAGCCAAACGCCACTGTAAGAGTGACTTTTGTTAGGCCAAACTATACTTGGATAGAACAATTTGTTCAAACGGATCCTGAAACAGGCAAATTCACCACTGCACCACAGCCACTAGATATGGGCGGTTACTGGAACATTTTCCCTGTTCATGGGCACATAAGTGATAGGCTACATGTAGTGGTGGATGACCCCTCAACCAATCCTGGGGCAGATTTTGAATTCCAGAACCCTTGGAAACCCAACTTACCGTTAGTAGGTGCGGCCATTGCGTTAACAATAATAGGAATCATAGTTGCAGTTACAGGATTAAAGAAAAAAACAAGAAAAATTAGTTCCATAAGACTATGCATTCAGGTACTCTTGATATTTATCATATTCTTTGGCATGTTTGTCGACCACCAATTTCTGCCTCGCCCTGTCCGACAAATTGCAGTGCACGATTTTCTGGTGGGAACCGACGTTTTTGGCGTTGCTATGCCTGATGGTTTTCCAGCGCCCTTCTTTGCATGCTACTATCCGTGTGGTCGGACGGTGAACTGCGCACTTTGGGCGTTGCAGGTTTATATTTACCCGTTCTGGGATGCTGGCCACGGTTGGGGTGTAGACTACAACACTTCAGGCTTAGTGCGATTAGCAATAGTTTTCGCCGGCATAATCTTGGCATCAATCATTTTGGGCAGAGTCTGGTGCGGTTGGGTTTGTCCCTTCGGTTTATATCTAGATGCCTTGACATACCTTAGAAAACACCTTAAAATCAAGCGTAAAGATCTTTCAGACCGATTTAACGAACGCTTCCATCAACTTAGCTACGTCATACTCGCTGTGATACTTATCTTAAGCATAATTCTTGGTTCACAAGCCATTATAGGTACACAATTGATTCCGGGAACCGAACAGGGCGGTTTCACTTACACCTATTTTTCAGCGCCTTTTTGCACGGTGTGCCCCATGAAACCGCTATGTTTGATGCTGCAAAGCTCAGCAGGCATACTTAAACCCGAATGGATATTCACAGGAACAGGCCAATACTACCAGCTAGGTATGTACCTTACATCAATAAACCTGATTATTCTAGGCATAGTTACCGTTGCAGCTTTCTTCATTAGGCGTTCATGGTGCAGAATCTGCCCCTTGGGCGGTTTAATCGCGTTATTTAACAGATTCCCGCCGTTCAAATGGGTTTCAGGAGTCCGTCTAGAGAAAGACCAAGAAAAATGCACAAAATGTGGCATTTGCAAACGAGTTTGCCCCACACAAGTTAAGGAAGTTTACGAACAAAAGGGCGGGGACGTTATGACTTCGCAGTGTATCGGGTGTTTGCGTTGTGTAGAGATGTGTCCATATGAGGATGCTTTGAAATTCAAGTTTGCTGGTAAAACAGTTTGCCGCTCTAGAAACTGGTTAAACAATAAACCCATCTTCAAAGCTGAAGAAGAAAAAGATCGTTAACGGAAAAAGGAAGGCTGTACGACGGTTTGGTTGGTTGAGCAGGCAATAAGTGTTGATGTTCACTTTTGGCGTCGTCGAAAAATTTTTTGTGTTTGCTTCTTGAAAGTGTTTATCTCGATTTTTGCTCTACCCAGCGCGCGGGCAATCTGGTAGATTTAACCCAAATGGGGGCGGAACCAATTATTGAAATTACCGTCAAACTAATTGAACGGACAATTATGTTCTAGTAACTGGCAATGGTTCAGTTTCAGGTGACCTTGCCGTAGGTCTTACACATACTTTAACGCTAAATAATTATTAGAAATAACTCTAAATACGCCCTTCTTTGCTAATTGCTAATTGTTAATTATCTTAGCAAGTAATTACTAAAATAGCCCCGTCTTACTATGTGCAAGTAGTAGTAACATTTGTGACCACCTACGGTTTATTAATTTCTCTGAATCAGTTTTCTTGGCAATTATGCCGTTATTAATAGGAGGTGAAAGGCATAATGATGAAAACGAAAATAATGATTGGCGTATTTTTCGCATTTTTGTTGATTGTGCTTTCGCTTGCTAGCGCCCAAGCATGTACTACGCACAATTCAAGAACTCATCCGCTGATTCTCCGTGAGCCCCTTTTTACGCTACAGCCAGACCCAGATTCATCCAATATATTAGTTACGGGCTCCCTTGAAGGAACACCCGGCGACAAGCTAACTATTCACATCATTTTACAAGTAACCCCTACTCAAATTACAGGCTTAACTCATGGCCAAGCAACATTTACCTGGACTGATAAAAATGATGACCAAATAATGGGCACCCTTGATGGCTATATTAAAGCCAACTCAGATACCGAAAGTGCCATCTTCTTTACATTCACCATTACCGACGGAACAGGCAGATATGAAGGTGCA
This sequence comes from uncultured Candidatus Bathyarchaeia archaeon, assembly GCA_964427115.1. GTDB lineage: Archaea > Thermoproteota > Bathyarchaeia > Bathyarchaeales > Bathycorpusculaceae > JADGNF01. The sequence goes on along the minus strand of CAYRSV010000030.1, from coordinate 15,686 downwards.
ACTGGAAAGGGGATACATTGGGGAACAATCACAACTAACCCCACAACAGGAGTAACCTCAGGCTCAGGCTGGTATGTTGGAACAATCAAATACTAGACGCTGCAAACAAAGAGCGCCAAACTTCCATATTTTTTGTTAACAAATACACACATTAGAATGTAAAAGGCGAAATGAGAGCCTAAACACGATAATATCACTTACATGACATTAATTACATTCAAGAAAACCGTCGTTAAACTAACTTGCTAATAGTATGCGACTGTAGAATTACAGCCACAAAATTATTGCTCGCCCAATTACTTATTCTAATCTATTCTTGTGCTGACTGATGGTAAAAGACGAGAAAGGTGAAATCTATCGCTTCTTTAAAAGTGGAAAGGTGGGCGGATCTTCTACTTCACTTTGGTCATGACAAAATCCCATGCTACGTTGTTACGGCTTCCGTCGCCAGGGTTTGGTCTCCAACCACCTGTAAAAGTTTTGCCGTCTTCACTGAGTTTTGCCGTCATTTTGGCTCCGCCGGCAAGGTCTGTTGTGTAGATCACGTTTCTACCTCGAACATCCCATCTATATGGAAGCGGAAGTCCATATGCATTGGTGTAGACGGTTGAAGGGAATGTATCGCTTTTTGGGTCGTAGCTGATGATTTCTAGGCTTTGAATCTTAAGACCCCAGTAGTCGGCTTCGAAGGTTTGTCTAAGAAAGAACCCGCCGGGTAGCCAATCGAAAGTGGTCATTCCAATTACGTTGTCGGCCTCTGAGTCAAGCGTGCGACCTCTAAGGCTCCAAGTGCCAACCAATATGTCTAGGCGCTTGAGTGCAGGATCAGGTTTAGGCATCTGTTGTTCTGACAATATATTTCTCCTTAAAACTGACTGCACACTCTAGCGATTGCTCATTTATCAGGCTTTGTGACTGAGCAGTAACGATCACAAAAGATTTACACTTCAACCCTTTGCTTTTCAAGGGTTATTTTTTCGCAGGTTGCCAATTCAACGTTTTTCCTAATCACTGTTATCCTTGAAGCCGACTGTTTAAGCATATCCTAGCATATTTTTGCTAGCAAAATCTAGTGAGTCCTTCATAGGTGCTATTCTCTGAAAAGCTCCATGCGAGGCAGACTTATGCGGATGCTTTATACATCCTAAAAATACTAATAGCAAAAATTCTCATGTTAGCTTCTGCTGGCATAGTTGGCGATCCTGGTAGTTGTTGTTCACCCTACATACACCTGAACAACAACTTCTAGCGACAAAACAGTTCTGCCCTTAGAAAGTAAATAGATCTTACAGCTCATAATTATGCTGCATAACCGCTTATACTCGATTCAGAAACGTTCACTTTGAGAGCCGTCGCTTTCAGGTGTCGAATTGGATTTTTCCAAAAGCCCATCCGCGCATAAGGATACACAAACCCAGCGTACTGTTCAGGTGACCAAAAGAAGAAAAGCTGTAGTATAAATGTAACGCTAGTGTGGCGGGTCCGACGGTTGTAGACCACATATGCACGAAAGAATACTAGATTTTTGGGGTATTTAGGTAGCCTCCTTACGAATAATCTGCTTAAGATTCTCTGCAAGAATCGAGAGCTGATGATTCTGCGTCTGGTCCTGTGTTTCTGAGGTGTTGCCGCGGATCAGTGCGTCTTTGGATAGGATTTCTTCTGGGTTTCCGCCCCATGCACGAATTATCTCTTTGAGCTGGTCAATTCTGTTAGCTTGGGTTTTAGGTCTAATCGCTAATCCTGCAGTCTGATAGAGGTTTCTAAGCGTTTCTATGCCTAAGCTCTGCACATCTTCGTAGGTGTTAATTGTGTGTCCCATCATGTACTCAATGATTTCTGTGTCGATTTTTGCTGTGCTAAGTTGGCTTCGGAAGAATTTTCTTAAGCTGTGAGTTCTAACGGTGTACATCCAACTGTTGGGCAGTTTTTTAGAGACGTTAGTGCTGACTGCTAAAGTGTGTACGATGTGTCTGATGGCTTTCTCGCTGACGCCTAAAACTCTGTCTGTGACTTGTTGGTTTCGGATGAGTGGGGATTCGTCTGTTAAGGTTTCAGGTGGCATTGATCTGCCGCCTCTTTGTCTGTCTTGAAGGTACAGTTTTAGCAGCTGGCATGCTTCTGCGTTAATGAAGGTGTCGTAGTCGTGGTATTTGCCTTTGGTTATGGCTGCTTCTACGTGGATGTGGATGGGTACTCTGCCTGCTTCGTAGTCTTCTTTTATGTGTCGATATTTAAGTTTGGAGAAGGTTCCTTCTCTGAATGCGCCTGAGGTGATGGCTGCGATGATGAATGCTTCTCGTACTGCGGCTTTGTCTAGCATTGTCGCGATTTCTTCTGGTTTTGGCGCTCGGTCTTTGTAGGTTACTTTGCGGGTTAGCGGTTCGTCGAGTTCAACTTTTTTTATTCCGTTAACTCGGTAGAAGGTTTTTATTGATTTTATGTGGTTGCTGACTGCGCCTGAGCTTAGGTCTTGGTCTTGTAGGTGGGCTAGGTAGTCGCTTAAGAATTCGCAGTGGCTTTGTACTTTTAGGGGGTCGGGGATTGCGCCGACGGGTTTGACGTCTTGGATGATTACGTCGGGGTTGTGGCCTAACCATTCTGCGTATTTCTTGGTTTTTGTTGTGTAAATTATGCAGCTGGCGTGTGATGCTGAGCAGTGGCGTAGAAAGTGCCGTGCGATCTTTAGCATGCTTTGGTATTCAAAGATGTATGGGATTATGCTTGACTGGTTTCTTAGGCATGAGCGTATGATGTAGTCTACGAGTCCTTTTTCTTGGGCTGCCAGGATTTTGCTGAGTTGTATGGTGATGGGCTGTCGGAGTTTCCAGCCGTCGATGCTTCGCTCGATGGTGACGGTGTCGCCTTGGATTATTAGCGGTAGGTTGAGGCTTTTTAGTTCTTCAACTGTGAGGTTGCGGTTGCGGGTTATAGCGGAGGCTAAAGGTGCTGTGCGTTGTAGCAATCTAGTTTTCTCCTTTGGAGCTTTTTGCTCTTTTTAGAGTTTTTCGCTCCGTTGGTCGGAACGCATACTCAGTCTCTTGTTTGTCGCGTTTGCTTTTTAAATTCAACTCAGCCATGCGTAAAATGTCCGATTTTAGCAGCACTAACCCCGAAGCTTTAGGGTCGCCTCCATGCAGCGTTGGAGGTCCAGCATCGCGGTCATAAGAAATGATGATGTAATTCTCCGCCTCATAGACCAGCCAGCCGACGGCTTCTCTGACTTGTGGTTGCATCGTAAGAGCGGAAGTTCGATTATACATGACGTGGTCTATGTACCTGACGAAGACTACTTTTTCAAAGACAGATTCGAGTTGCTCGTCGGTGTGCTCAGGCATCGCTTTTACTCCACGGTTTTGTGGTTGCCGAAAAAGAGGATGGGTTTGCCTTTGACGTCCTGCAGATAGGTCACTGGGAACATTTTTTGGAAGATGTCAAGGGCTGCCTGGTTCTCAAAGACCGGGACAGCGTACTGCGGTGCCTTATCTAGGTGTTCTTGGCAGAAAGGAGCGGCTAGCCGTGTTCTTCCGCTCTCGTAAAAGACATAGCCGCTAAGACCAGCAGTTGGGTTTCCGCAGACAATGCAACGCTTGCGATTCAGCCGTCTCCTCAAGGTCTTTCGCTTCCTACTTGAAGAATTGGTCGTCTCGCATGTTTTCGCTGATTTGGATATAGCGGCGTTTCTTGCAGAAATCTAAAATTTTAGTTAGCAACGGGTCATTGCCTGCCGTGAACTCTTTTTTGAAGCCGATCCGTCCGGTTTGAACTCTTATTTCGATGATTCCATCGTTGCTAAGCAGCTGGTAGAAACCCAATTTTTCTCCAGCATATTCCTCAAGGACATCCCAGTCCTCAATCAAATTTACCAATTTGTATTCACCTAAACCGTCTTGCAGTCTAGGCGTAAAAACTATCTATCACTGCAAAGCCATGATGGCTTTGTAAGCGCCGCAAAGCCAAGTGTCAATAATCGCACATATGTGTGAGCAAAAAGTAGATTTGCCTCTCTTTAGTAAATCTTATTTTATGTCAGAAAGCAAGCGGGTCTCTTCCAAGAGCAAAGATGACTGGGAATTCACCGGCAATAGATTGCTAACTCTTGAAGTTGTCAATCTGAGAACTGGAGAAAGCGCTAAAGTTCGTGCAGTTATTGATATGGATAAGAAACAATTCAGCGTTGAATGTAGGAAATGTAGCAAATGGGGAGTTTACTCCATTGAAAAAATTACCGAAGAAGAAAAAATGTCTGGACTATGCCCTGCTTGTTTCAAGCAAGAAAACTCAGAAACATACGTTTTTGGGATCAATGAAGCAGGCGAATTAGTAAATATTAATACTGAAACCGGTGAAGAAGAATCAGCGATTTATACGGACGAGCAAATAAAGAATTATGAAAAGCTTCTGTACCCTAATGTCAAGTTTACTATTGTTCCATGTTCTTCTGACCCTTTTAGTACTGCAACGGAACTTCTTTTTGTGGACGGAGAATCAGAGTATGGAAAGGCAATACATAACGCCTCGATACGTAAAGGCATCGCTAGGATGAAGGCATATGAGCAATGGAAAAAAACGTACCCTAGACAATTGTTAGAGTTGTTGTCGTGGGATGATGAAGACGTTTCTGAGAAGAAATTTAGCGAAGTATTCCCTGAAGTACCGTCTGCTTCTGGCAAGAAAATTACAACAACTTTTCTAAAGTCCATGAGGGAGTATTGTGGGTACCCATTATCTTCTTTTGTTCCTCAATGGCAAGGCTTCGAATTTAGCGTTAGGGACACTGTTGAGCGTTGGGGTCAACTCGACTCAAGAAGGTATTTGATATTCAAACAGAGTTCCACTACATTTGCCTATAATGAAATCGACACATTAGGAAAAGGCTCAAACGTTAATGTGCTTCTTGATGCAAAATCATGCGGTGGAAATGTCGATAAATCTCAAATGCAGACCTATCTAAAATTTTTCAAGGCAATTAATTTACCAATTTCAAAAGGCGTTTTTGTTACGGCTGATGACGACTTCGGTGCATTGGGTGATAACGTTTACAGACTTCCCTTCGAATGGTTCCAATGCCTTAAATCTATAGATGAAGTAAATCTTTTAGTCGACCGAATAATAGATAGGAAATTTTCCAAGCCATAATTTCTTTTTTCAACAATTTAATCAGGGTTTATTTTTCTTTGGCAAGGTATCGTTTTGTTGCATATGATCTTTGATTAGGCCCATTTGAATTAGCATATAGACCGTTGCGCTACGCATTAACTCGGCTTTGCTTTGGTATATACCTGATGCCACTATATCGTCTAGGAGCTTGTTTAGCTTGTCGTCTACTGTTACTCTGAGTTCAACCATTTTGCCCACTAATTATCCATTGTTATAGCTTACCTATGGGTTCGCACAAAAACATTATAAGCACTCTGCACACCAAATATCCATTATAAAGGATAAATAATGGGTAATTTGAAAAACAGTTCATAACCCGTTTATTGTCAAAGGCAAAAACAGGTGATTAAAATAACCGCAACAAAAGAACCGCATAATAGCCGAACAACAGAAAACATTAACGTGACCAACATGGAACCAAACAGACGTCGCTTAATCCTAATAGCTGGCATGAATAGAAACGGCTTTTCAGGCGTCATCAAAGATAAACAAAACAACCAAACCGTCTACGTCTTCATCTACGAAAAAGCACTCTAATATCAGGAAAGCAAATCGATTAACTCTGCAAGTTGTTCATCTGTGGCATTCTCAAGAAAAGCCTCAATGCTCTTTTGGTCAAGTTTCAAAGCAGCCCTTCCTTTAAGGGTAATTTTGTATAGTTCTGAAGGCCACCCAGGTTTAGTGAGCTTCTCGCCTTCTTTGGCAATCCAGCCGCCCTTTTCCAAGAAATCCACCCGTCTATAAATCGTCTTAACATCCTTGTCCCTAAAACCCTTCGCACTCCTAACTATCAAGAACAAGTCATATTTGGCTAAAAGCTGCCCCGAGAAGAGAATCAGCAGTATGACGCGGTTTAGGGTCGCCTCTTTCCCACTAAACACCTTAAGTGGTGTACCCTTGCTTTTCTTTCGCGCCAAAGTTTTCTGCTCTCCCCTTAACTTTGAAGCGAAGATAGAGAGCGTTGGAAGTAAGTTATCACATTAACTCATGGCTTTTTAGGCGCTTAAGTCGAGGCAAAATACTTCTAGTCTAGAAATGCCTTAGGGCAAAATTTAGTAAACCGTCTTTAAATAGCAACTTTGCTAGCTCTATGTGAAAAAAGCCGAGTGACTGCTGAATCTGCACTGACTTTTATCGGTGTTTTACCGAGGGGAATTTTAGGTATTTCTAGACTAGAAACGTTTTGACGGGTACCTTTCTAGACTAGAAAAGTCAAATCTCCCTTAGAAGAGCAAGTGCGGCGGCAAATTATTGAGGATACTTTTCAATTAGCAAGATATGGGTTATGTTGCCTTCTCGGGTTGCCTTAATCTCCAGCTGCCGGTTCCGCAGGCACCTTACTGATTCATGAAGTTCTTTAGGCAAACGAAGATACACCTCTTCATACTCCCTCACGCCTCTTTTGCCATCTTTCTTGATAATATAGAATCCAAGCTTTACCAAAACCCTCACTTCCCAGTGGGCTGCAGAGAAAGCAGCAACTCGATGATCTGAAGCTTTCCCTTCTTAGTAATCTGCACAAGAGGCTCATCGTCAACAGATGGATTGTAAACTATTTTTACGAAGCCAAGCTGCTGAAACCTTCCAAGAAACGGCGTAACATCGATTGTGTCCTTAAGCTTGGCTGTTATACTTGACAGCTTAATCCCTCGATTGCATGCATCAATGGCTGGTGCTTCTAAGTCTTCTAAGTCATCAAGCATGCAGAGAATATCGCCTTCCATAATCCGCTAATTCCTCAAGACGCAATCATTAACTGAGAGTACATAAAAAGCCAAAGATACAAAGACTCTGTAGAATAGTAGAGAGTTAAGTGAAAGTAACTGCTAAAAAGAAGAGGTGTTATTTTTTTAGCGTTACCTTTGCTTTTTTCAGTATTTGTTTAATGAATCTGTCTGCTTCTTTGAGGCTGGGTAGACATTCTAGCGAATCAGCCCAATAGTCAATCGATAATGTACAACTATTTTCGTCGCTGTCATCTGCATCAACACGGTAATCGTCAACATCAAATGGGCAATCAATTGATTCAGCCACTTCCGATAACCCGTCAAATGAGTTATCTTTGGTTTCCCCAATTTCTACCGAAGTATATGTTCCAAGATTGTATCTTCCATCCTCTTTACGGACATTTATCATATAGAAGGCATAATCTGCAGAATTATCCGGGGTTAAGATAACGCTGAAAAAATCCTTTTCTATGCTCCATTCTACGTTTGCAGGATCAATCGAAAATACACCTTTCGCTTTGAGTTTTGTTAAAAGGTCTCTAACCGAGTAAGCAAACGTTGGATAATTTTCCAAAGCATCATTCAGGATAGAACTAAGGTTTGCTTCAACTCCTGGCATATCCCTTAGTTGGGTGATACCGTGTTCCCTATCACAAACAGTCTTTAAGATACAATCAGCAATCGCTTTATAATCCAGACCAAAACTTTCAGCAAGCTTAACCATATGCTCAAAGGTTTCGTCGCTAATTTCAAGCGATAATTTTTTAGGCATGCAACCTTATTGGCGCTTAACCGTATAAGAAGCTTACCACAGCTTCCAGAATCTGGTCTAGTCTCAATTCAAGACTTTTCGTGGTAGTCTTTACGGAAGAATTCCGAATAAAGGACCCTCGTTTATATGATAGAGTTAAACTGTTTCTTAAAATTAACTCGAAAATAGGTACTCATGTCAAGAGGGTTGCTTGGTTTGATTTAAAGAGGTCTATAACATCTCTTGCTCGCTCGTATACGTCATCATAAGTCAGTACCTCAATTCCATGCAAGTAAGAGTTGAATGTTTTTAGAAATTCGTTTTTTAAATCGCCTTTTCTTCCGATGAGGACTATACCTCTAAGATTATGGTATGGGCTTTTTTTCATTTCGAGATAATGTATTGTTTGAGAGATTGCCTTTCCGACTTCACTGACTATCACTGGCTTATCTTCGCCTCTATAGTGATTGGAAACGATTTGTTTAGAGGGCCGTTTTAGTTCAACAACAACCGCTCTCTGTATACCTAATTCGTCGTTTAGCAAACTTATGTCGATGTCACCGATAGGAATTTTTTCTTCCTTTTTCTTACTATAACTCATATATTGGAAATCTAGTATCCATAACTGGTTAAACAAGAAATCCCTAACTTCTAATTCATCACAGTCTCCGTCTATCAATCCTTTGAAGCTATCCAGCTTTTTTTCAAAGAATTCATAGTTTGATTGAATTTGACCGCCTGCTGCTCTTGCTATGGTTATTAACTTGTCCAAATCGTCTGCATTGGTGATTTTGTGTTTGTTAATAACATCAATCATAGTATCTATGTTATTAACAAGAGCTTCTTTGCTAATCTCTTCGAAACTGGCATAATTTTTGAGCCATCCTCTAATTAGGGCCTCTTGTTGAGGGGTATCAAATTTGTAAAGAAATAGGCGAACGGTGTTTTTGCTATCTCTGATAACGCTTAAAAATTCTTTAAAGTAATTGAGATTGACTGCAAGTCCCAAGTTATCGTTATCAAGTTTGAAAACACGGAAATTTGTTCCTAACGTCCTTGAAACAACTAGGCAACGATAATGGTCTTTTATGCTTTCTAAAATTTCCTTTTCTCCTTTTCCAATTAGTCTCTTATAAGCACCAGTTTGAAGTTCAAAATCAAAATCGAAATCAGCGAATACAAAACCTAGCGTATTTCTTCTTGTCCAGTAAAACGTTATATCTCTAAAAAGCGCTCGCCCAATCTCTTTAGCCAATGTTTGAGCTTTGGGTGTTAAAATCTCTCTTAGATCGTCGGTTTCTAGATTACTTCCTAGATTATCCGAGTCATAATAGTATTTCATACCGTCTTATTGTAAGCAAACAAGTTATAAGATTGATGCTTTTTGATCAACTTTCTTATGTATTTACGGCAAATTCCCTCTTTCTAAACATTATGTGGGCCAATAGATTTTCGATAACGGAACCAATAATTTGGTGTCTACGTCAAATTTGTCATAGTTCTGGATGATGAGTTGCACTAGCCGGTCAGAGTCTATTAAGGTAATTCGGTTTTCGTCGGCAATGTATCTAGCGTCTTTGGAGAAGCCTCCAGTAGAAACGTACAAACCTTTTTGCTGTCTAAGGACTGAGCTGAAGCTTCGTACTTCTTTTGCACCCATTTGTCCTTGTCGGTGTTTAACTTCTACAAGTATGCGTGGCTCAGTAAGCATTAAGCCGTCTGGGGATGCTTCGATGTCTTTACCTCGGTCAGAACCTGGTTCTGAAACGGTTGTTTTATACCCCATGGCTCTCAATATTCCCGCTACCAATTCTTGCATGTCATCCCAGTCGAGCTTCATTATTTTATCTTTGATCAACTCGTTAGCCTGCGAAACCATGTCTTCTTTGAGGGTTTCTTCTTCGGCCTCTTCGGTGACTTTGTCGGATGTTTTGCCTTTGCCTTCTAAAACGCTAATGATTTCGGCGGCGGCTTTGTCGTTAATTTGAAAAATTGTTGAAATAGCGCCAAGAGTATTGCGGGTTGATGTCGATAACTTATCTCTGTCTACTTCGCCTAACCATTTAACTCTTCTAACGTTATGATATTTGCTTAATTTATCGTTATATTCATAGTCCGATTGTATTTCGCCTACAAGGTATACTCTGTTGTTTGGGTCATAGGAAAGAACATAATCGCCTTTTTTAAAATCGAATAAGAACCTGCTGATTTGACCTGCCGCAATATTTGTTTGGCTCTTCTTGGCATAGTTATAGGTGTCTTCTACTAGCTTTTTTATCGCTTCTCGGTGGGAGACGTTTTTAAGGTCTGAGAGCTTATTCCAACCAATAGCTACATAACTATTATTCTTAAAATCGTCAATAAGCTGAGCATCTTGTCCTGCTCGAACCATCCACATAGTCTTCAATTCGAACGCCTCATTTTGGTTTAGGAATTGTATGGCTAAGTTTGCCGTCTTTATAGTATTCCATAAATTTTTTATCACAGTTAGAGCAGGCATACTGTTTAACATGGAATGAACTGTATTCCCACTCTTTGCTAGTAAGCTTTGAGGGCGAACCACACCGTGGACACTTAGCCATATGGATACCTACCGGTTTGTTGTCTATTAGGCAATATAACACTTTTCTAACCGTTTTTTAGGTACGTTATCGCTGAAAAAACAAGAACCATTATCTAGAAAAAAATAAAAATTGATTATGAGCGATTCCGCTAGTAGTGTTCTCTGATGTATTTGTAGGCCTTGTCGAATAGCTCTTGTTCTTTGTGTAGTTGATATTTTAGGAGCGTTTTTCTGAGGGCTTTTTGAATTTCTCTTTCTCCGCTGACAGTCCATTGCCAGCCTTCGAATCTGGTCACTTTAACGACGTCGTCGATGTCTTCAACTATTTGCCTTATTATAACAGGTGTCTTTTCAACCTTAGACTCTTCAAAGAGCTTGGTTAATGCTTCTTTGGAATTGTCGACTGGCTCAACTTTAGTCTCGCGCTCAAGTGCAACGGTTTCTCTAGCTAATTTGAGAAGTTCTTTTAGGAATTCCAAGCTGGTTATCGCGTTTTTGTAGTGCTTATCTCTGAGTTCTTCAAGCTTCTTGCCTAGTTCGATAAATCGGGGATCATCTGGATGCTTGTATAATCTCCACACGATTTTCAACTCGACTTCTTTCGCTTTTTTCTTTGGATCTCCGCTACTAATTTGTTCTAAGATATGCTCATCCATTACTAGGGTGTCAAGGTCGTCTCGGATTGCTTGAACAGTGACGTTGTCATGGATTAGTTTTAGGGTTTTTTCGCCGAGTGCATGCCATAGTAGTTTTCCTCGGCCGCTTGGAGGTCGGATTGATTCATAGACTTGTGTTAGCCATTTGTAGTCTTTTTCGTATTGCTTTAGCATGGGATCGGGCGATATGGTTTCCCAGTGCTTATTGAGGTAATTGTAGTCAGCAGCAAACTTGTCTCTCAGCTCATCATTGGGTAAACAATCTTGGGCGGCTAGGAGCCCTTCGTAACCCTCAACGGTTCTGTCGATAGTCTTGAAATGTTCCAGACATGTAGCGATTGCATTGGGGAATTCTGCTTTGATATTGTCGATGTTTGATACTATCTGCTGCATTTCTTTGAGGTCAAAATCTAAAGCTTGAGCGACATTATCAAAGACTCCAATGTAGTCCACTATTAAGCCTCTGTACTTTCCAGGATAAGGCCTGTTAACCCTGCATATTGCCTGCAGTAATGTGTGGTCTTTCATTGGTTTATCGAGGTACATGACTTTGTTTATTGGAGCATCAAATCCGGTCAAGAGCTTTGCTGTTACGATAAGTAGCTTAAGAGGGTCTTTTTTGTCTTTGAAACGGTCTAGTAGTTTAGTTTCTTCGTCATCGCTCATGGCATATTTCTTTAGTTGCTCTTTTTCGGTTGAACTAACTGCTATGTCTACGGCTGTTTCTTCTGGCGCCATGTATTTGTCCAATTCTTGTTTGTATAGGTCGCAAGCCTCTTGATCGTAAACAACTACTTGTCCTTTGAACCCGCTTGGCTCAACCTGTTGTTTAAAATGCTTTGCAATATCTTGACATATTCTTTGGATACGGTCTTGCGACTTTACAAGGTGCCCGAATTTTGCTGCTTCCTTTGTGAGAATGACGCCGTCTTTGCTATTGTATTTAATGCCTTCCTCTTCAAGCAGCCTTTGATATTCTTTTTCTAATTCTTCTTTATTGATGTGTAACTCCACTAGCCTTGGCTCAAAGTCTATAGGGATTGTTGCTTCATCCTCGATTGATTGTTTGAAAGTATACCTGTTAAGATAGCCTGTTTCATCTTCTTTGGCGCCAAATGCCAAGAACGTATTTCGGTCTCTAAGGTTAATCGGTGTTCCTGTAAATCCAAAAAGGAAAGCGTTTGGAAGTGCGGCACGCATTTTAATACCAAGATCGCCTTCTTGGCTTCTATGAGCCTCATCAACTAAAACAATAATGTTATCTCTCTCGTTAAGAACACCTTCTGCTTCTCCGAATTTTTGAAGCGTCGTAATTATGATTTTTCTGGTGTCTTGTGCCAATAATCTTTGAAGCTCTTCTCTAGTCTCAGCAATTACGGTGTTCGGAACATCTGCAGCATAAAAAGTGGCGCAAATCTGCTAATTTAAATCGACTCTATCAACAACAACCAAAACGGTCGGACTTTTTAGATCAGGTTCTTTCCTAAGCTGCTGAGCGGCATATACCATCAAGATAGATTTTCCAGAGCCTTGAAAATGCCAGATTAATCCTTTTTTTATTCTACCTTCTAGAACTCGTTGGACAATTTGCTTAGTAGCTTCATATTGCTGATATCTACATAAAACCTTGATTTTTTGCCCGCCTTTCTCAGTACTGAAAACTGTAAAATTTTTCATGATATCTAATACAGCTTTGGGACTGAGCATCAACTCAACCGCTTTTTGCACTTCATTAAGATGTGATGACTCGTTTGTTGTACGCCAGGGCTGCCATTTCTGTAACGGAAGCTTGACGGCCCCCGCCCTGTAGCTTTTTCCCTCGGTTGCAAACATAAAAACATTGGGAACAAATAATTGAGCAACCGAATTCTGATATTCATCTAGTTGGAGGGCACCATCGAACCACGAGATTGCAGGCCTGACAGGTGTCTTAGCTTCGCCGAGTATAACAGGAAAACCATTAATTAATAACACTATATCGGCTCGTCTACTTTGTCCCGTTACGATGCGGAATTGAGTAGTAATAATAAATTCGTTATTTGTCAAATCATCATAATCAATCAAATTTACGGAAACATGTTCGCCTCTATCTCCAAAGGGCATCGTTTTTTCATTTCTCAACCATTTTGAAAATTCTTCGTTAGTTTTTACCAGACCTGAACCTCTTACTGACAATGCAATAGCTCTTAATCGGTATAGAATTTCATCTGCCTTCGTTGGATCTTTTTTGATTTGAGGATTTAACCGGATAAGGGCTTGTTTCACAGATTCCTCAATCATTACCTCACTATCTTGCCTTTTCAAATCGCAAGAGGGAACAAACGACCAACCTAAAGGAATCAGTAAGTCTTTTATGTAATTCTCAACTGTATTTTGTTCGTTGAAAGACATTTTAGTTGTCTCCATTTATCGACATTCGCCCAGTTAACATTGAATTGACAAGGCTTCTCTTTAACGCTGATAAAGATTCTACGTTTAAGCTAATATTGCTAACTAGCCTTTCTAAGTTCAAAAGAGTAGTAATAAAATTCTTTTGAGTACTCATCGGCGGAACAGCGATTTTAGCGCTTAATACATCTCTGAGGGAAACCTCCGATTGCCCGACATGCCTCTGAGCCACATTTTTAAAAAATCCTTCCTTTTGCCAGACTAGCAAGTGACTATGCAATACCTCAGGAAGAATTTCTTCTTTTTTGACCCTAATCCTAGTAAAATGATTGCTAAATGTACAGTCAAAAATAGCATCGTAAAATATCGCTGATTTTCCAACTAAGTCTACACTATTAGTATTGTTGAATAGAATATCACCCTCTTCTATCGAGTACTTGGAAATATTCCGAGGCTTTGGGACTTTTAAAAAATGTTCAAAGCATAGCTTTCCATCGGTCGTAACATTATTCATCCGTATTTGAACTATCCCTTTTTCATCGCGCTTACCGGAAGGAAAACCATTCTGAGTATTTTCAACTAAATCTGCTATTCTCATAACAGTCCAGCCCTTTGGAATACTGTCTAATTTAGGTGATAAAAGCCCCGAGTAATTACTTGATATCTGAAGAGTATCAATCATAAATTCAATCCTAAACAGTTCGCAAACACGAATCAACCTTTCCGATCGTTCAATGTTCTCCTGGATTGAGAATATTAAATTTGAAATTTCCTCCTGTTTTTTCACAGGCGGTAGAGTTACCTTGAAATTCCCTATATCTTTCCACTTGACTCTCGGCGAAAGTGAACCTGCAGAACGTGAAATTGCTTCTTCCCAAAACTTATCGGACTGCATTATTATTATTAGAAATTCTTTAAGTACCCCCGTTTTTGGTCTGACGACAATAGCGTCCGTTGACACTAGCGCATCTTTATCAGAGATTGCCAGCTTTCGAAGATACGCGCGCCTTCTACCAAAAATAATGTCACCTTTTTTACACTCAAATTTAGATGAGGTAACATCGCTCGTTTTGCCGTATTGCGGTATCTTTAGATTGTCGGATTCTATATGCTCAAGTCCAATATAATCAATTAATTTACTGTCTTGAGGATTATCAACTCTTTCAATAATCTGCTCAGCGATGTCTGTTAATTTCACTGTTTTCCAATCAGAACCATGGGTCATTTATGAACCTCCAAGGGATTTCTTAAAAACAGAAAATGATTCCTTTAGTTGCTTTGATGAATCAATCCATTTGTTGATTAACAATTTTACAGAAGTATCATCAGATGCTTCACTCCCGTTCGACCGAACGTATAATGATACGTTAATAATGTAACCATGTTCTTTGACTGCCTCAGTGGTTTCGATTTTTGTTCTTCCTGGGACCTCTTGAAAATTCTTGTACAACTCGAAAATCTTGTCAATATGTTTCTCGGATAGGAAATGCTGGTTACCGTTCTGATATATCATGTCATAAGCACTAATGAACAAAATTTTATTTTTTCTTTGGTGATCTTTAGTTTTCCGGCAAATAACAATACAGGATTCCATTGGCGAATTATAGAACAAACCAGGGCCTAATCCAATAACTGTCTCTACATAATCATCTTGAATTAATTTTGACCTCATTTCTTTTTCAGAATCTCTAAAAAGAATACCATGTGGCCAAAGGATAGCACACCGACCGGTCTCTTTTTTCAGTGAACATATTATATGCTGAAAGAAAGCATAATCAGCGTTTCCTTGTGATGGAGTACCATAAACGTTCCGTCCCCACGGGTCGTTTTTCCATGATTCTCTATCCCATTTTTTCATAGAATATGGCGGATTGGCCAAGCAAATATCAAATTGTTTAACCCGGCCATTTTCTAAAAACGCTGGTCTTTTTAGGGTATCACCTTGCACAATCTCGAAGTCTTGAACACCATGAATGAACATATTCATTCTCGCGATTGAAGAGGTAATTATATTGATTTCTTGACCATAAAGTTTGAGGGTTCTATATTCTTGTCCTCTTTCCTTCACGAGTAATCTTGCATGAAGCAACATTCCTCCAGAGCCACATGTTGGGTCATAGATTGACTCGCCTGGTTGTGGATTCACTATTAAGGTCATTAACCGAACAACAGTTCTGTTAGTATAAAATTCGGCCGCACTATGACCGCTATCATCAGCAAATTTCTTAATTAAATATTCGTAAGCGTTACCAAATTCATCCTGACTCACATTCCTCAAGGTTAAATTGATAGACGAAAAATGCTCGATTAAATCAGACAATATACGATCAGATAGTCTATCCTTATTTGTCCAATTTGTGTCACCAAAAATTCCCGATAGGTTATCAATATTAGACCTTAGTCTCTATTGCCGCCAACCGTATTGAGTTGGGAGATTTGCT
>CAYRSV010000029.1:0-31821 GCA_964427115.1 uncultured Candidatus Bathyarchaeia archaeon | reverse complement strand
AAAATTTTTAATCCCAAGATAAATATGCAAGAAAGCAGACTATAAACAAAGGGATGCATTAAAATGGCTGATTTAAAAGATTGTCCCTTTGGGTTTGACATAAAAAATGACTGTAGAAACTGCGACTATGGTGATACTAACCACTATGACCCTACAACAGGCAAATGTGTAAAACGCTAACCCCATTTCTCAATTACTGTCGAGCTAAAAAAATTGTTGATTCTTAAGGCACATTGAAGATAGTCTAGCCATTTGCAGCCTCAAGCGTTGTAACATTCAGTTTTATAGTTTTAGCTTAATCGTTGCCTTTAGCTATTGGAGTCTCTGCGTAATCGATATTTAGCGCTGCTGCTAGCTTTTTTAGTTCTCGCTCGTTGATTAGATTAGAGTTTAGATAATCGATTATTCTGTTTTCGTCTAAACCAAGCGCTCTAGCTTCTTCTACTGCCGTTCTGTAGGCTTCAATCTCAAGTGGTCTTTCAACGTAGGGTAAAGCATGGTTGCAGTTTTTGCCATGCATGACCTGTTTTACATGGACTAATTCGTGAATAACATCGAGATATAAATCAGTGAAGTCTGCAGTTTCGAAGTATTTTGGGTTAATTATTAGCCGTCCATCATAGTCAACTCTCATGTATTCTGTGTCTTCTTCGAATTCTACTTGTAGGTTTTCTAGTACTTCTTGTGTTTTATCGCCAAAAATCTGCTGGACTGCCTCAACATTTTCGAAATTCCTAAAGTGCTCTGTAAAATAGCATTGCGGTTTAGATGCCTTACGTATTATTTTAGCTTCCACTAATAAACATCCCCCTATTCCATGCGCTTGATGAACAAGTAGTAAGCAACTGATAAACATCTTTTATAAGTGATTCTGTTAAGAAAATATCTTTTTAATGTACATAATATCGATTGTTATAGCAATTTGCCTTCAGAAAGGGTCAGCCCTGAGGGACAAATTGCCCCTATCCACATGTAATAACTATAATGTTTGCACAAAATCTGAACAAGGTTTGCATTACCCATAATAGATGAATAATTTATGTCATGCTTCATAGCTCCAGTTGAAAGAACTAGCGACGTATCAGTATTAACAAATTATCTGTCAAGCTAAGATTGCTGTGTATTGGGAGATTCTTTTGTCCTTTTTGATTACAGGTATAATCGAAGATTATATTAGGTTAGAGCCAGCATTAGCAGTTATGGAGCCTTGTGTAATTTACTTTTCAAGAACGGGCAATACCAAACGTGCCGCCGAAGCCATAGCTAACGCTTTAAATGCATCCGCTCTTGATATTTCCTCCTCAGACCTCTCTGCCGCCAACCGTTGCGACGTGCTGATCATAGGTACCCCGGTTGAAGGATTCAAACCCGCAAAAGAAACCCTCATGCACTTAGAGCGCTTACCTAATGCAGAAGGAAAAAAAGTCATCCTGTTCTGTACTTATGCCCTTTACAAAGGTAGCGTATTCAAGACCATGGAGAAAACGCTATCAACCAAAGGCTATTCCATCATCGGAAATGCCTGTAAAAAAGGCATGAAACCAGACAAACCTGCCGACTTCACAGAGCTAATTACTCAAATAAAAAAAGCCTTGCCCGCATAAATGCTGCCCTAAATCTGCTTATTTAAGGAAAAGAAAAAATTAAGTGGAATAGTTCGTACGTTAATGCAAATTATTTCTGCACTACATTGGAGCGCTTTCAAGAGGGCGGGTGATTCCAATAGCTTGCCTAAAGTTCTCATAGGCTCTTCGGTTACTGTCCATAAATGTCTCAATTTCGCGAAGTGCTTCTTGGCGTGCCTGCATCTGGTTCCATTTACCTGAGGCCCGTTTATCTATGCGGTCTGCAATTGAGTCAGCAACATCATCTTCAAAACCAGCCATCTTCAGTTCGTCTTTAAGATCGCCTTTATCATAATCATCTGTATCGCTTCTCCATTTGCTTGTGTCAATTCTTTCCAAACAAATCACCTCCAAAAACATTAACAAATTAATAACGACAACTAAATTACAACTATAGCATTGTTTAAACGTACGTGACTGTAACTGCACAACAACAGCAATTAACCATGTAAAAAAAATAATGAAAATTAGTAAAGACTGATGCTATTTGCCATGCAATTAGCCTGTATAGTTCCAGTAGAAAATTTGTGGATACTTTCCTGTAACAGAAGACTGCGTTTCATCATAGACAATATCTAAGCCCGAGCCATACTGCTCTAAAAGCCTCTGAACGTTTTCCCATATAAATAACGACTTATTATCTGGTCCCCAATGTCCCCAAATCACATCGTTAGGAGCTCTCATACCCCAACCGTAATTTTTAGGCAGCACTAGCACTACCACTGCATTACTAACTCTCCGGGCCGGTGCAGAACCTGTGGACGTCATGTCTTTCCAGAGTCTCTTTAAAGCCTCAAAGTGCTCTTCTTGCATGGCGCCATAAGGGTTGCCCTCAATGTATGGGTAATTGAAGATTACAACATATTTAGCACCCGTTTGATAGGCGGTTAGCATCTGCTGATAAATTTCTTCTCCACTATCAAGATACGGTGGCTGCGTATATTTCCAAGTAATAATTGCGCCCCAGTCTTTACTCTGCATGTATGCAGCACCCCGCACAAGAGCAATTTCTTGAGTTATACTTTGGTTCCAGCCGAACTGTGCAAGCACGGTATCATAACCACCTAAGTAATCAAACCAGTACAGTGCATAGTCTGAGGTAAACGATGTTATTGAACGACGTTTTAACTCATCTAGGCCGATGTAGTTTCTAACATAACTTAGGTAATGTGCTGCAGCATCATCATAATCGCGGGGCAGCGTGTCGTTAAGTATGTGTTCTATGCCAGATGAATGCAGTCGATACTGTGGGTCATTTCGCTGCCTTAATCTGCTAAAATATCCTGTCCAATTCGCATCCAGCTGAATCCCACCTTGTTCATCATTCAGGTACACGCCTAAGAAGCGATTGCCCCAACGACTCTTCGCATAATCCAGCCATGGAATTTGCCATGGTTGGCTTGGGTTCCACCAGCCAAAATATACGATGACATCTAGGTCCGATGCAACTGCGTAGTCGACTATTTCGTTCATGCTGGTTTCATTCATGCTGACTGGACCTGACTGAACCACCAGTAGGTTAGTATAATCCTTAACCCTATCAATAAGCAACTTAGCCTCTGCCGTAGTATTGCCACAAAAAGCGACTCCCAAATAAAAATCTGACATAGAGTTTTGCGAGATCCCTGCACGATAAAAAACGAAAAGAGTCACCGATAAAGCAACTACCACTATTGCTATCAACAAAATGACAAGCAAACGACGCAAAGCAGTCACCGACTAAAAAGCAAGCTTATTCTAAAATATAGGAATCATCAACAATGATAAATACTCTATGGCTTCCTTACGAAGCAACAATCAAATTCATTGACCATATGTTTTTCTCATTTTGTTCAATTTTTATATGTATTAAATGGGACAATATTGCATAAATATGTCGCATAAATGTCGCAAGTTTTATAAAAATCTGTATCTTATTACAATATTGCAGCAGGTCTGAGAGCACGCTTTAAAGGCGATGCATCAAGGCAAGCAGCGTATCGGTTTAAACAGCGAAAAACTGGTCTGCGTTCAAGAGTTTGCCTTGATGGGCTGAAACAGCAATGTTGCACTGAGGCTCTGAGCTGCATGGTCAAAACGGCGAAAGACCATGTGGCGATCAAGACAAGTCTCAATGGGCCGCGAGCAACATTAAGGCTAAGATTAGACCTGCACCTGTTTTTTTTCTTTAAAAAAAGTGATAAGCGTCATTTTTGATTTATTGCCAGTAGAGCTGTTTTCATATATTTATAGACCAACAAGCTTGGAAGGCATTTTGAATTCTAGAAATCGTATTTAAAAACCAAGGTGGTGGGCGGTTTTAAGGTAACGATAAAGATGGCAGATTCAATAAATAGTCTAAACTTAACGATAGTTCCACATACAGCGGTTTGCTAGGTGATTTAAAGGGATTAGGCGTGTTTAGGAGCGTTTTTGCTTCTGCAAGAGAAAGATCAATTATGTGCGAAGCTTGTGATAGTCTTATAAGTATTTTAAGCTGCACATACAGTTTGATGCATTATGACTATGAATGGTTATATCGAATATAAGGCACGTGAGTTCTGCAATGATGTGAGATGCCCCGTGCAAGTTACCCTGAATGGTCTAAAAGATAATTCTGACGCATATGAGTTGATAAGGCAGACATGCCGAACGGCTTGTCGCTACAGCACATGGCAATTTCATCATTGGCTTATTGAAAAAGGTTATCTAATTGTAAAGCCAACTGATTCGCAGGAGCGTTAGAAAACTTTGGATTGGGGAATGAAAAATCGATTATCGCAACTCATCCAGCCGGATGGCAAGGCGTTATTTTTGCCCATTGACCACGGCTACTTCCAAGGTCCAACACATTGCCTTGAGAAGCCTGGAAATACCATTAAGCCTCTTTTAGAATATGCGGACGCTTTGATGCTTACCCGCGGAGTCCTGCGTAACTGCGTGGACCCCGCAATACGAAAGCCGATAATCATGCGTGTCTCAGGAGCCGTAAGCGTAGTCGGTGAAGACCTTGCCAACGAAAGCTTAGTTACCTCCATCCGAGAAATCTTAAGGTTAAACGCATCGGCGGTCTCAATGTCCGTTTTTGTCGGAACACCTTACGAGAACAAGAGCCTAACCAACCTTGCTAAACTCGTTGATGAATGCGAAGACTACGGTATACCCGTTATGGCAGTTACCGCAGTCGGCAAGGAACTAGAAAAACGCGAAGCCAGATATCTAGCATTAGTCGCCCGTATTTCTGCTGAAATAGGCGCCCGCGTTGTTAAAACCTACTATTGCAAGGATAAATTTGAAAAAGTTGTCGACGGCTGCCCCGTGCCTGTAGTTATCGCTGGAGGACCAAAGGCGGAAACCCAGCAGGAAGTTTTTGACTTTGTCTACGACGGCATGCAGAAAGGCGCCATTGGTGTGAACTTAGGTAGGAACATCTGGCAAACACAGCACCCCGTTGCCGCCATCCGAGCCATACGCGCAATAATCCATGAGAACTATAACGCCAAAGAAGCTGGAGACCTATACAATCAGCTAATCGCAGAAAAAGCCTAACCTCTTTTTCATTTACTGGTGAAAAACTCATGCTTGTTGCCATGTACTATAACAATAAAGATGTCCGCGTACAAGAGATGCCGGTGCCTGAAATCAATGACGATGAACTACTGCTTAAAGTAATGGCGTCAGGCATATGCGGAAGCGATGTCACTGAATGGTATCGAGTGCCCAAGGCGCCAAAGGTCCTAGGGCACGAGGCGACAGGCATTATAGATAAAGTCGGCAAGAATGTAACCAGTTACAAGGTAGGCGACCGTGTTTTCGTTTCGCATCATGTGCCGTGCAACACCTGCCGTTACTGCCAACGGGGAAACCATACCGCCTGCCATACCCTCCATACGACAAACTACTATCCTGGCGGCTTTGCACAGTACATCCGGGTGCCCAAAATTAACGTAGAAACAGGTATCTACAAGCTATCCGATGACATGAGCTTCGAGGTAGGTACATTTATAGAGCCTCTTGCATGTGTCGTGCGAGGACAAAGACTTTGCGGGCTTAAAAAAGATGATACAGTGCTGATTATAGGAGGCGGCTTGGCGGGGATACTTCATACACAACTGGCAAAAGTAAAAGGCGTACAAAATATAATTGTAGCAGACATTAACGCCCATCGACTAAAGATAGCCGAAAAATTCGGGGCTCATCACACGCTGGACTCTAAAGAAGATTTGCCTCAAAAAGTCAAGGAAGTCAACGAAGGTCGATTAGCTGACCATGTAATAGTCTGTGCAGGTGCAACCTCTGCAGCGCTAACGGCTTTAGACTGTGTGGATAATGGTGGTACGATACTGTTTTTTGCCGTGCCTGATCCAACGGTACGTTTGCCCGTTCCTATTACGGAGTTTTGGCGAAAAGAAATCACCATTAAAACCAGCTACGGTGCTGCCCCGCAGGACCTTGAGGAATCGCTATCTATACTGTCACAAAAACGACTTAACGTAGTTGATATGATAACGCATCGCCTAAGTATCCAGGAAGCACAGGAAGGTTTTAGGCTGGTTGCAACTGGTGGCGAATCATTAAAAGTTATCATTGAACCTAACCGTCCCTGATTAGCTTTTTACTTTTTTTTGTGACACATAATATTGAAATACGCTGTTGGTCTTTTACTACATAGAACTGGCATGAATCCTCAGTTATATATTGTTAAAAATCGAACTTCCCGTGATTACTCAGCCCGCAGGTCTATCCGTTTTGCCATAATAGATTCAGATACTCGCAAAAGTTATCCGTCTAATTTTATCTGTATGCTACCGCAGCATGTGAACTTGAATAGTGAGGATACAAGTGTTTTTGCAAAAACTTTTGGTGCAGCAAGACTAGAATTGGCTAAAAAACTTCTTACCGATGCGTTAGAAATTGAAAATGATGCGGAAATTCGCAAAGAAATTCAAGAGCGGCTTAAAATGCTTGAGCCTAAACCAGCTTGGCAGACCCGTAGTCGCTATTGATAACAATATTTTTGGCATTTTATTTGGCGTGTTTTTCTTTCTGTGTTTGCAGCGGGAAATTTATGAGTTAAATATAGTTGTAGTAGTGTGAGTGTAACAACATAGGCTTATGTGGCTTTTTGTGGAGTAAATGGAAACATAGGAGGATTGAAACACGGTATCCGCAGTTGTATTAATTAACACTGATCTTGGTGCTGAAGCAAAGGTACTTGAGAGCCTAAAACGCCTCGACGGTGTCGAGGAAGCTCAAGCCCTCTATAGCGTTTATGATCTCATGGTAAAAGTAAAAGCTAACTCCATCGATAGCCTACGCGATATAATAACAGACCGCATAAGACGTACCAAAGGTGTAAGCACCTTACTTACACTCATGCTTGCTGAAAATCAACCAACACAATCTCAAACAAAACTAACCGAAGCCCCAATATCAGTCTAACCTAACTCCATCTTTTAACTAAAACATCGATGGTTCGTTTGTTATCCTTTTTTCTTCTTATTTTTATCCTTATATTAGCGTTAGACGTTACGTCGTCTTCATTATGTTTATTTTGGTAGAACCACGGATGATATTAGCCTATTTTGTGATAGGTATTTGTTTGCTGCTTCGACAATATCTGACTCGTCTACTGCTTTAATTTTTATGATGTAATCTTGAAGGGCGTTTTGATTTCCATATCGCATTTCCATGTTAGCGAGGGTTTCGGGGAAGTCTGTTGGGCTGTCGATGGTGCGCATTACGCTGCCTATTATCATGTCTTTTGTTTTAGTAAGTTCTTCTTGGGGGATTTTTTCTTCGCTGAGTTTGCTAATTTCTTTATAAATGAGCTTTTTTGCTTCTTCCACCCGTTTAGGTTCAATGGCACAGTTGATGTGAAAGTAACCATAGTCTGAACCATTTTCGTGACCAGATTCGATACTATATGCAAGCGCTCTCTTTTCACGTAACT
Organism: uncultured Candidatus Bathyarchaeia archaeon; assembly: GCA_964427115.1. Classification (GTDB taxonomy): domain Archaea; phylum Thermoproteota; class Bathyarchaeia; order Bathyarchaeales; family Bathycorpusculaceae; genus JADGNF01. The sequence goes on along the minus strand of CAYRSV010000029.1, from coordinate 24,264 downwards.
CGATAAACAAACGAGAGCTTGCTCCAGCGCCCATTAATATATCTATAACATCTAGCACAGGAGTATCCGGATGCTTTGTAGCTACAGTTCTTGCACCTATGCTCAAGTAAGCTTGCATAATGCCTGTTTTCTTTTTTACTGCATCCTTCCCATGTGCACCTTTTTCGCTATAATGTGTCAGAATAGGGTTGGCCTTCTGCCGTTCTATACAACTGAACCTTTGAGTTACAAGTGTAACGTCTTCTTCTGAAAAATTGCCCGTCAGTATCACAATAATGTTCTCTGGAGTATACTGCGCTCGGTATGTAGCTTCAAGCATGTCGAGCGTTATCTTGTTCACTGTTTTGCGTAATCCTAATACTGGGCGTCTGATCGGGTGCGTTTTGAATAATTGTTTCCGAAGCAGCTCATCTGCCATTGCCCAAGGGTCATCGGCGACCTCAGCAATTTCATGCAAAATTATCTTGCGTTCAGACTGAAAGTGTTCTTCCTCAAAGCGCGCATCAGAAAGCATGTCAACCAGCGTCTTTGAGGTTTTATCAATTTTATCAGGCAGAACATCGGTGAAGATCATTGTATCTTCGTTAGCTGTGGAAAAATCTACATAACCGCCTATTTTCTCGATGCTTTGAGAAAGTTCAATACGCTGTTTGGAGCCACCGGCTATCATGTGCTCAAGAAAATGGGCTATGCCTGAAGCATTCTCAGGCTCCGAGTTAGAACCATATGCTATAGCCAAAGACAACTGAGTTGTAACACCGGCAGGTCGTGGAAAAAGAAGCACCCGCAAACCATTGGGCAAAACCTGCCTCTCCCAAGTCAAATTAATCATAATAAAAATGGTAGCCAACATTGGCTTACTTAAGGAATTCGAATCAGCTTTGCCTTTTTAGTCTACCTTTTCGCTAAGTCATCTGTAGCGGGAAATAGCGCGTAGTTTTTGAAACCTTGGTTTTGTCTAGCCAGCCTTTTCTATAGAGCTGGTTTAGATAGTTGCTTTCAGTTGAGCGCGAGCGCCCTGTGAGTTGTGCAACTTGTTCCGCATCGCATTCGCCTTTAGAGATAACAACACTGTAAGTGTCGACAAGTTGTTGTTCAGGCAAATAGAGTTCTGGAGTGGTAAATTTCATTAATTCTATGTTTTTACTCATAGCGATTCTTTCAAGACTTTCGACTCGGTTGTTTATGTTTTCAAGCTCTTGAAGTATCCTTTCAATCATAAATGCCCTATGGCTCTTGCGCAGCAGGATTGGGTTTTTCTCGCCGTTTTCTGTTTCTCTCATACTCCCTAAACAACCTTGTTCTGCAACTTTTCAAGTAAAGTTCTATGTGTTTAACCAATACTAGTGAAACTGTAAGTTAAACACTTGTGATTGTATCAATACAACAACCAATTCATTAGCCGTCTCTCAATTTACAATTCAATAACTGTAGAAATGTAAGCAAACAAGACGCAATTTTGCTCTCCCCAGTCAGTTAATATTTTTTGCTTTTTATGCGGATTGCTTTTATAGATACATGGCAGAACAATCCTAGAACCATAATGGCAATCAGCTATGTTTGTAGAAAATGCAGCAAAAGCTACGATGCAACAGATAGTAGCGGAAACGCTTTCTGCAAACAGTGTGGCTCTTTTTTAATTAGACAGTTCACAGTTACACCTCAATCTAACCAGTCGCAATTTAAGCCCTCCCCGTATGTTACTTCAAAAGCTGTTCAGTCAAGAAATATAAGCATCCCCATAACTTTGCAGTATACTCTCAATAGTCTTCAGCAGAGAAATAGCGCAATCAAAGATTATGTTATCGTTCCTGAAATCGAAAATAATGAAATCAGAAATTATGGCATGCAAGAAAGTATAATATTTGAATCCTCCTATGCCCAGGCTTTAAGGCTTAAAAATGAGCTTATTCGCAAATGCACGGGTAAAAGAATAGAGGATGTCTTGGCTGGGCAAGTTGTATCTAACGAGCAAGGTGAGTGCTATTGCGTAATTGAGAGTCATGATGTGCCTTTTAATCGGGTAAATAGCAAGGAAGCTAAAAGGCTGCTACTTTCTAACCTGAAAATTATTTATGGAATTGGTGCAGTCCGAGAGCAACAGCTAAAAAGCCAAGGATACCAGACTATTGAGGACCTGAAGAGACATCTCAAATGGCGAAGTGCCGCCGTAGCTTTCTTGCGATTAGTAGAAACAAAAGATATCGTCAAATTACAGGAGCAGCTTGGGCAGGCTCTTTCTAAATCGCATTCACTTATACATTACTTGGCAAGTTTCTGCCGCGATGAAGATTTCGTTGTAGTTGATATCGAAACTATGGGTATGTTTGGGCGACCAATAATTCTGTTAGGCATAGCTGAAGTATCTAAAGATAAGGTTGTTACACGTCAGTATCTTGTTCGAACGGTCTCCGAAGAGGCTTGTGCTTTGAGTGAGTTTATATCGCGGCTTAAAGTAGGTTCAGCTTTGATTTCCTATAATGGATATTGCTTTGACATTCCGTTTATCTGTGAGAGGCTTGCATATTACGGTTTGAACTTTGAGTCTGCCTTAAGGATTCCGCATTTTGATATATTGCGTTTTGTGAGGTACGTTTTTCGAAGAAGGTTCTCTGATTGCCGACTACACACAATTGAATCCTACTTAGGCATTAATAGAGGAATAAATATCCCCAGCGCTTTAGTGCCGGAATTTTACGATTTCTACCAGCAATCAGGGAATGTTGGTCCCCTTATCCCGATTGTAGAGCATAACAAGCAGGACTTAGTGAGCTTGGTACAGATATTTTGTAGCCTATATCAGGAGTATGATTGATCGATGGACGTGGCAAAATATATCGAGTACCTCAAGAGCATTAAAGGCTACAAGCAGCAAATAGTACATGTTGAGGAGATCCCTGCGCAGGATGCCCAGTATGGCAAACTTGAAAAACCCTTACCGGCTTGCCTACAGAGCTATCTAGAACGCAAACAGATCAAGCTTTACTCCCATCAGGCTGATGCTATAAATAAAATTCGCCAAGGCAAAAACGTAGTCATTGTAACTCCTACTGCATCAGGCAAAACACTTTCTTTTAACTTACCCGTCTTCGAGGCATTATACAAAGATAAAACGACAACGGCACTTTATCTGTACCCCTCCAAGGCGCTGACGAACGACCAGCTAAAAGTACTCCGTGAAATGGAACAAGAAACAGCCATAGATGCCTTTTCAAATATTTACGACGGTGACACGCCTACGCATCAAAGGTCCAGCATCCGCGAAGGCTCGCATATCATACTAAGCAACCCTTATGGGCTGCATAAATATCTCAGCTGGCATCACAAATGGCGCAACTTTTTCCAACATCTCAAATTCATAATAATTGATGAAGGGCACATATACCGTGGTGTATTCGGCTCCAACGTGGCCATGCTCCTGAGGCGATTGTTAAGAATATGCGAACATTATGGATCAAATCCGCAAATTGTAATTAGCTCAGCCACTATAGCGAATCCGGTTGAGCACGGGCAGCGTCTTACGGGTAAAGAGTTCGAAGTCGTCGCTAACGATGGTTCCGCCCGAGGTAAAAAGTACTTCATATTCTGGAACCCGCCACTAACTGATGCCCTGAAAGCCATCAGGCGCTCTACGCATCAGGAAACCAAAGATTTGTTCGTATTAAGTCTGAGCGAAAAACTGCAGACACTATGTTTTACGGTTTCGCGTCAGATGGCTGAGCTCATTGTAAGATGGACGCGCGAAGACCTTAAGCGCAAACGAGCACTGCCGAGCATGGCTGAGGCGATTACAGCCTACCGCGCAGGATATCTACCTGAGGAACGACGTGCAATAGAGAATAAGCTGCGAACTAAAAGCCTGATGGGCGTAGTATCCACAAACGCTTTAGAGTTGGGAATAGACATAGGTTCATTAGATTCCGTTATCATCTCAGGCTATCCAGGCACTGTTATTTCGACTTGGCAGCAAGCAGGACGCGCAGGAAGAACAACTGCAGATTCGCTAGTCACTTTAGTTGCTTTCCAGAACCCGCTTGATCAATACTTTATGAGACATCCAAAAGCCTTCTTTGGCCGACCCCATGAGCAAGCCATAATCGACCTGCATAACCCGCATATTGCTATGGGTCACATCATGTGTGCTGCCTCAGAGCTACCTATAACTGACATTGACCACAAATATTTCCCCAACGTTCTAAGCGAAAGTCTCTCGTCGCTTGAAAATCAAAAACTTGTGCACAAAACGCCTAGTGGCTACATCTATTGCGGCATTTCAAGACCTGCCGAAGTCGTAAATCTGAATAACATTTCTAGTAAGATTGTGACTGTTGTCTGTAACGGGGCTGTTCTTGAGACGCTTGAGCTGACCAAGGCATATCAGGAAGCTCATGAAGGTGCAGTGCTTCTACATCAAGGTGAAACCTATATAGTTGAAGAATTAAACCTGAAAACTCTCGTAGCTACTGTAACCAAGAAAGATGTCAGCTACAATACTGAACCCCGTAAAACTGTTGAAATAGCAATTAAGCGAGTATTCGAAGAAAAAATTGAAGGCGTAAAGGTCGGCTTGGGCGAAGTGCAGGTAACCGAGAAGTATCTGCAGTTTATTCTTAAGAATAATGATGTAATAATAGGGGTGGAGCCACTAAATCTGCCACCGCTGACCTTTACAACGGTAGGCATGTGGATAACAGTGCCTGATGCAATCAAAAATGAGGTCCAGAAGAAGATGCAGTGGGACTTTGCAGGTGGCTTGCACGCTGTTGAGCATGCAATGATTGCTATGGCACCGCTCTACGCACTATGTGACCGCTGGGACATAGGCGGCGTCTCAACACCCCTACACACAGATACCGAGGAACCCACTATTTTCATATATGACGGTTTCGAAGGTGGCATAGGCATAGCTGAGACGCTTTACAAAATAATCGATAAGTTACTTAATGCAACACTGATGCTGCTAGACAACTGCGAATGCACCGAAGGATGTCCCTCATGCATCTACTCGCCTAAATGTGGAAACGAAAACAAACCTCTCGATAAAAGAGCCGCAAAATTGATTCTAAAAAGACTACAAAATTTAGCTTTAAAAGATTCACCTAAGCAATAGCCTTGAATGCTTAATTATTGGGTTTCTTTACATTTTGTTCGGTTTGTGTTTCCAAGAACTTGTTTGATTAATCCGTCTCGACTTTATTATGTAGCCTTTATTGCCACTATTTACTCTGGACGTATATTGCTTAAAATAGCTTGTCTGAATCGTCTCAGGATGGAATTTTTTCTTTAATGGCCGCTTGAGCAGCAGATAATCTGGCTATCGGGATTCTATAGGGTGAACAGCTTACGTAATTGAGACCAATAGATTGGCAAAATTCAATAGAAGAAGGGTCACCTCCATGCTCGCCACATAAGCCAATTTCCAGGTCAGGTCTACATTTGCGTCCCCATTCTACCGCAATTGCCATAAGCTTTCCAACACCTTTTTGGTCGAGTATTTCAAATGGATTTTCCTGTAGAATCATTAGCTTGTTATATAAAGGCAGAAACTTGCTTTCTGCATCTTCCCTTGAGAAGCTGAATGTTGCCTGAGTCAAGTCGTTGGTTCCAAAACTAAAAAATTCTGCAACCTCAGCTAGATTGCCAGCTCGCATACAAGCTCTAACTACTTCTATCAATACGCCAAACTTAAACGGAGCTAGTGTGCCAGCGCGGTCTCTGATTCTTTTTTCAACCTGTTGAACTATTTCCTGTACCCGTTTTATCTCTTGGCATGTGCATACATTCGGCACCATAATTTGCACTTTTGCTGGTATTCCTTCGTTGATGAGTTCGTTGGCTGCTTCTAGGATGGCTTCTATTTGCATCTCATAAATTTCTGGGTAACTAATTCCTAACCTTACCCCACGATGACCTAGCGTAGGGTTGACTTCTCGTAATGTACTAATTTTCCTAAGAGTGTTAAGCTTTTTATCAAGTTCTACTTTATGTAATCTGGCTAGGTTTTTCAGCGTTACCTCATCACTATCAAGCGTATCTGCAAGATTTGGGTTAAGAGTATGAAGTAGTTCAGGCAGTCCTGAAATGTTGTCCAGCGCCGCTTGGTATCTTTGAAGCATTTCAATTTGTTGATGGATTTCTTCCTCAGGCGGCAAAAACTCATGAAGAGGTGAATCAAGCAAGCGTATAGTAACGGGTAGCCCTTGCATTATGCGTAAGATTTCTTTGACGACTTCTTTATGCAAAGGCTCAAGACGATTCAATGCTGCTGCTCTGTCTTCGGCTGTGTCAGACAGGATCATTTCCTGAAAAGTGCCGATGCTGGAGGCAGAGTTGAACATTCTCTCTGTACGGCATAGTCCGATACCTTGGGCACCGAAATTCAAAGCTTTCTTGGCATCAGATGGTGTGTCAGCGTTTGCCCACACGCCTAGCTTCCGATATTCATCTGCCCACTTTAGGATAGTGTTCATGTTCTCGGAGATTTTAGGCTCCGCCATCGGGACCTGGCCTATCCAGACGTTGCCTGAAGCGCCGTCGATTGTTATGACTGTGCCTTGTATGATCTTGTTTTCTCCAATGGTGGCAGTTCTTTGTAACTGGTTGATTGTTATATCTTTGGCGCCTGTTACGCATGGTTTGCCCATTGCTCGAGCGACAACTGCAGCGTGGCTAGTCTTTCCGCCTACTGCGGTAAGTATGCCCTGAGCGATAAAGAAGCCATGAATATCTTCCGGTTTGGCTTGCTCTCGAAGTAAGATGGCTTTTTCGCCTGACCTGCCATACCGTTCAGCTTCGTCTGCATCAAAGACGACTTTGCCTGACGCAGCGCCTGGTGAAACGCCTATCCCAATCGTAGCTGGAGCTTGACTATTTAATGGGTCTATTTGTGCATACATTAATTGTGAAAGCTGGGCAGGGTTGAGTCTAAGAATTGCCTCTTCTTTTGTGATTATGTCTTCGGTGACCATATCTACCGAAGTTTTCAGGGCAGCATTGATGGCCATTTTGGCGTTGCGGGTCTGAAGCATATACAGTTTTTTGCGTTCTATAATAAACTCTATGATTTGAACTTCTTTGAAATGATTCTCCAAGGTTGCCCGTATTTTCATAAGCTCATCGTAGACTTCAGGCATGGTGTGCTGCATTTCAGCAATAGGTTTAGGCGTTTTGAATCCTGCTACGATATCCTCACCTTGTGCTTTGGTAAGGTAGTCTCCGAATAGCACGTTTTCTCCGGTAGCGGGGTCTCTTGTAAAAGCTACTCCTGCAGCGGACTGTTCATCTATGTTGCCAAATACCATAGCTTGCACGATGGCTGCCGTGCCATCGGCCATTTGTGGTGTAATTCGAAATTCGCGACGGAAATCTACCGCTTTTCTTTTGTTCCAAGAGTCGAAAACGGCTTCTATCGCCATGAATAGTTGTTCATAAGGGTCTTGCGATAATGCATTACCAGTTTTATCTTGGATTATGCGCTTGAAAGTTTTAACAAGTTCTTGAAGATCAGCTACGGTTAGGTCAGCATTTTGAATTACTCTCTTTTCTTTTTTCAAATCCTCCAAGGCGGTATTAAAAAATTCAGTGTTAATTTTTAGCACAGTGGAGCCAAAAAGTGAAATGAACTTTTGGTACGTATCCCAGCTAAACCATTCATTACCACTTCGCTCTATGAGTCCATGAACCGTATCATCATTAAGACCCACATTGAGTATAGTATCCATCATTCCTGGCATTGATACTGCCGCACTGCTTCTTACAGAAACCAACAGTGGCTTTTCGGTGTTTCCGAAGCCAAGGTTAACTGATCTCTCTACCTGAGCAATTGCGCTTCGTACCTGATCAGCAAGCCCCTCAGGCAATTTGCGGTCATTGTTGAAATATTCACGGCACGCCTGAGTTGTTATTACAAACCCCGGTGGGACAGGCAAACCAATCTGTGTCATCTCGCATAGTCCAGCACCTTTTTCGCCGAGCTGTTTCTTGTCTTTGCCATTACCTTCAGATAAAAGGTACACATATCTGGTTATGGCTTCTACAGGCTTAGGGTCTGCAGTATAGCCTTGGCTGCTTTGCTTAAGCAAAGATATGCACCTTCATGCTAGCTCTTTCCTAAATTAAAATAAACGTATGTGGTTACAGCTGGAGCCTACAAGAGCCAACCGATCAAAGCTGGTTGCAGTTTTAAAAAAATAGGGGCAAAAACGGTGAGTTTGTACTATAAAGATTTTTTGAGGTTATCTAGATATGCCATTACTTCCCCGGCGTTAGGCTGCGACATGGTCAAGGCGGCATGAATAGCTGTTCGGGGCGCCTCAGTTCGGGCACCTTTCAATGCCTCAAGCGCGTTGCCTATATTGTTAAGAAGTTGGTCCCACGTTATTTTTGTTCGTTGCCCCTTTAGTGTATAGAATGTGAGGATACGTACACTAATACCATCCAACTTGTCTTTAAATACTCGCAGGGTACTTATCATCTCTAGCGGATCGTATTCTTTTCCTAAAATGTAATCGCGCAAAGTGAAATAAGTTTCCTGTAATGAATTAATCTCGGCAGTTAGCTGGCTCCTTATACGCATATCTTCTTCGTTTTGCATTGCATCAAACCTCTTTAGCTCTTTAGTGTAAGCCTATTTGAGGTACATAAGATTTTTTAAGCCAGACTTAACTCCCGTGCTTTATCCAATTGAGAGCTCCGTAATTTTACGTACAATATCTATTCCTGAAATGACGCCGACAAGCTCTCCTTTCTTGTTGATTACAAATACATGGTCATCTTCTTTCTCCATCATTAATTCAGCAATTTCCTCTAAGCTGGCTTCTTCTGTAATATTTAACGGCGTATGCATAAACTTCTCTGAAAGTGTGTTATCCACATTTTTTGAATCAACAGTCCCTAGATCTTCCAAGGTTACTATACCAATTACACTCTTCTTGTCATCTACTATAGGTAATACTCTCACTCTGGTTTTCTCAAAGAACCCAAGAGCGTCTTTAATTGTGCATCCTTTGTGTATCGCTAATGGGTTTGGGGTCATAAATTCAGTTGCCACCGTTCTTCTGAGTTTTTCTGGAATGGATTTTTTAGCTTTATAGAAGAATTTTTCCACGGCTAATTCTTCGGCTTTTAGTCTTCTGGGCGGTTGAAGAACGTTGTAGAAGGAGTTTTTTCCTGATATAATATAGCTAACTCCGCTTGCAATTAAGGCGGGTATAGCATAAACACCGCCTAATGTTTCAACAACGAATGCTGTAGGTGTTAGGAGTATTTTGTGTGTACCTGATAGTAGGGCAGCCATGCCTACTGCTACAAACAGTATTTGGAATGTGGTGCCTGTAGCAGCGGCAAAAACATAACCTAAACCTGCACCGATTATTATAGTTGGGAAGAATAGTCCTCCGCTTCCTCCGAAGTTAAGTGTAATTGTTGTGGCAATAGTTTTCAGCAGGATAATTGCAATGGTTAATACAATGGTGAAGCTTGCTCCTTTGACTAAGTCTTCTACAAAGTTTATGCCTATCCCAAGTGAGTAAGTTGAGAAGTAGCCAATTATTCCGAGAGATACTGCGCCAATAATCAGCAGGCCTAAGCGCCCAATTTTTTGTTGCAGGTTTTTCGTCCAGATTCCAGCTGAGTTGAAGAATTTGGTAAAAAATATTGCGTAAATACCGCATAACAATCCTAGTAGTAATGAGAGCCCAATTACGTCTAGCGTGATTTGACCGCCGGGTATGCTGCCGAAAATTTGTTCGCTTCCTAAAATTAGAACTGAAAGAAGGTATGCTGGTATAGTGGCTATAGTGGCCTCTATGAATGTCTCCATGTCTAAATCGTTCTTGTAAGGAATCTCTAAAGCGAAAAGAATGCCTGTTAAAGGTGTCCTGAAAACTGCAGTTAAGCCGGCTGCTGCGCCAGCTACAAAAATCCTGCGTAAATGATGAACTTTAATGTTTAACCGTTTTGAGATGTTTGCTGCTATGCCGCCTCCGACGAGAAGGCTTGGGCCTTCGGGTCCTGCGCTTCCTCCGAAACCCAATGTGATAATTGACGCTAGAGGTTTTATTAGGGTGTCGCGTAGGCTAGTTTCGCCATTTCTAAGGTGATATGTTTCTAGCACGTAATGGGTTCCACTTCCAGTAGATTTTGTCTTCGCAAAAAGCTTTACCAACGTAAACGGTATTGCTAGCGATAGGAAGGCAAAAAGGAAAATGAACCAGTTTGAGTACGAAAATACGGCTGAGGTTATATTCCAAATATTCAAGTACAAGACGTAAAGTGTCACCGTCATAAGTGCGCTTAAGATCCCGATAGCGATGACGAGCAAATAGTACCTCAGTTTATTTTCGAACCACATTTTAAAGTGTCCCTTGATGGAAGCCTAGTGCTAAATGTGCGGATTGGTAAAACCTTCATACTATTTACAGGTTACTTGCCGTCAAAACTGTTTTTACTGTCTTACTATTGCCTTGTCCTGTTATTTGTCTATTTCAAGAAAAACTGTCCTTGGAACCAGGTTGATGATCATATTTAGCAGGGCATCGGAGTTGTCTCGCCCATAGAGTTGTTCATATATTTGGCTGATCAACTTTTTTACTGTAACCCCATCAATTTTGGTTTCCTGACTCATATTGAGCGCCAGAAGTATCATCGGGATAGGAGCGTTTCCTTGTATAGGTGGCAGTTGGTAAGGTACGCCTTTTAGCTCTTTGGCTCCGTTCTTTTTGTAGAAGGCTATGCGGCACGCTTTAGTTCGCCTGTCCTCTCCATGTTTTGGGTCTTCTGCTTCTATGATGAGCCATTTGCCTTCAGTCCCATAGGTGTTTTTGATGTATCTTATGAGGTTAGAGCCTATGCCTTGTTGTAAATACTGCTTTTTAACTGCCAGATAATCAATAAGCATAAAATCGGCGTCCTGAAGAAGATAGATTAACGCCATACAAACCACTTTACCGTCTTTTCTGCCGACTATCAAGTGCTCTTTTCCAGTTTTGACTCTTCTCTTGATGACACTAACTTTTTGTTGCTCAGCCTTTGGTATTGCTTCTGTGTAAATGTTCACTGCTTCCCTAAAGGCTTCGCTCTCCACATTTTGAACCTTACTAAACTCTATCAAATCTCTTCCTCAGTTCTGTTACTTTAAATTGGTTCAATGCGATTGTTTGCGTTGTTAATCATTGACAATTTGAAGACCTTGTTTCTTTCTGTATTAGTTTTTCTTCCTTAACACATTGGTAGCCAGCGCTTTGGGTTGCAGTCTACTTTCTGGAGCCAGTGAACTGTTTTGTCCATAATTTTATAGGGTTGACTTTTTCTGTTATACCTTCAGTTTCTTTTTACCAAGATGGTTCAAGTAAATCCAAGAAGCTGCGGTACTTTAAAATTTCTGGACAGGATAGCGCACTCTTTATGATATTAACTTCGGTGTATTACTACTAAACAAATTTCAAAATAGTGTTTTTTTATTAAAACGTTATAGACGGTTAAGGATAATTAAAAGTACTATGATGGTCCATATTGAAGGGTTCTAGTGTGATTAAATTTTATTTGGTAATGCATGGATTTGCTGGTTTTTTATTTGTACTTTAGCACTAACTGAGATAATAATTGGATGTTAATGAGGACAAAGATTCGGTTGTTTTCTTTAATTTTTCTTTTACTATTTCTGTCATTAGTCGTGGAAGGAGTTTTCTTTGTAAGGCTCTATAGCTGGTTTTTCCAGCCAGCAGGTCTGCCCAAGATGCACCTGAATCGTGTTGGAGGGTATCGAAAAATAAGTCTGCATGTTTGTGAATTCTTGTTGATAGGTTGAGAGAGACCTTTAGGTCCTTTACAAAATCTTGATTGCACACCTGCGAGTAGTGCTTTTCTAAAAAAGCAGCGCTAAAGTTGCTTTTTTCTATTGATTGAATGCTTGCCGAAGCTGCAAGCTGACCACTTTTCAAAGCATAATAGATGCCCTCACCAGTAAACGAGTCAACAAATCCTGCAGCATCACCTACAAGCATTATACGATTAGCTACAATGTTACGGTTGAAGCCTCCTGCAGGAATAAGGTGAGCAGTAATATTCCTTGGGTATATCTCCAATTTTTTTGTCTTTGAAATTGACTTGCAGAAGCTTAAAAGTACCTCGTTAGGTCGATATATGTTTGAAAGAAAGCTTCCTATTCCCACAGAAATAGATGATTTTTTAGGAAAAAGCCAACTGTAACCCCTAAGTGCATCGATAAAATAAACCTCGAATGCATCGGAATCAATTTTCTTCATCTCACATTCTGGTAGAGCTATAGATGTTTCTAAACATAAACCAACTTCGTTGGCTTTCCATTTTTGGCGTATGCCGGATTTCCTCGCAACGAGGCTTGTGACTCCGTCAGCTCCAATAACGATCCGAGCTTTAATTATTTGGTTGTTTGATAGTATGCAAGTTGCAGCGTCTTTTTCTATGGATAAATCTTTTAGTCCGTTTGATTGTATTAGCATACAGCCTTCGTCTGTGGCAAGCTTTGACAAGAATGCGTCAAATTTGTCGCGTGTTGTAGAGATAGCTATTGGAGAATCATGTCTAAGTTCGATAATTGTCCGGGTTTTTGAGAAAAACTTGAGACATCTAATTTGTTGGTCAACCAGTTCTTCAGGAATACGTGTGCCAATTAGCTGCAGTGACTTAAGTGGAACTCCGCCACCACATGGTTTAGACCTTGGTAGCGTGCATTTTTCAATAAGGACGGTTTTAAGACCTTCTTTAGCGCAATGTCTTGCTGCAGCATCACCTGCAGGACCCGCCCCAATTACTGCAACATCAAATTGGTCAACCAACTACAAACCTCCAATTTACATAACAGAATGCTAATTTGGCGAGTAATAGTTTAGAATTTTTGGTTAAGCAATAACCGATATATCTACTATAGGAGCTTAGGGAAATATTTCTGTTTGGTCGAGTCTTAATAGCTTTTTAAGCTATACTGTTGTAGGGCACATTTCGGTTTTTGTAGGGTCCGTAGTCTGGTATCATGCGCAAGTATTCTAAGCACATGAAGGGCGAAGAGATAAAAAAGTCGGCCGAACTTTAGCTACAGGCTATGGGTATAAGTTGAACCAAAAAGACCCCTATTAGTCAAATAATAGTAAAAAAAGCCTACTCTTCACCAAAATTATGGATTGGCGGGTCTTTTGCTCTTAGGGGCGTGAACTAGAAAAGTAGCACCAAGGAGGAAACATGGGACTCTCACGCCTTGGCTAAAGCCTGACCCGCCAAACCTAACCCCACGCAACGCCTATCATGGCTTCAGGACACAACTACTCCTTGCACCTAGAAAACTTATAACAATTTGTGACTACACAAATGCAGCAACAAATCAAGTAAAAAATTAAAACTTAAAATAGATAGAAGACAAGCGAGCCCTCGTGGTTTATATTTTAGCCACGTTTTCTACTATAGGATATGCCTCTTAACAAAGAATTCTACACTCGCGATTCATTAATCGTTGCCAAGGAGCTACTGGGCAAGATTCTTATTCATGAAGCCCCTGAAGGCGTCACTGCAGGAAAAATAGTTGAGACTGAAGCCTACAAGGGTCCAGAGGACAAAGCGGCACATTCATTCGGTAACCGGCGTACGCCCCGAACTGAGACCATGTATGGACCAAAGGGGCACGCCTACATTTATCTGATCTATGGCATGTATTATTGTATTAATGTGACTAGTGGAGCTGTCGAAGGAAAACCCGAAGCCACACTCATTAGAGCACTTGAACCTATACAGGGCATCGAGCTTATGATGAAGCGAAGAGGACCCACGGGACGACTGGTCAATATGGCAAGTGGACCAGGCAGACTTTGTATAGCCATGGGGCTCACGAAAATTTACAATGGACTCGATATGACTAAACCACCCCTCTATATAGCCGAAGGTCAAAGCGTAAACCCCCAAGATATAGCCCAAGCCCCACGAATAGGCGTAGACTACGCAGACGAGCACAAAGACCTCCCTTGGCGATTCTACATTAAAAACAACCCCTATGTTTCAGTCAAACCCAAAAACTAATTCATGAAATGTTATGAGATGTTTTTTATCCAACAGACATCAACTGCATGAGCATCCTTTCTATAAGCAATTATGGTATTATTGGTCTGCTACAATGTCCTCTCTTTTATCTACTTCCTCCTCGATTGGCTGCATAAATTAAATATTAGGATCATGAAGCAAGTTTTTTAAATTAGTTATTAAAAGCAGGTGTAGAGCAGGGCTTTAGAAAAGGGCCTTAAAGATTTTTGGTCATTACGTAGGCATCTTCACCGTCTGAGTAGTAGCCGGTGATAGTGCGGGTTATGTCTAGACCTAATTTTTTGTAGAGGTTAATGCCTGGTTCGTTAGTTACTCTTACTTCCAGGTAGATTTGCTTTGCTTTGTAGTGGCGCATGCCTTCTATGGCGCTTGTTATGAGTGCAGATGCTATGCCTTTTCGTCTGGCTTGAGGCATTACTGCTATAGAAACTACGTGGCCTTTCCTGATTAATCCGCCTAGACCAAAGTTGTTTAGTCCAACTTCTATACGGCTCATTATATAGCCGACGATTTTTCCGTTTAGTTCGGCAACTATGAAAGTTTCTGGAAAGCGTTCGTGGAGATCCATAAAGAACATGTCAGTGTAATTCTCGGGTAAGCAAACACGGTTAATCTGCATAACATTCTGTAAATCGTCCGGCTTGAATTTCCGTAGTTTGAAGGTTTCCTGCATCTTTTGTCGTCCTGCCTAAACAGCATTTTCAGGCTCAACTTAAAGTTTATGTTTTACTAGTAACTATTGCTTGATGATGTGCTGATTAATCTGTAGATGATTTGACTTCGGGCAGCAGATAGTTGCCATGCGAGATGGTCCATACACGGGCTGCTTTTCCTACAATATTGAACGCTTCGTTGAGGGCATCGTTTACTGCACGTGCAGTCTTTAGCTTGAAAATGTTTGTAGCATAGTAATCGGGCAATGTGCTGACTAGGATGATTTTGTGGTTTTGCAATGCTTTGAGCAGAAAGTATGCTTTGTGTCCGCCCATAACGAAGTTTCGCTTGATTTCTTTTTCGATAGATTTTATGTCAGAGTACTTAGCCATCCAGTCGTAAAATACCTGGTTACCGTGACCTTCAGGGCATTCGGCAACAAGAATTATAACTCCGCCACGTTTGACAACTTCTAGTGCTCTGTCTATAGTTTTATGCGCTTGGTATAGGTTAATATCTGCAGGGCTGCCCCCACAGCTTGCAACAACTATATCAGATCGGCGGTCCACGGTCACTCGGTACATTTCATCTACCAACTTAACGCCATGATTAAAAACTTCATCAAGTTCTCCAGCGAATGCCTGAACTATTTGCGATTTGCTATTGGTGACCACGTTAACAACAAAATCTACTTTTACCAGCTTCGCCGCTTCTACCATGTCCTCGTGAACGGGGTTGCCTTCAAGTATGCCTATACGTGCGTTAGGGTTAAGCAGCATGGCATGGTTAAATTTGATTGAGTCTTCGCCTGCTACTGCAGGTAAAATGCTTTTGCGTCCGCCACCGTAACCTGCATAGTAGTGAAATCCTACATCGCCAAGAAGCACACGCACGTTGGCTTCGGCAAAAACACGATTTAGCTTTACCTTATTGCCTCGTTTGGTAGTCCCTACGTGGACAAGGTCGGGGGCTTTGGCGTCATGGCTGATGACTTTTACGCGTTTGAGCACTTCTTCGCCTAAGAGCATTTTTGCTTCTTCGTCTGTGACTGGGCGGTGGATACCGGTGCCGAAAATTATTGTGATGTTTTCGTTTTTTACGCCTGCTTGATTGAGTTCAGCTAGCACGGGTGGAAGCATGATGTTACTGGGTGCCTTACGGGTAGCATCGTCTACCACTATGGCGACTTTATTTTCAGGCTGGGCTATTTGGCTTAAGCGCCGAGTGCCTGCTGGCAGAGGCTCTTTAAGAGCTCGTTCAACTTCAGCTCTAGCGTCAGCACAGCCAACTTTCTCTTTTGGGGTAATTGAGCCAATTAGGTTCCTAGCTGGAACTCGCACGCATACATCAGTTTTCCCATAGGGTAGCCATACGTCGACCATAGCTAATCACGGCTTATAGAAATGACACGTTGTCGGCAGCTATTAAGCCTTATCAAAATCGGGTCAAAAAGGCTAAAACACGACGTATCTATGAGTTGCGATTTTGATGATTAAGATTAAATGTCCAAGCTATAACTTTGCCCCATAATGCATCAAGCCTTTCTTCTGGACTCACAAAGAAGGGTTTGTCTGCGACTGATAACATAGGTAAATCGTTAGGTCCGTTGCCTACAGCTACGGTTCGGATTGAACCAAAATTTTCGATATATAAATCAATAAGTAGTTTTGTTGCAGTTCCCTTATCATGATTCCCTTTTAGGTGCCAGTAACGGTCACCTTTGGCAGCGCACACTCCTTCGGCTCTTGCAGCCTCGATGAGCTGCTTTTCGCTGCCTTCTCTCATGAGGAAAGGCTCATCATATTCCCTTTGCTTGGCTAAAACTGCCAATTCAAAAGGTAAACCGCTGTCTTGAGCAATCTCTTCTGCTGTTAGGTCGCCAAAGCCAACTATGTCAAAATGGGTTTTCGTTTTGATAGCGCGCAATTTTTGCCTCAGCATCAAATAAGGCATACCTATTTCGATTATATCGAATTTTTCTGTGCTTAAGGTGTAAGTGTGACTTTTTGGGAAGTAGTCTTTAGGAATAAATATGGCTGCACCGTTTTCTGAAATAAAGGGGTCTTTGATGCCTGCTTTTGTGCGATAGTGCTCAATTTCTGCTCGGGTTTTACTGCTGCATAGAACTATGGACGTCCCCGCAATTAGTAGCTGGTCGATTACAGGTTTGGTTGACTTAAAGCTGTAATGCTCATCAAGTAGTGTTCCATCCATGTCAGAGAAAATTATCGTCTTCATTGCAGTTACCTTTCGATAGAAGCCTTTCTCAGCCTTTCTCTGGCGTTAGGCATAGCTGAAAGCGTACGTAGCCAATCAGGCAGTTGCGCAGTCGTTGGGTCTGTCAGGTACCGTTTACCTGCATTAAGAATTACATCTGAGAGAGTTTCAACATTAGTTTCCTCATCATGTCTGTCAAAATCCAAATTATTACAAACAGCGTCTGAATAATATTGACGTACCTTGTCTTGAGCAAATTTCCGGTATATTACTCGCAGGCTAAGTAAGGACGATTCGGACACATTTATGCCCTCCATCTCGGTAAGCGTGCGTAGCAAGGTGATAAATGCATCTCCAGCAGTCCTTAGTAACTCGTCTTGGCTCATTGCTTTGTGCTTATGGTCAAAAAATCCAAGGTCTACTTCGCAAACCCGTTTAATTGATATGTTCCTAAATATTTCCGCAAGCATGCCTATTTCAAGACCCCAGTGTCCGGGTACACGCAGGTTAAGTGCTATGTCGCTGTAAACTGCTACTTCACCTGAAAGCGGATACCTAAATGATTGCAGGTACTGGATAAAAGGTGACTGATAGACAATCTTTTTCTCCAAAGCATCTAGCAGTGGATTAATAAACAGGCGGAAAATCCGCCCATACATCTTACTGGTCTCTAGATTTATTCTAGCATAGTATCCTTTTGCAAAAAAGAAATCCAGCCGCGGCTCCACAACAGTATAAAGAAGCCTTGTCGGCAGGGTTTTATTATAAGAAATTATGTCTGCGTCATGAATTGCAAAAGCATAAAGATCAAGAGACGCTATGCCTATTGCTAACCATAAATCTTTACCCTTGCCTCTGGTTTGGGTTACATCAAGCCCTTTATCTTTTAACTCCTTTAGTATTTCTTCAACTTCTGGACTATTGCACCAAATAAGCTCATATGGGACTCTTAGGCTGTATACTTGTTTTTGGGCTTTTTCATAATCATCCGAGCTTCCAGAAAAGGCAAAGTACACTTTCTTAAGATAAGTACATTCATTCAAATTATCAATGATCTTTTTGAAAGCGGGATTATTGACGTCCTTATCAATTACTGGAATGATGACGCCTGCCGGATACCGCTTACTTAGACTTTGCAGTCGCGCATTCATGTAATCAAAGCTCATTTTAAAGTCATGAATTCTAGTAATGTATTCTTGGTCAAAATCCATACCGGGTCACCTTCGTTACGGCAGGTTGATTACGATGTATATATTGCAATATTTATAAGCGTTTGTCAATACCAATTACCAAACTATTATCGCTACAAGCATGTTGTTCAAGAACGTATTTAGCCTCAAACGCTATACTACCAATCAATACACCACCATAAAATTAAATTTTGTTACCTTAAAGATGCCTATAGTGTCGAAGAAAGAGCAAAGGATGGATAAAAAACATTTAGAAAAATGACTATGCGTGAGGGGTTGCAAGCTATCCAATTCTGGATTTATGCTAACCCTATACGTATGTTCTGCACAAGAAATTAACCTAAGAACAAATATGCAATAGCAATTGTTTAAAGGTAATACTTATATTATTTTAATTATGCAAACTACCTTCATTCAAGGTCCAAATTACGAAAAATTATAGCTGCAGAAGCGATAGAATTGGTAACAACAGACCTAATAGCGAACATACTAATAATAGTCATTTCGCTAATTGCGTTAAATTGGGCAAGTAACATCACTATAAAAAATGCCATAAAAGTTGCCAGTATAGCTCACGTAGGAAAAACTTCCATCGGCTTCACCCTCGTTGCCCTGTCCACCACTTTACCCGAAATGACAGTTGCTTTAATAGCTGCAATAACGGGTGGGGCAGCCCTTTCTGTGGGCAATGTATTAGGCTCAAATATTTTTAATATTGCAGTTATCATAGGTTTGGCGACATTATTGTTGTATCTTACTCAGTGGAGAAAATGCAGGCGTTCTAAGATTTCTGGTGGTCCATGCGAACTTAACGTTCTGCCCTCCCTTGCCAAATCAGAGCTCAGTAGCATCGAGTTTGGACTTTTCGTTTCTTCTCTCGTTCCCCTGATCCTTGTTTATGTTGCCAGCGCTGTGTGGGCAGTAGGTCTAATTCTTCTGTTCGTTTTCGCTGCCTACTTATACAAACTAACGCACCTTAAAGTCCCCTCTGAAGATCAGAAATCTGTTGCGGTTGAAGAAAAAGTCAAACTCAAACGATATATTTTCTTTACTATTTTAGGCGCGCTTGGTGTTGTTTTGAGCGCAAATTTTCTTGTAGATTCCGCTGTTACAATCGCCGAATCATTTAGCCTCCCCCAGACGGCGATTGGTGCAACAGTAGTTGCCTTTGGCACAAGTCTGCCTGAGTTAACCATAGGCGTAAAATCGATCATTAAAGGTCATTCAGGATTGGCATTCGGCAATATTATAGGAGCTAGCTTTATCAACACCACGCTGATTTTGGGTATAAGTTTCTCTGTCCCTACGCTCATAGGCTCTTCAATATCCTTGGACCTAAACGTATTCAGAAACTTGATCACTTTCTCAATAATCACAAATTTGTTCTTCTGGTACTTCTTATCTAGAGAAAAGATAACGTGGAGAGAGGGTGCAATATTTCTAACAATTTACTTATTGTTCCTATTAACAACCATGGGGTCAATATAAAATCTGCTGCCTTTTTATTCCTAAAATCAATAGCAACAAATCGTCTGTTCAAAAGTCATAAAAAAGACGAAACCAACCTGCTTGTAAAAACAAAACTGCAGGAGCCGCTCACATTTTAGCAATATTTAGAACTTATCAGCAATTCATATCTGTATATATTCGCAAACGAAAGGTGCAGCCATGGCAAAAAGTAACTCAATAAGTAAAAGGGTAAAAGATAGTCGCCTCTTCACCCTTGGTTAAACCCATTTTTTTTGAAACAAAATGATCTTTTAAAGTAAAGAAAAGAGTAATCCTAAGCAATCTTTATTCTTTTATTAATATTGTTATCTTTTTAATTGCGGTTTCGCAGACTTTTCGAATGCCTCTTTTACCACGCTCATAGTTGACTTTGACTAACCCCAGTTCCTCTAATACGCGAATTTGCTCGCTTATATAGGCTTCACTTAGGTCTAGTCGTATACCTATAGTGGATACATCAAGGCGTTCTTTTGAGAGCAGTTGTAGGATTTTCATAGTTGTTGCAGTTAAAGCTTCTGCTACTTCTATGGCTCTACTGCCTGTTACAGTTACCTCTTCCGTAGACAAGTTGGTCTCCAATATGGTGAACACAAACACAGCTATAATAATATTGTCTGACAATTCGTATGGAATACGGTGATACATTATTAGTTGTCATAGCAATCAACCAGTCATAAACATTCAATTATCAACGAAAGACTCATAATTTAAACTAATCAAACTAAGACGAATGCTGCAGCTGTAAATCTGTCGTCATTAAAGCGGGCATTAAGCAGAGTATCATGCTATTTGATTATATTGGTTACAATTAGGGCAGCGAATTACAATATTTCGAACC
Source organism: uncultured Candidatus Bathyarchaeia archaeon (assembly GCA_964427115.1). GTDB lineage: Archaea > Thermoproteota > Bathyarchaeia > Bathyarchaeales > Bathycorpusculaceae > JADGNF01. The sequence goes on along the minus strand of CAYRSV010000029.1, from coordinate 3,792 downwards.
TGATTTTCAAAAACACCCTCAACTAGGGTTGCACCGCAGCTTCCGCATATGAGATTTATGTCTGCATCGCATTTAATGAGTGGTAGCGCTTCTTTTGGTTTTGGTAAAAGCAGTGTAATAGTATCGGGTTGGGGTGGAGGAATAACTTTGAGCTTCTTATCCACGTAATTTCACCACGTGAAACTCAATAGTAACTTAATTATAAGCAAATTTAACCATTTTAACTTAACCGAAAACTTGCGAGACAACCACAAATTCAATTATATGGGAAAAGTCATTGCTAAGGCAGAATTTAGCATAACACGCTGCTCAACCATGTACGTAGACTGGCTTTAATTAGCTGTATTGCTCAATTCGGTATACGCCAGATCTAGTAATGCTCTGAAATAATCTTCACCAAGTTTCTTTCCAACCCCTTCTGTGTCTTGGCAACAAATGCCTGGGCACTCCAAAGTTGCCTTAAAAATAGGTTTTCCAGTCTCATCGGTTGTGAGTTCAATTGGGTAAAATTTGCAGATTAATGGTCTGTGTTCATATATTGTACATTGATTATTTCTTAGGAAAACACATTTGCCATCGGTTGGATTTTTACGCATTTCGAAGATATAGGGTGCCTTGCCTTGTATTTTATGTGCGAACTGTTTGATAGGTTGCTTGATGTGTTCTTTAATTTTTTGAGCATCAGACTTCAATAGTAGCACGTGGCGTGTCTTTTTTGAAGTATCTCCGCAGCATAATCCGCATTTATTACAATTGAAGCTTATATTTGCGGGCCATTCAAACTGCACTAAAGTCACACTTAAAACCTGCGTAGGCATCCATAAAAACTATCGCTAATAAGTACTCGAAAATGATCATATGTCTTATAGCGAGCTATCAACTTATTTACTTTGATAGCACAATAGGTCAATTGGGAGAAAGGAGAAACGCTCCTACATGAGATCTGCTAAATAATGATTAATTTTTGAAAAATGTGCGACCGCATTAAATGCTGTATTATTTTTTCCATCAATCCTTTTTGTTGCGATGACCTTCACCATACTGATACGGTCGACCCATGTTTTTTGCAAGTTTCCATGTGAACATTTCATCCATGTTAACGTTGGGGCAGGCTAATCGACTAGCGTCCAAGATATAAAAAATCACGTCTATGAGTTCTTCAGCTATTTTTTCCTGTGATTCGCCTTTTTTCCATGCATCACTAGCTTCGCCAAGCTCAATAAACGCGAAAAGAAGCTTCTTAGGAATATCCTCAGTTTTGTTGTAGAACCCCTTACTGATGACTAACTTCTCGATTTCTCTCTTCATTTCTTCTAATTGCATGGGCACAATCTCCAATATGTGATGCGCAAACAGACGCACGAGCTTCCATATATAGATTCAACTTAACCCGAAATTTCGTTTTACTTCAGCCTTTTGCTTTGCTCCCTCTCTTAGCCTATCTCTTGCGCATGCCAAAGATTCAAATGGGTTGGTGGAGTGAGCGATATTGGCTGTCAAGTTATTTCGATGGTTAATGAACCCTTATTTTAGTGTAGCGATTTTTGACGTCTAATATTTCAAGAAATTTGACCTAAATCCCTCGAATATTGGACTGGCTTTTATGAATAAACATGCACTGAAGGTATAGATTAAATCGCACTGGCTATACTGTTGCATCAAGGATAAGCTACGGTGTCATCATACTATATCAATGAGCTGTGGGAATAACTGCTATGAAAAAGACCGCTGTTAAAGCCTTTTGTTAGTCTAGAGAGTAGACGGCAATGAATTTTTATTTACAGTAGTAATTGTCTGCAATTCTTATTCAGGGGCTCCAACCACTGTATTGGTCTGCTCCCTATTTTTTCTGTACTGAAAACTTTATAGCGCCGTCTTAAGCAAGTTAAGAATAATTATTCAGCGTTAGGTTCATGGATATAATGAATTCTGAGATTCTCATTAGGGCTCGTAGCTTGACTAAGTGTTATGATGGTTTTAAGGCAGTGGATAGCATTGACTTTGATGTTTACAAAGGTGAGTGCATAGGCTTTCTTGGACCTAACGGTGCGGGGAAAACCACAGCAGTACGAATGATCTATTGCTTTTCGCCTGTAACTGAGGGTGAATTGCTTGTAGCAGGTATGAATGCAGCTACTCAAGCCCGGCAAATCAAGAACCTCATTGGTGTAGCTCCACAAGAGGATAACCTTGATCCTGACTTCACCGTAATCAAGAATCTGGAAGTCTATGCCCGATATTTCGATATTCCAAAAAAAGAAGCCACAAAACGAGCTATAGGTCTGCTAAAGTTCTTTCGACTAGAAGAGAAACGTGATGCTGCAATAGCTCAGTTATCAGGAGGCATGAAAAGGCGTCTTATAATGGCGCGTGCTCTAATTAATGAGCCTAGAATTTTATTGTTGGATGAACCTACTACGGGATTAGATCCCCAAGGGCGACATCTTGTTTGGGATGAAATTCGGTCTCTCAAGAAACAGGGTGTCACTATTATCTTAACAACACATTACATGGATGAAGCAGCTGCTCTATGTGATCGGTTACTTATTATCGATAACGGCAAAATAATCGAGACAGGTACGCCTCAATCGTTAGTTAAAAAGTATGTGGGTGAAGAAGTCTTAGAGGTTGAGTATGACGAAAACATTGTAGAATTGTTTAAGGAAGAAATGCCTGATGCTCAAGTAGAGGTCTACGGGGATCAGGTGCGTGTTTTTAGCAACCAGCCTCGTGGCGCTTTTGGAAAAGTAGTCAAAAAACTACCAAATAAAACTACAACAATACGTAATGCTAACCTGGAAGATGTCTTCTTAAGGCTAACTGGGAGGAAATTGCGAGAGTGACTCAAACAGTAAAATCCAAATCGCGCATAAATATCCTCCCAAATCTTACTTACCGCGTTTGGTATGTTTGGCGAAGAAACTTAGATGTTTTCACAAAGACCGCCCACGTAAACTTCTTGCCGTCACTGCTTGAACCAATCTTGTACTTGATCGCTTTTGGCTTCGGTTTAGGTATACTTGTATCTGGGCCCGTAGAAGGCATACCGTACATTAACTGGATAGCTCCTGGGTTAGTAGCTATCGCTGTTATGTATGGGTCTTTTTTTGAATGCACTTACGCTGCTTTTGTTCGAATGTATTTTCAGAAGACCTTTGATGCTATAATTGCTACACCTGTGAGCGTTGAGGAAGTTATTGCTGGAGAGCTTTTATGGGGTGCTACACGGGCAGTAATCAACTCTACCATAGTGCTTATTGTAGTTGCTATTTTCGGCTTGGTCTCAAGCCAGTTAGTGCTCCTTGTGCCTATTGTTGCTTTCTTCGGGGGGCTTTTATTTTCCTCATTCGGTATGTGCTTTACCGCTTTAGCTCAAAATATTGATTTCTTTAATTACCCCGTTTACCTGCTAATTACGCCAATGTTCCTTATTGGCGGAACTTTCGTCCCATTGTCAATTATGCCCGCCGCGGTTCAGACTACTGCCCTAACTGCATTACCCCTGACACATGTAGTCAATCTACTACGAGGGCTTATAACAGGGCGGTTTGAAGGCTTCATGGGATTAAGCCCAGAAACGATCATGCTAATAAACATAGCATGGATAGCAATAGCTACCCTTGGCTTCTTCATATTAAGCATAAATCTAATGAAGAGGAAACTCATAAAATAAAAGTGCTGATGCCTATTGTACAGCTACAATTGCCGATTTTTGCCTTTTTCATGTGGATTTACATACTGTTCTATCCTAAAATAGCCTTACACTTTCTGTTTTAGGTATTTTTCAGCAGG
>CAYRSV010000028.1:0-32178 GCA_964427115.1 uncultured Candidatus Bathyarchaeia archaeon | reverse complement strand
TAATACATTTTATTATAAAACTATTGTAACAAGCGAGAAGGCTTCCTAGAACGGCAATAATTTATGCTCGACGAAGAAAATACTATTGGAGATTTCGATTTATTGTCAATTTGCAGTGAGTTGAGCGCTTTGTTAGACAATACAAAAAATGTAGTTAGCAAGAGACTGAAGTTGGAGACTCACTTTTATGATTAGTAGACGGTCAAGAATGGAAATTTTGTTAAATGTGCTGGAAAGTTTAAAAAATGGCAGCCTTAAAAAAACCCACATAATGTATCAGTGCAATATGTCATGGAGTATGGTAAACGAAGTCTTATCTACGTTATCTGATAGATCGCTAATAATTCTAGAAAATCATAATGGGCAACGGAAATACAATATTACAGAAAAGGGTCTTAAGATGCTCGAACTTCATAGACAACTGCGAAATGGCCTAAATAAGACAGCCTATCGCTAGAAACTATCTTTTCCTACTCCAATTGGCTAGTACAATTCATAAATCGGCTACTATTTTGTAGCATTCTTAATAATTGCGGTTATTTTGACCGATTATTCTTACATTGATGTTTTTATTGAAGATTTTGACTTTCTATTTCCTTTTAATAAAGCTGGTTTAAGGTTGTTCTTGTGGTTTTGTATATGTGTTCTATATTTGAAATATAGAATTGTTGTTGTTACAGTTGTACAATAACACACTATTTTATGCTTGTATACATCTTAAAAAATGTGGATGTGCTTACAAAGCGGGCTAGCGAGTAAACAGCGTTTTCGGCGTGCCTGTTAGTACGTGAGATGATTATGCTTGGTAACAGCAATTTGTAAAGAAGTGTGTGTCAATATCAACTCTGTAACAATCATTATCCCAACGCTAAATGAAGGTAAAAATATTGAAAAAATAATCAGCAAACTACGGAGTTTGGGTTACACAAATATCCTGATAATTGATGGCAAATCGAATGATGAGACTGTTAATGTCGCAAAGGAAATGGGTGCTAATGTCATAATTCAAGAAGGCATCGGCAAAGGCGATGCGCTTAGACAAGCCCTGAGATATGACGGACTTAGCGATTTAATTATAATAATGGATGCAGATGGCTCCATGGATCCAAATGAAATTCCGGCTTTCCTATCTCCGCTTGAAACAGGTGAAGCCGATATAACTAAAGGCTCAAGGTTTTTGGGCCATGGGTTCTCCGAGGACATGACTCTTCTAAGAAGATTCGGAAATAGCGTTTTTGTATTCCTTGTTAATAATTTCTTTTCTACTAATTATACGGACTTGTGTTATGGTTTTGCGGCTTTCAAGAAAGAAGCAATAATGAAGTTGCTTCCTAGCTTAAAGTCAAAGAAATTTGAAATTGAAACTGAAATATTTGTGAAAGCTAGAAAAATGGGACTGCAGATTGTTGAGGTTCCCAGTGTAGAATATAAACGCATGAATGGACGATCCAATCTAAAAACATTTAGAGATGGCTTTAAAATTCTCGGCTTAATCCTGCAGGAGGCTCTCTAAACAACCCCACGTCGGTTTGATTCTTCTATGAATCATACTGGCCAGACTGGTTAGTAAATATTCCTTAAGGCACGTGAATATATGAACAGTGTTTCTGTTGTTGTCTCAACTTTCACAAAAAAAAGATTACCCTCGATATTACAATGCATTTCTTCTTTAGAAAAGCAGACTGTTCATCCTGCAGAAATTGTCCTCGTACTAGACCCGATTGATGAGTTGATTGACTTTTATAATTCCCGTGTTCCACCTAATGTGCGCATTATCGTCTCTGAAGGCGCTGGCCTTTCTTTTGCAAGAAATGCTGGTGTCAAAAATGCAGTTGGCGATATTATTGCATTTATTGATGATGATGCTGTTGCCGACGCAAAGTGGCTAGAAAAATCACTTGAAAACTACCGGCACTCAGAGGTCATAGGTGTAGGTGGCGCCATATATGCAAGCTGGCAGATCAACCGTCCACCCTGGTTCCCTGAAGAGCTCGATTGGATAGTCGGCTGTTCATACAGAGGTCTACCTCTTAAACGGACAGAAATCCGAAACCCAATTGGCTGCAATATGTCTTTCAGGAAAAAGGTCTTCGAAAAAGCTGGCTACTTCAAAACCGATATAGGTCGATGTGGCAACACACTATTATGCAATGAAGAAACAGAATTTTCAATAAGAGCCTTAAGTCTAGTTCCCGGTTCAAAAATCATTTACGAACCTTCAGCTATAGTTTATCATAAAGTAAGCAAGAACCGTGAGAGCTTCAAGTACATTTGGACTCGTTCATTTTACGAAGGTATTTCAAAAGCAATCATAAGCTCCAAGACTGACTCCTCGAAGATTCTCTACACAGAAGGATCATACCTAAGACTTCTACTCTCAAAAGCTATACCTCTTCGACTTAGGCACATATACAAACCCAGAATAGCAGGAGAGTTGTTCACGCTCTTACTTTCGCTTTCCGGAGTCTTTGCAGGATTTGCTGCAGGTAGAATAACAAAGGGGTTCAAAGATTGATGGCTTTAAACGAAATAGTTGCTAATGATATTTGCTGTGGTTGCGGAACCTGCGCTGGCATTTGCCCAAATAACGCCGTAAAAATGAAAGTCTCTGAAGGTCTATTCATACCTGAAGTGGATGAAACCAAATGCAGCAAATGCGGTCTATGTGTGAAAACTTGTCCTGGAAACACTATTGACTATGGATTATTGCAAAAGCAAGTTTTTGGTCAGGACCCAGAAGATCCGGCAATAGGTAACGCCTTATTCTGCTACATCGGATTTGCTACTGATAATCAAATACGGTACAGCTCAACGTCAGGTGGCATAATCACCCAGTTATTGATCTTTGCGTTAGAAAGCAAGGTGATTGATGGCGCCATCGTAACCCGTATGCGCGAGGACAACCCTCTGGTGCCAGAAGCCTTCATTGCGCGAACTCGAGAAGAGATCATCGAAGCCGCGAACTCAAAGTATTGCCCTGTAGCTACAAACTTGTGCCTGCGCCAGGTTCTTAAAGAAGAAGGCCGCTATGCCATAGTCGGTTTGCCTTGCCATCTAGAGGGGATTAGGAAAGCCGAAGCGCAATTCCCGTTGCTAAAGAAGCGAATAGTAATGCATCTAGGTCTGCTGTGTTCTCACACGGTCGACTTCGCAGGCATACATTTTCTCATGAAGAAGATTGGTGTTAAGAATTCTGAGGTTCGAAAAATTGCCTACAGGGGAAACGGCTGGCCTGGTTCGCTGTCAATTGAAACTAAAAGTGGTGCACGAATCAGCCGGCCACTAGTTGGAAGCTGGCACGCCTACTGGCCACTTTTTTCATCATTCTTCTTTACTCCCATGCGGTGTACTATGTGCCCCGATCAAGCAGCTGAGCTCGCTGATCTTTCATTTGGTGACGCCTGGCTGCCCGAATTAAAACATGAAAAAGATGGCACGTCTATAATCATTTCTAGAACAGCGGCTGGGCAGGATCTTTTAGAAAAGGCACAATTGGCTGGCACTATTGTCCTAAAACAGGCATGCATGGAGAAAGTTGCTCAATCGCAGTCCACGAATCTAAAATTTAAGAAACAAGATCTACCTTCGCGGCTTACTTTTATGCACATGATGGGCAGGAAAACCCCACAATTCGTTCCTAATATCTCATATTCAGTAAAATTCATATCTGGCTTGCGTACAATATACGTTTATCTTAGCATTAAAGCTTCATCAAACAGGCATTTCCGCTCTCTTCTGTTGCATACGCCGTTTCCCCTGATTCGGCTCTATTACGGCTTGTATAAGTCACTCTGTATAATCTGAAAAGGAGCATTTTACATGTCAGCTTTTAAAACACATTTTATCCATGTCGGAAACATGAATAATAAAGGCACCCAAGCACTATTTTCCAGTGATGTTGCCATAATAAAAGAAATCTCGTCAGACGCTTCAGTTTCAGTTTCAACGCCTGACATTTCGGGAGTGCAAAAGTTAGGTTTGCCCTTGACTCACATTTTGCCTCCTATGGTGGACATTCCCTATGATAAGGCGGATCAAATATGTAAAAGTCAGGGTCATAGCAGAAACGGCTTCTATTACAAGGGTCTTACGGTTGCCATTCTGATGCTGATGCCTGTACAGACTGCGCTTTCGCTGCTTTCTGTGATGCTGTCTATGGTAGGGCTTAAACCAATTTACCGGGGTAAAGTCGTTGAACAGATGAAGAATAGTGATCTGATTATCTCGCATAGTGATGAGAACTTCAAAGAGACTGCTTCGTTATTGCCCCTTAATCCTTACTGGGCGATTACTTGGTGGTCTATGCTTCTGTCCCGGACATTTGACATAATGGTTGCCCGCGCGTTAGGTAAACCTGTTGTCCTGTTCCCAAACTCAGTTGGGCCATTTAGAACATGGCTAGGCCGATTTCTAGTGAGGCTTTCCCTTAACAGTTGTGATTTTCTGTTGATAAGAGATCCAATATCTTACGAGATTGTTAACCAGCTGGGCATTCGCAGTACAAAGATCCTCACCTACGACACAGCACTGCTCTTTACCGAGGCTAATGAGGTAAATCCAGGTGCTAATAATCTGCATAGACCTGTTATAGGTGTCTCTGCAGGTATCTACAGTAATAGCTTATCAAAGGAGCAGGTTCAAAACTATATTGAGTCGCATGCTGAGGCGCTAGATGATGCAGTTGAGAAGTATGGGTTCACTGTAGCGTTTTTGCCGCACTATATCAGTGGATTTAGCAATGATGACCTAGATGTGAGCAATCGAATTATCGAAAAAATGGATAATAAACATAAGGCCCGAATAATAACGACTGATGGAGTTCCCGAATTCAAGTATTTGCTCAACCAGATGGATTTGGTTCTTTCATCAAAGATGCATCCGGCAATTTTGGCTGCGACTGCTTACGTGCCAGTACTGTGCATAGTATATGATCATAAACAAACGGGTTTTTTCCAAAGGCTGGACATGGCACAATGTACCTTAGATATAAGCGAGGTTTCTCACGAAAAACTGATAGATAAGATAGGTCAAGTCTGGATGCAAAAGGACCTCCTGAGTCAATCATTAAGCGTACGCATCCCACAGTGGCAACGCGGTGTAAGTGGCGCCATAAAAGCAGTTGTAACTCTCTACGTCAAACAGAGGCGTCATTGATGACAAACTATCTTAGAGCATTCTACTTTCTGAATCAAATGCAAAAACGTGCCTACTGGGAGCATAGCAGGCTTGAAGATTACCAAAATATGAAGCTTCAGCAGATTATCAAATACGCTTATGAACATGTGCCTTTCTATAACCGAAAATTTAAAGCCCTTGGATTGTCGCCAAGCGATATAAAAAGTAGACATGACTTGCACAAGCTTCCTGTTATAAGGAAAGCTGAAATTAAACAGAACCTGTCTCATTTTGTTTCTGATGAATTTGATGTGAAAAAGTTAAGGTCGGTCTCGACAAGCGGTTCCACTGGCGAACCCCTGTTTATTTACCTTAGCGGACCTGAAGTTGAATATAGGAAGGCTAAGCACCTGAGAGCGAACATTAGCTTAGGTCAGAAGCCTTGGGACCGATGGGTTACCCTCACAGGTCCACAACATGTTGCTAAAACAACCCAGCTTCAACGGATGCTCGGTTTATACGTGCCAGTTACAGTATCAGTTTTTAATGATGTGCCAACGCAAATTTCTATACTTGAAAAGCTCAAGCCCGCAGTGTTAGATGGGTATTCTAGTTCACTTTATCTTTTAGCTAAAGAGGTTGAAAAGCGAGGAATCAAGACGATTAAGCCTAAATTTATTATAGGTGGTGCCGAATTAGTGGGGGCTTCTTCTCGGCAGTTTGTGTCGCAGGTTTTTGGTGTGCCTTTTTATGATCAGTATTCAAGTGTAGAGTTTGAAAGGATGGCTTGGCAATGCCCAGAATGTCAAGAGTATCATATCGATGCAGATGCGTTGATTCTTCAATTCCTTGACAAGAGTGGTGAAGAGGTCTCGGCAGGGGAAAACGGAGAAATCATATGTACCAGCCTCTTTAACTATGCGATGCCATTGATCAGGTACGCTATAGGCGATGTAGGCATTCCCTCGGATGGCGTCTGTGACTGTAAGAGAAACCTTCCGATGATGCGTATGGTTGAGGGTAGAAAAGATTCCCTGCTGGTTTTGCCTAATGGACAAATGATTACTCCACGGGCTTTCACATTTGCCGTCCACCTGTTTAAGTTCTATGACCAAATAGAGAAATTCAGGGTCATTCAAAAGAGGCTGGATTTCTTCGAATTTAATTTGAAGCTAAAAAACAACAATATTCCTGAAGGAACCATCGAAAAGTCGCTTTTGGATCATCTGAATTCAACTTTGACGTTAGATGGTGCGAAGTTTCATGTCAACTTTGTAGATGATATACCTTTAGATAAGAATGGCAAACTAAGTATTGTTGTCTCCCAACTGGGTCCCAGCAATAAAATTAAGTTGCCTTGAAGGGGTCGCTTGCTATTAACTCATATAGGTGAAACATGTGGGTTTCTTGAAAAAATCCTTGCTTTACAAGTTCGTGCTTGTGATCTGCATCGGTTTGCTAGTTTACTCAATAGCTTCTACATCAATATTGCGTGTTGATCACACTAGTCTTGGGCTTGCGAGTGAGCTGCCTTTGACTTACTATGCAGGTTTACTTCTTTTAGGGATTGTCTGGGTCATTGGTTTTAAGTCTAAATTTTATTTGCCTGCAGCTCTGGGGTTAACCGTTGCTTACTTGTATGTGGCGCCCGCACTTATCAGAGAACCAGTGTGGATAAGTAACTCCTATTATCCATTTGGTGAAAGCCTACGGATTAACGAGTACGGTCATCTTACACAAAACCCTGCTGCTTCAATGGTAAGTTATCATTACTGGCCGCTTTTCCTTTACTTCTCAAGCGCTTTTAGCATGATGACGGGATTACCCGATAATATTTTACTCAAGCTTTTCCCTTTGATTACAGTTTCCATATATTGTTTGCTGGCGTTTTTAATTCTAAGAATAAAACTTGCATTGCCTTACGCCTCTTTAGGCGCAGCAATTGTGATTGCTAGCCTATTTATTCGCCAGCAGTATTTTGGTCCGCAAGCCATTGCCTATATTCTTTTCCTTGCGTTGCTCCTGGTTGTTTCGCTACTATTTTTCGGGGAACGAACAAGCGGCAACAATAATCGAAGCTTGCTGGTACTTCTATTTTTGTTAGTCATTGCTACAACACTTATGCATCCGCTAACATCCTTCATGGAGTTAGCAGTAATTTTTGCATTCTACATATCTGATAGGCTCACTGTTAAAAGGGGTCCTGTTAGATTTGGAAGACTACTTCTGGTAGCGGCTGTAGTCTGGTTAGCCTATAATAGTTATGCGGCTGCACCCTTTTTTAACACTGCCATTGAACATTATTCTGAAATATTAACTGGATCACGAGGTATTACAATAGTTGGTGAATCATCTCGCGTAATAAGTTCTACCGCAATGAGGGTAAATTTCATTTCGTCTTGGGCTATTGTCGGTTTAACTGGATTTATTGCTGCCCTTTCCGCCCTTAATGTACTATGGAAGGCAAGGAAAAAGCGTTCTGAACTAGCATTTCCAATGTTTAACGTGTTTATGTTAATCCTGATAGGCGGGTTTGCCTTTGGTGGTGAGTATGGTGCAGTGGAAGGATATCAGAGGGCATTTATGTTCGGCTTAGTCCCTATTAGCTTTCTGATAGTAAGTTTTCTGGCCAAAAAACCCAAGTTGCTATTTATCGTTCTTTTAGCGTTGCTTTTTCTTAATATACCTGCCCAGTATGGCTCAGATACCTATAGGCTAGCCACCGCTCCACATTTGGCAGGTACCGAGTTTATCGCCGAGCACGCTCCTAACAACATAAAACTTATTGGTGAATTTACATTGTACATAAAGTACTATGAGCCAACGAAAATCTATAGAGTCTTAAATGTCGGACTTTCATCGCCGTTTAATCGGGTGCCAAATTCAACATATTTAAGGGAACAATTCAACAACGCCGATTACATTCTCGTATCAAATTTACAACATAACCTTTTCATGTTTTATATTGGCAGAGACCCTCTAGATGAGGCACTTACTACGACATCTGATGAAGTTCCTCTGTATATAAACCAGATTTGTGACACAGGTGAGTTTCGCTTGTTGCAACCTACAAATAGGATGGATAAATAGAAGAATGTTGGTTACAAAACGTCTGTTATATTTGCCACCTGAGCTCGCTTTTCCAGTTAATAAGGTGAGAATAAATGATATTAACGGGAAGCAATATTATAATTGATTTAACTAGCCAATTCGGTTGCATTTTAGTAATTGGGGTTGTTTCATGAAAACAGGTTTTTCTATCGGTATTCAAGCGATTATTGTTTTAATGTTATTTGCTATTGGGATAGCTGGGCTTTCACTTTTCGTTTTGAGTAACTTCTATATCGGCATTGCTGGGTTACCCAATTTTGTTCCTCCAGTTGGAGCCGAATATGAGCAATATTTCCAGTTTTCTATTGCATCGGTTACTATGTCCATAATTTTTGCTTTATTATCTGTCATGTTAATGATTCTTCACTCAAAAACTAAAATCAACAGGTTGAGAATTTTTGGCGCCATAATTGTTGTATTATTTATTTTTACAGGGTTCTTCTCAATTTGGTTACTCAATTCTTTTAATGAAGTAATAACCAATGGGGCAGTTAAGTTTGACCTCAATAATTCTTGGAGCACCTTTTACCAAGAGTACACCTTTGGCTTTCTCATATTACAATCTATTATGGTTGGGTTGGGTGCAATAACTCTTGCTTTAATGCCTATCAGCGATAGAATACAGATAAAAAGTACGCTATCCAGAGCGGTCCCATTAATGTTTTTAACAGTTGGCTTAAGTGTAATCGGTTTATCTATATTTTATGATTCTGTCATTTCGCTTTTAGCGGGGTTAGGCTTGGCATTTTGGGGTAGCAGCCTCATTTTTGTCTCCGCAGGTAGTTACATAAAAAAAGAGGTAGCCGAAGCAACTAGTCTATATTATATAGACTCATTCTCCAATGTGATCGACAAAATTGAACCTATAACCGGAACAGTATATCTTCCATCAAGCAATTCTAAATGTTTAGGCGTAAACAAAGTCTACAATATCGAAAATGAGATGGAGGGACACCTAAATTTTGCAGATGCACAGAAAGAGCATTTTGAATCAACAGCTGCTCGACTTATGAAGGCGCCTGCATCTGACTTGCTGATGCTTTTTGAAAGAGCTGCGGGTCGAAAGTTTGAGAATTCTGATTATTCGTTTTTTGAACGTGCCTTACCAAAGTTATTGGTTGAGGAATTGGATATTGCTCAGAGCGCGCGAGTAGAACGGATAGGTAATATTGTGAATGTGAAAATTGAAAATCCGATTGATCATGCTCTTTATGCAGAAGCTCGGCTGCATTCACGTCTGCTTAATTCCATAGGTACTCCCTTGTCAAGTTCTATTGCCTGCGCATTAGCTAATTGCACCCGAAAGCATGTTCTGATAAAAAACCATGCGATAAGTGAGGATGGCAAAAATCTGGAGATCGATTACTTGCTGTTAGATACATCGGAGGTTTAGCCCTTGATTGTTTCTCTTGATTTAATATGGGATATAAGCATCTTGTTTGCATTGATCGCTGTAACGCTTATTATATATTCAGAGTTTGTTTCACCATATTACGGCAAAGCTAATATGAGGTTTAATAGGAAAAGGCTAAACCAAACCGCATTTGTCGCCTTTTCAGTATTCATTGCCCTGATGTCCATAAGAGTTCTAATAATAATTCTTAATTAAATTAAAGCACAAGCAAATCAGTTTTTCATTAACATTTTGGTTTACTTTGACTGTCAGTCTGCTATGCGTTATTGCCCTTTATTGAAGTGAAAAGTGGCGTCAAAAAATTATATAAAATCAATTAAACTTTAAGCTAAAACCCAACTGCCTATTACTTTTCTTAAGGCGGAATGCTTGCTAAGAACACTTTAATAGGTGGAAAAACATAACTTTCTAATATAAATCCGTTAATGTTTTCTAAGCTAAAACGAATTCGATTCACCTAAAAAATCTTAAAACCGCTTATTCGGTAAGTTTAGCTTGAAAACAATATTCATAGAATATTCGTTGAAGTATGATTCTTGGACTTAAGTAACTAAAACAAGGAGCTAGTTGGAAATGATTTCAGAATCTCAAGGTATTTCAAATTTTCGTACATACTTAAAGAGTGCTGCGTATGATTATTGGATAACAATCGGTGTTACTGCTGTATGTTTGGCAATTGTTATTACTGTTCCTGACGGTTCACCGCTGATGGTTCTTAGGCACTTCACAGGGTCACTCTTAGCGCTTGTGCTGCCTGGATTTAGTCTAGTAGCGGCGCTTTGGCCAAAAAAGACGGGCTCTCCAGCGAAAAAGGCTGAACTGGATTGGGTGCTTAGGGCAGCATTTAGTGTTGTCCTCAGCCTAGTTATGACTTCTGTGGTTGTTGGTACATTGGATTTTTCTCCTCTGGGTGTGGGGTTAAGTTCAGTGTCCTTTAGTTTGTCCCTGTTCACGTTTTCCTTTGCTACTCTTGCGGTATTTAGAAGCTATAAGAACCAGAGATTTATTTAAGAGGCGTTTTAATGGCTGACGATCTATCAAAAACAGCAGAAGCTTTAGCCCGTAATAGTTTCTTTCTAGTTTTTGGAAGTGCAATCGCAAACGTCATTTTGGCTGTTGGTACAATAATTGCTGGAAGGCTTTTAGGTCCTGAACTTTATGGGCAGTATAGTATTATTCTAATTGTGCCTCAGTTACTCTTTCTGTTTACAGACTTAGGAATAAATCAGGGCATTATAAAATTTGCTACAAAACTAAGAGTGAATGGCGAATATAGCAAAATTCCCAGTATGATTAATTGTGGACTCTTCATCCGTTTTCTAATTGGTGTACTTTTATCGTTGGCGCTTTATGTTTTTGCAGACTCTTTTGCTTCCATTGTATTAAACAGGGCAGACTTTTCTTCTTACCTTAGATTGATGTCTCTAGTTATTTTGTTTCAGGTAGTTTACAGTGTTGCCGTATCAGCCTTTATCAGTTTGGATCGTGCAGAATACAGCGCGTTAACAACCGCTATAGATGCCATCGTTAAAACTTCATTTACTATTGGGCTCATTTTGATAGGTCTGAATGTTTCAGGTGCTCTACTGGGTACAATAATAGGCTATGCAGTTGCAGGTATATGTGGCATAGTTCTATTGCGTTTTGTCTTGCCCAAGGGTCAACCTTCAGTCAAAACTCACGCGCTCAAAGGAAACGTCAAGACTCTTATGCAGTATGGTGCTCCACTTTATATTGTATGGTTGCTAATTGGCATAGTGCCTCTTTACCAGAACCTAATATTGGCAAACTTCACAACCGATGTTTATGTGGGCAACTTCAAGGCAGCTTCAAATTTCGCCGTTTTAATGACTGTCCTTTCGATTCCTATCACAAACGCTTTGCTATCTGCATTTTCACGTTTTGAATCAGTACATGAAGAAGGTGTTAAGCTGTTCTTCAAGAGGGCAAACAAGTATACTGCGTTGATTGTTTTTCCAGTAACAACTCTATTTATCGTGTTTTCAAATGAAATTGTTAATCTGGTTTATGGATCAACTTATGAATATGCAGCACTGTTTCTTGCTGCCTACTGCATAGTGTATTTTCTTGCAGGTTTTGGCTATCTTAACCTTGCAAGCTTCTATAATGGTTTAGGAAAAACTAGGACTACGTTGGAGATTGGTCTATTAACGTTTATTGTGATTGCTGTCCTATCACCTTTGCTTACTCAATTATATGGCGTTTTAGGGCTTATTGGTGCGTTTCTATTAGCAAATACTATAGGCACGTCTTACGGGGCATATATAGCAAGGAAAAAGTATGCTGCTACATTTGACATGAGGTCGATAACAAAGCTTTTCGTTATTTCACTGGTTTGCGCTGCTCCATTATTTTTTATTCGTAATGCCGCGCTACCTGCGCATTACAGCCTCCTAATTGGGAGCGTACTCTATGTAGTTTTATACTTAACGATAGTGCCGGCAGCGAAGACAGTAACTGATTCAGAATTAAAAATGCTTAACAGTACTTTACAAAAAATTGGGCTTCTCAGACTTGTTGGGAAAATAGTGCTAGGCTACGAACAAAAAATATTGCATATGGCACTTTATCCTAAGAGGAAAAAACAAAAACCTCCCATAATAGATGGTGGAAAAAATTCGTTAGAAATTTCTGAATCTGCGGGCGCCTGATTGTTCATTTAGTAGTCAAGGAATTTTTCATAATCAAAAAGCTTTTTAGCAACCAGCCGACTAACATTAATACGGGTTTTAGCTTGCACAAATTTTTCCCTATTTCATTAATTTGCCTTCTTATAGTTCTTGCAATTTTTACTCCTTATGCACAGTGTGGTATCTTTGATCCTTTCCATACCAAAGAAGAAAAAATTACTCTATGGAAAACGCTTTGGAATACGCGCAGCAATACTGAGTATTACTCTGTAGGGAAAACCTTCGCCGGAGAGGATATTTGGTTATTTGCAGCTGGAAACCCTTATGGTGGCTGTCTTTTATGGGATGGCGAATTGCATGGCAATGAAGACAAAGGCAGTGAACTTCTATACCTTATTGCAAAATGGCTATTGGAAAGTGGCGATGCTCGTGCAGAAAAAATTCTAAAAGAAAACTATGTCCTGTTCCTCCCGGTAATTAATAGCAATACCGAACGTGGCAACGGAAACAGAGAGTATTCTAGTTTTGGCGTAGATCTGAATAGAAACTTTGAGACAGGTTGGCAAAAATCAAACCCAAATGATGATACTTACTCAGGTCCCTATCCTTTAAGTGAACCAGAGACCCACGTATTGAGATCTGTCTTTGTCGACTATAAGCCAAAGATTTATGTTAATATGCATTGTGGCGCAGGACCATATGCTGCATATTGTTATGGGGGTAATGCAACCTTAAGTGAGCAGATAAAATTAAGGTCATATGAAATCAGCAGTGAAATGGGCATAACTCCCTATAATACGAGATCTATGGGTTCTCAAGGCTTTGCGATTGGAGATGCAGTAAAATTAGGTGTTCAATCTGCTTGGCTAATAGAGGCGGTTGGACTTAACACTGCTTGGCGGCACCTTCCGGAACATTACGATGAGCTAGTAAATGTGTATTTTCCAAAATGCCTTACTCTATTTATTGCAATGTGTAACTTGATTGGGTCAGATGTGACTCAAGTTGAAGTGCCGCCGATAATTCAAACGGTAACTCAGTATCCCCCACATAATGAGATTATTGTAAATACTGCAGTCCAAGTTAACGTTACCTTAGCTGAAAACACGGTTAGAACAGCAAGAGTGTACCTTAACTATAGCTCAGATGGCAAAGAATGGACCGTATATCAATTAGCAAAAATCGGAAAAACTCTCTGGAGCTGTCAAATACCTTCTTTTCCACCAGGCAGCCAAGTACTTTACACTATCATAGCTGAAAATGATGCGGGAACAACAAAGTTTACGGAAACAATGAATTACAAATACTCATATCCTGTGATGCCCGAGTTTCCGTCCCTCACACTGCTGCTTATTTTACTACTCTCCACAGCGGTGCTTGTTTTTCTAAAGAAACCTTTAGGAGTCACAAAATAAAAATTACTTTTTTCCAGCAGTGTATATTTGAGCAAGCGCCTTTCTTGTTATTCTGTTATGACTTTTCTTCTAAAGTGACTCTCGTTATTACCCAAGTAGGGTGTGCTGATTTGAACGCCTCAGTAAAAATTTTTTCAACTTTTTTTCCGTCTTTGCCTTCTCTAGCAAAATAAGTAGAGACAAATTCAACGCCTTTTCCTAACTCTGGTCTTTCATGCTTTATCCGAATTACGTAGTCCTTTTCAGCCCCATTGCACGCCATTCATTAGCCTCTTAACCGTTTTATATTAGTGGCTTCTTCTACCTAACATGGCTCTTGGCTCAAATAAGGATTACGGGAAAAATTGATCTATACCTGCTTAAGGAATGATTACGACAATTTTTCCTTCCTTTTAGATAATTATTACTTATATAGCAAAAGACGTGCTCTTCTGATCAATTATTTAGATATTTTTCGCTATAAAGCTATTTGGTTAAAGCGTGTTCAGTTTTTATGTCTTATCAAAAAAAGAAAGAGATTTTGTATTGTATTTTATCGAGCGATTGTGACTGCATCCGTATATACAGTTGTGGTCGCGCAGTTGTATGCCTCTGCGATTCCAATGCGGGCTTGTGTAGCACTGCCGAAATTGTCTGTATCAGCATTGTTGATTGAATATATTTGTTCCCCGTTGACTAAAAGTGCGCCTGCACCGTTTGTAGCTCCGTTTGACCATCTGAGTTCAAGGTTAAACCACTGTGCGGTGTCTAGATTTACTCGGCTTGTGACTGTTTCTACCCAGTTCGCGCCGTTTCTTGTCTCTATCCACCAGTACATTGCAGTATCTTTTTGCCAAAGTCCTGCTGCTGCGACTATTGTGGAACCAGCTCTTAGTTCAATGAGTTTTATCCTGTCACCGCTTTGTACCATGCCGCATTGTGCTACTCTGAAGTTGCCCTTTACCTGAACTGAGTTTGCTGCCGGTGAAATGCTCACTGTTGAGTATTTATATTCGTATACGCCATTGCCATTGGTTGTAAATTGTGTGCCAATGCCTGTTTGAGATACTGCCGGTGTTGCTAATGGAGTGCGCGTTGGTGCGAGTGTTTGAGCTGGTGTTGAGGTTGGTGGTGGGGGTGTTGTTGTGCCTTCGATCGCTCTGCACATGGCTATAAACATGGTTTTAGCCTGCCTGAAGGTTGCTCCGCTTGTTAAGTCTGCTCGTTTGGATGCTGAGTTGTCCCATCCACTCATGAGTTCGGTTAGGAATCCTGCAGCACCTGTTGCTGCTGCGCCGTCTTTGGCGTATCCGCTGCCGCCGCTGCCAACTGAGAAGGACCAGCCGTTGGTTACACCTTGGCTTGATCGGATTGATGGCAGGAGGCTTAGGACTCTGTTTGCATCGTTTCTAGCTTGGGTGCTGGTTGCTGAGCATGATGTCATTGGACTTGAGCCTTGGTGTAGGTTCCAGTATATGCGTGGGTGATACTTGTTCCATGCGTTGATTAATGCTTGAGATTCTTTTTCGCTGTTAGGCGCAACACCTGAGTAGGAATCTGTGTTTGAGTTGCTTAGCGAGCTTGACCAGCCTGGGTTAAAGTTGCGGTTCAGGTTTACACCACATCGTCCTCCGTCCTGGCTAGGGTCGTTGGTTGTCATCCACGATGGTGAGTTATAATTGGTTCTTCCCCATCGGTAATCGACAACTGGTACCATTAGAACGTAGTTGTTTTGTAGAATTCGTCGCGCGTCTGCGTCTCCGCTTGACAGTAGCCAGTTGGCAAGTGCGTATAATACTTCATAGCCGTAGAATTCGTTGCCATGTAGCTGGGCATCAATCATGATGGGGGCACCGTTTGGGTTGCCAAATTTGAACATGATTATGTCCCAGTTGTTTGGGCTGCTGCTTTTGCCGATGCTTTCGTATGTTCCGCCATATCTGTTGACTAGGTTGATGAATGCTGGCACACAGGCTTCTTTACGAGTCCACGGCATATAAGCCGAGTTTGTTCTGCCATATTCAATTTGGCCATTGGCTGGATATGACAGAGATGTAGATGGTGGTCTGGGTGTTGTTGTTGGAACGGGAGTCTGGGTTGGTTGTGGTGTATTGGTTGGTCTTAGTGTCTGTGTCGAAGTTGCGGTAGGAGTGGGGTTTGTTGTGCTAGGAGTGCTTGGATATTTTGCGAGTTCGTAGTATGCAGGTTCTGGGGCTGATCCGCTGTAGATGTTAAAGGCTTCATTACTTGCGCTTCTGGTCTGCCATGCCCATGCGTAAGCTCTAACTACGCCTGCGGCTGCGAACTTGGCTAGACTCTGTTGGTAATGCTGCCTTACATGCTCGGTGTTTGTATTATCATCGCCGAACTCTATGACCCAAAGAGGTATGTTTCGGGCTTTGCAGTCTGCCACCGTGTTTTCCCAGTAACTCCATCTACCATTATACCGCGTATCACTTGGGTTAGATGGATCTAGGTATAGTGTCACTGCAAATGCGTCGAATAAGTCATAGACCGAATCGTCGTATTTTCCGCTACCTGGTGTGTAGGAAAGAGTGAACCTGCAGATAACAGGGCGCGAACTGTCTACACTCTTAATTGCGTTAACACAGTCCGCCATCAGCGTCTGGAAAGCTGCTTTCTGGCTTGAGCTACTGTAGTAGGGTTCATTGAGGATTGACCACGATTCAATGGCTGGATGGCTTCTAAGTTGTGTGACTACGTTGCGCATGTAACTGAGGTAGTAGCTTTTGGTTGGATTTGATAGTAGACTGTAGTAGTCATTGCCTGCCCAGGAAGTTGGGAATCCTAGCGTATAACCAAATTGTGTCCAGAAGTCCAAGTTTACTTTGAGACCGTTAGCTTCTGCCGCGTTTAAGACGCGTTTAAGATTGTTCATTGCGGTTGTTGAGAGCCCGGATGAAGACGGCATCATGACGCTCCACATTATTCGAATGCTAACGTGTGTGATTCCGTCGCTTCTAAATCGGGCGAAGTCTGCGTTCAGTGTTGAATCAGGTTCTGTCCATGCGTTACCGTTGGACATGTAGTTTATGCCTGAAACCAATGTAGGCGCTGCCTGCGTCGGCTGTATGCTGGAGCTAAGGGCTGCAAAGGTTGAGACAATAATGAGTGCTATAAGCACTGCTGGTATTGTTTTTCGGATTCTTATTTTTGTGTCCCCTCGTTTGTTTAAGCGTCAGCCATATTATCGTTAATGCTTTTTGTATTCTTTTGTGAAGTCTGTTTTTGTTGAAAGCGAATTAAAGTTTACAAAAGTAAATTAGGCAACTTTTTAGGTTAATTTTTTTTCACAGTTCTAACATATTCGAAGATGTTTTTGTTAATTTTACTTCACAAAAAAATTTTTTTAAATTATATAATTGAAAACTAGATTTTAGGACTGAATTTGTTGTGATTGTAACTATACAACAACATCATTTTAAGTGTCTATCGAACCAAACAAGCTAGTAAGCTTTTTTTGGAGATCGTAAGCATGCTTTTTCATAAGCAAAATAAGTTTTTTAAAATAGATAATAGGTTAACGAGCACTGTTACCTGCATACTTCTTTTTGCGCTGGTAATAACTCCAATGCTATGTTTGATTCAAATTCAATCAGTTTCCGCACAGCCTACTACGGTTCTAACTCCCAAATGGACGCGGTCTGGCTTGGGCACTAACTGGGAAGGAGGACTGGTCATCGGAGACGTAACCGGTGACGGGCAAGAAGACATCGTTTATGGTGGCAATAACCAATTGGTAGTGCTGAATGGGAATACGGGCGCTAATATTGCTACTTATTCGCAGTCTAGAATTGCGCAGTTCTGCCAGCCGCAGCTCTACGATGTGGATGGCGATGGCGTCCTTGACATCTTGGTGCCTTTGTATTATCAGCCAGGTTTAGCCGCAGTACAGTATGATGGTGATTCCACACTTCGACAAATGTGGATTACAACCATTCAGCAGGGGTCTGATCCGCTGGGTAGTGTTATGGCAAAACCTGTGGCAGGCGACATTGACGGCGACGGTGACTTGGATATTTTCCTAGCTTCGCAAGATGTTTCTCCTCTAGGCGGATACGATGGTACGATTGTCCGGCTAGATCATAATGGCAACATAATTGCTCAAAGCTTTTCTTGGCGAGCATGTTCTGGTGGTCTATCCTTAAGCGATACTGACAACGATGGCGTCTTTGAAGTTTATCAAGGTGACAGAGACATGGGCTATAATGACGGTGGATACGGCAAAGGTGCAAAGTCTTTCTGGGCAGATAACATGACTGAAAGATGGATCCGCCTTGACCAGCTGACAAGCAGCCAATCGCCCGTCATTGCAGATGTTAATGGTGATGGAATAAAAGATGTCGTTACAGGAATGTATGGCACACAATTCGTTTACACTTCCACAAATGGAGAAATAATCTATGCTTGGACAAACAACAGAGATTTATCTACCCACTATGGAACCACGGTCTATGACATAGATGGCGACGGTAATTTAGAACTCCTATGCAACGACGGTGACCATGACGATGATGGTTTTTCGGACGTTTTTGACTTGGTCACGGGAACTATGGATGCACAGCTTGATATGGGTCCAGGAGTATTGACCTTGAATGAATGGACAGGCGAATATGACTTAGTAGGCGGAGATTCTAAATGGTCTCCAGTAGTTGCAGACATTGACCCAACACATCCGGGCATGGAGATAATCTCAGTGCCAAACGGAACAGGTCTTGATGGCGGCAGCTCATGGAATGGTGCAATAATGATTTGGAGCAACAGCTATGAAAGTCTTCAAAACATCACCCGTGCCCCAGGCTCCACACCAGGCACTTATAGCACCAGTCGTTTAGGGTCTCAGCTGGCTTATCCCGTAGTGCAAGACATTGATGGTGATGGTCTTCTTGAGTTAGTAACCCATGCATCAAGCGGCACCATATACGCTTTTGATAGTATGGCACCAGCACCAAGCGGTCCAGAAAGAATTCGATCTGAAGTTACATACTTCGGCGAAGAGCGTCTAGGTGTTGCTGAGCATACTATTGCGCCTTGGGAACCAAACTACTGGACCGCTCCACTTGTAACTCCTGTTTCGCCAGGTGATAACCAGCTTGCAGTACCTATTTCAACAAGCCAGCTTAGCTTCAGACTCAGAGAGCATCAATCTCAATCGGTATCTTACACGGTTACAAGTTCACCAAACATAGGTTCAGGCAGTGGTTCAATTAGCAGTGGCACATACGACTGGAACATTCGATCAGTACCCATTAGCGGCTTAGCATACGATACCACCTATAAATGGACAGTTACCGTAAGTGATGGAAGTGAAGTCACATCAAGAACGTACACCTTCAGAACCGAGCAAGCACCTAACCCTGGCAACAGTGCTCCAAATCAAGGAACACCTGCAATAGTCTCTTTGGATGGTCTAAACAGGGTATCTTCAATTTGGCAGTGCTCAAATCAGACTACAACCGACGCCAATGGTGATAACGTAAACAACATTTATCGCTGGACAGTCAATGACGATCCGATAGCTCAGTTGCTTTTACCCTTTGATACAAGAGATGAAACATCTACGGCAGATTACTCCGGCTTCAACAATGATGGCATAGTTAGAGGTGCGACTTGGGTTCCAAACGGCAAAGTAGGCGGAGCATATAGCTTCGATGGTAATGATGATAGCATAATAGTCAGTGACGGAGGTGTCGGCTACTTCAATGGTCAAAACTATACCTCTAACAATGAAGAGCTAGGCGGTTTTGGCAACTGGAATGCGGTAACAGTTGAGGCTTGGATTTACCTTACAGAATATAACAACGGTTCGGCTGTAGTTGCTAAAATTCCAAGTTACGCACTTGGCTTCTCAAGCGGCTCTACTAACCGCCTGTACGGAGCAGTTTGGCCTTATACTGGCGAGATTGCCGAAGACGAGAACCAAGCTTCAGTAGATCAAATGCGTAGTGTTTCTGCGAACGTGAATATTGCTTTAAACACTTGGTATCATATCGCTTTCACTTACCAAGATGGCATTGGCATGAAGCTTTTCCTTAATGGTGCAGTTGTTGCGCAGAGTTCGAGTTCTGGTGGGCCTCTCTCGCCGAGTAGGGGTGAGCCACTCTACATTGGCAGGCTTGTGCAGCCTTTTGCTGGCATGATTGACGAAATTCGACTATACAACTACGCGCAGCCTGCAGAGCAAATATATAACCGTTACATGGAATCCAAAGACGGCTCCAGTAGCAGTTCTTTGTTCCTGCCCCTAGGCATTGCCAGTTCAGGTGATGAATTAGGTTGTGATGTCATACCAACAGACTCGTACACAGAAGGCACTACCCGCTCAATTTCAGATCTTATAGGAAACAGTCCGCCAAATGCTACTGACCTAATGCTGTATCCGATACGTGATCGTGCATTCCGCCTTGATAATGAGAATTTAGGCGCTACCTACACCTACATAGATACTGACAATGACGCCGAATCGGGTACCCAAATTAGATGGTACCGAAATGGTGCCTTACAGTCTAGTCTCAACGATTTACTTACAGTTCCAGCAAGCAGCACAATAATTGGCGATACATGGTACTTCACTGTTCAGCCTAGAGATGTACTAGGTGGAGTTGGGGAATTGCAAACTTCAGAGACAATTACCATACGTGGAAACACTGCCCCAAGCACAGGTGCACCTACTCTGGATTCTATAAACGGCGGAACAGACTATGATAATGAAGACCTAGTATGCACCGCTACAACTACAACCGACCCAGACAGTGACTTAACCACAAACATCTTCCATTGGATTAAAAACGGAGTATCCATGACTAACCTACAGATGCCCTTTGATACCGAAATTCCACGTCTACCAAACAGCAACGGCGTCGCCACTGACTACTCTGGATACGGAAACTATGGCTCAGTTAACGGTTCAACTTGGGTACAAGGCGGCGTCATTGGTGGAGCGTTAAGCTTCGATGGCAACGACTACATAACAATAACAGAGAACGGCAACAGTCTAGGGAGCGATGGTAGCTGGTCAGAGATTTCAGTAGAATACTGGGTCAAAGCAACAGGTGCAACAAGCCAAGAATCAGTAGTCTCAATGCACAACACTGATTACTCTACAGGTGGTTACATGGGCTCCTCTTATGGAATTGGTTACAGCTCAGACTTTAGGGCCTATAGTAACAGAGACCGCTTCTTCTGGACAGTCTACAGCGACACTGGCTCAGCTTCTGTCCAATATAGTGAATATACGACCTTTGGTCAATGGCACCATGTTATATGCACTTATGAGAGCGGTGTCGGGCTGAAACTTTACGTGGATGGCTTAGAAAGAGCAACAGCAGAACTTACTGGAAATATCAATGGCACTTCTGACGGGCTTCTATTTATAGGTGGCACAGGCAGCGGCTCAGACTTTAGTGGCTTACTCGACGAGGTCAGAATCTATTCCACAGCACTATCTGCAATTCAAGTATATCAGCGATACCTTGATACAATGGACGGTGTTAGCGATAGCGAAACAATAACTAGTACAGAGACATCTGTTGGAGACACTTGGGTATGTCAGGTTATTCCTAACGATTCTTGGCAAGATGGAACAATACGCACTTCCACAACGCTGAACGTAGTTTCAGACGGAAACACAGCACCTATCATCTTCTCGTATAGTCCCTTGGAAGCTGTAGTAAACGCTAACGTGGGTGATAGCTTGGAGTTTGTGCAGTTTTCCTATGATCCTGATGATGACGAACTGACTTACTCTTGGACTTTAGATTCAGTAGAGCAAAGCACGACTAAAGACTGGACTTACATGCCTGACGCAGCATCACAAGGGGTACACACTGTCAGAGTAACTGTATCCGATGGAAGCCTAACCGATTACCAAGACTGGACAGTGAACGTCATTCCACCTGACGGCGGTTTCAATCTAACCATACTCTCGGCAGCTAACGGTAACACAAGTCCTGTTCCTGGCACTTACCCCTACGCAGAGGGCGCTGCTGCTTCAGTGCAGGCCATTCCAGATGCTGGTTACATACTTAACCACTGGCTACTCAACGGAACAAACTATGGTTCGACCAACCCATGCACCATAACTATGAATGATAACTACGAATTGCAGCCTGTCTTTGTTGTGGACCCAACACTATATACTCTAACAGTGACTATCGTAGGCGAAGGTACCGTGACTAAGAATCCTGATCAGACAACCTACACTTATGGTACTGATGTTACTCTAACCGCTAATCCTGCAGAAGGCTATAAGTTCAATGGCTGGAGCGGCGATGCATCTGGAACACAACTCACTACAGTCGTTGAAGTAGCTGACAACATGGAGGTCACTGCCACCTTTACTGTAGACCTTCCAAACCTATTTGAGGATGGCTTTGAATCAGGAGACTTCAGCAAATGGAACGGAACCTCATTGACCTCTGGCGAGACCGCAACAATTGTTAGCACTTTAGCTCATCATGGCACCTACTCTGCACGGTTTACCACTAACGGTGGCGGCGCAACAGAACGAGCATACTCATATGTGAACTCCGGCTTGAATCCTCAAACAGAGCTCTATGTGCGAGGTTACTTTAACATAGAAAGCGGCTTACCTATGCTGGACACCGATGATCGATTCAACTTCTTCTCCTTCTTGAACTCCTCCTCAGCTACAATTGCTAGTGCAGGGGTACGACGTATCGGCACTTCTGATGTGTGGTCAATAACAGGCGTAGCTGGAACATGGAACGCAAATACCGGTCCAAGCTCCAATCAGTGGTACTGCATAGAATTCTACATTAAAATAGGTGCTCCAAATGGAGCTCTGACTATGTGGATAGACGGACAAGTTGTACTTAACCAAACAGGTCTAAACATGGCCACCCCTATAAGCATCACTCAACTGCGCTCCGGACTGGTATTTGTAAGCAACATCAACGCTATGGTTACCGTTTACAGTGACTGCATTGCGATTTCAAACAACTATATTGGCCTTGAAGAGAGTCCTACTACATCGAATGCTTATTTAGTGGCTAGAGGTTTTGATAACTCGATCTATTACCGAGAATACAATGCCAATAATAACTTGTGGGGCTCATGGCGTGCTTTGCCTGGAGCTACAATTGCTAGTCCTGCTGCGTGCGTGTTTGAAAACAACTTGCATCTAGTTGTGCTTGGTATTGACGGTGCTACTCTTTGGCATGGTTATGTAGATTTGCAGACTGATGTATTTTCTGGCTGGCAAGTCTTAAGCGGTGCTACTACTACTGCACCTATTTTAACTTCCAATGGGTCAGTGCTTTCTGCTGTTGTTCGCGGCTTAGATAACGCAATCTATATTCGCTGCTACGAAAACGGTGCGTGGGGCGAATGGAGTTCAGTTTCCTATGGCTTGACTGGTGATTGTTTGGCTGCTAGCTTTGTTGGTGATAACTTGCATATTGTTGCTAAAGAGCTAGGTGGTGTTGGTATGTTTGACGCAATTGTTAGCTGCGATGGTACAATAATACGAGAATGGTCTCTTCTATCTGGCGCCTCTGAGTCAGTACTAGGCTTGACATCTGCTGTAAGCAAAGATTATTTGGTAGCTCGTGGTTTAGATAATGTAGTGTATTGCAGAGGATATGACGTGGCAAGTGATGCGTGGGATGCGTGGTTTGCTTTGCCGGGTGCTACTTGTGATGGTGTTGGTGTTGCGGTGGTTGGTGACAAATTGCAGATTATTGCTCGAGGCATTGATTTATATTCGATGTGGCAAGGTTCCATTGATATCACATCCGATGTCTTTTCTGGTTGGACGCTAATAGAAGGCGCTACTCCGTCACGACCAACCCTGACCAGCTAAAACTACTTTGAACATTGCAAAAATTGTTAGAGTACAAAAACAAAGGTACTCTTCTCTTTCTTTTCGTCCTCTGTAAGAATTAAATAAACGGATGGGATCTTTTGCTTAATTTTGAAAAATTCAATAATCATCTAATATCTTTTGTTTTGCCAGCATATAACGAGGGTCAACTGATTGAACATACTCTAGCAAAACTAAATTCTGACTGTGAATACAATAATCTACCTTACGAAATTATAGTTGTAGACGATGGAAGCATTGATAACACGCGGTCTAAGGCAATGTGTTATAGTTTATACAATAGGCAGGTAAAAGTCTTCGGTTACAATAAAAATTCTGGTAAAGGATTTGCAATCGCCAAAGGTTTTAAACAAGCTAAAGGTGATGCAGTAGTACTTTTTGATAGTGATTCTGATGTTGATTCTGTGCAAATCCAACGTTTCCTTGATTTATTAAAAGATGGCGACATCGTTATTGGCTCTAAATGGCACCCTAATTCAGTTGTTACAATTCCTGTTACTCGGCGATTGTTGAGTCATAGTTTCAATGTTTTAGCTAGATTTCTCACTGGAATATCGGTCAAGGATTCACAGACTGGCATTAAGGTACTTAAGCGTGAGGCTTTTCTGAATGTTTTCAGCCGATTGTGTGTCAAGCGTTATGCCTTTGATGTAGAGTTGCTAGTATTAGCAAAAATATATGGACTAAAGATAGTTGAAGTGCCTGTAAAATTAACTATTAACAAACAATTTAGTATAAGGAACATTTGTCATATGTTTATTGACTTATTAGGTATAGCATATAGACTTAGAATTAAGAAGTGGTATCAGCGTGGAATCACTTAATATCCTTATTTTTAATTGGCGTTGCTGGTTAAATCCTGAGATGGGAGGCGCTGAGGTTTTCACCCGTGAAATTGCTAGTAGATTTGTTAAACATGGGCATAGTGTAACGTTATTTACCTCAAAGTTTACTAATTCTAAAGATACAGAATTATCACATGATGTGAAAATTGTTCGAAAAGGTGGAAAGTATTCAGTTTATTGGAAAGCGAAAAAATGTTATAAAGAATACTTATCTAAAGAGAATTATGACGTTATAATTGATGAAATTAATACTAGACCATTTTTTACTCCCAAATTTGCAAACAAAGGCGAAAAAATTATTGCATTGATACACCAGTTAGCCCGAGAATACTGGTTTTATGAAACCCCGTTTCCTGCAAACTATATTGGCTATTTACTTGAAGACAAGTGGCTGCAAACCTACTCGGCTGTTAATACTATAACAGTTTCCGAAAGCACCAAACAAGACCTAATAGGTTTAGGTTTTAAAAATATCTCTGTTGTTTCTGAGGGTTTAAACTTCACGCCTTTAGCTGAGATTCCTAAAAAAGAAAGGCCAGTTGTAATATATGCTGGGCGGTTAAAAAGAGCTAAACGCCCTGATCATGCCTTAAAAGCATTTAAAATTGTAAAAGAAAAATTTCCCAACGCTGAGCTTTGGATTTTAGGACAGGGTCCATTTAAAAAGAAACTTAGACAAATGGCATTTGACGGTGTCAAATTCTTTGACAACTTGGATAACACTGAACGACGCAATTTAATGAAGCAAGCGTGGGTTTTAATGAACCCCAGTGTTAGGGAAGGATGGGGTTTAAATATAATTGAAGCTAACGCTCTTGGTGTACCTTGTGTAGCTTATGATGTACCAGGATTAAGAGATGCTGTTGAAAACCAGAAGACCGGATTGCTAGCAAAAGCAGGTAACGTTGAAGATTTAGCAAACAAGGTCGTCTCATTATTTGTTAACAGCGGGTTAAGGGAGGAAATGAGCAGGAATGCTTTGTACCATTCAGGTTGGTTTAGTTGGGACAAGTGTGCAGAGCAATTCTTATCTTATCTTTAAGATGCGAGCCAATCGAAAGTAGATGATAAATATAAAAGCAAATAACAATTAATCTTTAAAATAAAATTTCTAAATAACTATTATTTACTAAGGAAGAATAGTATTTGGATAAAACAACTATTGTTTCCGTAATAATTCCTACAAAAAATTCAGAGGAAACCCTAGAAGAATGCCTAAAATCCATTAAGCAACAAAGTTATCCACATATCGAAATTATAGTTGTAGATAATTTTTCTACTGATAACACTAGGAACATAGCCAAACAGTTTACAGATAAAGTTCTTTTAAAAGGTCATGAACGTAGTGCCCAAGTCAATTTTGGCGTTAAATATGCCAATGGAAAATATGTTTATAGAGTCGATTCAGATTTTATTGTTGAGCCTAATGTAATTGAAGAAGCTCTCATCAAATGTGATATAGAGGGCTTTGACGCAATTTGCATTCACAATGTTTCAGACGCAAACGTAAGCTTCTGGTCTAGGGTCAGAAAACTAGAAAGGGACTGTTATGTTGGAGACAAACTAAATGTTGCGGCTAGATTCATAAGAAAAGATGTTTTCAATGCAGTTAACGGATTTAATGAACAATTAATCGCAGGGGAAGATTATGATTTACATAATAAAATACTAGAACATCATTATAAAATTGGTGAAATAAGAGCAAAAGAATTACACCTTGGAGAGCCAAAAACGCTTCGCGAAATAGTGGTAAAAAACTATTTCTACGGTAAAACTATTCGCGTTTTCCTTAAGGTCAATCCACAAAGGGGAAAAAAACAAATTAGCCCCCTGAGACCTGCATTTTTAAGGAGCTGGCGAGAATTTGTAAATCACCCCCAATTGGCAGTAGGTTTTCTTATTTATCAATCAGTTAAGTATTCTTCTGCCTTCTTAGGTTATATATTTTCGAGGGAGACTTCTAATGAATCTATCTTACAACTTCATGCGTTCTTTTGACTTGATCAAATTGTTATACGGGTGGTAATATGTCACAGTCTGTCACAAGAAATATTATTAAAAATGTTTTAGGAATTAAAGATCAAATAACAAGTATTCAATTTGAAGTGAAAGACAAGGTATTAAAAGCAGATGTGCCTGACGATCAATATTGGATTAGTATTAAAGATCTTTTGCTAAATAGAGAATACGAGTACGTTTCTGAATTTGCTTTAAGAAATTTTAAAGGCTTGGTTTTAGATGTAGGTGCAAATAGTGGGATTTTTTCTTTGCTTAGTGCTATGTTTGCTGAAAAAGTAATTTCACTTGAACCTCATCCTGATAATTATCGAAGATTAGAAAAGAATGTCATGAAAAACTGTGTGAAAAATGTCTTACCATTGAATAAGGCTCTTTGGACTGAAAGAGGGGCTATAGACATACATGAGGGGACTCATAGTGCGGAACACTCAATATACTCCAAATTAGGAAAACCAATCAAAGTTTCGACTACAACTATTGAAGAGTTGATCAATGATTTTGGGGATATAGACCTATTAAAGATAGATATTGAAGGAGCTGAGTTTCCAATTTTCGAAAATTTAAGCTCCCCTATACTTGAGCGAATTAATGCTGTTGTTGGAGAAGTACATCTTGATTATGGTGACTTGAATACAATTATAGATAAGCTAAAAGCTAATGGATTCAAAGTCTATGCGTTTTATCCACCTTTGTGTGCAAAGGGAGATCCGTACTCTATAAAAGTATATGGTATGTTAAGGTTAAGGGTTCTGCGCAAGCTACTTTACATAATGTCCCCGCTTAAATCTAGAACGAATAAAAAACTAAAAATCGTATTTGCAATAAAAGAGAAAACATGAGTGTTATAGTTTGTCTGCACTACAAAAATTTTTGTATAGCAAGCTATTATTTTTCTGTATAGGTCTACTGGTAGTTACTCTTTTTGCATTTCTCTATCGAAATCTTCAAGTTTCAGAAGTATGGGCATTCGGGGATCTAGCAGCTTTTCCTCAAGATATCACAATAATTGAAAATTGGGCTTTTTCAGCTTGGAGTTCTCAAGGTTTGGGGTTTATTTCCTTTAAACCATTCACCTATTATCTGCAAATGTTGGTATTTACCAACCTATTAGGCGATAATTTAGCTCAAAAAACTATGTTTTTGCTGCTCCCAATTTTTTCCTTTGCAAGCTTCTATCTTCTTCTTCGGAAATTAAAAATAGGCATCATAGCATCAGTCCTAGGTAGTCTGATATATTCTGTAAACCCAATAACTATTGCTGAGCTTGTTGGCGGCTCAATGACCTTAGCAGTATATGCCTCCTTTCCAGTTATTCTACTGTTTATTCTTAGAATTGTCGAAAAAGATCAATTTCCTTTACCTGATACCATATTTTTAGGTTTGTTAAGTTTTTTTGTTCTTAATGTGCATGCTGCCTTTTGGTATTTGACAATAATTATCCCTGTACTTGTCTTTGTCCTTTATTCGAAGAAACTTTCTCTTTTTAAAGTAATGAAGAGACTGGCAAGATTCATTATTCCATTGGGAATAGGCTTTCTAATAATTTTTCCTAATGCCTTAGGATACATGGGGCTCTATGGGGGCACAACATCTTCTGAAGTAACATTTGTCCCTGATACAACATACTGCTATCAAGATGCATCCTTCGATAACCTCATACGCCTTGCTGGTAACAAAGGAAGTGCGCAAGCTGAAGAATACCTAAATTTCAATACACTTACACACTATACAATTCTTGGATACATTATTTTTTTAATATCACTTGTTCCCTTATTGATCAAAAAAAGAAGCCTTCCCCAACAGCTGCAACCATTATTTTTAAGTTTTATTGCTGCTTTTGCAATAGGATGTTGTATCATTTTAGTAATTAGAGCCTTTCCTTATGTAGTTGATTTACATGCAATTATTGCAAGTCTGCGGAATCCTGTTAAGCTAATGTATCCTATAGCATTTAGTCTATGCTTCCTTTTTGCTATAGGGGTTGAAAAAGTATTTCTTATCAATAGGTTCAGGAAGAAAGACCATATAAGATTCTTAGTTGGTTTTGTTCTATCGATTATACTTATATCGTATAGCTATCCTGCGCTCGACGGCACATTTGGCATAGGGCTACCACATATTCGTGATAAAGAATATGTAATAGAAGAAAAATACATTGACTTACCGTACATACTTGAAAGTTTAGATAATAATTATCGTAGTTATAGAGTAATGATTTTACCTTGGGAGTTATCTACTATAGAAAGGGTCTCAAGCTATATCCCCAATTATTTTGGTATGCCAACAGGAACTGCAATGTCAAGTGATATAGAATGGCTGCAAAAAGTATTTGAATATACAACAAAAGATGACAGTGATGACCGAAGCCTCTTGATTGGTCTTTTTGGGGTAAAATATATTGTCGTGGATAAAACCTTCACAAGTCTTTTTGATAAAACCCCCCTTCGTATGAATATGCTGGGTGACAGAGATAGTATGGTCTACAGGGCTCATGACTCTTATTGGATTACGGGTGATCCAATATATTATATTCAATTATTCAAGGCTGATCCAAATTTAAGTACGGCTTATGAAGACGTGAATTTTATCATTTTTAAAAATCAAAACGTTCTTGAAAAACTGCATATGCGAGAAGAACAAATAAATTCACTTTTTTCAGAAAATATCCAGTCTGAAAATTTAATTAAAAATCCTTCGTTTAAAAATGGCCTAGAGCATTGGCAATACGGACCTAGTAATATTATTAATGTAACTAACTATGCAGAAGATAATGAAGCAATAGTTCTGTTTGGACAAAAAGATTGGTTTACGGAATGTCACCAAATGCTGAGTGTAGAAGAGAATACATATTATAAATTATTGTATTCTGTGAACAGTCATAATACAACAGATATGCATGCCAAAGTATTATGGTATAATACAACTGAAATTAATAACATAGATAACTACTGCCAAGTAGACTATATAGTACCAGATTACGAAGTTGAAAAAGAGTGGCTTCGAACTGAAAAACTGTTAGTATCACCTATGGGGGCTAAAAAGGCGATAGTCTGGTTTGGTGCAAACCGCATTGGGAAATTTTCGGACACTGCGCTATATATTGACGAAATTGAGTTCTATAAGGTTGAAAAAGCGTTAAAAAATCCTGACAAGCTATTCTATAATATTCAAGATATTAATTATTCCAGGAGTAGTTCAACTAAATATGTGGCCACTTTAAATATTTCCCATCCCTGTGTAATAGCTTTCTCTGAAACATACAATCCTTCATGGGTATGTTATGCAAATAACGAAAAAATTCCTTCTCTCATCCTTTATGATTCAATTAATAGTTTTTACATAAATAAAACAGGAAACATAACGCTAACTATTGAATATGAGCCCCAAAAAACGTTTTATATTGCATGTATAATATCAATAATAACTACTGTTTTGAGCCTATTTTGTTTAGTCTTTATACTTTTATACAACCTTGTTACGCACTTGAAAAATAAAAGGTTGGATATGTTTAAAGGAATCCGTTTAAACTTAAGGTGCATTGTTGTAATAAGCCTGTTTATTATTACGGTCAGCATATTCTTAAGTCTAAGCCATTTTATGCATCTTGCCTTGGCGGGTAACTATTTCAAATAATGCGCGATACAGTGTTTGAATAATGATGCTACGTGAGGATATACTTGGTAGGTTTAATGCTCATTGGTTAGATGATATTAGGGTTATGGGATTTCTTGCTTTTATAATCCCCTTGCTTGTGAGGGTAGTTCCTGAGGTTCTTATGGGTCCTTTTGTTACAGGTTTTGATACGATTGCTTATTATGCTCCTAACACACTTAACTGGTTAAGAACTGGTCCGGATTTAAATTTTTTAGCTGCCGCACCTTTTTTTTATATTATTCTGATGGGTCTTACTTTAGCGGGGATTCCAATTGTTATTTCATTAAAAATATTATCCCCGTTACTTCTTGCCCTATTAGGTCTAGTTATTTATTGTTATGCTAACCGAACGTTGTCTTGGTCTCCTAGAAAGAGTGTCCTAGCAACACTTTTTGCTACTCTATATTTTGTGTCTTTAAGAGTATCTTGGGATATGCTGCGTAGTGAACTTGCGTTGATTTTCCTGTTTGTAGCTTTGATCTTTCTTGGAAAAAATATGAATTCCCGCAGAAACTGGCTTATGCTTTCGCTTGTAATGTTTTTAGTTGTTTTTACTCATCAGCTTGTTGCTGTCCTATTATTTGCGCTTATCATTTTTTCGGTGTTTAAATTTTGTCTTAATAAGAATATTGTTGGCGCTCGTAATGTTATCATTAGTGCTCTTCCTGCTCTATGCTTTTTTGCAATAATTGTCACTGCATATAGTTTAGTGTCTGACCTTTCGGTTTTAAGCGGTTTTTCAGGTCAAAATGTTAGTGATAATCTGCATCTTCTTGGTTTTTCCTCTTATTCGGACTTTATATTTAATAATTTAGCTTTCCTTGCATTCTGTTATGTACCCTTAGTGCCTCTTGTGGTTTTAAGTATAAGACGGTTTAAAAAGTATGGGTCGTTGAGTGCTTGGATTTTTTTTGTTAGTATACTGATTATGTTTTCGTCGATTAATCCTTATGCTTTCTTTGGTGTGCTTCCATATCGTTGGGTGATTTTACTTACTTTTCCTTTAGCGTTTTTTGCTGCTGATGCCTTTGGAAAACTTAAGCTGATTTGGCCAAAAATTGGTATAGCTATGATGGTGGCTACTTTAAGTATAGGTTTTATTGCTCTCCCAGCGAATGATGCGTTTTCATATTTTACATTATTTCCGCAATATGTTCCTACGTCACTTATTCAGAATACTGTACCCCTAAGCGATTGTCACGACACAGTAACTACCTTGCAATGGATAAGAAATAACTTGGATAATGATTCCTATTTGCTTGTTAATGACGCGTTCTATGGTTGGGCTTCGTTAACTTTTGACAGGTCTCAGTTAGTAACTTATGGATATGCTAATCCTGCTGATTATGTGCAGTTATTGGTGGAAAATGGTTCTAATAGCCAGTTCTACTTGATTTGGTGGAATAATGGCAAAGGCTGGTATGGTGTTCCAACAGTGCCCCCATCCTTTGTCCAAGTTTTTAAAAGCGGCCAAATTTCAGCTTACCAATACATAGCTTAGCATGATAAATTGAACCATTTTTAATTTATTGATAATAGAACCTACTTGTTTTTATTGCGGGGCATTCTTAACATGAGCGATTGTTTGTTTTGAATTAGTAAAGCAAGCTATGTTTGACTTAAAAGTGTAAAAGGGCTGTAAATTATGCAAAAGAGTCTATTTTTGTTATTGCTGGTTTGTTTGCTAATTTCGCCGACTAATATTAATGAAAATAGTGGGATTTTTGTCGCTTCTAGCAGTGACGATGAAATAGATGTGATGAGGTTTGGTGTTAATTACTTTTCTACGCATAATCATTATTAGCCATATTATCTTAGTGATGAGGATTTAGATTCTGATTTTAGTTTGTTTCAGCATCAAGGGCTCAAGTACGTGACGCTTGCAATAATTTGGCCTTACCATGAGCCCCAGGAAGGCAAATATCACGAAGCAGCACTTGACGACATAATACGAGTCTGTGATTTTGCTAAGTATAATTTACGCGTAATCATTAACTTTTATACTATGCTGAGTGAAAATAGTTGGACCATACCCCAATGGCTTTCACCCTGGAAATTTGAAGCTGTTTTTATAAATGAGGCTGCCCGGCAATCTTGGCTAAATTTTTTG
>CAYRSV010000027.1:0-34152 GCA_964427115.1 uncultured Candidatus Bathyarchaeia archaeon | reverse complement strand
GGCTTCAGGAGCCTATCCTGTAGAGGTTCGTGGGTTCGAATCCCACCCCCTGCACCAATATAAATGAAAAGTACGGGGGTCCTAACTGGCGATGTTTCTTGATTTTTTGGCGGTTTTCAATCATACTTTATTTCTCCAAATTTTTTATTTAGCAACCTAGCGCGGTTACTTTCTTTTTCTAAAGATTTTGGCTTCTTGGAAGTCGGTGACGAATTCAAAGCCTGCTTCTACGAGAGCGCATATGTCTTTTTCTGTTTTGGCGACCTTTGAGACGTATTCGTCTTCGCCTTGGAAGAGCGCTTCTTCAAGTTGGACGTACAGGAGCGTGTTTTTGATGTTTTTATGTCCAAGTCGCTGCATAACGTAGTACATATCTTTGGTTTGATGGTAGAGCATGGTGCCTTTCCAGTAGCGGAAGGTATGGAAGTGGATTTTTAGCAATCTTGGATTCTTGAGTTTATGCGTTGCTCGTCTGCGTTGGCGCTGGAAGTTTACTGCAAAGTTATCAATCAGCATGGTTGGGAGTGAGAATACTCGGTTGCCGTATCTTTTGGGCAGGCTCTGTAGCATGTCTAAGAGTTTGTTGCTGAGGTGGGCTACTCTGGGGTTGCTGTTTTTCTCAGGGGTTATGTTTACGATTTTGCTTTCGAAGTCTATGTCGCTCCAGGTGAGTTGCCAGATTTCGCCGCATCTTGCGCCTGTTTCTTTGAGCAGTTGTAGGAATGTTGCCATGCGTGGGCTGCAGGCTGCGATGAGTTGATCGATTTCGACTTCTTTAGGTATGAAAGGTATTTTGCGAACGATTTTGTAGAGTGGTGCTTCCCAGATGCCTCCGACCATTTTTAGGAAGGATGAGTAGGCGTCGACTGCGTTGTTTTTTTGTCCGTTGCCCCATGTTTGGTCTGCGATGGTTTTTTTCATGGATTCGGGGTCGTAGAGGTTTGCGCCTCGTCTTGTGAGTCTTTTTAGGAGTTTGACTCTGCCGCGAATAGTTGCTTGGCTTTTGCCGTTGTTTCTTAGCCAGGTGCCGTATTCTTCGATTTTATGTTTGAAACCGCCAGTTTCGTTTTCGTTTCTCCGCAGAACATCTTTTGTTTGAGGTTCTGCTACCAAGTTTTTCGTCTCCTTATCGTTGACGCATATTTGGCGAGTAGTAGCTATGTCTGGTTGGCTTTTTAATTGCTTCGTATCAACTGTTGGAACTGTTTCAACGGCTGTTTTTGCTTTCTGGAGGTCGTTTTTGTCTGAGAAGCGGTAGCCGCAGTCTCGGCATAGCCAACGTTGGATTTTTTGGCCAAAGATTGTGGTGTTTCCGTCTTTCCAGAGTTTTGTGCTTTTGCAGTGTGGGCATAGGGGGCTGACGCCGGCAGAACCATTTGCATGCTCTGACTTACTTGGGTTAGGACCGGCTTTGGTGCCAAATATGTCGTTTGGGGTTGGTGTTGCGTTTGGTGTAAGATCAGCCATTCCCTCCCACCTCAACATTTAGTTTTGTGTTTTGTGTGTCTCAAAAAAGAGGATGGTTTTTCCTTTGACGTCTTGTGCCCTGTCCTGTTTATTTGAAGAATGTTTCGTCTCGGATGTTTTCGCTGATTTGGATGAACTGTCTTCGTTTGCAGAAGGCCAGAATTCTTGTTAGTTCTTGGTCGTCTGGTCGTTCGTATTCTTTTTTGAACCCCAATTTGCCCGTGGATACTCGGATTTCGATTTTGCCGTCGCTGTTTAGGATTTGGTAGAAGCCCAATTTTTCGCCTGTGTAGGCTTCGAGGACTTCCCATTCATCAACAAGATTAACCACTTTGTGTTCACCTTCCATGTCTTGCAGGCTAAGCATAAAAACTATCTATCGTTGCAAAGCCATGATGGCTTTGTGAGGGGTCTCAAAGCCAATATTTCTTTAAAAGACATATCTTCTAGGGTACGGCGTCATTAAACTTGCATAGTTTCTCATAACTGGCAGTTAGAACAAACTCTTTGATGATGTCCAGTTTTAAGACTGCTATTCCTCTGGGGTTTATAACATAGAGTTCGGATGGCCAGCCTGGCTTTGTCGGTCTCTCCCCAACTATGCTAATCAGGTCTTGCTTGTGCAGTGCATCCATGCGTCTATAAACAGTGTTCTTGTCGGTGTGCTTGAATTCTATAGTGTGCCTTACTTCAAGGGCCATGTCGTATTTTGTCAGGGACTGTTTTTTGGAGCGCAGAATCAAAAGTATAAGGCGGTTTAGAGCCTCTGCTTTGCCACTGAACACTTTGAGCGGTGTGCCCTTAGCCTTTTCCCCTCTCACTGGCAAAGTTTTTTCTGCTCCTGCCCCGTGCCGGGGAAGGATAAGGGCGTTGGAACTAGGTTATCACATTAACCCATAGTTTTAGGCATGTTTTGTCTGGGGCAAAATCTTTCTAGTACTAGAAAAAGCATGGGAAAAATCTTAGCAACCGCTCTCATGTGTCACAATTGCTAGTTTTAAGTTAAAAATCGAGTTATCCTATGCTGAAACGGATAATTTTCTCGGTGTTTTACGCCGTTTTTCTAGTACTAGAAACGTTTTGCCCATGCTATTTCTAGTATAGAAAAAATAGTTTTTGCCATTGCGGGGGAGCAAGCATTTAAGCTGTTTGCCCTATTTGCCTATCTATGGAGCGTTTTTTATTACAAGCACGATATCAATTACTCGTTCGTTAGCCGTTTCGCTGGTAACTATATCCTTCATAGCTAAATCTACGCCTAAAAAAGGGTCTACTTTGGGCTGAAACTTTTTTGGAATCCTAAGCAAAACGCCTCGGTACTTCTTAACTCGATGCTTGTAAGGCTTATTCACATAGTATTCTTGAAACTTAACCACACAAGCAACCCCCCACCAATCTATAAACCCTAATCAGTTTCGTATTTTCTCTACTCCGAAGCGTATATTGCGCTATGGGCTTATCAGCCTCAATCAAAATAGAGCCTGAATGAGCATTAGGTTTACTGCGTATTGCCGTTAGTAGCAGACTTGCCAAGATACCGGCTATTCCCAAAAAGAATGGAACTGCTATGCGGCCTTCTAAATCAAAGTTGCCGCTAACGCCAATCCACAAGCCGATAAAGTAGTCAATGTCCTGTAAAAAGAACACTGCTATCAGAGAAATGCTGGCGGCAAACATTACAGGGGGAAACCATTTGCTCAGGCTTCTTCTAATGCTTAAAAGAAGCAGGCAAACGCCCACGATTAGGCTAAACCAGCCTGTTGGCAGCATGAAATTCCAGACGCTGCCCCAAGCCCCCGGCATATCAGTGCTTATCAGATGATAGCCCGCTATTGGAGCAAACGCTGACAAAACAAACAAGCATGAGAAAGAAACCGAGAGTATAAAAAATATGCGCTGGCTCATCAAACCCTGTTGTTCCACAACCCGCATAACGCTGTTAAAGTCAGGCGTCTCTGGAATCCAGCCTCTAGTCTGCTGTTTTATTTCTTTCTTAGCCTTCATAAAAATCGCAACTCGGTAGATGGTTCTTTTTAGAGAAGTGCACGCTTATCCTAGAGGTTAAACCTGTGATGATGCTAAAAAGTCCAATGAACAACGTAATAGCGTTTCCGACCGCAAAATCAATGTCAATTTGGCTTGAGCTGAAATTTGTCCCGTTAATCCAATTAATGAATGGTTCCCTCGGAACTAAATAAAGCGAACCTATCAGTAAAACCCCGATAGCAACCATGGCAATTCCGAAGCTCGTCTTTCTTGCAAGAATAGTTTTAGGAAAAAGAATCGCTATTATACCTACTGCAAGCCCGATGTACCCAATTGGCAAGCTATAACCCCAAAGTGACCCTACAATATATGGTTCCACTCTGGAATAGTAAACTCCAAACGGTGTGAACAAAATTGCCATAAGAGCAAGGCCATAAACCATCCGCATAACCGCAGTAATCTTGGCAAAGTATCCATCTGCGTTTAGTTTGTGGGTGCCTTGTATGGGATAAGACATACTCTTGGGAATCCAGCCTCTAGTCTGCTGTTCTGTTTCTTTCTTGTTTGTCATGCTTTCAACTCCGGGATAAGTTTAGAGAAAATTTGATGTGCTAACTTGCCGGGGTGAATATTGTCGGCATCCTCGATTTCTACGCCTCTTTCTTTGGCGACGTCTAGAAGATACTGGCGTATTTGGTTGAGGAAGGCTGGGTCTGTGACTTCTTCGGGTTTGTCGTGCCAGTACCAGACTTTGATGCCGTAGTTGGTGCTGTAGGTTAGGATGGCTTTGCGTTTTAGGGCTGGGTGGTAGGCTAGGAGTATGCCGTTTTTGGGGTAGAGTTTGGTGACTTGGAGGTCATTGGCTTGGGCTACGTCCAGTAGCGTGGTTGATAGCTTGGCCTCAGTTGCCAGCTTGGTTTGGTTGACGAATTGTTTGGTTGTGTTTAGTTTGTCGGCAATATCGGCAACGGATAGGCCTTTGCTTAGCAGAGACCAAATAAACTTTTGTTTCTGAGTTAACGGTGACGCTAGAGTGCAGGATACCAAATCAACACACCAATCATTAAATAATAATTTGTTTACTTTTATTTAAAGTTTGAGCGAGAAAGAGTCAACAAATATCTTCCACGACGGCATATCCCAGCAACAGCAACATTAACTAACGGATGCTTTCTTCTGCCCTGACTCTATCTTGTCGCAGTATAAGAAAAAATGAAATAGGACTTAGCTACAAAGCACGAGGCTATGATTTTCTAAGTATCTAAAAAGCAGGTGCATAATTGTCATTGACAACGCTAAATAAACGTGCTTTCTGTTGCCCTATCTTACTTATCGAATTTATTCTTAGCTTTTGATTTAATAAAAAACACGCCGACAGCCACTATGCCAAGTGTTAAAACCACTGCAACGACATAAGGAAATAACGCTAAATCTAATGACATTTCAGAGCCTGTCGTCTCTTTTTTATCGTCTATTTTGGCATCAGTGTTATCAGTTATATTTTCGCCATCTACGTTAAAATGTATTGTACTGCTGTCTAGCCCGATATTATTGTTAGAGCTTGGAAATTCATATCTAGCATAAACAGTGATATTGTGGGGTCCAATAGACATGTTGGGTAGAGTTGTATATCCACTAATTAAGTGATAGGAAAATATCGAGATAGCGGTTTTACCATCAGTATCCGTATACTCTAGCGGTACTGGAGTTACTTCGATGCATAGGGTTGTATTTTTTTCTCCATCAATGCTGTAAGCAAACTCTATATCCGATTGCTCTGGTTTAAGAAAACTCTTGACTGAAAAGTTAAGGGTTAGAGGTTGAGAAATAGATGTCATGTTGGAGGGTGAAGTGATGTTGATAGGTGATACAAGGATGAATGCTTTACCCTCAGGGGTATGTTGTGCAACCGTAGTTTGGGTCTCAATCGATAAAGTGGCTGAGAGACCTAATACAAGTAGAGCAAGCCAGATTGCCATATTTTTCAATCTTAGCACCTAATACTTTTATAAAAAAAGGCTTATTTAATTCTAATTAAGGAACACTTTGTTCCAAGCGAGGAACAGCCCCTAAAAAATCGTGTTTAACGTCTTCTTTGTCCCTATCCACCAAGCAGGTTGTTAGTCAAGAAAGTTTGACGAAAAAATTTATAAATAAGAAAATTCATGCGTCCTTTTGGTGATATAATAATGTCACGGAAAAGTTTGGCGTTAATTGCCCTTTTAACGCTTACGATTTCAACAGTGACTTTCTTGCTACCTGATTTAGCAAGTGCAAATTATCTGCCGCCTCCATCAATAGAAATCTTTTCTCCAATCTCATCCCCCAAAGTCTATAGTGAATCCTCTATTCAGTTCTATGTTAGGGTCAATGCCCAACCAGGGGAGTCCAGTGACATAACCTCCATCAGTTACTGCTTGGATGGAAAAGCCAACGTCACTCTCACCAACCTAACAAGAGAAGACAACCTAGCCTATTGGACGACCGAAAAAGGCGTTATGGCAAAAGGAAACGGTTTTAGCATAAACACCACAATTGATAATGTATCTGAAGGCAAGCATACACTTACGGTGTACTCTCATGCCGCCGACGGCAAAGAAATGTCCAAGACAATAGAGTTCACAGTAGATTATGACTATGTTCCCGCACAAAATCCCTTTGGATTACCTGATGACATCCCTAACGGCACTGCAACGTCGCCCCCCATAACAGCCCAAAAACCCGAAGACACCCAAACAGAAACACCTATACCAACTACAAATACCAGTAGTATACTGACGTCTAATCCTTTACCGTTCATAGTTATTGCCGTCATAGCAGTGTCATTATCAGCGACTGTACTATACTTAGGAAGAAAATCGCACAAAATGAACAGTAGATGAATAGCGAATAATATGCTCTGATGTGAGAACTAAAGGAGCATCAACCTGAGAAAGGATTAATCGCTAGCCCAAAACAAGTAAACCTTTGTCTGAAGCAGCATTCCAACAAGCTTAATTATCTTGGACAGCTTGGCGTTGTCAGCGCTTCTTAGGGAACTTATATAGTCAGATGTCTTGCCGAATGGTTGATGCCGACTGGCGGCAAACTCCTTTTTGAATCTTGGATGCTGGCTTCTAATAATTGCTAACTTGAGCTTCTCAATCTGCTCTAAACCTATTTCCTCAAGTTTTCCCTGAATATAATGCTCACTGCCCAGAAGGTGCAAGTCGAAACCAAGCTCTAAGAGCACCTTTGAAACCCTCAAAACGCTATTCACCGATTGTTGCTGTGCTATCTTCTGCATGCCTGCTTTCTCTGCGAATGGAGAATACTTTGCCATAACAGCAATCAATTCAACATAAGGAGTTCCCACTAATGGAAGGGTTTCACTAATCAGCTTGGCACCTAAACCGATGGTTCGGTATTTTGGGTGGATGACTACTCGGTTGATGATGCTTAGTTTTTTGTTTAGCTCTTGGATTGGCATTCTTGGGAGCGCAAGACGCCTGCCATAGCAGGCTGGCGGCGGGTAACTGTAAACTATGACGCCGCAGAGCTCATCTTTTCTTACTAGTCGATAGATTTTTCTGGGAACCGCAACCTTATGTCCTCGATAATGGAAGGGACTAAGCTTT
Organism: uncultured Candidatus Bathyarchaeia archaeon; assembly: GCA_964427115.1. Taxonomy (GTDB): domain Archaea; phylum Thermoproteota; class Bathyarchaeia; order Bathyarchaeales; family Bathycorpusculaceae; genus JADGNF01. The sequence goes on along the minus strand of CAYRSV010000027.1, from coordinate 27,082 downwards.
TGCCAGTCTTGTTTGTTTCCTTCTTCAACTCTCATTTCTTGGATAAAGCTGCATTCAGATGCTGGCTCGTTTGGGTAGTAGTTGATTTGGATTTCTTCCCCAAACCGCTTATGCACAAGCACGCTTGGCTTTAGGTCCTCCAGTAGATCACCATGCGTTGTGGCGGCTATGACTGCTTTGCCTTGCTGTCGAGCAATTTTCTGTAGGTTGTAGGCTATAATTTTGGCTGTGTCTCGGTCTAGACAGGCGGCGAACTCGTCCATTAGCCACCACTGCTTGCCGCTCTCGATTAACTTGGCTATTCGGTAACGGTACTTCTGACCATCACTCAATTGGCTGTACGTGCGCAGGAAAAGGAAGGCATCGTTTAAGCCAACCTTGCTTAATAGTTCCAAGCCTTCTTCCACTGTAGCACCGACAGTCTCGATTAGAGGTTTTTCTGTGTCCACTGCGACTTCTGAGAGGTCAATAGCTTCATCACCTAAATCTGCCCTGATTGCCCGTAGCAAAACGCTCTTACCGCTCCCACTATCGCCCGTGATGTAGACAATGTCTTGCGGTCCAATCTTTAACGAGGCATCCAGAACCTTGAACTTCTGAGCTTCATCGATGCCTAACCCAAAAGCTTCAGCCACAACCAAACTTCTAGGCGTAACTTTGGTGTGGGTTTCATAGCAGATGTTGAAGGAAAATTTATCCTCTGCCTTGTTGTAGATTCGGCGCAATTGCCTTATACGGAAATCTCGATGTCTCACTTTTAGTCACCTTGGAATTACTGCTAAGAACGGTTCAGGCTCTTCTTCCATGGAAGCGGCAACGGCTAAGCAGATAGACCAGAAACGGTCATCATGCGTACCCGGAGCATGATAAAACCGAATATTCCCCTCAAGTTCACCCTGCTCCTTGCTATCTTCCTCTTGACCTTCCGCTTTTGGTTTGCCTGTTAGCGCCTCAAACTGCTCCACAGCCAAGCCAGCCACCACTTCAGGGTCAAAATAATACCTGAACTGCTTCTTACTCATCAACTGCTTAAGAAAACCAGCCGCTTTTTGTTTCCACGGCTGGGTAAAAGCGACGCCTTCAACGCCGTCTATTTCCTTAGTCATGGTTTCGGCTAGCGCCCGCTCGTTAGTGGCATCAACTAGGGTTCTTCGGATTTGCCAGCGGTCCGTCATCACCTTAAGATGCGCCGTAAGCACATCATAGGGCGTGCCCAAAGGAAACAAGTAACTATAACGCAAAATCCGAACTTCACCCTGCAACTCAATTACGCTTAGAGCTGCGTTATCGTTCTGCTGACCAACATCCAAACCCGCACAGAAGTCTAAGTCCTTAAAAGAATCCTCAAAAAGCCACGGCTCAACTATGCTATGGTCTACGCAGGCAGTGATTAATTCTTGGCTTAGCCAGCGCCCATGGTCCTCGGTGAACTGCAACTCGTATTCTCGGCTGAAACGGTCAGGGTCAAGCTGGCGCTTCTGTAACTCGATGAATTCTTTAGAAATCAAGCCCTCATCAACGGCTTGGCGATAGTCGGCTATAAAAGGTGTCCAGAACTGGGCTACTTCGGGAACGTTCAAGGTTTTGTAGTAATAGCTCTTCTTATCCCAAGGCGTGCTGTCAAGGCAGATGATTGAGCCTTTGTCCCAGCGGGTAGCCATCTGAGGCATCAAAGTACCTTGCACCAACTCTTCCAACTCCTTAATGAAAGCCGCCTCCGCAATAATCACGTCATCGCTGGTTTCACCCCGAAGCTTATCTAAGCTAAAAGGAAACGCCTTAAGCTTAGAGCGGTTATGCAGTCGAATGGCGGTTCTTAAGACTTTTTCAACCCACGCTTTTCTGGCAACGGGATCCATGTTGTAGATAGTGTCGGAGAGCTTTTCGATGACAAGCTTAGACTGCCGCAGGCCAGGTGCGGTAACTGTTGCTTGTGTACCTGGGCGTCGAACCCGCCGCTTAAAGAACTTCACGCCTTCAGAAGTTGTTTTGCCGCCCTGCCGTGTCCAGAGCATCGTTTCCTGTTTAGCTTGGCTGATTAGGAATTTTATCTGGTAGTTTTTGGGGTGAAAATTCATAAACACCTCAGAAAACAAAGGGTCTTCCCCCAACTCTTCTAAACTGTGCCCCTGACACTTAGCAAACAGCATTCTAATGTTGCCAAGGTCCTCTTCGGAGCGGGGCTTGATTCTGCGAAAAACTACATCAACTTTCTGCCCGCTTAGCTCAGCCAAAACCTTAGCGCAAAACCGAACTTTGCGGTTATCCTCTTCCGAAACCCTAACTGCCTGTATTTTCTCAATCTCACGCCAGATGCCAGAAATGCTGCCGGGAACCGTGTGGTAGCTCATTTACTCGGTCTTTTCCTGTGCTTTGAGTTCGGCTAAAACCCGCTTAATCTCATCCAAGTCACTGAGCTTCTTAGGACGAAGGCTTAGCCCCAGCATCTTAGCAGATAACTTGGCATACTGCAAGGATAGGTTCTGTTTGTTCTGTTTAGCAAATTCTTCTGCCAGCTCATAGCATTCAGCGGCGAAAATCCGCATGACCTCATCACGGGTTTTGAAGGAGTCGGCGTTGAGAAAGTCCTCTGCTTTTAGTTTTCTTGTTATTCTGGCGAAGGTGCGGTAGTAGGTAGCATGTATAAAAATAAAGTTTCTTTTTTTCTGCATTCTACCAGTGGTCATGTTTTTTGCCCCACAAACAATCCTATTACTGTGCCGCTTAGTCCGGTGATTGAAGCGAAAATCTCAGCGTTCCATGTGTGCAAGATGGCTAAGTGCGCTAACTCAAGAGCCGACATAAACGCAGTCATGCCTATGGCAAATTTGACGCCCAACACAAGCTTTGCAGTGGGTTCTTCAACAATGAGGCGGCCTCTTTCAAAGCGTCTTCTGGTTAGTGCTCGTTTAATTGGGTCTGCCATCTATGCTCAACCTCCTCTGCGCAAGTGCTCTTCGAAAAGTTCTCGGACGGTTCATTGAACGGTGCCCGCCCAGCATGAAACTGTTGACAAGCCTGCTAGCTGACTCGGTTGGAATGTGCTCTTTGATTAAAACTGTCAGTCCCAGTGCCCACCCGATAGGTATGGCAGTGTAGTCCAAATCGAATAAGCCATCGGCATAGCGGAAGCTGTTCTGTGCAATCACAATATGCTTAACCCTATCGCCTATCAAGCCGACGAATACGCCCCAGCTTTTTACGGGTACATCGATGGTCATGCCTGACCCGCTGCTTTTACCTACTGAGGCGTCGCACCAGTCTATGGCGATCAGATCGCCGGGTTTGATGTTTTCAAACTGTTTTAGGATTTGTTTATTCATTTTGAGGTCACCTTTAGCGTCTTGCCTTGTAGTTGTTTAGAGCGTCCGTTCTGGCTCTCAAGGCATAAATCCAGTCAGCCATCATCTGCTTCTGATAACCCAGATTGAGAGCAACATCTAGAATGTTATTTTCTGCCGCAAAGTGATAGTCTACACTTTTAACAAGGAAACTCACAGAGGCGATGCTTTCGTTTGGCAGAGTTACTGCAATCATGTCACCGGGCAAAATGGGCGAAATACCATAATCAAGAACACTGCTTCTTACAACCAGCGAAGTTTTAGCCTGCTTCTTATAGCTCAGAATTGATTTGGCTCTAAGCATACATTCGTTGTCGCTGTAGAGGTCCTCGACGATGTCAACGTACTGACGTTCGCCATAATTGGCAATGCTTGCGGCATCGGTCTGCATATTGCTATACCTTGCACCTGTGAAGTAGAGTTGACCATGCCACACTTGACCACTCACACCAGGAGTAACCAGATAAGCCGTGACGGTTACAGTGCGGATGTTGTCCCAGTCAAAGTCTGCAGGAGCGGCCCAGTCTGGTGCATGGTTAACGCCCACCTCTAGCTGAAACGTTGACCAATCGTTACTTGCCGATACACTGTTGACGGTTGAGAGATTACGCCCACAGACCCGTGACGAGGAATCATGCAGAATTACCAAAAAGCCATCAGATTTAACATGGTCATCTCGAAGCAAAGCCAAGAACAGCTTAGGATACATATTGCCGTTTACCGTCGCAGTGAAATAGAAGATGCTCACGGCATTGTAAGCTGCGCCCGTGGTGTTCTTGACGCTTGAGACAGCAGAACCAAATCTTTTAGTGCCATCCAAAGAGAGGGAGCCGCCGTATCCTGTCCAGTAACCGCTGGCTGGGTTGAGGCTTTCGACTGTTTGGTCAACGTCTATGGGTGTGCTTTTGGCGGCAGCCCCGTAAATGGTGACTTTGTTTCTAACAGAGAGAATATCCGACTCCGTTTCTGCCTCCTCTATGCGCTCACTAAGACTAACTGAGCTTGTTTTTGCGCCTCTGTGGAAGAATTCAAAGCGGCCATCTGGTGCTACCCTGAAATCATATCCGATGGCGCCTGCTTTGTCACTGTCATGAGCGATTTGTTTTAGGATTTCCCAAGCCTGCTTATTCTCATAGTCGAGGCGGGTGAAGGTTGTGTCAGTGTTTTCAACGAGTTCAACGCCTCCCCTTACATGCGGAAGGCCTGAATGATAGTCAAGAAGGTGCTTGACTATGTCCTCGCCTTTCATGAGGGCGTAGCCTTCGGTGACGTATTCTCGGAATAACCGCTCACCCCAATCACGGCCAAAAACAGTAACATAATGCTCCACAGGGTTTGACTGGAACCTCATGTTCTCATTTCGGGTGGTGATGAGCTGAGGACAATTAACGCCCCGACCCATCATAATATAGCCATCCTCACCCAAGGCAATCGGAGAACCATTAGGGCTGTATTTGCCGTTCCAGTTTTGAAGGCGATAGGCAAAGCTGCTGACTTCCTCGGTTCCACCCAAATGCACACTTAGCTCCTGAATGTCGGTCTGATTTATTGGGCCGCCTGTTACTCCGGAGTAGAGAGTGATGGATGGAGAGGCGGGTTCGCTCATGTGTCCTCGACTCCTTGGCGATAGATCGCCATGTCACCGGACCGCACGATGCCCCGTGTAGCAGTGGAGGTTTGGCTAGCTGTGGAGTTAAAGTTCTGCATGCTTGCCGTGGCTGTATTCATGCTGTTGGCAAAGCTGTACATTGCAACTGCAGCAGCCGCTATAACAGCGACACCCACGCCAGTTAAAGCCAAGAAAGTTCCGTAACTGATATTTAGGGCGTTTTGTGCCGCAGTTGCGATCCAGCAGGCGGCAGAATAGACCTTTTGAGCTACGGCTAAGCCTGCGCTGGTGCGCAAAAACAAGCCCATGACTGAGACAACCATCATGGCGCTCGTGAAAACCTTTGTTTGCGCATCATCCAGCAAACCAAACTGATTAGCAACATAACCAATAGCCGTGCCTGCAGCGCCAATGCCCGCCATGGCAGAGCCTAAACTCTTAACCCTAGCCGCTAAGGCTTCAGCGTCGGTTTGTATTCGGCTGAACTCGTTTGAAGCCCGATTCACCGCCCGAACAGTAACCGCTATATCCCGAAAACTCAGGTTAGTCCCGCCTCCGTTTTGGCTTGCTCGATGGCTGAGGTTATGATGGCTTCGAGTTGGGGCAGGTGTTCTTGGATGGCAGGGTAGAGGTATGGTTGGGCTTGCATGTACTTGGTGCCTAATTCTACAAATAGGGCGTAGGTAGCATCAGCCCCAATTTCAGCCACCCATTCGCTGATTTTAGCATAGATAGTGCTCTGCAAATAGCCCGTTCTGATGGGAACAAGCTTTCTAGCCGAGGCTTTGACGTCGGCAGCCCAACTAACCAACTGCCTATGAACACGACGTTGCATACCGCTGTCAAATCGCTGCATAGCAGCCTTGAATTCTTCTACACCATCTATGTCGCAGGTTACTTCTACCGCCGTCTTGCTTCACGCTCCGCTTTTCGTTTTTCTTCCTCTGCCATTTCGTCCATCACGTTTAGGATGTGGCAGAACTCCTGCACTGTCCTTGCTGGTTGTTTGGCAAGCTCTGTTGGTGTCCATCCGAAGGTTTGACATAGCCGAAACTCGACAAGAGCGCTGTGCGGCTTTCCCCGTCTAACTGCTCTAGTAAAAAATGCAAATCCTCCCTTGACATACCGTTTAACTTGTTGACTACCTTCGAGAAAAGCTCCCCCAACTCAATGGGTATGCCGTCTTCTTCACCCAGCAGTTTTTCAAGGGTTATAGGGTGGCTTTGGGGTTGGCCATGCATGCTAGCCAGAATGGTTTCTGCTTGTATGGCTATGAAATCGCTGTTTTCCACATCACCGCTTAGCTTGTTGTATCGGGTGTGTTTTTGGATGATGCGGTTTCTTTTAGCCCATGTGATTTCGGCAAAGGTGTAGGTGCCTTGGTATTCTTCGCCAAAGCGCCCATCAATTTCAAGTTTTTCGGTTTTCACTGTTTATCCTCCGTGACTATGAGATGCTGAGCGGTCCTCTAGCCGCGAAAGGAACCTTGGCATAAATCAGGTCTTCAGATTTACCGCTCAAACTAAACTCATCCCATTTAGCATACTCTACGCTGACTTTGTTAGCTCCCCCAAGCCCAAACTCCAAGCTAGAATGCTCCATATCAGCCAAGATTTCGTCTGCTTCTTGTTTACTTTCAAACTCAAAATTGAGCTCGCCAGTCAAAAGCCGCTTACCCCAAGTGAGATACTTTGCCAAGTGCCCGTTAACCGACCTTATGACCGGAACAGCCTTGCAAGAGTTATCAATTTGCAACTTCCAAGAAGTAACCCGCTCACAGGAAACACCGCCAATTCTAATATAGCTCTCACTGCCAGAAACAGCACCAGCATATTCGGTGTAGGTTGCCCCTGTAATCTTGGCTACCGTGACCTCGACGTCTTGGGCTGGAAACTCGGCTTCACACTCTAAGAGGCCGTCTATGTCGCAAGTTAAGGTGGCTTTGTTGAAGCGTGCGCCTTTGTAGAGTAGGCTTATAATATCGGTTGCAAAGGCGAACTGGTCTTTGTAATAGAAAACTTGCAGAGATAGGCTAGAGTTTAGTTCTTGCTTGACATACTGGAGCAAGTTTATTGGGGCGTCGGAGGGAATTGGGTACTTGATTTTTAGTAGTGGTTGTCTTAAGCCACGTTTCAGAGAAACAACGTCAACTGAGCCTGTGCCGGGGATTCGGATGTTGTTGGGGTTTATGTCGGGGTCCAGGTTGCTGCAGGAGTGTCCCAGCATCGGCGGATTAGCTGGAACGACGCCAAAGGTGCCCTCTGGAGCATAGTAGAACTTTTCTTGGTCGCTATGATAGGTGTCTACCATCTTGTTTTTTCACCTGTGACTATGAGATGGCTATGGACTCAAAGAGCCAAGCCACGATTTGGATTTCTTCTTTGTAGAGGAACGGTTTTACGTCCACGACATCGACGTCTCGGTAACTGTGAACATCGCAGAAAGTGACGCCTCGCACGTCAACGGTTGCCTGCACAAAATCACAGTACAAAATGGCAGGCGAAACCCCGTCAGACGGGTTAACTGTCCTTGCCATTAGGTAGAGGTAGCCGTTGGCATCGACATAGTCGGCGGGGTTTTCTGTGATGTTGATGTTTAGGGTTTCTTCTGTTCCCGAACTGCCGCTTTGTGTATTACTCCAAACGGCTAAGCTGTTGTTCCATACCTTGAGGGTTACACCGTTTCCCTGTGGGGCTACCCCGAAACCTTCAAATGACAATAAAATGCGTTTAAGGCACTGTTTTCTTGGCTCATTGCGGGTTTCGCCAGCTTTAGCGCCGATTTTGAAGCGGAAAAGCATAAACGCAAACTCCCCATTGCCGCTTGCGCTCTTAGAGTGCCTTGCATCATCGCTTCCCCAAAGATTAGCGTACTGGGGATTTGACAGTTCTATCCATGCAGGGTTTGACGGCTCAAGCTCGGTTGCAGCTACTGCATCAAAGACCTTGTGAGTTTCTGACGTGGCGTCTAGTGGGTAAAAGTTATAGATGGTTCGGTAAGGCAGATTGCGGTTTTCGGGAACAATTAACAGAAGCTGCTCAAGCACCTTATCTCGCATGACTCTGCCAACGTCAGCGCTCGGAGATGGCTTGTCAACGGTTGTTATAGTTGCTCTCAGGGTGTAGATGCGGCGTCTTAGCTTTCCGTCTAGGGTGTGCTTCTGTGCTTGGCAGGGTTCAGAGGTTTTAGAAACGGTGATTTGGGCGTCGTAGTCTTTGAGCAACTCCCGATCATAGTTGGCTTGAGAACACAAGACACGGGCTAAGCCAGCATCGTCCTTGACAACTCTAAGGCGTGACTCAATCAGCCGCAGAACTGTTACGACTGGGTTCTCGGATTCGCTCAACTAGAAATCAGCCTCCTAGCCATGCTTTTGAAGTACAGACGCTGATTCGCAAACGTGAACGGTGTTACCGTCTGGACCTCGTAATCTTCGCCGTGACGTCTAAGTTTGTCATGCACTCGGACTGGCAGAAACGTGTAGAATGCCAAGTAGTCATTGAGGTAGTAGCCCGCTTCGAGCATTACCTGTTCAGCTTTGATTGAAGAGACAACCGCCAGCAAATCCAACGGTTCACCATAGGTTACGGTGGCGGCGGCTTCTCTGATTGGATAAAGCGTTACCGCTTCGCCCTTGCTCCTTAGAATCCTCGTAAACTGGGTTGTGGGTTCTTCATAGTGGAGGAACAACTGTGCTAGCCAGCAGACCGTAACCATAGCCTTCTTGTTTTCCACATAGCTATAGTCTGCATGTTTGGCACCCCAGAACATGAAGTCCCCGCTGTGCTTGCCAATGACTTTAACGCTTAGCTCTAAGCTGGGTTGGTCGTGGTTTCTGCGGATTCTCCAAAGTATGCCGCTTGTGACTGCATCATAATAATCACATGCAACGAACCTGCTGACCACGTTTATGTAGCCTGCCCAGCAGACTGCAGGGTCATAGGCTGGGTACTTTGCGCTGGCTCTGATGTTGTTTAGGCTGTTGTAGACTTTTTGGCAGCTAACACTCCAACCTTCAACCTCATACAAGCCTACCAATGCGTAGGCGAAGGGGTCATCGTAGACCTCGTTCTCGCTTAAGCCGACTCGGTGCCATTTGCCATCTGCAGGCTCAAAGTTCAGCCAAAGATTTTCAAAACCTACCCTTAGAAAACCTGTGGCTTTGCTCATGATGCTCTGATAGGTTGATGCGTTTGGGGTGTCGTAGGTTTCGGCTAGCATCTTTAAGCCGATTAATCCATAGAGGCATTCGATGTCTAGTTGGAGAAGCCAAGTATCCTCAAATGTGACAGCTCTTGCAAAGCCTCCGTAGGCCTGCTGGTCCTGTGCCGTCTTGAGGAATGTTCCAGCGGCTAGCTTTGCAGCCTCTAAGTAGCGGTTATCGTTTGTGAGTTCATAGGCTCTTAGCAGAGACGGAATGACTCTGCAAGCGTCAACGCTGTAGTAGTAGGCGCTTTCTTCTGCGCTTTTGAAACCGCCATAGGCTTTTCTTGCTGGGTCGGTGCATTGCTGGGTTAGAACCCAATCGGCTAAGCTTACAATCTTGCTATAGATTGCGGCTTTTCTGTTTTCAAACTGTGGGGCAGAGTATGAGTCATGGAGAAAATCTATGGCGAAGCTAGCCGCTAAGACACCTTGCCCATAAGCTGGGTCTGGTGTATCTGGCGCTATCACATAAACGTAGGGTGCATAGTCCATGACGAACTGATAGTAGGCTTCGGGAACAGTGCCCAAGCTTAAGCCCTCCCTATGTAAGGCGTTTTTAGGCTGTCAAGAATACGGCTAAATTCCGACTGCAACACGTCCAAGCTTGGCAAAGAAGAAGCTGTTGAGGTGGTTAGGTCGCCGATGCTGAAGTTTAAGCCGACTGATGAGCCGCCAGTCAGATAACAAATCGCATAAATTGCCGCCAAAAGCGTTATCGCCTCTTTTTGGGCGTCGGTACAGTTTAAAGCATCTATAGGTTGAGAGAGCTCCAGCGATAAAGTGACCTGTGCACGTTTAACCATCTTCAAAATCTTGACGTCGGCAATGTCTGCGTCGCCTAGGTGCAAGACGTCTCTTATGTCTTCGGCGGTTACGCTTGTCATTTCGGCGTCTCCTTGGTTGTAGTTGTTGTGTCTGTGTCCCAGAGTTCCCAGCCAAACTTGACGGCGTTCTTGCGAAATTCCTCGCTTCGAATCAGCCCCTGCTCAGCGGCTTTAATGAGGTCAGCAGGCTTTAGTTCTGGGGTTTCGGGGCTCCCAAAATTCAGCCTAACCTTAGCTTTAGCCGCATCATAACCAGCTTGGGCAACAATGGCTGAGAATATTTCCCGTTCGACTTGGCGTTTGACGTAGCGCTGTACTGGTTTTATGAGCATGTCTTGGAGGTCTAAAGCCGCCCTAGCCGAAGCTTCAGTAAAGCCAGGTGTGCTGAAGAGTCTTGGTAGCGGGGTTTCGCATCCAAGATAGAACTGGTTAACTATGTGGTCGATATAGAAAACGAATCCTTGTGCTCTTGGGTCTATGGTTACGGGTTTGACTTCGCAGGGTTTGTTGTAGAATAGCCAAGCGCCCTCTTCTGGTCGGTTTTTGATTGCGGCTTCGAACTGTTTTATGGTTGCAGGGTCAGCCTTTTCAAGATACGCCAAGACGTCTGGTCCGGCGTATTTCTCAAAGATGCGAGGCATGATGCGCTCGATTTTTGCCTTCATCCAAGCATACGCTGGACGCTTATCCCTCTCAAGCGTCAACGTATGCAAAAGCACCTGTAAGAGTCCAATGCCAAAACCTGAAGGTACATCACTGCACAGTCGCCAGTGGAGGACAGCTTGGGGTTTGAGCTCGTTTCCTGTGTTGTTTGTGTAGGTGTTTTTGAGTTGGTAGCTTGTGACTTTGTAGGGCAGTTTTAGGGTGGGAACACTGCTAAGCCCAATACGCTGAACCGCATCTATGGGCATCCGCAGGGTATCAGTGAGTTTTTCGGGTGTTAGTTTGAGCCAGAAATCGTTTCCACAACCAATAAGGGGCTTAGCCATGTCGTTGAGTAAGCCGTCTAGGTTGATGTCTTCGCAGAACCTATCGACGGTAGCTTTGGCTTCTGTTGCTTTCTCATATTTTTCGTCGGCTGTGGTGTAGAAGCCCATGCCAACCGTAGAAGCCGCCAGCAGGTCCACGCTTGCTTTGCATGTTGGGTCTCGCTCGTACAGTTTCATGACATCGGCTAGCGGGATGTCTGATGTGTCAAAGAATACCCTTGCATTTGGTGATGCCACGCCGGAAGCAGGCGCATAAGAGAGCACTTCACGAATTTTTTTAACGACTTTACTCATGACATTCCAACTTCAAGTTTTTGTTAGCCAAAAAATGGGGAAAATAGCTGCAACATATCCATGCACTGTTTAGGTCATGGTTTGTTTTACGTTGGTCATTCGGGCAATAGCTTTGGAGCGTAAGATGCCAGCGCCAAACCTTGTGGTTCCACGCACGCCGTACTTGCCGTTTTTGACGTCTTCCCAATCTTCCACCGTAACGTCTCGGCGTAGAAGCATAACTGACGCCACACGGGTGTCAATTGCATACATCGTTCCGTTTGGCACCAGAGTGCTCGACTGCACAGTCATGCCCAATACGCTGCCGATAGTGCCCTGTGCAATGTCGGTCTCACTGCTTGGCAGGTAGACGGATTTGACGAATTTGTCATCGTTGAGGAGTTGGTGCAGTTGCATCTCGTTTATGGCAAGAATGTTGGGTCGCCAGTTTTCTCTTCGGATTGCTTCATGCAGACTCAACAAAGACGCCCACCCAGCCACGGCACCGCCGCCTGCCAGTTCTGCGCCAGTTGCCAAATCATCTGCCTGAACTGCAGCGTATAGGTCAAGAATGGCTTGGGTTTCATTTTGTCCTAGCGCTCTGCCTACGTTATCGACTGCTTTGCTCATCACATTCCAAGTGGCATCTTCGAGGTATTCACGGGTCCACTCGTCTGCGGATTCGGCTAGTTGGTTGGTGTAGATGTCTACTGTGGAGGCTTTCTTTGCGCTCAGTCTTGTGACTGTGCCTTCTGCGTAGCGGTAGCCGACTGCTCCCGCATCGAGTGGAAAGCGCTCCATCGCTTCGCTGGTTGGCATGACGGTGATTATGTTTCTGCCGATGAGTTCTGGCCATGCGGCGTCTACCATGGTGTCGTGCATTTTGCCAAGGGCGTTTGCCATGTCGCTAAAGAAGCCTTCTTTGACTCCCATCTGCACGTAGCGTTTGAGGAAGGGGTGTTCGGTTTTCTGCTTTAGTTTCTCGTAGAGTTCCCGCTGGTCGCATTGCTTAGTCATCAAAGCCTCAAAAAGTCTAGGTTTCAAAGCTGTCACTTCTCCACGTCAATGAAAATCAAGTCGCCATCTGCTACTGCTGACTCTAATGCTGTGCCGAGTTTGCGGTTGTAGAATATGGTGTAGGTTGCTGTGCCGCCTTCATCAATGGGCTGGTCTACGAGTTGGGTTACTTTGTTTGCGCCTGCACTGCATACGCCGTATCCACGGGCTATTGAACCATTTGCAGTGACTTTGACTCTGCCCTTCTTTAGGACCGGGCACATTTCCCCTATGGCTACGGTTTTGACTGCTATGCCTATGGCCATGTCTCCGCCTGGGCTGGGTGAGACTTTGTCGTCGTTGCTTAGGTAGACGGGTGAGCCTTTGGTAACTGCCGCTTCAGCTTCATAAGATTCGATTTGGGCGTTTGGGTCGTCGGTTTCTCCAACAGCCATCCAAGCTTTGCCTGTCTTATCAGTCATCTAATCAATTCGTTTTCAACCTTTGAATTTCCCAAAGTTCGTCCTTTGGTACTCTTCCTCATAGAAATGAGCGTAAACACAGCTAGCCGCCTCCGGCTTTCTGCTCTAGCTGTTTGACTACTCGGCGAAGTTCTTGGCACATGCGTTGCGGTCCAAGACTCCAACTCCGCTGAACCATCGGTGAAGGCAACACGGCTTCAACCATTTTAGCAGCTTCCAAGACCGCTATCACTTTAGGAGAATTCTTGAGCAAACCAGCATCAGGCAACTGTTTGCGTAAATCCTCAATGGTTTTTTCTGCTTCAGCTAGTTTATCCTCTGTTTGGGATAGTTTTTCGTGAAGCTGCTTGTCCTCAAGCTTTTCAATAACTTGCACGTTGGTTTGTGGGATACCGGGAACTGCTACAAGGCTTAACTCGGCGTTATGCAGTCCGTGGGGAACCTTGCCGTCTACTAAATCGACCGCTTCATAGTCTGCTCCAACGCTAACATGCTGGACTAGACCTTTGGAGATTTTCTCAGCGGTTTCCTCATCGTAAATCTCCGCTTCATACCACAGGTTGTGACCATCCCAATCCGTCTTAGTGACCTTGCCAACAGCGTTGGGTACTGCCACATGTTCGATGTAGACGGGCGCATCGGTTAGTTTGTTTGAGAAGGCCTGCAGTTCTTCTTGGGTGTAGATGTTGTGGTTTCGGCTCATGCCCGTGCACATAGCCACGCCTCGAATGCGCAGGGGCTTATCTGTAATTTTTTCTAAAACTTGGAAGGGAAGAACTGTTGCTATATGCTCTTTGACCCTTTTACAGTTGGTGCAGGTTTCCTGTGACATACTTGGTTCAAACCTTGTTTTGGGTCAACTCGGGGTAAAAACGGCAAGCGGCAAATCGGGGGGTTGGTGGTGTGCCTGCTGCTTTTCCCCGAATTGCCACACTGCCAAATAGGCTTCTTTTGCTGAAAAAGGCTGTTGTTAAGCTTTATTAGCTCTTAACAACAATTGTTAAACATTGACTCTGCGATGGGTTGAGTGATGAGAAAGCATCCAGTCAGTATAGCCCTATCTAACCGTATTCTCGCTAGAATAGACCAAGAGGCTAAAAAACAGAAACGCTCAAGAAGCGACTATGTAGAGCTATTCTTTGAAAATGTATTCTTCAGCACTATGAGTCATTACACATACTACCTGTAAGCAGTATGATGTTTTACTATCTTGACAAAAATTCTTAAGGACCAAACAAATTATTTAATTCTAGATGTCATAACTTTATCCTCAGATTTGGTCCTTTCATATTGTTTTCGTTTTCTTAGATTAATAATTAACAGCGCAACTAATGAAAGAATACCCACACCAACTATCGCTAATGAGAACATCAACAGGTCTTTTTCAAAACCAGAAAAAGCCAAAGACACCTTAATAGTAGTATCACTATCCTCTGGTAAATAAACCAAAACAGCATAACCACCCCTACCATTAGGTTGCTCACTAAAAACACCCTCCACAACATCCTCATAGGTCCACGCAGCATTAACTGACTTGTCAATATTCCACTGTTTTACAGCCGCCTCATCCAAAATATATACTTTAACAGTATTATTCGCCTTAATATTAACACTAAATTCTCGATCAAACATTAAAAAATCGGGGTACAAAACCCACCCGCTAGTATCCCCCTCTACCTCATTACCAAAATTCATAATCTTAGGCACCGAATTAACTCTAACTAAGGTAACAGCCAAAAGAGACAGACCGACCAAGAAAACAACCAGACCCAACCTCAAACTTTTTTTCATCGCAACCGTATCCTCCTTTAGTCGATCTCCATTTTACGTGTAAAATAAACGTATGAAAGAACAAGCAACAAAACCGAAATACCTCCAACAGCAAAAACGCTAAACAGTCCATCAATCAACGGTGTAGAAGATAAACTGCCATGAACGTACTCGCTAACAAAAGTGAACCCAGTTGTAAATCGGCCTGTGAAAGTAACAAGACTTCCGCTGGAAGCAATGCTTTCAATGCCAAAAAGCAGAAGTGCAGAGGCTAAAATTGAGATTACCTCATTTTTTGTAACCACCGACAAAGCAGTCGATATGGTGCAAACTAGTAAAAGTTGAAGAAGCACAAGTAGTAATGAAGCATAAAACATTGGCTCAAAAGGATTAAGGGCTAAAAGAGGAATCTGTAGCGCAAACACACCAATATAAACAAGAGCAAGGACAGTAAATAGGGCTAGGAATTTTGCCAAAAACAGTTTACTTCGCTGCACTGGATAGGAAAGAATCATTTTTGTCTCTCCCTTAGCAATGCCGCCCGCGTAACTATGGCAAAACAGGACACCTGCTATAAATATAAGAAAAAGGAAAATTGGTTGAATCCCCGCAGTAAGATTAACGTAACTAGACACTGGCGAAAACTCAATAATGGCAGGAGTTAAAACCGTAAAAACCGCAATCACCAGTATAACTTCTAACATAGGAAACGCAAAAGACTCCTCCAACTCCCAAACCAAAAGCCTACGCAACTGACCCCCAAACCTCGACCCACCCACACCTTTAGCAGAAGCACTCGACACAACTTTTTGAGACAACAAAACGGTGCCACTACTGCTATTGTCATCTTTTTTTGACTTTACCGCAGTGGATAGCTGTTTGGTTTTGCTTTGAAACATTATCTTAGAAGCTACAGTAATAACTAAACCTGCAACAAGTGTTGTTACTGAAAACCACAGTAAATCACTCTCATACCCATACAATTTTGGATACAAATGCCCGGCTATGCTTGAATTGTCAGGATTAATCAATAGTAAGAAATAGTCTCCTCTATGGGGGATTTGCATGCGTAAGGTGTCTGTAGGGGAGACGTTTTTAGCAGACCAAACGGGTTCAATAACTTTTTCTGAGAGCCAAAGCTCGCTGCCTTTAGAGTCAAGAAGATAAAAATCCACCGATGAAATGGGGTCCAAGTTAAGGATTGCATCATAATAAGTTAAGTTTAATGATAATTCATAATTACGTGGTGATAACGAAAAAGGCCCTGTAAATGAAAGACTATCGCTACCCAAGCCAACACCTGTCTGGCCGCTAGAAGTCCAGGTGCTTCGGTAAATGGTGCCTGCTAAAAAAGAGGAGCCAATGACTAAGAGTAGTAGACCAATTGTTGCGAGCAGTCGGGATTTGTTTCTCATCATTAGTCAACCTCCATTTTACGAGTAAAATAGACAAAAACAATCCCCAGCACAACAACAGCAGTTAAGAGCGGAAACACTATTGAACCCGTGAACTGCTCAAACGTAACAGTTGCAAGGGCGACACTACGAGAGCCAGGGTGGGTTATTTGTTCAAAGTACCCAAAAATATTGGTGAATCGCCCATTAGATGTATAGAATGAGTCGAAAGCAAATGCCGCATCAAGCCCAAAAATCAGCAGAAAAGAAACAACAATAGACATTAATTCACTTTTAGATATCATAGAAACACCCACTGAAACAGCACACACAAACAGCAACTGCAAAAATATGGCGAATAAAGACACATAAAACATAGGCTCTAACAAGCTTACCGCGTTAATGTAAAGGTTCATCGCGTACGCAGATGCATAAACCCCAAAAATTATCAGATTAAGAGCCAAAACTTTTGATATGAAAATTTGCCAGCGCTTAACTGGATAAGACAGCATTCTCTTCAGGTCGCCTCTTCCAAAGCTACCTGCAAAACTGCGTGAAAACAAAGTACAGGTAACAAATGTTAAAATAAGAAATATAGTGCGTGCACCAGTGGATAAATCGCGGTAGTTATGGCTGAATCCTGTGATGGATGTTGATTGAATTAGAACCGCAAGTATTGCTGATGCAACAATCAAAGAAAGTACAGGCAGGCTTAGGGAGTTTTCAATTTCCCAAAGAACCAGTCGAAAAAAAGCTTTTGGGGATTTATTCATCATTTTCCCCCAACGGTTTGGGTGTAGATTTCTTCAAGTGAACCTAGGGTTTGCTGGAAACTTTTTAGCTGCAGTTTCTGTTCGGACGCAATTTTTGGAATTTCTCTATAAAACACTTCAGTATCATTCACTTTGCAGAATATTTTACCGTTTTCAATCCAGACTTTGTCAATTACCTCTAGTTTTTGGAGCGCTGTTATGAATTGTTGGGGGTTTGATACTTCGATTTTATAAATACTAGCCGAATACTTTCCTGTTAGGTTATTTATGTATCCTTGGTCTACGGTTTTTCCCTGGTCGATTATGACGAGGTAGTTGCATATTTTTTCTAGGTCGCTTAGTATGTGGGTGGATATGAGAAAACTGGTATCGTGTTTTGCGTGTATTTCTTTGATTTTTTCTAAGAGTGTGATTCGCCCCAGGGGGTCGATGTTTGCGGTGGGTTCGTCAAGTATTGCCAGTTCTGGGTTGCCTATTAGGGCTTGGGCTAAGCCTAGACGTTTGAACATGCCTGCCGAGTAAGTTTTTATGGGTTTATCTTGTGCGTTGGTTAAGTCTACGTCGTTGAGTAGTTCGTCGATGGTTTGGTCGATTTGGGTTATGCCGTAGAGTTTTGCTACGTGTGTTAGGAAGCGTCTGGCGCTGAAGCTGCCGGGGTAGGCGTTGGTTTCATGCATAACGCCTAGTTTTTGTCTTATTTCAAAAGACTTTTTCCAGCAATCCAGGCCAAATACTGTGGCTTGGCCTTTGTTGGCTTTAATTAATCCTAAGAGGACACCGATGGTTGTGGTTTTGCCTGAGCCATTTTTTCCTACAAACCCAGAAATCCCTTTTGGAATTTCCATAGTTAACTCATTTAATGCAGGTATTTTCCCAAAAGTCTTCACAAGATTAGATGTTTCTACAACAGATTCTTCCACCAAAAGCTCCCCTTTTAGTTTTTCTTTCTCCTGCGTTTAATTATTAAAGTTGCAGCCAGCAGAATAATCGCTACAGGAATTATGACGTAGTATAGAATTCGGTCCCAGTATATTGTTGAATGCTCAGGTCCCAAGCTAATGTTTGTCTCAGAAACCACCCCAACAGTACCGTCAGCAATGCCGACTGCTGCAAATATGGGATCCCACTGAAATCCCTGTCCACCGCTTTCGTTTGCACCCACACCAAGACCAGTATCCAAATCATAAGATACAGCGAGCGTCAGAATGTTATCCTTAATTGTAACGTAATTACCTGTTTTGAAAGTGTATTGTTTTCCTTGTTCAGAAACCATTACTGGTATTGTGATTGTTTTGGAGTCTTCTTCCCATATGGTTACTTCTTGGTTGTTGTTTAGGTTTGCAGGTAACCACAGATGCGTTGTGCCCAAGTACACTCCATCAACATTATACACGCCCCTAGTATAGAGATCAACATAAACCTCAGCCGTACGCTGCAAAGACACCTCTTCAGAAGAATTATTAATCCACTCTAAATTTTCCTTATGAAAACCCAGTTTTCCAACGTAGTCAAGCGTAACCTGCAACTTTGCCATAGTGGCATTAACACTTACACACCGCCACACTAAACTAGAACTAATAGTCTCAAGAACAGCGTCTACCTGTTGACCTGGTAGCACGTAATTGGTTCCAGTAAAATTGGGATTAGATAAATCAAAAAAACCCACAAAACCTAAATTAGAAGCACCCATGTTGGAGGGTTCGTATTTTACGTATGCACCTTCTTTTAGCCATGAAGGAGCAAAAGCATCCCTTGCAGTGGCAATTGGAATAAAAATGCTTACACATAAACACAGCATCAACACTAAAACTACATATTTACGTGCATCTGTCACCATTCATACACACCAACTGTCGCTTGGTCCGTTGATTGTGCTGTTGCCGGAGTCATTAAGAAAGCTAAAGGTGTTACGGTTGAAATTCCGATTACGACTGCAAGTATGCTGCACAGGATAAGTTTTTTTTCTATGTGCATTTTGGTTTTCACCGCTTCCATATCAGTCGGGGTGGCATATAATTCTCCCTGAAGAACGAAAACGTTCTCGTTGAGAACAGCTAGCTTAGAGGCAATTTGGTGCGTTGGGTAGAGCAAGAAAAAAGCTGTCGGCAGAATGCTATTGGGCTGAGGATCGAAAAACGATTACTAGCACCTGTTAGTAAGTTTTTCTTTACTATAATGCAAGAGAAACTCTATTGTAAATTTTATTCGCTTCTGCTTTGGAAAACGCTCTACAAGATTCAATTGTTCAACTAAACCTTCCATGCTTCTGGAGTTCGTCGTTTTTATTTAACTCTCGTCTGTGAATTTGGTTGCTGGCGCAACTTTAAGAATCGGGTTGCCTTCCCCGTCGTAGTAAACGTGGAGGCTGTACTCTGTGCCTTCGCTTAACGCCTGCTTAACCGCCGCCAAAATCACTTTGTTGACCAATCATGCCGCCTCAGCTTTGTGTTTGGGGTTAATTTTGCGGTACAGCGGCAACCCTTCAGCTAAAAACAGCACCATCGCAACTGCCGTCATGCCTGTTAAAAAGTAGAAGCTTAACTCTACAGCTAAACCCTTAATTATTAAACTGAGTAGTATTATGCTTAGTTCTGCGGCGAATGCGCCCATAAAAAAGAAGGAGTAAAACATCAAGCGGGGCACAAGGTTTTTGCCGACCCACACGTGCCCATTGATGTTTGCTTTCTCGCGCAGGATATAGTCGCCGCAGTTGTTTTTCTCTATTAATCCCATGCCTTCGAGTTTCTGGAGGTGGCGGTGTGCAACGCTGGTGCTGCTTAAGTCTGCGCCTCTTGTTACTTCGCGGGTGCCGACGGGTTTGTCTATATGGACGATGTATGCATAGACTGCTAATGTGTTGCCTTCTAATGCGTCAGTTGATGCGCCAGCCATGCCAGTAACTCCTTTAAGGCAATATTTTTGGCATTGGGAACAACGGGTTAATTTGGTCTAGTTCCTGTAGCGGGATAGCGGTGTTGTATAGGTAGCCGTCGCGGTAACGTGTTAACTCGAACTGCATTATTGGTTCAGAGTTTTCGTTTAGAATAATTTGCGTTGAATTTACTGTGCGTATCATAAAGTTTTCACGGTAGATTTTCATTGTAAGTGACTCTGGTTGTCCTGTGGTAAGATTCCAGTTGTCGGCAAAGCCGGTTCTGAAGGTTTGAGATGTTCCATTGCTCCATCCGCCTCTCAATGCTACGTATGTAGGTCTTTCATCAGTTTCAAAATTGCACCATTCCTCAAGGAAGGCGGTGATATTGTCGAGTTTGTTATTTGCATTGATGCCCGAAGGTGATATGGCAAAAGACCGCATGGTAATATTTCCTATTGACACTCCATCTGCACATATTTCTGCTCTGTAGGTTTCATAGTAAGCAACTAACTCATCGGTTAAATCAAAATTCGGTGACGTCTCAAAGCCAACAGAGAATGCCTCTCCATTAGTATCGTTTGTTAACGTGCTGTTATCCCATACGTTACGGACGTAAGCATATGGCACGTCAAAAGAGAAACGAGGCTCATTTGGTTGTGCTGCTGTAGGAGTCATTAAGAAAGCCAAAGGTGTTACCGTTGCTATTCCGATTGCGACTGCAATGATGCTGCATAGGATGAATTTCTTTTCTATTTGCATTTTTGGTTTTTCACCACTCCAGTAAGTAGTCATATGGCAATATATTTCTCCCTACAGAACAAAACTGTTCTCAAAGAGAACACGTTAAGGGGGATTCTCGGGTAATTTTTGGAACCAAACTCTGAAAATAAATTTTCTTTAGCACTACGAGTCATTACATATACTGCCTATAAGTTGGTGCACTATTTTTAAGGGTCAATCATAAAAATTTCAATTTTGATTGCGCTGTCAAGAAACTTTGATTAAGCTTAATCAACAAATCTGAACAAATAGCCTTTTATTATCTCAGTATGCTATAGATTGACTAAACCTGTTTTTGCTGTCTTAGCATGAAATAAAAGACCAAAATGAAAAGCGGTATATCAGCGGCCACTGTTAGTCCAATTAACGTTGAATGGATAGTTATGAAATAGTTCACGAAATAATATGCATCTGGGCCATAATTAATTGCGAGAACAGCTATCAACCAAAGAATTAGAAACTCAGCTAGGACTATAACTATGCAAATAGCCAAAGCTTTTACTGTTTTTCTCTTTCTTATTTCGTTCGTATCTCTCACTTTCAACTATCAGATAGTAATAACGATAACCGTTATTTGGCTTTTTGAATTAATCGTACTGGCAACTGCTTGTTCAGCTTTAGCACAATAATGGTGGTAAGGCAGCACATACCAAACAACAAAAGTGATAATCCACAAATCGAGAGTAATAGAACCTCAGGAGAAATCGTAGCTTCAGAAAGGAGGAAAAATAAATTAAAAATCATTCCCACTGAAACTCCAATAGGTGCTGTTAGAGCAATTAGCGTCAGACTTTCCAAAAAAACAATTTTAGCAGCAAAACTATCCTTGGCTCCCATGGCCTTAAGAATGCCGAAATCATGCTGACGACCGGAAAAAGAAACAGACATACAATTTAGCAGTCCTACCATAGCTGTGATAACGGACAAGAGAGGAAAAGGTAAAATGGACAACCAGATGTTATCCACGTTTGATAAGCTTTTTTGACGCACACTATCCATATTTACAACCGTCAGATTATATTCGTCTGCTAGGCTGGTAATACTCGAAATAACCGAATTATTTTGAAGTTTAACTAATACAAGATTTTGTTCAATAGGTAAATTTAGCGATTGCAAAACACCTAGAGGCACGTAAACAACATATCCACTGTTTAACGGATCATACGCTACACTACTAATTGCTAAATCCACATTAACGCTAGAGTTTGAAAAAACCATAATTTTCTGTTTAAGAGGCTGATCAAGTATAGTCTCAGCTAAAGAGGAGCCTACAACCGATGTATTTGATTTTGCGTCAATGTTTTTTGCCAATAGATCACTAGAGCTACTGTCTGGATTAACGCCAACAATTAATGAATTGCTCGAACGCGGGTTAATTTGACCATAACTAACATAATGGGAGCCGTCCATATCTTGCACTATCTCAAACGTCTGGACCTCTTGTACCTGTGTAAATACTATAAGTCTGGCATCAACTATCGAGACTCCCGGGATAGTCTTTATCTTATCCACGAAATCACTGTTAATGTTAAATTCTGGTTCAAGAAAATTGAATTCTTGCGGTGAAGAATCTTTGGAATTCAAGCTTGTAGTCGCTATAGTAGTAAACGCATCAGACACTTCTCGGTTGCTTATTGCAATAACGTTTTGCCCAAAAGAGTTATCAACGTAACTTCTCGTAGTGGACCAAGATACTATTCCACCAACAAGCGACACAGTCATTAAAAAGATACTAAGCACTAGAGATACAAGCGCTATCTTAGATTTCGATTGGCTTCTAATCATGCTTTTAGTTACTACCTGAAACGCCCATGGCAGTCTATCTAAAAATTTTTTGATTCCGGTGATCTGTTCTTTTACAAAATCATAATTTTGTGCATCACCAGAAAATAAGCTGGTTGGCGTTATCTTAAACATTTTTTCTGCTTCACGCCCACTAATAAACCATGAACTTGCGAAAAACACAATGAGGAGTCCTAAAATAATAAAGACGTAGACGACTGCCTGAAAAAAATCGAGAGGAAAATAAATTACAGAATAGATAGCGAATGAAGCTGAACCTATTAATCCACCAAGTAAACAACCGTAAATTATTATCAGCAACGGTTCAGACATGACATAACCAAAACCCAAATTTTCTACGCTACCCAAAGCTTTTATTAAGCCAGTATCTGTTTTTCGATCAACCATCATAGCTGAGAAGAGAAAAACGATAATTACCATGCCTGTAAAAAAGATGAGTACTGTATCAAGGTAGATGAATTTACTAGTTAGGCTTGATAAAAAATTGGCCGATCCTTTATTTTCACCTAAAATCTGCCCCAATAATATTAGAAATATGGTACTTGCAACACATATGATTAGACCTAATAAGGCTAGTATAGGCTGAAATTTTCTATGTTTTATTGCTTTATGAGCAAAGTCAAGAATGCTTAACAATACTAGATACTCTCCCTTTTGCCAGACGCATTGTGATATCGGCAAGGTCTACCAAACGTTCATCATGTGTAACAACAATCATTGTCTTTTCTTGATTCTCGCATATTTTCTTTAAGAAGGCAATAATTTCGCGGCCAGTGTCCCAATCCAAATTTCCTGTGGGCTCGTCAGCTAATATTAAAGGGGGGTCATTAGCAAGTGCTCTGGCTATAGCGACTCTTTGTTGTTCACCAGAACTTAGCTGGTAAGGAAGATGGTCTGACCTATCGCTCAACCCTACTGATTTTAAAAGGTCCTTGGCCCTTGTTTGAATTAACGATTCATCAGCGTAGTCTGCAAGTTTCATCGGGAATTGGATGTTCTCGAGGGCGGTCAATGTTGATATTAGGTTATAAGTCTGAAAGATAAAACCAATATTGTTACATCGAAAAGAGGATAACTGTTTTTCATCTAGTTCTGTAATACATTTGTTGCATACTGTTACCTTGCCGCTTGAAGGCTTGTCTAAGCCACCCATTAAGTTTAGTAATGTACTTTTACCAGCGCCTGAATGGCCAAGGATAACAACGAACTCGCCAGAACCGATTTGGAAATTTGCTTCATCTAAGGCCACTATTAACTTGTTTTGAAAATAAAACTGTTTGCTGAGATTTTCGGCCCGTACAATACTATCATTTTGTTCCATTAGTCTCCCCTCTGAATGCGGCAAGTATCTATCCTATTTTGCCATGCTATTGCCATGCTAATAATTAGATAAGACTTGTGGTACAATCCTTTACTTGCCGTGGCAACTATTCATTTCTAGACTTTTCTGTTTGGCAGAAAAAATAAATTATTTATTGAAGCGGTGGGATGGATCCACTGCCTAATAAATAGTTAAACGAGTGCTTAGACGAGTCGGTAAATAGTCTGGTTTGATGCTTTGAGCAAGTATATATTGTTTTCATGGCGGATTTCTACAACGACATCGACTTGGCTGTTTGTGTCCCACTTGGGTCCATCTCTAGCGGTCTTTTCTAACTGGTAATCATAAGGCGGCGTTATCGTCTCATTGGTGAACGTTGTTTCCCAAACCTCTTCTGAACTCTTGATAACCCACAATCTATTCAAGCTGATCGAGGAGGGAAAATCCTGATGGTCAGTAGCGGTAATTCTGATTGAAGCGGTAAGAGGACCACCATCAGACGGGCCATCAACCTTAGGCATAAAATCACGCCCAAGAGAGGGCTCTAAAACGTACTGCCGGTTCTCGATTTCAATTTGTTCGGGGGCAGAAAGTAATTCATCAACGGACGGTTTGGCTAACGTGGAGTAACCTGCAGTAATAGCTAATGCTGCTACTGCTACCAACGCTATGATACACAATCCAGCGTAGAATTTTTGCCGTTTAAATCTTGATGTTGAGGGTAGATTTCCCATTTAATCACCGATTGCCACATGATACAATGGTCGAATTTAATGCTATTTTTAGAACACACATTACGGACCAAATTACCGTGGAAGCAAACATTCAACATTGAGCCATTATACCGCTTTAAGGTGCAACAAACCATGCATAAGCGACATATCAACTATCAAAGTATCTATGACGCTTTTTTGAGCGTTAAAACAACAAAGATAAAGTTAACTGCCAAGGCCACCCAAAAGATAATAAATGGATAATTTGGAATTGGGGTAGAAACGCCAACTGGGCCTCCTCCGGGAAATTGCGGGATTATGGTTATTTGGAATGGTCCCCAAACGTTAGCAGTGATTTTTCCGTCGAGATAGTGCCAAATCCACCAGTTCGTAGCAACGAAAAGAACACCCATTATAGCATCAAGAATGCCCAACAAAGCTATCTTGCCAAGCTTACTCATTTAAGCTCCCCAATCTTCTAAGGACATGAACATTAGTGGAGCTTAATTTAAAAAAGTCTTGTGGTACATTCGTTTACTCATCTGGTAGTTACACGCCACTTCTCTCCAAGCTTTTATCGTAAAGCTACCCAAGCGTCTCAGCGATATGCTCCCGAAATCGTCAGGCATCATAACGACTTGATATTTAATCGAGCATTTTTGAATAAGCGTATAAAACAGTTGTACAGCCCTTAAGTGGTTAGCAGCCAAAAGACTAGGCATTATTGGATTGAGAGCCTAAACACGATAATATCGTAAACAGGACATTAATATACTGTTATTGCAATCGATTAATTTATGCCTAAACCGCCAGCCTCCTCCATTGATACGGGCAAGTACCTGGGCGACGTCAGAATTTATACAGATGAATTGTTGCCTAACTGCTCACTAGGTTTTGTTATGTCAGGTGTGCACGAAGAGACTAAAGAGCCTGCGTGGTTTGGTTTTTGCAAAAAAACCGGCAAGATCCAAAAGGTAGGCCCTTATGAGACATTTCCACAAGCTGTAAAATATTTGAATCTAACTAAAGGTTGCTTAAAATGTACATTTAACAAAGGGGATAAGACAGAGAACCGCCGAAGCGTTATAGATGAAAAAGTTCGGGAAGAACTCGAAAGAACAATAGGTGTTGAATTACATTCTGTACCTGAACCTTTACGCATTTTCGTTGAATCAAGGGGTTTTTTCGATATAAACTTCGACAATAAATTTGGAACTAGATTCTTTACCTCAATTCCCGATGACAACCGTGCTATAATTGATATGATGCCACCTTGCAAGAGCGAGGCGGATTTTACCCGTAAGGTACAAGCCCTAGCAGGAATGATAGATCGAATTAATGAAAAAGAGATCCGTGCACTGATTAAAAATGCCGAAAAACAAAAGTTGCCTGGATCAATTAACCTATTGGAGCAGATACTTAAAGAAAACTATCCTTCTTACAAACCATACTTAATTTCAAATTTAAGAAGCCTGATGAATTTAAGAAGTAAATTATACCCCACTCATGCTCTAACCTCTTCAATACTTGGATGCTTAAGCAATTTCGGAATTTCAAATTATCCATTAGATGATTGGGAAAAGGGGTGGGTTAAGATACTAACTCTTTGCTCCAGAAGCATGGAAGGCTTAGTTGAACAATTTAATCTTGTAGAGCGTACTTGAAAATTGTATTTTCTCCAATATGAACAAAAACCCGAACGCAAAATTGCCTTCTTCTGCTCGGTCAACGTGATAAGCTATTTCTCCTCTTCAGAAGCGCCATGTAGAGCCACGCCTTCAGATAGCAAGTCCTTCTCTGATGCCTTGTAAGCTTCTACTCCAAAGCTTGTCATAGCCCAGCACCAACCCCGACGCTCAACAACCTTTGAATCTAACTCTTTAGCTAACCGCTTATTCATCCTAACAATCCGACGAGTCACCTGATGCCGAGCAACCTTGAATTCTGCCATTTTGGCCGCTATGTCTTTAGGCAACAATCCCGGAGCGCCAGCTTCAAACAGCACCTGAAGAATAGCCCTATCAACCTCATCTTGGCAAGCGGCCTCTTCGATAAGCGACTTCTCAAAATGCAAGGAATCCTTCAAGCCAGCAAAAATAACCCGAAGCAACAGCTTAATCTCAGCCACATCACGGTCCAGCTTCTTATCCTTCGCAAGCAAATACTTCAGTTTCCCAACCTTATCGGCTTGGCTACGTTTGCTTTTTACCGCTTTTTCGCCTGAAATACCCATGTTTTGAACAGGTTTATCACTTGCTTCCATGACAAAATGCACACTCCAAGAATTCTGCTCCATCAACGCAAGCAAGTTTTAGCCCTCTGGCATCTACACCAAGCAACCGCAGAAAAGCAACACCCAAAAAGCATGGACTTTTTCCATACCCCAAGCATAGTGCTAAAATGGCTTTTGAACAGGTTTTCACTGCCAAAATAAGGCTATCGAACATAGCTTTTGCCTCCATCCCCAAACTTGACCGCTTCCTTACCTGACTCGTTGCCCTTTGCTAAATCGAAAGCTTCAGAGAGCAATCCTACAAGTCTCTCGTTAACAGTCACCAGCCCACTAACCGTTTGAATTAGAACATCGACTTTTTGCGCTAACTCTACAAAAAGCTCTGGACTGCGAACGGCAGCAACCGCCAACTCTTTTCGGTTATACTCAAAATGCCTTTTACGGTCCGGTGGACTGTTATCTAAACCGCCCACAGCCCCATCACGCATATGAACCTTAAACGTGCCTGCATTTTCAAGCTCTTTTGCTTCTGGAGTAAAAACCTCCCACACAGGCGCATGCAACGCCACACCCTCCTCGCTAAGAACCATACCAAACCGCACCATCAACTCCAACCGCACACGACCAACAATCTGCCCAGCCGTCACCAAAAGCGCATCCGCATCAAAATCCCGCAGCTTCCCCGGATGAATAATGATGC
>CAYRSV010000026.1:0-34323 GCA_964427115.1 uncultured Candidatus Bathyarchaeia archaeon | reverse complement strand
GCAACTGACTGTTAATCAGTAGGTCAAAGGTTCGAGTCCTTTCGGCGGCGCCACTCCCGATTCCACAAACTACCATTTTTGTGGGTTATTTTAAAACCTCCCGCTTAACTAATTCTTTAAGCTCTGCTGCCAATACTGATAGCTGGTGCGTTTCGATTTGTTCTTCGGTTCGAGTTATATTTCCTCGGATCAATGCATCTTTTGAGAGGAATTCTTCAGGATTCTCGCCCCAAGCACGTATGATTCCTTTGAGCTGCTCTAATCGGTTGATAGCAGTATTCGGTCGGATTGCGATCCCTGCTGATGTGTAGAGGTTTCTTAGAGTTTCTATTCCCAAGCTTTGGACGTCTTCGTAAGTGTCAGGCGTATGGCCCATCAGGTACTCAATGATTTCGCTGTCGATTTTAGCGGCGCTCATCTGTGTTCTAAAGAATTTCCGCAAGCTATGCGTTCTAACATCGTACATCCAACCTTCCGCAAGCTTCTTTGAAACACCTGTCTGCACGGCTATCGTATGAACCGTTTTTCTAATCGTTTTGGCGCTGACACCTAGCACTTTCTTTCCATTTGTGCTGTTTCTGATTAGCGGTGATTCATCAGTCAATTCTTCTGGAGGCATTTTCTGGGTGCCTTTTCTTCTTCCGTCAATGTAGATTTTCAGCAGTTTGCTTGCTTCCACACTAAGGAAAGTATCGTAGTCATGGTACTTGCCTTTGGTAATGGCTGCTTCAATATGGACGTGTATTGGGAATCTGTTTGCTTCCAGGTCTTCTCTGACATGTCTGTACTTGAGTTTAGCAAACGTGTCTTCTCGGAATCCACCAGTCGCTATGCCTGCTATGATAAATGCTTCTCGGACAGCTGCTTTGTCTAGCATTTTTGCGATTTCTTCAGGTTTAGGCGCTCGGTCCTTGTATGTCACTTTGCGTCGGAGTTTTTCTTTAAGCTTAACTTCAGCACCGTTTACGTGGTAGAAGGTTTTTACGGCTTTAATGCAATTGTTGATTGCAGAAGGCGTTAGACCCGAGTCTTGGAGTTCTGCCAAGTAATCATTGAGAAATCCGCAGTGGTTTTGGGTTTTTAGTGGATCGGGGATTGCTCCAAGAGGCTTTAAGTCTTGGATTATGAGGTCTGGGCTGTAGCCAAGCCAAACAGCGTATTTTTTCACGTTCACCGAGTAGAGCATGCAGCTTTTGTAGGAACCTGAGCAGTGACGTAGGAAATGGCGGGCGAGCTTTACTAGGCTTTGGTTGTCGAAAATATACGAAATTATGCTGGGTCGTTCGTTTAGGCAGGACCGTATGATATAATCTACGAGTCCTTTTTCTTTGATGTCTAAGATTCTTTTTAGCTCAATTACTAGCGGTTCTCTGAGTTTCCAGTCGTTTAAGCTTCTCTCGATAACAATTGTGTCGCCTTGAAACATCAGCGGAAGGTTGAGGCTTTTCAAGTCTTCAACGGAAAGCTGGCGATTTCGGGTTATAGCGGGAGCTGAGGTTTTTTGTCGTTCAATCAACGCTCTATCGCTCCTTTTTGGGCATTTTTAGAGCTGAGTTTTTCGCTTCTCTGGCTAGAAGCGCATACTCGCTACTATCTGTGGCGTCTTTTGAATTTAAAAGCCACTTTGAACTTTCTTGTAATGGTAGCAAACGGATTTCTAGAACGCAGTTTTTGAGGATGACTAAGCCGTTGCTTTGGCCTTTGCCTATTTGCAGGTTTGGCAATGTTCGGTCATGCTCGATTAGGATTATGTCGTTGTTTTCTTTTGTTAGCCAGCCTATGGTTTCCCGCTCTATGGCTTCGTCTATGGGTTGCTTGATGTTTTTAAAGAGGACATGGTCTTTATAGCGGATGTAGACGGGAGAACCCAAAGAAAAAGCCTGATAACCCATAAGCTCACCGTTGAATTCGCTCTTTTATTTGCCTCCGTTGTTTTGGGCGGCTGTTTTGATGAAGAGTTTTTGGAGTTCTGGATGCTCTTGCATGAAGGTTGTTAGTGCTTTTTCGGTGAAGCCTGGGATTTTTGGGAATGCGCCTAGTCCTTTGTTGAAGACGATGTATAGGGTGTTTATGCCTTCTTTGGTTAGGGTTTCTGCGTATTCTTTGGGCAGGGTTAGGGTGTATTGTGTTGAGCCGTCACGTTTTCGCATTGTGATTATTTTGTGTTCGACGATTTTGGGTATGCTCATTTGGTTCATCTCAGCGGTTAACTGGGATAATATTGGTCGATAATTATTTAAGCAATGCTTCAGTACATCCCAATAGGTTACTGAGATATGCTAGATGCGGCTGAACCAGAAACAGACAAAACCCCAAAAACAATGCTAATCCTGTCCCTGTTAGCAGAGCAAGGACCCAAAACAGAATACGACCTCTACAAGCAACTGCCAAAACTAAGCCACGGCACAATCCACTTCTGCCTAAACAAACTCGCCCAAGAAGGCGCAATAACCTACACTCAAAACAAGCATAAAAACAAGCAAACAAAAAAGCTATACTACCTAACTTTCATAGGAACAGTAACCCATGTTGCCAGCAGTCTCTATTGGCAAACCATGAAATTGACCGATAGTGAAATAGAGAAACGCTGGAAACAGTTCGACGAGGTAGAACAAGACGAAATCATCGAGTTTCTAGCCAAGCAGGGAAAACTGCTCAAATACGCACTTTTTGAAGAAAGCCATTGGCTAGCTGAACGCTATCCAAGAATTGCCAGAACATTCGCAACTATTGCCTACATCATTTGTGAGTATCCGCCTCCACCATACAAGAACCTGCTCCTCATAGCTGCAACTGGAAAAAGACATGACCAGAAAAAGCTTGGCGAGAAAGAACCGAGAACCCATGAGTTGCTTGAGCAACTGCAGGAAGCTTATAGACGAGAATTTACCCGAATTTTCTTGGAGACAATCGTCTTAATGAAGCACAATGGCAAAGCCACCACTAATCCCAAGTTAAAGAGGCTAGTTGAGGAAGAGGTTGAGGAACAAAGACATGAAACAGCAGGGTTAGAGCAGGCAATGCAGCTATTCAGTAAGCAGGCAAAACAAGAATAGCAGAAAGATAGCGTATGAATAAAAAAATATTTTTTTTCTGCATGCTACCTCTTACTTGGTCTGTTAGAGCATGTTTGGGAGAAGAACAGCTGTTTTCTTGGGAAAAAGAAGAAGATAATGACCCCTGCAGTACACAGTTGTCTTCTTCTTCTTTTAGTGGAAGAAGAAAAAATCGATGTTTTCCAGAAAAAGCAAATTTTTTCTTCTTTCGATTAATGCTTAGCGGAACCATTTTTTCTGACTAAGTCGAAAGAACAACAACAATTTGAAAATTTAGCGTGTTGTTGTTCTTCCAGAGTAGTTAATTCTTGAAGTAGTAGTCGTACAGCACCTTATAGTTTCGACTACTTCTAATAAGGCAGCAGAACCTTACATCGCGCCTGCTTTAGTAATCAAAGAAGAAGAAAAAACCGCTTTCCAGCATTTCTTCTTCTTTCCAATTACTCCTAGTTTTCCCTAACAACGGGAATGCAATTTAACCGTCTTTTGACTTTGTCTGGAGCATTATCTTGGCAGGTATTTTTCGGTTTTCCTTTTAAAACGAAACAAGCATTTTGGTTTTCATTATTCCCTTTTTGCTTCTTAAAATAGCCACTAACCCAAGCCAAATGCAAATGCAATAAAGCTATACACCCCCTCTTTATTTAATTGTTGAATTCCAAAGATAAACCATAGAGTAATTGCCCTTATAATCAAACCTTGCATCATCATAGATTATATCTAAACTCAAGCCATGCAATTTTAGCAGTTTGTTAACGTTGTCCAAAATCAACGGCGCCATCTCATCTTCATGCCAAAGTCCCCATATCCTATCCTGAACTATGTACTCATTGCGCCGCATGCCCCAACCGTAATCTTTAGGCAAAACCAAAGCTACCTCAGCCCTGACGCTTTCGCTGGTTCCTCTGGGATTAGTATTAACATAATTCCAAAACCGCTCCATAGCTTCAAAGTGCTCTTCTGATAGTATGCCATACGGGTTATTTTCAGGATAAGTCGGGTAATTGAACACTACAACATATTTTGCTCCTGCACGATAAGCCAAAACCATGTCATCATAGATTTCCTGTGCGCTTCCCAAGTAAGGAGGCTCATAATACGTCCAAACGATAATGGCGCCCCAATCCTTGCCCTGCATGTTAGCCGCTCCCCTACAGAGCGCTATCTGCTGCGTTGAATCAAGCTTCCAGCCCAACTCTACAAAAACCGTATCGTAACCAGCCAAGTAATCCCACCAGTACAGCGCATAATCAGAAGTAAAAGTCGCTATGCCTTTGCTTTTTGCATCTATCATGCTATTGGAGAAAGTAATATTCTCGACAAAAAGCCTTGCCGCATCGCCATAGTCAGTGGCGTTTTTGATTGGTTCTTGTGTGTCGATTTGTTTTCCACCCGGTTCATCTCTAAGGTAAATGCCCAAGAACTGGCCTTCCCAACGCTCTTTTGCTGTATCAAGCCATGTTTGATGCCATGGATAAGCAATCCTTGAAATAAAATCAAAATAGACAATAAACTTAAGGTTTGCTTGTGCTGCATAGTCGCAGACTTCATTTAGCGCTGTCTCGTTAGTGGATAAGTCGTATGAACCTATAACGAAAAAATCAGTGTAGTTTTTGACCTTGTCGATTAACTCTTTTGCTTCTTGAGTTGTTTGCCCTCCAAATGAAGTCCCGAAGTAGAACTCGTCAGCCTCAACATTTGCTTCCCAACTTGAATTTTGCGCATAGATGAAAGCCAAACTTGCAATGGTTATAAGGGCTATTAAAAGCAAGCCTTTACGTTTCATTGTTTAATCTTACCCTTCCAACGTTAATTAAAAGATAAAAATGTTGTTCGTTAAGTATTTTGATTTCATGGAGTAACAGGTCTAAACAGAGCAAAGCGACAAACTATAATCGAGATGATTTTACTGAATATTCCTTTCAGTCAAGTGTGTGTTTTTCTTTTAAAGAAAATTACGCATGCTAATATCGATATTGATATGAAAGTTATTATTATGTAAGGTAAGAGGTTTTGGAGGGGTTGCAGGCTGGCTGTGTTTGGTGTTGGTGTGGGCTCAGTTTGGTTGGTTGTTGGTGGTAGCGTTGCAGCGCCATTAAACAAGTTATCAGGTAGTCCAAAGGGGTTTTGCGGAGGCACATAATCATAGTCAACCGTAAACTCTACTGACCTAGACATTTCTGTGCCGTCAGCCGCATGTGAATACACAATAAGGATATGCTGACCCTCTGACAGGTTGTCCATAGTTGTTTTTACGCTAAACCCGTGACCAGCCACAATATCGCCTCGTGTAGAACCCCAATAACCCTCGTCTGTTCTTGTCAGGTCGGTAAGAGTGACATTGGCTTTACCATCTAAACAATAGCTAATAGAAAGTATGCGGCTGGACTCGCTGGGTAAAGCGTTAGCTCTAACGTGGAGCAGAACCGACGATTCGTTGTAGACTTTTGGCGCGGAAATAGGCGAAAAAATTTCAATAGAGGGCGGTGGAAGATAATTTGCGCTTGCCAAATCAACAACCAGTAACGATGTCACCATTGAAAGCGTAAGCGTTAAAATGGCAATTAACGCCAAATTTATCCGCTTCATACTTCATCAAAGGGAACCTTATTTTTAGCGCTAAAAAACGTTTCCGTCAGACTTTCTTGAGTAGCTACAAAACGTATTGTTCTAAATCATAGAACAGGCTGCCTGTCTATAACATTTCTTGGTTGAAAAATATTTTATTAATAATGACCTTTTACATCATGGTATCGAATTTCACCTGTGTCAGCCCATATCGAAACTTGGTAGCCGTCAATCCAGAATTGCGGATCACGCCAAGGTTCTTCAGCTAAATTTTTTATCGCTTCAAATTCCACATCAACAAGCCATCTAGTCCGGGAATCATCATAACTAAGAGTTGCTTCCACCATTCTTGTTATTGTCCTGTTGTTTTCTTTGGCGTACTGCTCAGCAATAGGAAAAGCAATTGCTATGGCTTCATCCACTGTAATCTTAATTGATACCTCGGAAACAGAAACATTGCGCCGGGCGTATTGCCAGATTGGGCCATGATGCCAGATTTCACCCGACTCTGCCCATACAGCAACTTGGTATGCATAACTCCGCTCATGGTATCCTTTTCCTTCTGCAGCTTCAAAGCAAACCTCAATAAACCAATGAGGTGGGAAAGATTGTTTAAGCGTTGCCTCCACGGTTGTTATTGTTCGATTATTTTCTTCTACATACCCTTCAACAATAGGCATTGCAATATCAATGGCTTGATTAGCAGTGGAGACAAGCCCTTTCGTTGTTGCCAATTCTTTTTGTTTTTCAAGATAGCTTTCACTTATGCTGGGCGAGACCGTTATAATGTACGAGTAAGGCGTGTCAGTGTGCGCTACATAGTAGCCTTTGCACTCAACAGTTTGCCCCACTGCAAATTGAATGCTGTCTAAATTGTCGTAGCCTATACCGATAGTTCCCCAACCATTCACCGTATTATTCTCATAATCGACAGCGACCCAATCTGCCAAGTCGTCATCTATCCATAAAACGCCAGTTATGTTTAAGCGAATGTAAGATTGAAAAATATGATAGGAGCCAGCCATAAAACCATCAATCCTATGATTGTACTCAATTGAGGTGATTGTGCCTTCTACAGAAAGATTAGAGCTAGCTTGGATAGCATCTTGAGGATACATGTGTGAACTGATTAACAGTTGAAATCCTGCAAGTGGCAAAACAACCGCTAAAACTATAGCGGTAATGAGTATGAGCCATTTACGTTTTCCAAAATGCCATTTAACCATAATCAGTCATCTCCATTAATTATGTGCTTTTGCTGTGCTATTTTTAGTATAAAGTACAGATTTGCGCCTAACATGACCAAGAACAGCATGAATGGAACATTATATGCGGGTCCAACAGGCATTTCAACCGTTGGAGCATTAGGAATACGGTAAGCTGTTATGAGAAATGGAGACCAGACGCTAGCTATATTCCATTTAGTCCATTGGTTCACATCAATCCAAAGAAAATAGCTTGAAAGAACATAAAGCAAACATAGGACAATATTGGTACCAATTGCATATTTTACAGTTTGTCTCATCTTTTAACGTGCCTCAGCAGGGTCTTGTTTGCGTTTTCCCTTTTTGGCAATTTATGGTTTGAATAAAGTTTTTTGGCTATAAGCGCTAAAGAAGCAATAGAAACAACTATTGAACTCAAGAGCACGACCACATAGGTTAGGCTAAATCTGATAGATCCAAAAAACACTGTTGAGTAAATATCAAACCAATCCTTGGATACATCAACGCTTATTCCAGCTTGGCCTGTCAGCAATCCTCTAATAAAAATCTCAGCCCTCGGATAATCAACAACAAAAAAGATTGCTATTGGAACAAACGAAATAACAAACAAAGAAAAGAGAACAGCTAACTTCTTGCTCTTCATTATTTTTCTGTTTATGAGAGATGCCAAGCGATGTCTATTGGTGAATATTGCGACTGGAATGATGATTCCGCTTGCCATGGCAACTAAAAGTAAGTAGGGCAACCATGTTTCTTCAAGTGAAGCTGATGCGGTCAGGGAGTTTGAATCTGTGGGTGATTGATTTACAACCACTCCAGGTATTGGTGCCCACGCGTATTTGATGCTAACATTTGTGTTTGCCCCGTTAACTATTAGACCTGTTCCATAAGGAAACACTTCATCAATAGACTTCCAGCTAAAAGTATCGTATTCTGCTGGCTTCTCATCGATGTAAACCGCAACACCCATAGGCCAAGTAGCGGTTCCATTATAGCTGTCTGGAGAAGGCTGTGTCCAGTTTGCTAAATTAAACTGTATCCTAATTGTCTGTTCTCCGACGCCTGACACTGTGTAGTTTAGCCAGCCCGGAGTTAGCCATGAACCAGTGTTTTGGTAGTCTTTTGTGTCTGGAGTTAGGAGGCGTTCGAAACTGGTTATGGTGATATTGCTGTTTTGGGTGGTTATGTTTAGGTTTGCTGTTGTTGGGCTATCTGTGAGCAGGCTAGATTGTTCTGAGTTAAGGTTTAGATTGCTAAAGACCCAAGTGTCATCAATGAGACTGGCGCTTTCATAGAACCCAAGTTGCGCAAAGCTTATTGTGCCGTTTATTTCTGGCATGGGAAATTGTGTTGTTGGCGTAAAAATGATTGGTGTAGGGGTAGCTGTAAACTGTTCAGTTATGTCGCTTCTTGCTGGAAAAGTATAGAATGAAAGAATGATTATTGCACACAAGGTTATTGCTATCGATAGGAGTTTACGGTTCATATGCTTTGGCCCCGTTTGTTTAGATGAATAAAATTATAGTAGAAACAATACTTAATACAATGCTTTAGAACAAACTGTTCTTGTTTTAGTACACATTCAAGGAACATTACCGTGTTCACTGATTTCTTTTTTAAGGCTTCTCTCCGAAAACAATAAACAGGCAGTAACTATCCCAACTGCTAAAGCGGCAACGGCGAAAAGGATTGAAACCAAATTTCCGTTTAACGCTGTTTCCTGTGCAACTGGCGGCGATGTAGGTATGGGAGGCGGCACAGGGTCATATGATGTTGGTGGAGACAGAGACTTATTCTGCGGGGGGTTTTGTGGCAAAAAGCTTACAGAACCAGCTAGCAAGAAGGCTAATGCAATTGCAAGAATAGGCGCAAGTAGCATTTTTTTCTTAAATAGACTCATAACCTCAAACCTAACCGGCTGTTTACTCTTTAAGAACAGGCTGTCTGTTATTTAATGCTATATTTTGCCAGTAGGTGTTCTATTTTTAGAACGAACGCGTTCTTGGTTTTCTAGGGATAGCTCTTAAATTCCTTAATGTACATCATTTAGACGTGAAATAACTTTGGCTGCTGATGAGTCCAAAGAAGTGCTAAAGGGAAAAACGCTTGATGTTTACCGCTTTCTGCTAAAAAGCAACAAGCCAGTAGGAACAAGAGAGCTTCAAAGAGCACTAAACCTAAGTAGCTCCTCAGTTGCCGTGTACCATCTCACTAAGCTGGAAGATGCGGGGCTCCTAAAGCGAGAGCTTGGCGGCTTTGCCGTTAACAAGTTTCTTTTAGAAAACAGCATCAAAATTAATCGATTCCTAATTCCAAGATACTTCTTTTACGCCATATTCGCAATCGTAGCCTTAGTAATTGAATTGACCGTGCTAAGGCCAGACCTTCTTTATCGTGAATATGTCTTTTCCTTAATTGTTACAGCGATTCTTGCTTTTTTCCTATGTTACGAAACGGCAAAAACATGGATAAGAGGCAACCTATAACCTTTCATCAAAGCACAGTTAGTCTAGCACCTAAGCACTTGACTCGCTGGAATACAAGGCATAAATTTTGCTCGGTTTTAGCTCCAGCCATTCATGAACAATATTGAAAACTGCAATTTATCGCTAAATTCACTTTTGCTTTGGAATTTGAGAATGTTTAAATTCCGTGTAACAACATATATTTAACAGGGTGTTAGCATTGAAGAAACCCCTCAGCGCAATCCTCCTATGCGTAATGCTTAGTGGATTGGTTTTTGGGGCTATTGCACAATTAAGCGTAGTTCACGCCGAAACCTCCATACTTAAGCCAAACGTCCCAGAATTCACTGTCCAGATTGTCGCTAACCCCTATGACGTCCCAACAACTCATTCAATCGACCCATTCACTGGAAAGGACGTTACTCATCAAGGGTACCACGTTGAAAATAGGTCAATAGTTGTGAGAATTAAGAATCAACCCTTTACTCCCTACGAGATACAAGATTCCAAGGGTAATGAGTGGACCATCAATCTCCACCTCAATATTCGCATTAAAGGGAGCTTCTCAGAAGTTTGGAGTGAGCTTTACCGTCCTTCTGATGGGCTTCCACGTCAGGATTACGAATCCGACTATTCAGTATTCTCATATGTTTTAGGAGAAAGGGATACTGATACGTATCTGGGAACAATAATGATGAAATTCCCTGCTGGCGGTC
Source organism: uncultured Candidatus Bathyarchaeia archaeon (assembly GCA_964427115.1). Lineage (GTDB taxonomy): Archaea > Thermoproteota > Bathyarchaeia > Bathyarchaeales > Bathycorpusculaceae > JADGNF01. The sequence goes on along the minus strand of CAYRSV010000026.1, from coordinate 24,292 downwards.
AAGTAGATTTCCAAGTACAAGCGATGATAGGATATGTCCATCGAGAGGTTACCATTCCTGTACCCGGCACTGGCTGGCTCTTTACAGGTGAAACAAGCGGTTGGAGCAGCACACAAACAATCACTATCGAGGATGGTGCTTCTGGAACCACGCCAAATACTTCATCTCCTCAAAGCCCAACAGCGCCAACAGACCAATCAGGCACTAATACTATGATTACTCAGTTTGGATTGGACCTGACAGAGATTTTAATATACGCTACTTTAGGAATAGTTTTCGTTTCACTAGTTACTGTTATAGCTTTCATGCATAGAAAAATCAAGAGGTTAAAGCGCCAAAACGAGAGCATAAGCACAATAGGGGCAGGTGGATGAGCACTTGGCAGTAAAAATTAGCGTAATTTTGATAACAATACTTATCAGTGGTTTAGTTTCTGCTTGCGTGGCGCCTTCTGGAGTAGCGCAATCTCCTACTCTTGTCGGCGGCATAATAGATTCAGACACAACTTGGACAAGAACAAACAGCCCGTACACACTAACTGGGGCAGTGGGCGTAATCAGCGGAGCGACCTTAACCATTGAAGCTGGCGTCACCATAAATCTTGGAGACAGCTACATTCAGGTGAACGGAACCTTAAAAGCCAAAGGAAGCAGCACTGAGCCAATCTACTTTAACGGTGGCAAAGACCCTGCAATCGTTTTCATCAAACCATTCAGCGAATTGTATGAGCAAAACATCGGCGACAGTTACATTGAAAACGCAGTTTTTGATTCCTCGAGCATAGAAATCATAAATTCTTCTCCAAAAATAAGCTACAACACGTTAAGAGGTCGAGTTTCACTATTCAACAGTTCATCTCCAATTTTAAACAATTACTTCCTTAAAGGGATAAATGAGGGCTTAGTTGCTTACGATTCAAACGTCACCATCGCTGGGAACCTGTTCACAGGGCTCTATCAAGCAATCTATGTGGGTTCAAGCCAATCATACTCCTCGCCCTTAATTCAGAGAAATCACATCGCTGGAAACCAATATGGCATTTTACTGCCAACTTCGACCAAGTTCAGCCCCACGATTAGAAATAACACAATTGTTAACAATCAGCTTGGAATTGGAATTTACGGCAATGGTATTCCACAAGCAGCAATCAATTACAACAACATTTATGGCAACGAGCAGTACAACGTTCGCTTAACAGACATCCAAACCAACATAGATGCCACACAGAACTGGTGGGGAACCACAGATACACAAGCAATAAGTCAGTTAATTTTCGACTTCAAAAAAGACTTTAACCTAGGAAATGTAACGTTTTCGCCCTTCCTAAATGAGCCAAATATCCATGCAACGATAGACCCAGATATGCTAACACAAATTCCCGAACCTAAACAAACCCCTGAACCATCAGAAACACCTAGCCCAACCATAGACCCAAACCAGTTCAATATAGAGTCAAACAGTTCAGTCTCAGCTTTTTCATTTGACAGCTCTGTACCAGAGATAGCTTTCACAGTTACTGGTCCAGACGGAACTTCTGGCTATGTTAAGGCTACCATATCTAGGAGCTTTATGCCAAACGCCCAAAACATCAACGTATACCTTGACGGCGACTCAATCGAGCACTCGCTGGATTCAAATGATAATTCATGGATAATTACATTCAATTACCAGCATAGCACTCACCAAGTAGCAATTAACGCAGCTGGAAGTCAAGCAATTCAAGATGGGACTTGGCAACTAGCCATCCTTGCTATAGCTATCCTAAGCATAACTGGCGCATTGATGATTGTGCTCATGAAGAGGAGGCGTCGTTTTTGAGGAAAGGTTTAGCCGTATTGCTTGTTTTTGCGTTGGCAGCTTCAAGCCTAACAATACTGGAACCCACACTTGCTCAAACAATACTTAAACCATCAAAACCAGAATTTTCAATCAAATTTGTCAATGCTTCACTTACAGAAATAAATATAAATCCCTATACTGGGTTGAATGAAGTTCAACTTGTTGATAATAATACCATCGAAATTAAGATTAACAATCAGCCTTGGCAACACTCAGATTATCAAATTTATTATAACATTAGGGTTAAACCTAGTTTTGGAGGTAACTGGACTGAGATTTATCCACTGAGAAACCTAACAAGCTCATACAGCAATGGCATCTTTACTTATGCAGAATACATACCTCCTGAAGCTCCAATTATGCCAAATTCAGGACACACTATCATTAATTTCCCAGTGGTGCCAACGCAATACTATGGAGAATCAGGCTATGATATACAGAGGTACCATTTAGGAGACGGGACACAAGAAGGACATTACTTTGCATTTTTACATGGGATTCCTTACGGTGGTCAACTTGATTTTCAAGTACAGGCACTGGTTGGACAGAATGCTACCTACTGGTATATTATGCATCCTCTTTTCCCTCAATATGGAGGATTTACTGAATCAGCAATAGCATATGAAGGAGCAAGCAGTTGGAGCAACACACAAACTGTCAGCATAGGTAATAACGCAAGTAATCAACTAAATCCCTCTCCCTCAGAGTCTACATTTACACCCTTCAATAGCAGCCCCAACACGTTCCTGTCTGACAACACACAACTAACCATCATAGCCGCAACAGTTGCCGCTTTAGCGGCTGTTATTGTCTCGCTACTGCTCTATATTAAGCGGTTAAAAAACAAATAACTTGACTGCATGTGAACCAAAAAGTTTCCTTATGCTAATGCTGGGCAACCAAATAAATATGCTTAGTGCTTATGTTTCTTGACGTGGAACAAAGCAGTCAGGGTAACAACCGCTACAATAGATACGATGACAGCAGCGACCAGCAGAATGGGGAAAGGCTCTGTATTACCTGTTTTATTTCCATCTAAGCCCGTGGGAAATTCTGAAATTGCCACTGGTTCTTTAAGCGGATATCCGTCTTGGTTGTTTTCGTCTATGATGAGAGGCGTGTTCCATACACCGTAGCTTTCGAGTTCTTGAGCATTAGGATACTGATTTGTATAATTGCTCCAGTAGTTGCCTCCATCTGGAAGGCCGTTATCCCAAGTATTTTTAGAAGGCAAGGGGGTTCCTGGAAAAGATTGATCGATAACGCCCCAGGAGACATCGTAGATATTCTTTGTGTTATCGATAAAGTTGTTGTTGTAGATGAAGTTGTTTGAGGACATCTGAAAATGCAAACCTGTTTCATGGTTTTTGATGTTGTTGAGCGTGATAGTATTATTGCTTGATGAGCGGATTAGAGAAATGCCTTGCTTGTTTTTCGCTATGTTGTTGCCTGAAACTGTGTTCTGGCTGGAAGAAGTGAAAACTATGCCGTTATCATTGTTTGAGTCAATTTTGTTGTTTGTGATTGTGTTGGATGAAGCGGAGTTTAAGATGATGCCATCGCCTGGATTATTGGAAATATCGTTATTCTTAACTATTGAGCTAGTTGTGAAAGCCAGCATTAATCCTTGCGTGTTTAACTGCATGTTTTCAACAGTAATTTGTTTACAGTTTACTAGAGCTAAGTAACCTGCATTCGGATGGGTTGAGGGATTTATAGTCAAATCGGTTTTATTCGCTAAGTAGTAGATTTTCTTGTCATTAATCGTGTTCGAGTCGTCAATATCGTTGATAAATGATGATAGCGAGGGTTGGGGGGAGCCTGATACTTGAAAGCCTATCTCAGTTGTTTTTACATGGTTGTTTCTAAGGATATTGTTTGAGGAAGTGTCAAGGAAGATTCCGCCGCTGTTGACTATTGTATTTGAAGAAAGTATGTTATTTTCGCAACTGTATAGTGTTATGCTGCCGCTACTTCCAAAGTAGGTGCCGGTAAGTTGGTTGAAGTCTATTATGCTGTTGCTTTTGATTTGGTTGTGGTTTGAGGAAGACCTTAAGGTTATGCCTTGGAGAAGGCTGTTTTCCTCAAATATGTTGTGTGAACTTTTGTATAAAGAAACAAAACCAAGTGTATTCTTGGAAAAAATGTTATTGTCTGAATGGCTGAGGCTTACGCTCTCGAAAACTTTTGAGTAGACGTTGTTTTCTGTGACTTGATTGTTGTTTGATGTCTCAAATCCGATGCCAACGCCTGCTTCGGCATCTATTTTGTTGCCTAAGATAATATTGTTGTTTGATTGGCTGAACCTGATGCCTGTAAATTTGGCTTGGATTTCATTGTTGAGTATTTTGCATTCAGAACCAAATATTTGGATTGCGATATCTTGTGCCTTTATTTTCAAGTTTTTAATCTCTACATTGTTTCCTTCTACCTTGTAAATTTCTCCTATAGTGAACCCTGCTCCGTCAAGCACGATGTTGCTTGCTTCGATAACGATTGAGCCTTCCTCAAGGTTGCTTGTTAACGAGTAAATATTGCCATTTCTCTGGATTGCGCTTGTTCCTTCGACTTGCCCATCAGCCTTTATGCTGATTAAAAAAGGTTGAGCCGTTACGTTTTGAATGGCAACTACTGAAAATACCAAGATTATCGCAAGAATAGCAGTAACGGCAAGTTTCATTATTGATGGTGCCCCTTGGTAGATCTATTAAGAAATCAATCGCCAACACTTATAATTCTACTTGTTTTTTATGCTCATGGTGGAGGAACTTCAGAGGGTTCAAACGCTATGAAAAGGTCATAGTTGGCGATGTCTTTTGCCTCATATTTTATTTGTAACTCAAATATGCCTGTTGCGTCTTTATCGATTTTTGCCAGAGCAAAGCCTGGATGCGGCGAATTAATGGTGAGGACTGGCTCGATCTTGTCTCCAGCGGCGTTGTAAACGTTTGCTGTGATGGCGAAATAGAGGTCTTTGTCGTAGTCGTTTCGGATTGTTCCGTTGATGATAATGCAGGAGTCGCCTTTGTTTACTGCATAGTCGCCTGTGGCGCCTGAGCGTGAGAAGCTCTCGTTGTATGTTCCGTAGAAAAGTTGCGAGTCAATCAAGTAAGCCTTGGTTTGGGCACCATCTTGATAATCGCTTGGAAAGCTCAGATAGACGTTGCCTTTTGATTGGATAGTTGAGGCTGATTCTGGTTGATTGACCACCGCCAGCATGGTCAAGCCTAAAACAACAAAAAACAAGCCAAGCGCACCTAACACGAGCGCACGCTTCGAAACCATATAGCTAACCCACCAGCTCTAAGCTGTAGCATGCACTTAAATCTACTTTTAGAACAGTATGCCCTATCAAAAAACCGTTGAGAATGCTATGAATAAGGTAAAATGGTTTTTGATTAAGACATTTTTACGTTTGCGTTTTCTGTGGAATAATAGCGCCAGTGAGATTGCGATTATTATTGGGATTATGATTAGCGTTATGGTTGGTATTTCTGGGGTTTCTTGGTTGTTTTGTATTTCTTGGTTGTTAAATATGTAACCGAGGAATGTTGGGTCGTGGTCTATTTGCATGCCGTCCCATACTGGGAAGCAAATCCGATAGATCAGCGATGAAGACTCGTAGTTTGAACTCACGCTTGGCCATGAACCGCCGAAGAGATTAGCGAGGTTTAAGTAGTCTGCAAATAGGCCTATGCTTCGTATGGTTGGACCATAAATCATTGGTAATCCTGCCGTAGGAACTGCTTGAGCTTGCGCTTCATAGGTTTCTATACTTGCCTCATGGGTTTCAGCACTATCTTCCCTGTATAGTATGTAGTTGCCTCCGAAGAGAAAATCATACGCTTTAGCATCTTCCACTTTTACTTCGGCAACGTTTGCCTCCATTGCTGAATCTGCCGTGGAAGAGTCGTATGGTTGCCCATTCACAGATGTTGAATAAGGTTTTGACGTGTAGGTGGCTGTGGCATAGAGCAAAGATAAGCTTAAGCCGTCAAAAGAGGAAAACTCTGAAGGCTCAAGAACCTCTAGGCTGGTGACTTTTCCTATGTCAAAGCTTGTCTTCAAATCCGAAACATTCCCATCCACGCTAAAGTCATAGCTTAAGGTTAAATGCTCAAAGAACATTCTCGCAATGACGCCAACTCTTGCCTGAGCATTCTGCAGATAGGCATAAGCGTTCTGGTAGCTAAAGCTCCACTGGTAATGTGGAACGGAATCGATTGTCGTTTTTTGGATGGGCGTCATGCTGTAGCCTTGACTCATGTTAGAGTAAATGTAGTAGAGAACTTCATTCTCGCCCGAAGGAATCCCATCGCCGTTGAGGTCACGGTAAACCTCCAGTTCTGATAATGCACTGGCTATGAAGACTTGTGTGCCGTCCGCTAACGTGAAATGCTGGCCGATTATGTTTGCGATTGGAACTGGGAAGGGATAGTCAGGTGTAGTGTAGGCTGCATAATAAACGACTTGAGTGTTTGAAGTGTTCACCCAGTTATACCAAACGTTGAAGGGCGCATTGTTAGAAGTGAGCGTGCCGTTGGCGTATTCCATGTCTGCTTGGGGGATAGCGTTTGATGCACTAACCAGATTTAATGGTCCTGATTGGGGACATAGCGCGAAAATCATAGCTGTTAATAATAATGCGGTAATGGTTGAAGCAAATAAGTGTGTAAGCTTGTTGCTCATTTATCCAACCCCGTATGGTTGTTTCTATATTCTATATTAGGACTTAAATCTACTGTTTAGAACACTGCGCTCATTCAAAAAAACAAACAGCTTGGTTATATTCTGTTAAAGTAGTCCAGTGGCGCATACCAGTAGATTGTGATTGGCTCTCTGCATCGTGAGTTTGGACAAGTTATTCCTTTTTTGATTAGCTTGCCATGGTAGCTTTTAGCTAGTGGTCTCTCAAAAGAATACGCCAAATGCACCTTATCAGGCGGTTTAACCTCAATGGTTTGGTTGCAGAAAGGGCATTCGAAATCAGCCAAAAAGATACCCACTCTAATAATAGGTTTACACTTCACTAAAAACTTATTGCCTCTGTACTCTGGAATGCTTGCATATTGACTTATAAACTGAGATTTAACTAAACCTTTAAAACAACTTATGGCGGAATAGAAATAAGAGCCTTAAGACATATTCACCGATATCAAAAACAGAAGGGTGGCTATTGAATGAAACGAGCAGTAATAGTTGCCGTTATTGCAGTTCTTCTAATAACTGTGGTGTTAGCAGCCATCGTCTTGATTAACACTGCGCCAGCCAAGGATCCGTTCTACGTTGGCGTAACCTACGGCGGAGACAACGTTGCCGACGCAAAACAGTTAATCGACAAAGTGAAAGACTACACCAACCTCTTTGTGTTAGCGTCAGGAGAAATGCAGGACAACATAACCGCAATAAATGAGGTCGGCGACTACGCAGTTGATTCAGGGTTACATTTTATGGTTTATTTTGGTACAGACAAGGCATTGCTATCGAAGAATTGGCTCGACACTTATGATGGGCGCTGGAACGCAAGCTTTTTGGGGTATTATTACGGCGATGAAATGGGTGGAAAAATGCTTGATAACGAACGACAATTCTATGACAACAAAAGACAAACCACTGTTATGAAATATGCTGATGGAAGAATTTCAAGCAATATTGACGCTAACACAAGGATTGATTACAAACCTGATGGCTCCATAGTGACGACGCTTAATAACCCGACAGACCCTGAAAGCTTGTCCTACACAACATATTACCCAAACGGAACAGTCGTCTATACAACTCATATGTACGATGGTGAAACAACCATAGAATACCTTACAAACGCACCCTACACGTATGAAGAACTATTGAATACTCGTCCGCTCCAGGATTTTAACGAAACCGCCGAAATATTTGTTCACGAAATTAATTTTGTAATAAACCGTTTTGGTCCAAGGGCCAACTTTACTTATCTAACATCAGACTATGCCCTCTACTGGTTTGACTACCTCGGAGGCTACGATACAGTGCTTGCACAGTTAGGCTGGAACCACACGGTGGAACAGGATATTGGGCTTGTACGTGGGGCAGCAAACCTGCAGGGCAAGAGTTGGGGTACAATTATTACGTGGAAGTACACTCAAGCGCCTTATCTGGCTGATGGTCAAGAAGTTTATGAGCAAATGCGCCTCTCATACGAGTGTGGTGCCGAATACGTTGTAGTTTTTAACTATGCTGAGAACATGACTGGTCCTTATGGGACACTGCAGGATGAGCATTTCTTGGCTCTTGAGCGCTTCTGGAATGAGGTTGTGCAAAACCCCTTTGTAACTCATGGTGGAGTCAAGGCTGAAGCCGCGTTGGTTTTGCCTAGAAACTATGGGTGGGGCATGCGTAACCCGCAGGACACGATTTGGGGGTTGTGGTCTGCAAACAGTACTTCTCATCAAATCTGGGAGCAACTTCAAAGCAAACTGGAGCAGTACGGCTTAAAACTAGACATAGTCTATGACGACCCAGCGTACCCAGTTTCTGGTAGGTATTCCCAAGTTTACTATTGGAACCAAACAAAATAGCATTCCTAATTTTCCTCAGATTCTCTTTCCGCCAAGATTGAGTTTTCAAAAGATTTTTGAGTTCTGAAGCGTATAGTAACTTATGAGTGCTAAAGAAAATAGGCGCCCTAAAGCTTCTAAAACCTGTTTTGCGCACTCACGAATTGACCGTAAACAGTTCTATAGGGAACTTCGTGACTTAGGCTTTAGCCGCCAGCATACACTTGAGATTGTTTCTTGGTTGAGGCTTCTTTATGAGCTCAAGACGTCGTTTGGAACAGGGGCAGCTTTTCTATCGGGAAAATCAGCCTACACTATAAAGGGCTGTTTAGCCTACATTGGCGGTTTCGTGTTTTTTCCTCAGTATTGCCGTTTGATGACCCAGCGGCGAATAAGCATCTACTATGACAAAGGAGAAGTGCCTATTCGAACAAACTACAACAAGTTCCTAAAACTCCTTCAATGTGCAGACCCAGTCAAGTTCAAAATAGATGACAAAAGCTGCCAAATCCTTTTTGAGGACAGCACTAGGGGGGTCTATAAGGATGCCAACGGTAAAATCTGGGTAGTGTATTTTAAGAAAAGCTGTAAGAAACTTGCTATACTATAAAGCATTCACTGTCAGATGGAAAGTTGCTCCACCTAACCCAGTTTGTTCTCCGTTACCTAACTCGATAAGCATTGTGTAAACTCCAGGTTTTGCATCTTCCAAAGCAATTATTGCCAGAATCACAGATTTACTTTCGTTAGGCTTTAGGACCAGCGGGTTAGGGCTGAAACTTGCTTCAAAAGGCTTTGTTATATCGGGCGAGTCGTCATGGCTTGGCCAAGGCAAGACTGGATAAGGCGAGGGGGGAGAGGTAATAATTTTGGGTGTAGGCTGGTTTTCAAAAGCGCCTACCGCTAGGTATAAAGGTATGGTGAATTCTGTTTGGTTAGAGAGCGATGTCAAGGTTACGTTTATTGTTGTGGTTTTGCCTTGGGTTATGTTGAAACTGAAGCTTTTGGTTGAAGGAGGATATTGTGATAATGCCACATCCAACTGGATAATTGGTCGGTTAAAGGTTGTGTTTGGGCTGTCGGATGGCATGGGCAAAATTAGAGGACTGAAGCTTTCAGCTGTGGGCGGGTCTGGAAACAGGAGGCAAGAGAGTCCATACAGTGAGAAAGCCGATAGTATGGCAAGAAGCGTTACAACAATGTATACGCTCGGTTTCTGTGCCCGCATCAAATCAGCACTTCCAATAACACATTATAAGCCTAGTCGATTACTTAATACTACACTTTTGTACACGTGTCCTAACTTTTTGTATGACTGTACTAAATACTTGTACAAGAAAACGTTAAAAGGGCTGATAACGCCATCAACGTCTCCTTTCTAACTCTTGACTAAAAAAATAGTCAACAAACCCTAAATGATGGAAACATACATTTTAACACTATGAGTTCAGGGATAGCTTCGCTTCACAAGATACTTAAGGATGATACAAGGCAAAAAATCATCCTGTTGCTAAATGAGAAAGGCAGCTTGGGCTATACTGAACTCTTGGATGCCACTGAAGCAGGAAGCACTGGACTGCTAAATTACCACTTGAAAGTTCTCGGCGACCTTTTAATCAAAGATGAGTCAGGGCAATATGTGCTTACAGAAAAGGGCAAGCTGGCATCAAGACTGCTAACAGAGTTCCCAGAAGACCGCCAAGGTGTAAGGAAAAAATGGCAAAAGCGATTCTTCGCAATATTGGTTGTAAGCCAAATAGTCTACTTAACTATAACCTCAACCCTCTATCTGCTTGGCATTGTTGATTTTTACAGGCTTGCCTTAGCTATAATCTACTTTGCCATGGCAACCACTGTGGTTTACTTCGGCTACAGAATGCAACGCTCGATACCTCTATCAGGCTCAAAAGAGGAAAAAAACCGAATGAGGATAGGATACACGGCAGGTGGTGTTTGGTTCGGCTTAGTCGTTTTCTTTTTTGGAGCCGCTTTTCTCCTGCGGGCACTCCAAGAAATTACAGGACAACCGTTACTGCATACTATCTTTTGGACTGATTGGTATCTTGGCTTCTCTCTTGTGCTTGCCCCAATAATTGGAGGAGTTATTGGTTACTATTTCGGCAAGAAAAGAGATTTTCAAAAACCAAAATGGGCCGTATGGCTCGATAATCATTTTTAGGTTTTTTGTCCTTTGAGCTTATATGTTAAGTCTTTTATGGGTTTATTCCATAACCTAAAGAACCAAAGCGTTTGAGGTTTAAGTGCTTTGGCTGCTGTTGAAACAATTAAGAATCGGAACTGGACTAGTAGAAACACTTAGAGCGAAGTCTATGGGTTGATGATGTTATCAGGGATTGTATATATCCTGTTCCTGTCCATCATTACGGTTTTCCTGTTTTTCTTCTCCCAGGATTTAATCAGAGCCAGTCTACTGAGGAAAAGAGTAAACGTGGCTGAAATGGTGAAGACAACCATGCTGTTACCTAAATCAAGAAGTCTATAATAGATAGCGAAAAAGGCGCAGGCAGAAATCACTGCAAGCCCAAGGAATAGAGCATAATATATCTGCTTGGAACCAAGTCCTCGAAATTCATTCTTGTCGATCAAGAGCTTGAGTTGCTCCTTAGTAAACCAACTACCTGCGAATAAGCCAAACGCCAACCCGAAAAACATCGCTAAAATCACAACAGCTAACGAGACTGGACTAACATAGTTAAAAATTGGTATATCAATAATCAAGAACACAGTTCCTAAATAGACTAAGCCAATTAGAACGAGACCAATTATGGTTGAATCAACCGCTCTAGTCACCATTGGAATCCCTAACAGGCTAGTAGAAATACGCGTGATTTAAGGTTTAAATGATAAAACATAGCATATCTGTTCAATTTTTCTTGCCTTTCAGTCTTTTTCTAAAGACTACGATAGTGACTGCAGCTATAATTATGGCAGTAATCGACAACCCGATTATGAGGGAAGAGATTGAAGTGCCTGATTGGCTCCAATAATATATTTGGCTGTATTTTCCAGCGACAGGATAAGCTGGATCCTCATAGACTATGTCTAGTTTTGAGCCGTACTGTTCTAGTTTGCTCTGGAGTTGTGTCCAGATTTGCTGTGAGGTTTCGTCGGGTTTCCAGATTTGCCAAATAGTGTCATTTGTATGCCGCATGCCCCAACCATAGTTTCTAGGCAAAACTAACGCGGCTTCAGCCTTGACTCCACCATGGACAACGCTGCTGTTCTGCACTACGTCGTTCCAGAAGCGCTCAAGAGCTTGGAAATGCTCATGCTGCAATATTCCATACGGACCATCCATATCATCGGCGTAGTTAAAAATGACCACGTAGTTGGCTCCGCATTCATAGGATGTTCGCATTTGCTCATACATTTCATCGCCAGAAGTCAAGTAGGGCGGCTGCATGTATTTCCAAGTTATGATGGTGCCCCAACTCTTATTCTGCAGATTCGCTGCGCCTCTCACAAGACCGATTTCTTGGGCAACAGTGTTATTCCAGCCTAATTCAGCAAAGACAATGTCATAGGCGATTTGATAGTCCCACCAGTGAAGGACATAGTCCGAGGTGAATAGATTAACATCGCTTCGATTAGCTATCCAGCCTGTTGTCGCCTGCTGCGTCTTCACATACGAAGCGGCTACTGCTGACAAGTCATCCATTGTTTGGAAGGGTCGTGAATCCCAAAGTGTCTGATAGGGTTCGAACTGTGAGGTATCACCTTTGTTTGTCGCCACTTCAAAGGGTGGGGTTGAATCTGCTTTTTGTGTGAGGACAGTCCCGTTTGATAGGTAAACCAACATATTGCTATTAACATCATATTGATACTTTGCTTGCTGTAGCACGGTTCCGTTTGTCAGGTAAATCAAATATTCTTGGTCTTCAAAACCAGGACCCGAATTTCTTGAAACAGCGATGGTGCCGTTTGGGAAGTAGTTAATTCTTGTGAAATTGCTTGTCTCCAAATCGTGGTAATCCAAAATAATCTGGCCTGAAAATTCAGGATGATAATAGAATGATTTACCCGTCATAATTGAACCAGAGATTTGGCTAATGAAAACTCCATACTGGTTTGCCGTTACATTGCCTAAATTGGGGACGTCATCCAAGCGCATTATGCCATCGAGTGCTTTTCCACTCGGCTCATCCCCGTAGTATATGCCCAAGAAGTGGCTGCCCCAGCGTTCCTTTGCCAAGTCAATGAAGGAGGCGGTTTTGTCCCTGTTCGTTTCGTATGAACCGAAATAAACGATTATATCTAACCCTGAGTTAACGGCGTAATCGCATGTTTTCACCATTTCGTCAATGTTGTATTGCAGTGGACCGGACGCTAACACAAACAGGTTAGTGTAATCTTTAACTCTGTCAATTAGCAGTTTAGCGTCGGCGGTGTTGTCTCCACCGAAAGTTACACCAACATGGAAAGGCTGATTTTCTTGTGCCTTTACAGTACTGAGGTTGCTAGTTGCAAACATGGCTGCTATAACTATGATTATGAATAATAGGACTGCAACTGCCGAAAATGCTGTTGCTTTTTTCATTATTTAGCCAACTCTCGTAAGCTTGATGTTTTTCATAGATTGTAAACCTAAGGGTTTATTTAATTTACCCAAAAGTAAGCGAAAAGGGCTTAAAGCCGTTGCGAGCTAAATTACAGCCTGTTGCCACAGCGTGTGCAGTAGATGGCATCAGGGCTGTTTTCTGCTCCACAATAAGGGCAACGCTTTGTTATAGTTTGAGCGGGAGCCTCTGTTGATGGCGGCATGTGAGCTTGGGTTGGGGTGGGCTTCAGGGAGAAAAAGCCTATAGCGGCAATTATCCAGCCGATAAAGAAAAGCAAGCCGCCGACAACGACAATGGTTAATGCTCCACCAAGAAGCATTAGAAAGCCCGCCGTGTGGAAGTTGCCCTCTCCGGATTTTTCTGCCAGTGCATAAAAAGCCCGCCTGTAAAAGAAGCCATTAATTGCCGCAAGAATAGACCCGCCAATCAAAACAGCAACCATAACCTGCAGAAATGAAACGATGATTGAGAGCGGGGGAGACGTGCCTGGAGTAGCATTATAAGCGGTTAGTTGGTCAAGTATTGGAACAAGGAAAACAATAGAGACAACGAGAAAGACGACTGCTCCAACGATGCTTGCGCTAAACCCGTAGAGGCTGTTCTTGAATATTCTAGCATCATTGTAGACCTTTGACATGCCATGCATAGCTACCAAAAACAGGATATAACCTGCATAGCTTAGCGCTGAGAGAGCTACGGATAAGTAGATAATGCTGTTGGTTGGCAATCGCAAAAAATACAACGGCACATAAACAACTGAGCTGATTATGGGAAGCAAAACAATCAATAAGGTTGCTATTCGACCCCTGGAGCGACTTGACTCAAACGACATTTATAGTACCCTCGGAATATTAACGCATTTTGCGCTTTTAAGTTATTTTGACTAAAAATATTATCAAGGACAATTATCAAAAAGACTAAATGCCAAGAATCGCTCTTTTGCATGCATGAGCACTGGGCTTAATTCACTGCATAAGATACTGAAAGATGAAACGAGACGAAAAATCGTTTTTTTGCTTAATGAGCGAGAAAGCTTGAGCTATACCGACTTAATGAATAATCTGAAGATTGTTAACACTGGACTTTTTAACTATCACTTGAAAGTTCTCGATGACCTCATAATAAAAGATGAGACTGGGCAATATCTGCTAACTGAAAAAGGCAAGCTTGCATCAAGACTGCTGATTGAATTCTCTGAACAAGATGCTGTTTTGCAAGCTAAGAAAAAAGGCTGGAAAAGATTATGGATTGTACTACTAGGGTTAAATTTCGCAGGGTTGCTGTTGCTTTTATCGCTGACATACTTGGGCTATATAGATTTTGCAGGTCTGGTGCGAGGGGTAATCGGTTTTATCTTTTCTACAGTATGTTTCTACTTTTTCTTTAAGATGATTCGCCCTGTGAGTAAACAAGCGCAGAAAAGCCAAGTTAGGACGGTTCAGGACATTTTCGTTTCTGGAAGGCATTTGCAAGAAGTGCATGAAGAAATCCAACGCTGGGTTAACGAAGAAGGAATCGCCATAGAGATGGAACGAGAAGGTTTCATTAGAGGTCGCTTAGGTTCTGCAAGTGGGCTTGGTTTGACCGCCTCAAAATATTTTGAAGTTTCTTTTAAGACTGCCCAGAATGGCGTAATGGTTCATACAGAAGGCTGGATAAGCATATTTGGTGTAAGTGAGAGGAGTTTCTCTAAGACGGCGCTTGCCTATGGAGGAGTACCGCGAAGGAAAGGCTGGAAAGTCGTAGAGCGCCTCTGGCAACGCCTTAAAGCATTGGAAAGATAAGGAATGACCTTAAAATAATTCAGCTTCTCTTTCAAATATCATGGTATCAGCATAACTAACTGCAAATCTACGGAATCGTAGGACGGAAATTGGATTATTCCATAAAAGTTTATTCAATAATCCCTAAATTAGATGTCACACATTTAATGGCTATGAATTCAGACTCCGCTTGGATGCATAAGATTCTAAGGGATGATACCAGACGAAAAATCATAATTCTACTACATGACAGCAACAAGCTTACCTACACAGACTTATTGGACGCGTTGAAAATCCCGGACAGAGGTAGACTAAACTACCATCTAAAATCTTTGGAGCCACTACTCACCAAACAAGACAACACATATACACTCAATGAACGGGGCATTCAAAGTTGGAAAATTCTCCAAGAATTTTCCTATGCTCAAAAGTCACGCCTTGCTACCATTATAAAGTATGGGCGTAATGGAGTTGCATTGGGATTAGTAATAATTTTCTTTTTATCCTATTATCAGTACATAGGTCTTCCCTGGTTGCTTGGTGCCACAGTATCCCTATCTGTTTTAACGGTTGTCATAGTCGCATTAGTCATCGTTCAACACAGAAAGTTATCGAAATGCCCAAGCACGGTTTGTGTGGATGCCTCCTTGCATGAAACCTTAAGCGATGATACTAGAAGAAAAATAGTGAGTTCACTACGGGAAAACGGAACGTTAAGTTATACCGAGCTCATGAACGCTGCACAAGTCAGTAACCGAGGACAGATGAACTACCACCTTAAAGTTCTAAGCGATTCACTATCCGTCGATGACAAAGGACAGTATTCATTAAATGAAAAAGGAATATTTGCTTACACATCACAGCACAGTTCTCAGGGCAAGAAAAGTCTACTTAAAATAAATCCTCTTTGGAAACAATGGTTTGGAATCGCTCTTGTTTCAGCCTTAATGTTTATCGTCATTTTTCTAATGTACTCACGTGGAACCTTTGACTTCGAAACCGTAGTCTTGCATGCTATAGACATTGTTGTGGCTTCAAGCGCATTATTATACCTCTCAAAGGTAAATGACGACCTAAAACTGTACAAAGTTAAAAACACGCAAGTGCTTTGAGACTCCTCACATGTGAAGTCTGCTTTCTGCAAGGCTAAAATTTAAAGAGACTTGCTTTCTCGAATTTTCCACCAAATATTGACTGCAGAAACGTTATGATTTCCTCTATCTTGTAGTTTCCCGATAACCTATGAAGGTTCCAATGATACTTTTTATCTTGGGTATAGATGTTTAAGAACGCACCTTTGCCAAACTTTTTGAGTTGGACTTTTTGGATTTTATCGTAAGTGAGGACAAAATTGTTTATGTCGGCACTTAAAAGCTCCTCGACTGAGAGGTCAACCATACGCTTTTCTTGCTCAATGGACTTATACCAACCGTAAATTGCATCAGCCCCTCCCCATTTCATATGGATACCGGTGGCTGTTCGAACCACAACTACTTTATCGCTCGTGAAATAAAGTGCCTCAAAAACCTGAAGCCTACTCCAACCCACTATTCTTGAAACACCCATTATCCCCAACGGTTTACTACTCATAGCTTGCCCTCCTGCTTATTTCTTTTTCAAATAGACGATTACTGCCATCACAGCCATGACTGCTACCGCCGTTACACCTATAATTATGACTTCAGTGGGAAAAGTTGACTGCCAATTAGACTCACTGGTTTGGTCGGGTGCTTCCTGTACGCTGTTGCTGACTAAAAAGATGTCACCGTTGGATTCAAACACTACTTTATCTCCGCGATTGCTAATAGATGGGTATTGGTCGTTTACGTTGTTGCTGGTTAATTGGGTTAATCCCGAACTATCGGAGTTTATGACGAAGATTTCAGTGCAGTTGTCAAAGCTTTGCTGAAACGCCACTTTTTTGCCATCACCACTAATAGAGGGATAAGTATCACCTATATCATTGCTGGTTAACTGAGTTAGTCCTGAACCGTCACTATTGATAACGAAAATCTCAGTGTTGTTTTCATTCAGCATAGAAGAGCTATGTACAAAGGTAACTTTGCTTCCGTCCCCGCTTATGGAAGGTAAACTGCTCTTGCGGTATTCTGAATTGCTGGTTAACTGTGTCAGCCCCGTTCCATCAGAGTTAATAACGAAAATGTTAGCCAATATAGTAATGCCATCCTGAAAAGCAATTTTGCTTCCATCGTAGCTTATAGAGGGATTATTTACAAAAGGAATATAATCGCTTTTACTTTCGGTTAGCTGTTTTAGTCCAGTGCCATCTGAATTTACCACAAAAAGATGAATGTTCTTATCTATAATGCGGGTAAAAGCTATTCTGCTGCCATCTCCACTAATCGATAACTGGACATCATCGTGGGAACCATCGGTTAACTGATTAAAGCCTGCTCCATCACTATTAATTACACAAATTTGACGCTTGCCAAAAATCCCGTGCCTAAACGCCACTTTACTGCCATCATAACTAATAGAAGGGTCTCTATCATCTACTGAGTTGTCAGTTAGCTGTGTTATCCCTGTACCATCAGAATTAACCACATAAATCTCCCAATCTCCACCATCATTACGGGCGAATGCTATTTTGTTGCCATCTCCACTTATGCATGAGTCAGCGTTTGTTTCTGGGCTGCTGGTTAGATTTACGGGTGTACTCCAAGAGTCAGCTTGAACGGTTGATACAAGGGCTAGGATAACTGCCGCCGATAAAGCGAGAATAATCTTTGGACTGATTTTCCTCCACAAAAACCGCTCCATTATACAGCTAATCGACAGCCGATTTCTTGTGTGAATCGCTTTGTTCAACATTTCCAATTAGTCACCCTGTTGCTATTTTTTGATTTGGCAAAATTTAAGTTATATGGACTAAAATATTAGTCACGCATAACTGGTCCTTACTGTAGCCATTACCTCAATGCTTTTTTACACTTAAATTGACTCCGCTTCAGATAGCATTGCTTCAGCATTACTTACTGCGAGTTCACGAAAGGTATAGGTTACAGCAACTGCAATGAGTCCACTTAAAAACAGCCCAGCGTAAACATAGTATCCAGGTAGTAGCGGTGCTGGAAGGTATGGAACAGCAAGAACGCTTAGGACATATGGAATAACTGGTGCAACAATTGCTAAGCCGACAAGAACGCAGAGAATAAAGCTAAGCAGACCCCACTTTGGCTTAACTAACCTGCTAAAACCAAAGATTCCTCCAAATTCAGCTGCTTTGATTCCTAAAGCAACCGAAATAGCTGACAGTGAAAACATCAAACATACCGCTTCAAGCAAAGTCACAGCTAAAAACAGCGCCGAAGGTCTAAACACAAGACCTCCAATTATTGAGCAAACAAAAGTAATTGACAGGGCAAAGAATGCCACAAAGAAAAACTTTGATTTTGCTATCGATTTAGCAGAGATGGGCGCTGAAAATAAATACCAGACACTTGTTCCCTCCAAACTTGTGAGCAAAGTGCCCAAAAAAGGAGTAATCATTAATCCTGGAATCAGAGTCATCAAAGCAAACAATAAGTAATGACCACCTACTGGCAGAGGACTGCCCGCTTGGGAACTTCTAAGTGCGCTGAAAAAGATCAAGACAAGCATGCTTATAGGAAAAATAAAGATAAAGGTCAATTCGTGACGCCTAGTTACAGATTTGAATTCTTTTTTCATAAGCGCTGCTTCAGTCGGGGAAAAACCAAGTTTGCCAAACAAACTACTCTTTGGATCATATACGCCACTTAGCCTAACTGAAGGCAGCTCATATAACCCAAACCTAGCGTTAAGGTATGTGGCAACAAAGAAAACCGTTCCGATGAAAGCCATTGTTGCCAAAGAAAAAAGCAGCGTTTCTATCCAAAGACTGCTTGCAAAGGCAGAGAGCGCCATTCCCGGCCACATATAAGGTACAAACCAAAGTATTTTTTGTCCTCCAGCTACTGATTCAAACAGAAGTGCAGGGTTTACTTGGTTGAATATTGAAAAGTAGATTATGTAAAATACAATCATTGCTCCTATTGAGAATGCGAGTCTTAGCCAGATTGCGCTTTTTCCAGCACCTTTAGTTATTGCTCCTAGAAACCTGACTTGTAGAGTTTTGAAAATTTCTGTTGTCGCACTGGCTAAGATTAGGCTTGCCATTAAAGCCAACATTGTAAAGACTGCGAGTGCGGTAAGTCCTATGAAGACAGACGCAACCAAAATGGCTGAACTAATCAAAATCGTAATTAGTAAAGGTGCGCCAAGCAGGTTAGATATTATGGAAGCTAACGTGTGTTCCTTCCATGTAATGGGAAACCAGTAGATGGGTTGGACTGAGACTTTGGCGCCTATGCGTTGGGTTTGGCTGAGCTGGGTGAAAACTATGCCGTAGAGTAGTACAATGGTTGGTATAGAGACTAAGAAATAGGTGGCGCCATCCAAAACAGTGCCTTGGATTGCTGGGTTGGCTGTTGAGTAGAAATTACCTACTAACCATCCAACAAGCAGTCCCACAAAACAAGCAAATAAATACAAGCCATACGTGAATAGTTTGTTATCACGATATCTTCTAAGCTTGGCACCTCTTATTGCTCTGTAAGCCTTCCTGTTAGCGCTCACTAGTAAAAAGACAGTTCGCCAATTCATTTTGAGAGTGCCTCTACGATGGGCTGTATATCTTCTGTTCCAGTCAGTTTTAGGAAAATATCTTCTAGGGCTGAATTGGGCATTTTTGCCTGTTGCCTTAACTCCTCCATGGTTCCAAGCGCTAATAATTTTCCTTCGTATAATATGGCGATGCGGTCGCAAACAGCTTGAGCAATCTCTAAAACGTGAGTGGATATGATGATTGTGACATTTTGCAGTGCTAATTGGTGTAGTAGGTCCTTAACTATTCTGGCTGATTTGGGGTCAAGAGCGTTTAACGGTTCATCTAGCAGCAAGAGTTCGGGTTTGTGCATAAGCGCTGATATAATGAGGATTTTCTTTTTCATGCCCTCAGAATAGCTACTTATCATATCGCCTTCTCTGCCTTCTAAACTTAGGGCTTTGAGGAACTCTTCAATTCTCTTTTTCTTCTCCTCCAAACCCATTTGGAAGATATCACCGGCAAAATCGAGAAACTCAAGCCCTGTCAAGAATTCATAGGCAGTTGAGTCTTCAGGTACATATCCAACCTTCTTTTTCACCGCAATGGCATCTTGCTGTACTGGGATGTCTAGAACGCTAACATAGCCGCTGTCAGGCTTGACTAATCCAAGAATTGTTTTGATTAGCGTTGATTTGCCTGAGCCGTTTGGACCCAAAAGACCGATGATTTCACCTTTTCTAACCTCCAAATCAAGGTTATCTAGGGCAGTTACATCGCTGAATCGTTTAGAAACGCCTGTGACTTTTACGGCTAAAATGCTTGACCCACTGGACTTAACGTTCTCGTACATCCTTAATTCCTCTAAGGCGTAATGGTTATTTTTCATATTTTAGATTTTTTGACTATGAAAATTATCAACAGTATCTTCATGTTGAAAAGCTCTCGATTGTTACGATAAATAAGAATCCCCAAGGCATCCATTTCTGCTTAAAATCCATTCAGAGGAAGAGTTAAGAACAAATTAAGTGATTAATGAATTGAAAAAAGGAGCAGTCTAACAGGTGAGCCTAAGAAACCTTCTTGTGGCTATCGTGGGGTTGCTGTTTGTTTTGTCAGCGTTTGCTCCATTGGGTTCTTATCATTTTATGGGTAAAGCGCTCGTTTCGGGCATTCTTTGGAACTTCATGCTGCCTACAGGTTGGGTTGCAATAGCAGCGGGCGCGGTATTGCTTTTTCACAAAAGAATCGGATTGGAAAACCAGCGATTGGCGTATGCGATGTTAGCGGCCAGTCTATTCTTGCTGGTTATATCTCTGCTGCAGGGTCTGGGTTTGTTGCTGGACGTTGATGCTTTTCTTGGTTTGCTGCATGGGGTTGAAGGCGACTTTGACTTGCAAGGGTCTATGGCGGTTCCCTTATTTTTGGGGATGACAGGCATATTTGTGAGCATAATGCTGATAGCAATGCCTCCACATGGCTTGGCAAAAAACTGATAAGACGATAGCTACATCGACTAATAATTAAATCCAAGTGATTAAGACATGCCCTTTACGCCACTTCATCTTGGTCCAGCCCTTTGCTTAGGCC
Organism: uncultured Candidatus Bathyarchaeia archaeon; assembly: GCA_964427115.1. GTDB lineage: Archaea > Thermoproteota > Bathyarchaeia > Bathyarchaeales > Bathycorpusculaceae > JADGNF01. The sequence goes on along the minus strand of CAYRSV010000026.1, from coordinate 3,402 downwards.
TTCCGCTGAGAAGCTACATTCATGCTCCAACTTTCATTTTAGCCAACGTCAATATTGGATGTTGAACCGCTAATCGTGTAGCGTTTGGTTTCTGGTTTATTTATCCAGAAATATCTTATAAGCAACAATTGGAATCCTATTACGGATGAAGGCATCTTAAGTTCGCATGCCCAGCGGGGAACGGGGTCTCCAGAGGAGGCAACGTCCGCGTTTAAACGGCATGCGACGCCAGATAAAGCCGCTTGTTGTCATTAGACTGGTTTTTGGTTGTTCTCTTCTATTTCTGACAAACTGTCAATTACTTTCCTCAGGAAAACTGTCAATTTTCCAATGAACACGTAGAAGTCTTTATTATTAATCTCTTTTAAGAGGAGTCCTTTTTCTTCGCCCCAATTGAAAGGCGCCGATAGTATGGTTTGTTTTTTCTCTTCCAAGTTTTTGCGGTATCTTTCATAGAGATTGAGCGTAAACTGGGTTTTCTCTAATACGCAAGCATAGATATCATCTAGTGGGATTCCAAATTGCTTCTCAATTAGGTAAACATCAAGGTAGTCTCTTGCTTTTGTGCCTTGGCGTGTGAGTATTGCTCGAATTTTCTCCGCTAAAATCTCATGGCAATCGTAGATATCAAACGCTATTTTCTTAGTGTAAACTTGGTATTCGGGGTACAGTAAAATGAGCTCTTCAGGGTTTTCGGTTATGATACTCTTCAATTCAGCGCCTTTAAAGGGATAACATATTTTTTCCACAAAGTTCATTTGAACCTTAAGAAAGCTTTTACGGCCTAACACTTCAGAATGATACCAAACCTTAAAGGTACACGTCTTATCTCCACCGGTCAACTCAACATAATTCCTATCGTCCTTTAGACAGCTAAAGTCTAACTCATGCGCCTCAGCTACATCTTCGAAGATTTCTCCAATCCTATCGATGACCAGTGAGAGGTACCTTCTAACCTCTTTCTGAGATTTTCCGTAAAAGACACTTTGGTCTTTCCAGGTGAAATCGATGTCTTCTGAGAATCTAAAGTAATCGAGGTAGCATTTAGCTAGGCAGGTGCCGCCTTTGAAAGCAAAGTTGTCGTGGAAGAACTTGTTTTTGGAGAGGTCAAAGAGCACTTGGTGAAGGATGAGGTCTTTTTCTATCAAGTCTGCTCTTTTGATACTTTGAGTTCTAGCTACTTCATTTACGAAGTCTCTTCTCATCTAATCACCATGTCAGCGATTTCCTGGACTGTTTTTGGATAGTTGGCTGCGTATTTTTTGATTTTTTTGCTTGATAGATTTTTAGCCCATTCTGAAATGTCGAGGGCTATTTTCTCTTTGGGGATGCCGTTATATCGCCATGTGTAGATAAAGTCAAGTATTGTTTTTTCTGGGTCTGAGTATTGGAGGTTGTTTTCGATTATGCCAAAGTCTAAGAGCTTTGGAGTGAGCTTGATGAATTTGAACTTGTATCCGGCTATGTTAATGGGCTTTGACCGCAACAGTTTATCGTTAACCACATAGTCTATCGCAAAGCTCTCGTGCGTTAGGTTGTTAAATTTCAGTGCCGTGTACAAGCCGAAGTACCAGTTTTTAACGCCCTTTAGTTCCAAGCCTTTGGCTACAAGCTCTAGGTGGCTGTACTTGGACTTGTTGAATTTTGCCTCTTCTGGAGTTTTTATGTAGAATATGCCTTTGAAAATTCTTACTATATGTCCGCGAGAAACGAGATGCCTAATTGTTATTTCATAGCTTATGCCTGTGGCTTTACAGTATTTCTTGAGTTCCTCGGATGTGGTGAATTCTTTTTTGTCTATTGCTAGCTTCTTTAAGAGCAAGCTGGATTTTGTCATTTATATCACAATATCACAATTTTGTGATGTAATGATATAAAACATGAAGTTACATTTAAGCATTAACAGACCAGCGCCAAACCAAACCAGAAATAGCACCCTTTTTCAAACTCTGAACAGCTTTTTCAACATTCTCCATAACAAAGTGTTCACGCCATGTTTTTCGCTCCATCAACAGATAGCATAACTAACAGTAGGCAATCAGGACTAACAAGCCTCAGAAAAGCAACTTCTAAAAAGTATGGACTTTTCCCATGTCCATGGCATAGTGCTAAAAGGGCTTTTGAACAGGTTTTCACTGCCAAAAAGGCAGCTTCGTCCAATCGCTTATTACAGTAGAAACTAGGAAACATACTTTGCATCTTCCCGCTGTTTGAGATGCTGTGAACGATTAATGCTCCTAGAGCCAAGCAATTCTTGCAGCGCGTTTTTGAGTTCAACGCTTTCTTTTCGCGTGGCTATAATGGCATCGCTTAATTGTCCTATGCGCTTGATGACCTCTCCTAAAGCCTTAGTGTTGTTGTTGGTTGCTTCAGTTACTGTGCGTAGTAGGTTGTTGGCTTCAACCACGCTTAGATCGCCATTCATTAGAGCAATCATCTGATCCAAACTTCGCTCCTCACCGTTACTGTGAACCTCCGCACGCAATACATGTTCACCACTAGGCAGCTCCTTGTCATAGACCCGAGCGAACCAATCCTGAAAACTCTGCAGAGAAATCGCCTTAGCCAAACCGTCAGCCCGAAAACGCCGAAAATCCCGATTCAAACCAAACTGACTAACAACCCAATAACGCAAAAAACCATCAATTCTAGGCCATTTCCTGGCAGCCAAAAAACCATCAACCCGCGCCAACCACACCAGAAACCTATCATAATCTAAACTCAGATTCGTAAACCCACCATACACCATCAAAGTCCCAAGACTCAACTGAAAGCGGGTCTCACCTGTACCTTCACCGCCCACGCCCTTCCAGCCATCCCGCACCACCCCACCACCTACTGGTATCATGTTGGCAAAGCTCTTCTTTCCCAAGCTCTCAGCCGTAAGTTTCAAGGTTAAGCCGTGAATTTCATAGCGTTTTGTCGGCTGGTGTGCCTTCATGAGCCGTGTGAAGTCGTCAGTAAATCGTCGGGTTGAAGCATACAAGTGTATTTTGCCCTTAGGAATCCAAAAAACCCTGTTTTCAGCCAATAATTCCTTAATAGCGCCCCGAACAGTACTATAATTCAACCCAAGCTCCTTGGCTATAAGTTTGGGACACCAGTACGCATCACTTGAAGGCTTGCTCTCAAGAAAGTCCAAGATTAACCCACACGTGTTGTCAGATGTGTTGGCACGTGTTGGCAATTTTTTATGGAACCGTTTCTTTTTGGCAGCCAGAAACCAAAAGCCTCCTAAGTTTCCTCTGCCAACTGAGCTATCCGTTGCAGAGGCTCCGCTAATGCCAAAAAAGACTTAATTTTAAGAAAAAAAGAAACGGTAGCTTGTTGCTTCTGGAGTATCGAGACCTTTCGGCGGCGCCACTGATAACGCGAAAAAACTACCTGTTTTTTCGTTCATAA
>CAYRSV010000025.1:0-34465 GCA_964427115.1 uncultured Candidatus Bathyarchaeia archaeon | reverse complement strand
TCAAGGATAATGTTGCAACCATCAGCACAGGCATCGGCAACGTACAGACAAGCGTCAGCAACTTACAGCCAGATGTCGTAGCAGCTAAAGACAACTCTGCCAGCATAAGCACAATGGTCTACGTCGCAGTTGTATTCGCAGTCATCGCAGCAATCGCAGCAGTCGCATCAATCCTTCTGATGCGCAAAAAAATCGCATCCTAAATAAACAAACCTAAACCCAAAAAGAGGACAACCCTCTTTCCCTTTCTTTTGTTTAAACTTTAAACAGCTTTTAAACAAACCCCGCATAAACTAAGTATATCATAAAAATGTCATTAAAATTAACTTTACAAAAATAAGCAAGCTTTTTAGCAGGTACATGCCGCAAAGGAACCTTCTATTTAGGCTATAAACAATTCTACGCAGGACCTACAGGGAGATAGGGCGAAAGCTAATTTTTCATTATTTATTTAGCGTTATATCTAAGTCTTCATAAATAACTTAAGCTGTAGTCTTGAGGTTATTAGTCAATTAAAAAATAAAGTTAGATTAAAAAGGGGGAGTATTGTTATGGCGCGGTAATTATATCGTTTGTGTTGATGAGTTTTCTTTCGCGGAGTAGTTTTTGATAGACGGCGGTCATTATTTCTTTAATTTTTTCTCCACTATGGCTAAAGCCGAAGACTTTGCCAGTTTCTGTTATGAGCGATTCAGCACCTATTCCTAGCGAGTATTGTGCAATTTGTTTCATTGCATTTTCGATTTCTTCTGGCGGGATATGTTCTGGAAGGCGTTTTGACTCAGGTGCATTGGCTACTGGTACGCGTACCGGCACATCAACAAGACTTACTGGCCAGAGGAATTCGCCATTTCTGACGGTTATTTTGTGCTCACGTATTAGCGGCTCCATAGCTTCTTTGACTGCTTGAGTAATTTTAGGACTGGTTCTTTTTAACCCCCACGCCTTAGCTAACCTATCGACTGCATAGTCAAAGTGTATTGGACCTTCTGCTTTTACCAGTTCTGCAAGTAAGCGGGTTTGTTGGGCTCGGTTGGCTGGGAAATGAAATTCGTTTTTCTGCACCTGTGTGTATGGATATTTGGTGATTGGCACTTTGATGTGCTTCTCGTATGTGGCTTTTAGTGGATGAACTTTGTAAGGTATGCCGATTTTTTCTATACCGCCGAACTGGACTTTTACGACGGTTTCTTTGCGTGGTGCTTCTTCTTTCTTGGTTTCCTCTTTTGGCTCTTTGGTTGTCTTTTTCTCTGCTGGTTGACATGCTTGCTGGATGGCTTCTTTGAGTTTTCGCACTTCACTTTCTCTTCTTGCAACCCATGCCGGTGCCCATACACGGTGAATCTTCCAGCCAAGCTGATTGAGGACTTGTTCTCTAAGGCGGTCGCGGTCTCTGGCGCTTGTGCTTGAAAGATACGTGGGGCCGTCACACTCTACGCCTAGTAGATAGCGTCCTGGGTTAGCGGGGTCAATTATGCCGATGTCTATGCGGTAGTCACTGCAGCCAATTTGTGTATCAACTTTGTAATCCATCGCTCGGATTTCTTGTGCAACATCCTCCTCTAGAAGTGAAACATAGCCTGCTTTTGACTCTTTTAGCTCAAGCGCATCTGGACCCTTTTCAGCGTAATCGAGATAATGGTGCAGTGTCGCTACACCTGCAGCTTTAGTTGCATCCAAGTCGATGTCTGAGGCTTTAATGGATGTGACTATGATGGTTTTTTCTCTAGCTCTTGTGACTGCTACATTGAGGCGTCTCTCACCGCCAGGCTTGTTCAGTGGTCCGAAGTTCATTGCCATCTGGCCGATGGCATCTTTGCCGTAGCCAACGCTAAACATGATGACATCACGTTCGTCTCCTTGTACGTTTTCGAGATTCTTTACAAAGAACCCTTCCAAACGGTCTTCACGGAAGAACTGCTCAAACTCTGGATTTTCGTTAAGGCGGCGATCTATGGCGTCTTCAATAGCCTCCATCTGAGCTATGCTGAAGGTTACTACGCCAAGGGTTTTCTTCGGGTATTGCTTAAAGTGTTCAAAGACTAAGTCTGCGACAACTTCAGCTTCCTTTATGTTGTTGCGTTTGCCTCCGCGGTCATAAATGCCGTCTGGGACATAGGCAAGTTTAACACCTAATGTATGGTGGTTTGCTTCTGCTGAGGGGAAGGTTACTAAAGTGCCGTCATAGAAGTAGTTGTTTGAGAATGCGATGAGGTCTTCATGTCGACTTCTATAGTGCCAGCGTAGTGTCTTTACTGGTAATCCTATACCTAGACATTCATCAAGGATGCTGTCAAAGACTTCGATATCATCATCAGTGTTTTCGTCCCAATCAGCATCGTCAAGTAGGGACTTTTGGAAGAAGCTTGTTGGAGGAAGCTGTTTGTTATCTCCTGCTACAACTATGGTTCTGCCGCGGAAAATTGAACATATCGCGTCTTCAGGCACTATTTGTGAAGCTTCATCGAAGAGTACAAGATCAAATTTCATGGCTTCGGAATCAAGGAATTGACTAACTGAGATAGGGCTCATGAGCATGCATGGCTTAATTCTGGGCAAGATATGTGGGATTTTCTGAAGCAGGTTGCGGATAGGCATTAAGCGTCTCTTTTTTGACGCCTCCTTGAGAAGTGTGTTGACCTCAGAGTCGGTTGCCTGAATCAGAACATCTTGAGGTTTTCTGCTGTTTGCCTCTTTAATGACTCGGTTTGACGCGAGGCGGATAAGTTCTTGGTCTAAATATCTGAATTCGGCGATTAATTGCTCATGGTTTTCTCGTCGGAACCTTCCAAGGCGCAAATCCATGCTATAGAGGTTGTTAATCCATTCTTGGTATGCGCCTCTGCGAAATATGCCGATGAGTTCTGCCCCTGTTGGTCGCTGGTCCACAAGACGTTCAAAGAATCCATCCAGGTTAGCGAGGGCAAAGCGGCTTTTTGTTTCTTTGAAGTCAATGAAGATTTGTAGATCATCAACGCGGTCTCGTAGAGTCTTGACTTTATCATAGATTGCATCCAGTGACATTTCTTGCAGCCTTTGACCATTATAGAGTGCGCCAGCTTCGAACCGTAACTCCAAGTTAGACATGACGCGTGGCATAGTCTCGTAAAGCCTAATCATTTCCATCCTAGACGGCACTGCTGTTGGTCCCTGATAGGTAAGCTGAGCCAATGCCTCTGGTATAGCTATCTCACCAAAATAGCCCTGTAGCTTCTTAACCCATTGAAGGACAGAGATTATTTCTGACCAATTAGTGCTAAGACCTGAGAAGCGGAAACCAAATTTATCTTGCAGGGCTTCTTTCTCATTAAGAATTTCTGCTTCTTTCCTACGTATGCTTTCGGCTAGTTTGAGGTCAGCTATTAACTGAGCATAGTTGCTAGGCTCTTCGCCAGTTACCGAATACATGATTTCTCTGGTCAAATCATAAAGCGGTGAAAGATGCCTTATCACTTCGTTAGCCCATTCATCGAGCATTACAAGTGGAGTTTGTTGTATCGACAGATTAGAGTTCGGCAGGTGAGCCGGTATGACTGTGGCTAATTCGTTGACAAGCTGGTTCCATTTCTCAATAGATTCACTTAGTTCGTTTGCTGCTTGCCTAATTTCTTGTGGTGGAAAAGCGGTAGAAGAAAGCAGTTTAACAAGACTTTCGGGCACGGTAGGTGCTGCTACTACTTTGAAAATTTCTCTGGTGTTCTCGATTGCTCTATCTAGTCTTTCGAAATCAGTTTCATAGCCTGCGTAGTAGCGGCCAAAGCAGTTTTGAGCTTGCTGCGCATAGGCTTCTGTCTCAATTTTAAGCGCTTTAGCTTTACGTGCATCAAGCAGGTGCTTGAGAATGTTTTTCGGGACTTTTCCTTCATGGGTCACTAGTGCAATTTCTTTTTGGTCACGACGGTAGCTTGGGCTAAAAATTTTTAGGGTACCTTGATAACCGTTGTAGCGTTTTGCGAGCTCATCAAGATCCAAATCAAAGAGTCTATCGGTATATTCTTGCTTCAGTTGTGCTCGTAGGGCATTATATTCTTGGTAGTCGGCTTTAGCTTTTTTTGCGAGTTCTTGGGTTTGTTGGAAGACTGCTGCATTAAACCAACTCTGTTCAGGTTTATCCTCAGCAAAACATAATGCTGCAATACGGGCTAGCTGGCCTACCCTTTCAGGAGTAAGATTCTCAATTTGAAGACCAAACAAATTACTGAGGGTTATACATTTTGCAGCCCATTTCTGGGACGTTATAGGAGTGTTTCTGGCTAGGGTAAGCAGGGTTTCGCGTTTTCTTAAAAGATCGCCCTCCTTAATGCTAGCAGCCGTAACTATAGTATCCATTGTCGACAATGCTCGTTCAAGTTCTGCAGAGGCATTTAGCATCAAAGTAAAAAAAGAATCATTGTACCTTTCAAGTAGTTTGTTCCGGTTTGTTTGGCATTGCTGTATTATATCATGGTATGTGTTTGCTTCAGCAATAAGTTGGTCAATTTTCAAATTTGTTACCCATTGTGCTTCAGGTTTTGGGCTTTCCAAAAGCAGGTTACTTAGACCTATTAACCAATTTATTCTATCAAGCGTAGACGGTGTTTCTAGCCCAAGCTGCTGGGCGTAGCTTGCTGATTCCATTCTAAGTGAGTTTATAATTGAAATTATCTGGTCAAGCTGGCTTGTCAGTTCAGAGCGGATTTCAAGGTTGTATCTATTACCTCGATAACCTCGCCACGGGAACTCAGCTTCTTCAACTACCTGCCATACTGTTTTAAGGTGGGTCATCATCTCTTCATATTCATGCATTTTTTGTGGTGTTAGGCTAGCTGGGTTTGGAAGGCCTACTTGTACAAATGGTACCTTTTGCAATGAGGCTAGTTCACCTAAAACTTCGTAAGCACTTTTCTGAAGCATAGGTTGCTTAGTGTGGAGTGCAGTTACGTACTCGTTGAGTTGATACCTGAGCTGCTTTAGCTTCTCAAAGTCATGCACAGAAGGTAGCTTGCCGTTTATAAGCTGCTCATCTAGACAGCGTTTTAGTTCAGCAACAACCTCCTGCTTGTTAGCCTTGCTGCTGTGTAGCTCAAGGCAGAAATGGGCTAACCCTACATCGCTTAGACGTTTATACACAACTTCTAAGGCGGCCATCTTATCGCTGACAAAAAGTACTGACTTTCCTTTAGCTATACATTCAGCAATAATATTAGCGATTGTCTGGCTTTTACCTGTACCTGGTGGACCTTGCATAACAAAGCTTTGACCATTTAGTGCGTAGTCTATGGCGACTCTTTGGCTGCTGTCTGCATCTAAAACGCGGAAAGTATCCTCGGGATTCTCAATTTTATCTACATCTTTTTCCTCAGGTAAATTTTCTTGAACTAGACGTGTATCTTTAACGCCTGCTATAGCGCGGACAATGGGGTGGCGTATAATAATTGGTGTATTGACGTCAAGATCGTTATATATAACTAGTTTATGGAATGAAAATAGACCAATTACTAAGGTAGGTTCTACCTTCCAACCTTGTGAGGCTACAACTTTAGTTACTTCATTATAATAATCAGCTAAAGCATTACCTTCCCATTCTTCTGGTAAAGGTGGTAGATCAATTTTATAGTCATTTTTTAGTTTTACTTGGAGGGCAGGATTTAGGACAGCTTCTTCTTCGACCTGCGGAACAGAGACTGCAAAAGGTTTCCGAATATTTTCTTTTGACAATTCGATGGGGACCATAATAAGGGGTGATCGGACCTCTTCTGAAGTAAGTATATCCTTCCAAGTCAGCATGCCAAAAGCAGCATGGAGAATACGAATACCGCGTTCTCTATAATCAGAAAGCGAGCGTCTATGCAGGTTTTTTAGAATATTTTCAAGGTCTTTTCTGTTGAGCCCATCGCAGACTAATTGGTTTGCTGTTGGTGGCTCAACCTTTGCTGATTGGATCTTTTTGACGCTGTTTTTCTGGGGCTCCAATCCCAACTCATCTTCAGGAGGCATCCAAAATTCTAAACGGTTATGTTTCACCACGAGCTTGACGAAAACGTTTTTTGCGTCTGGATTTATGATAACAAGATTGCCTCTTTTAGATTGCTTGAAATATAAAAGGTTGTTTCGTTTGGAAAGGTCAATGAGCCGGCTCTTCCAGTTTTCTATTCTTTTGAGCATTTGAACGTTATTTTCTTCTTGAATTTGTGAATTACCCTCACTTCGTAACATGTTATTTTGTCCCCAGTCCATCAGGCATGCTTGAATGTACTGATACACAAATGTGTAATCGCTCATTAACTAAACTCTTTTTATCATTATTGCGTTTACACGATGCTGGGGCTGCGAGCAGAATACATATATCAATGTATATTTTCCAAGGAAAATGTGGAAAAAAGCCTCATTTTATACATGGTTTCGTAAGAAACAGCTTAACTTATTAAAAAAAGATGTCCTTTAAGGGCAACCTGTTTTTGTATTCGAGCCCTTCATTATATTAGGCTGAACATCTATTTTTATAATTACTCATAGGGACGATATGTGCTATGTTGATGGTGAAAAGGTTTATAGTTGGTTCCTTTTCGGGAAACTGCTATGTTGTAAACTGTCGGGATACAAGACAAGCAGCAGTTATTGACCCTGGATTTAGCAATGCACAGGAGGCTGAAGGTGTTTTGTCTTTTATAGAGCGCAGCAATCTGCAACTCAAATTTATCATCAACACACACGGACATCCTGATCATAGCTGTGGCAATGGAGTGCTCAAATACCGTTTTAATGTGCCGATCTGTATACACAAAAATGATGCTTACATGTTAGGCGAGTCAGGTAGGGAAACATACAGATACTTCGGTTTTGATTGTACATCTCCACCGGCGGATATCCTGCTAAATGAGGGTGAATACATCAAGTTTGGCGATGTTATGTTAAAGGTATTGCACACGCCTGGACACAGCCAAGGAAGCATGGCACTTATAGGTGAGACTGAAGTATTTACAGGCGACACCCTTTTCACTGGATCTATAGGTCGCACTGATTTCATAGGTAGCTCCGATTTCCAAATGCAAATTTCGTTAAAAAAGCTCACACGCCTCCCCGATTACTTCACTGTCTACCCTGGACACGGACCTCCGACCACTATCGCACAGGAAAAGCGTATTAACCCCTTCCTACAAGGCATATAATCGTCTTTTTTTATCCTTAGATTATTGCTAGCACTGCTTCTTTATCTCTTACATCTCAACTCTCCACAATAAGTGCGTTAACCTTGTTCTTATGAGGCGAATCGCCATGGTTCTATTTGGGCAAAAACTGCTTTTTGTTCCAATTAGGTTAGTTTCATAAAACAGTATCATAGATATGTTGCAAGTAATGTCAAGTTTAGGGATACTCTTAGCCTTTAAGGCTTAATCTCAATAGTATTTTTTTCTTTTTAGATTTTACTATCTTTCAGATTAAGTACCATTTTATTAACTACAAGATAAATTATACGTCATCATCCAAGGTGTCATGTGTTGCAGATATTCCTTGCAGCAGCTAAAGTAACAGTAACATTGGGATTTTTACTTTACTCTTCATGGAGCGATTATAAGACCCGTGAGGTAAGCAACAAAGTATGGGCAATCTACGCTCCCATAGCACTTACGCTTTCCCTCATAGAGCTGCTTTTGTATATGCCTTCAAATTTGACAATTTTCGGAGTTTGCGTTGGTGTAACAGTTGGCTTTGCACTTATACTATTTTACACAGGCGCCTTTGGCGGCGCAGATTCAAAAGCCTTTATGTGCATAGCGCTTGCTTTACCCTTCTTCCCTACCGCATTGCTTATGCCCCTCATAGCTGAGGGTTTGTCGCCACTTTCCCAAATGATTTTCCCAATTACAATTCTAAGCAATTCTGTATTAGTAGCAGCTTTAAGTACACTTTACCTGTTACTACGTAATCTTACTAAACGCGCAGTCACAGGACAAGCCCTCTTCGAAGGCACCTTATCAGACGAATCATTAGGCAAAAAAATCCTTGTCATACTTACAGGCCAAAAATTCTCCCTTGATGTTTTAAAGACAAAATGGCACATTTATCCTATGGAGGACATAGAAGAAGCTAATGCGGAAAGCCAGCTTAAACGTAAACTTGTTATAGTGCCCAAAGATGAAGGCAGAGATGAAATACTGGAGCGTCTCTCTAAAGCCTCCCAAGCAGGAAAAATCGGTAGCAGAATCTGGGCCACCCCGGGATTACCCATGCTCGTATTTGTTACAATCGGCTTAATCTTGGCATTAACAGTAGGTGATCTTGTCTGGCTATTAGTTGCTAATTTATTCGGTTAGGGTTCATTTCTAAAATTGAAGGTTTTCTTGCTGGTTAGTTGCGGTTTTATTTTTCTTTATAAAGGATACTGAGGCTATACCCATGAGTGCAGTGCCTGTGCTTATGAATGGGATAGCATAAGCGCGGTAGGGGTGTGTTAAATCTATAGCCAAGGCGAAGCTATCTGTGTTTGTGGCATAAGAGTAGCAGAGTGCGCTAACTACAAACATAATAATAGCTGTCAACAGCATAAAGAATTCAGTTTTGTACTTCATAATAGTCATCTGTAACTGGGTTTGTCTCAGAAGGTTACATGGAAAGGTTATTTTAGCTTTATGGAAAAACAAGTATATGGATGGTTCTTGTTGTGGCTGCGTACATTAATGAACTACTTGATTTTTTAAAAAAAGACACAAAGATCCTCCATGTAGTAGTTATGCCCGATTTCTTCATGGATCGAATTATCACGTTAAAGTACGATGTGACCCAGTTTTCTTCTTTAGTTGTTGATAAAGTACAAAGAAAAGGAGGCAACATAGATCAGATTCCACAGGTTGACCAGCGAGGGGGCAACGCTGCAAACGTCACCTCAGCACTAGCAGCCTTAGGCACAAAGGTTACTCCGATAATTTGCACCAGTCAATTAGGTCTAGAACAAATTCGCTATCATTTTCGCTGCTGTCCAGTTGATACATCCCATGTAAAAATTGGTGAAAAAGCCTCTATTACAACAGCTCTTGAATTTAATATGGCAAATGTTATGCTCCGTGATATAGGCTCCCTTGCTGACTTTGGTCCCGATAATCTCACTGAAGAAGATTTCACTGTAATGGAGAACGCCGATTACGTATGCATATTCAACTGGGCAGGCACTAGGAGATTCGGTACGGAACTGGCCCGGTATATTTTTAGCCATATAAAGGCAAGAGGTAAAGGTAAAACTTATTATGACACCGCTGATCCTACCTCGAATAAGGAAAAGATGCCTGAATTAATGGAAATGGTGCTAAAATCGGCAAACATAGACATTTTAGGCATGAATGAGAATGAAGCATTCAGCTACGCTTCGTTGCTAAGTGATGAGATTTTATCTCAACGCTCAAAGCTAAGTTTCAACGAATTAGCCCTTGCATCCGCACGAGTATTAGCAAAGAATCTGCAGGCAAGGATCGATTTACATACCACCACATTTTCTGCAACCATAACAACAAAACATGAGGTAGTCGTACCTACTTTTAATGTTAACATCTTACGGGCAACCGGGGCAGGTGACTCGTGGACCGCGGGGAATATCATAGGTGATGCTAACGCTCTAAGTGATGAAGCCCGGTTAGCACTAGCCAACGCAGTTGCAGCCTTCTATTTGTCCGACCCTGAAGGCAAACACCCTACGCGAGAAGAGTTGCTAAAATTTATACAGTGCCGTACAAAGTGTTTATGATCCAAAATTTTATGCCTACATGCTTTTAACCCTGTATGGCTATTTAAGGCAGAGAGGACCTGGTAACTTTGGGTAGATTGTTTGGTAGCTCAGGTGTACGCGGTTTAGTCAATGTAGTCTTAACTCCCACTTTAGCCTGCCAGGTGGGAATGGCAACAGCAACTTACACGAAGGCAAAAAAAGCGTTTGTAGCGTGTGATACTCGTGTTTCAGGACAGATGGTCGAAGATGCTTTGGTCAGCGGGTTAACGGCAGCAGGCACAGATGTAACTTTGCTGGGCATAGTGCCTACTCCCGCAGTAGCCTACTTGGCAAAAAATCAACATGCGGATGTAGGATTCATGATAACTGCCTCACATAACCCACCTCAATACAACGGCATCAAAATATTTACTCCCGATAGCTTATCCTACACTGATGCCGCTCAAGATGCTATTGAAAAAATCATCACCCAAAATAGCTACGTCCTGTCTGATTGGCGCGGCATTGGAAAAATTACCAACACAGAATTTACCTACCTTTATGCTAGTATGCTCCAGAGTGCTGTGAAGCTGCAAAAATCTTGGAAAGTTGTCGTGGATCCAGGCTGCGGCGCAGCATACAGTGTTGCACCTAGAGTTCTTAACACCATAGGTTGTAAAACTACGGCGCTAAATGCTCAAGCAGATGGTTATTTTCCTGCACGAAGCTCTGAGCCTACAGCAGAATCCCTAAGTAACTTATCCCAGATTGTGCGCGCTTTGGATGCGGATTTGGGTATAGCTTTTGATGGGGATGCTGATCGAGTAGCCTTTGTTGATGAAGATGGCGAGTTTGCTGACTTCGATCGTGTCCTTGCTGCCTACAGTGCTTATGCATTGAGGAAGTGGGGCGGCAAAGCTGTAGTCACTACTGTTGAAGCTTCTATGTGTATTGAAACTATGGCGGCAAAATACGGTGGCAAAGTTGTACGTACTAAAGTTGGCGATGTTTATGTTTCAGAAGCTATAGCCCGTATCGGCGCTGTTTTTGGAGGAGAACCTTGTGGTGCTTGGATACATCCACAGCTACATTACTGCCCTGATGGTCCACTTTCCGGGGTTTTACTCTTGCAGGCTTTAGAGCATGAAGGTAAGAGCTTGCGTGATTTCGTCTCCGAGGTTCCTGAGTACGTGACTTTACGTGAAAAGGTTGCTGTCCAGAATGAGAAAAAATATCTTCTTGTTGATCAGCTTAGCAAAACGATTGCTGGCAATTTCGCTGATCATGGCGAATTGTCTACAGTTGACGGCGTACGCTTAGCGCTAAGTGACGGATGGCTATTAATTCGCGCTTCTGGCACCGAACCACTAATCCGGGTTACCGTAGAGGGTGAATCGTTAAAAGCCGCACGTGATATAATGGCTAAAAGTATAGCACTCATAAGAGAGCAAATTCAAGAAGGCGAAAAAAGATGAAAGCTGTCATCTTAGCTGCAGGCGAAGGACAGAGGCTACAACCAATAACCGCAACTCGACCTAAACATCTGATACACGTAGGCGGAAAAGCCATACTTGAACGCTGCCTCGTTGCCCTCAAGGACAACAACATAACCGAAGTTCTAATAATAACTCATTATATGGGGCGCGACATCCGCGATTATTTGGGTGATGGCTCCAAATTTAGTATGAAAGTTGAATATATTGAGCAGAAAGCCATATTGGGTACCGGAAACGCCGCCTTAATAACTGAACCCTACGTGAACGGCGACTTTATGCTTATTTATGGTGATTTGCTTTTTTCCCCCCAAGCTATTAAGACAGTGCTCGGGAAGTATAACGCTGGTAAGGACACTGCTATTGTGACTGTGGTGCCAGTTGATAAGCCTGAGAATTATGGTATTATTGAACTCGACGCTGAAAAGAAATTCAAAGGTCTAATAGAGAAACCTAACCGTGAAGAGACAACTTCAAATCTAGCTAATGCTGGTCTCTATATATTCTCTAAAGACGTATTTGACGCTTTAAGGAAGGTTAAGCGATCTATTCGCGGCGAGTGGGAACTCACTGATGCAGTGATGTTGCTAGCTCAAGAAGGTAAAGCTGTCCAGATTGCTGAAATTTCTAAAAATGACTGGTTTGATGTGGGTAGACCTTGGGATCTGCTTGAGGCAAATGCTTGGACTCTTAAACGCATGGAACATCACATCCTAGGTACTGTTGAGCCGGGGGCGCATCTGATTGGTCCCGTGACCGTCGCCGAAACCGCACGTGTTCGCTCAGGCGCTTACATTGAAGGTCCATGTTTTATCGATGAAGGCGCCGATATAGGTCCGAACTGCTTCATTCGTCCCTGCACCAGCGTAGGAAAAAATGTACGTATCGGCAATGCATGCGAAGTAAAAAACACCATAATAATGGACGGTACACACGTCGGGCATCTATCATATGTAGGAGACAGCATTCTATGTGAGAAATGTAACCTTGGTGCAGGCACCATAACAGCCAATCTGCGGTTTGACGATGGTACCGTAAAAATGAGGATCAAAGATAAAATTGTTGACACTGGCAGACGGAAACTCGGAGTCATACTCGGTGATAATGTTAAGACGGGTATTAATTCCACTTTTTTGCCTGGTGTCAAGGTTGGCAACGATAGCTGGATAGGTGTAAACGTTATGATCGAGCGTGATGTAGAGCCAAATACTATAGTGGCGCTTAAGCAGGTTATGGAAAAGAAGAAAAAAGAAAAAAAACCAAAGGACCTGCTTAGCTGAGTTTTGTAATTTCTGGTTTCAGGTCGCCTTGGATACCCAGTGCTTTTGCTTCCTGAATCTGCAGCATACAGTCTACGCCGTAGGCTTCGTTGAAGACTTTGTAATCTGCCATGGATAGGAAAGCAGCGTCGATTGACAAGGCGGAATCGGAGGCGAAAATGCCGATGTCTTTCATGATAACCTCTCCTGGGTTGGACAGACAATCGCAGTACTGAGTGATGTCTTTAGCAAAGCTCACATAGGAGACTTTAGCTTTCTTGAAGGTCGACAGAACTCCGTAAGCTGCAGATGCAAGTGCTTTGCAGAGATCTTCTTTATGGGTAAAACTTATGGCTTCCATAGGGCAGGCGTCACTGCAGACTGGACACCGCATACATCCAGATGAAGTGATTCTGGCTTTGCCCTCAATAATATCGGGAAAATGCCATGTACAGCTAGCTTTACATTTACTACATCCTATACATTTTGCTTGGTCTATCTCTAGTCCGACAACCTGATGCTGTCGCAGTTTGCCTGCCCGTGAAGTACAGCCCATACCCAAGTTCTTGATGGCGCCGCCAAAGCCGCTCATTTCGTGACCCTTATTGTGTGAGATTACTATCATGGCATCTGCTTCGGCTATGGCTCCGGCGACTTCAATTTCGTTAAATATCCCTTTAGTTTTTGTGATTCGGTAGTTTTCGCTTTTTAGCCCATCTGCTACGATGAAAGGTGCCATACTGAACCCGTTTATCAGCGCGGTTTGCATATGATCGATGGCATTGTGACGTTGCGCAAGATAGTACGTATTGGTATCGGTCAGGAAAGGCTTTCCGCCTGCCTCCTTGACTTTTTGCACAATATCATGAACGAAGTACGGCTGCACATAATACGGGTTACCCAGTTCACCCACATGTAGCTTAATGGCGACCAAATCATCTTTACTAATGCAGTCAAAGGTGCCTGATGCATCGTAAAGCCTTTCAGTTTCCTGCAAAAGATTACGCGAAGCATTCCAAGGTACAAAATGGACCGTCATGGGAAATTTTCTCCAGAATAAAATGGTTTCACAAAGTCGCTTATAGGTTTTAGCATAGTAAGAGTAGAAGTCAGTTAATACACAAAGTGTAAGGCAGAGCTAAGTATAGAATGTTTAGCTACCTAGTGGCTTGTATATTACTAGTAGCTCTTTTTGTTGGCGTAAAGCTATGTTATGTTTTTCTGCTAGATTTTTTAGGCAGCATAGAGTATCTTCGTCTGGAGCAGAGTTCTTGATGTGTATCTGGTAGCCTTTGGAGGGTACATTGCTGGAATCCGGTGACATCACTGCTATGGTTGAATCCTTTAGCGCAGGACAGCTGTTTTGAATTTCTTTAAGCAGGTCTTCTGCTTGTTTCTGATTCATAAAAACTCACTATAGTACTAATAGGGTTTGAGTGGTAAATTTTTTTGGGTAATTGTGCGCAGGGTCAATGACTTATTTCTTGATTGCTCTTTTTGGCTTGATTTGACAGCTAAAGTCTCACATTTTGTTGAATCTATCATAAGGTACAAAACAAAAAAATTAAAAGGTCTCAAAATGTAGAACGGTCATCTATAGAAGCTGCAATTATTTTGAATTATGCAAGCAAAAATGCATAGTAATTTACATAACCATAAGGCAAACAGAAAAATGATCCGCTGCAAAAAACAGTCTACAATATTAGTTTTAGTAAGCCATCCGGTTATGGATAGCAAGTAGTCGACAATTTAAAAAGCGATCCATCAGCAAGTAAAAAGTGCCGTTTTCCCTTCTTTATTAATCAAAGATAAATAGGCGAAGTGCACACATTCGTACGGATTAGATGGAGGTTTAAATTAGAGTGTCTGTTGCGCAAAGAAAATTTTTAAGTGAACTTGCGACGTTGGTTGATAAACCTGTTACTGTAAGTACTACTACTGGCAAAAGCTTCATCGGTACCCTCGTAGGCATAACTGATAGCTTAAGTGTATGCATCTCTGAAGCAAAAGACGAGACCGGAAAAGTAAGCCACCGCGTTTTCCTAAACGGAAACGTCGTCGCGCAAGTATCCAGCTCCGAAAAACCTTTTGACCTCAAAGCCTTAGCAGGTCGCCTTGAAAAAGTGTTTCCAACCATGGTTAAGCTCTACGAGGACCAAGGCTTCATCTGGGTCATGGATAAAGTTAAACTCACCGAAAAAGGTGTTGTTGAAGGTTCAGGTCCAGCTGCTGAACGCGTACAAAAAGTCTACCAGCTGTTCGTAAGCGAAAACAAAACTTAAGAGAAAAAGGTTAAGCGCTTAGATGTACCAACGGAGCGCTTGCTCTTCTTTCTTCTTTTCTTCCTGAAGAGTCTTGATTAAGCCGAATGGTTCAAGCATCATTTTTGTCTGGTTTGTTATATCATTCACATTTGATAGGTCAAAATCTAACCTCAGGAATTTGCCAAGTGCAATTAGGGCCACATTTGTTGCTTTAGCATCTGGAACCGTACCCACAGTGTCCACAAGCAAAGCAAAACCTTTCATGCTGCGTAACCTATTTAGCCCAATAAGGATACCAGCGATGCCAAAAATATGCCCAATCATAACCTTGCTGCCTAATGCTACGGCTTCCTTCAATGTAGCAGCATCAGTAGCAGCGGTATATAGCGAAGGAACCCCTTTAACCTCTTCTTTTTTGAAGCCGCCAATGGATATTACAAAGCGGCAGCCTAAGTCTTTAGCAATATCAAGCACCTTATCAGCCAGTTCATATTGACCTGGTGTAGTCAATGCCTGAGTGTTACCATACCAGATAATCAAGTCACGTCCACCATCCTCACGCTTCACGTAGTAAAGTTCATTTACAGGTGAACGTGTACTCCCTGTCTCTGTGATAATAGCAAAATCTTGAAAGCTAGCAGATACGATGCAAGCGAATTTTTTAGCTTTTAACCTGTTAATCAAATACAAAGCCGCAATATTAGCTACAAACCCTATGCCTGGTAAGCCCTCAATAAGGACTGGGTTATTTAGTTGTGGCTTCTCATAAATTTCAACGCTGCAGACCATAACCTTTAGCTTCCTAGCCTGTTAAGTGACGTATATGAAGAGCCATCCTCATATAAGCATGTCTAATTTTGAATCAACAAGTTTGTATGAAGAATTTTTACAGAATCGCTTTTACACACAAATTCACTACACTTTATGAACTCGTTTATTAATGCCTGCTTGGGAAGTTAATTTTTATCTTTCACTTCTATTGTCGCATTGTCCTATTTTCAGATCAGCTTCGATGCAGTGACTGTCTTTCTGGTCCTTGAGCCGAATTTTTCTGCATATGTTTTGTGAACCTAATTAGAGCCCGATAGCATACCTATGCAACAGCCGAAGAAATGGTAACGGGCAGAGTTAGGTAATTAGTAAGTTTTTAATCTCTAATTATCGTTCAAGGATTATGGTCATTGATGACTAATGTTTTTTATAATTGTATAGCGTGAACTGTATAGGTTCTTTGATGAGTTTCGAGATTAAAGAAAAAGATATGCTTGGCAGGATTGGTAAGCTTAAAACTAAAAGTGGCACAGTGGAGACTCCGTTACTTTTTCCAGTCATCAATCCCAGCATTCAGCCTGTGCCTACCCGCAGGCTTAAAGAGTACTTCGGCTTTGAAGCAGTCATCACCAATTCTTACATACTCAGGAAACGTTACAACGAAAAAGTCACCGAACAGGGACTACACAAGTTTTTAGACTATAACGGCGTAGTCATGACAGACTCAGGCGCCTACCAAATCCTTGTCTACGGCGGAGTAGAAGTTAACCAAGCCCAAATCGTAGACTACCAGGAACGCATAGGTAGCGACATAGCTACAATACTTGATATACCCACAGGTTGGCATGTACCTAAGGAAGCTGCCCAAGAGACCGTCGCAGAAACCCTCAGACGTGCCAAAGCCTTCTTCAAACTTAAAAAACGACCCGACACACTCTGGGTAGGTCCTATTCAAGGAGGGCGCCACCTAGATCTTGTTGCAAAATCCGCCAAAGCCATGAGCAACCTCCCCTTCCCCATACATGCCCTAGGCAGCCCAACTGAAGTCATGGAGAGTTACCGCTATGATGTACTAGCGGATATGATACTTACTGCAAAAACAAACTTGCCCATTGAGAGACCTTTGCATCTTTTCGGCGCCGGGCACCCACACATGTTTGCTTTAGCTGTAGCCCTAGGATGTGACCTTTTCGATTCAGCCGCCTACGCCCTTTATGCACGCGACGGCCGCTATATGACCGAAAATGGCACTTGGCGTATAGATGAACTCGATTATTTCCCCTGTCAGTGTCCAAGATGTTCTTTTGTAACGCCTAAAGCTGTTCTTAAAATGACTAAAGCCGAACGTGAAGTTTTTCTAGCTGAACATAACCTACATGTTTGTGTAGCCGAGCTAAAACGCATAAAGCAGGCAATTCGCGACGGAAGACTCTGGGAACATGTCGAAATGCGCATGCACGCCCACCCCATGCTATTAACAGCTCTAAAGAAAGTCAAAAAATATGAAAATTTCATTGAACGACTCAGCCCTACCGTTAAACCCGGCGGGCTTTTCTTCTACGACAACGTAGGTCTTTCACGACCTGAGGTTATCCATTATCACAGGCGTCTTAGTGAACGTTACCGACCACCTGAAAACGCCACGGCTTTACTGCTTGTGCCTCAAACCCGCAACAAACCTTTCCACCGCAGCGAAGAACTCAAAGAAACCCGACGTGTCCTGAGAACCGTAGGCGAAAAAATTGCAAACCAAATTCACATGTGCTTTTATGCTGCACCTTTTGGCATTATTCCACTAGAACTAGATGAGGTTTACCCGCTTAGCCAGCACGAAGTTGCCCTGCCACTGGATCAGGAAGTCATTGACTACGTTGCGACCCAAGCTGCACATTACATAAGACGTTCACATTACCAGACTGTAGTGCTTCTTCATGATGCGAACATGTGGGGTAACAGCGTGAAACGACAATGTAAAGCTGCATGCGCCAATAAAAACATCAAGTTTGCACATATTACAATGGACCAATCATGCAAAGGGTTTTTAGCCGGATTAGAGGAGATTCTAAGGAAGAACTTAGGCGAATAATCTTGATTCGCGCAGACTTTCACATGCATACCACCTATTCTGAGGATTCATTCATATCCCCTCGTACTCTTGTTGAGAATCTAGTTATGCATCCAACGATTAAGGTGGCAGCTGTAACTGACCACGACAGCGTAGACGGCATAAAACCTGTACAAGAGCTAGCATCTGCGTACCCAGATATACTTATCATACCTGGGGTTGAGATAACCACTACGCTGGGTGACATAGTAATTTTGGGCACCGATCAGTTGCCGCCTAGACCTTGGACTGTAGAGAACGTGGTGAATTTTGCCCGCGCCAACGACTGCGTTTCAGTAGCAGCGCATCCCTTTCGCGAATTAGGTATGGGCGAATACGCCCGAAATAGCGGCGTTGATGCGATAGAGGTTCTCAATGGGAAATCTTTGTACTCTGTTAATAAGCAAGCGTATGAACTTGCTAAATCCGCAGGTTTACCCGGCGTAGCCGGCAGCGATGCCCATAAACCCTCCGAGCTATACGCAGTCTACACTGAGATCGATGCTTCGCTAAACATTGATGATATTTTGGCGGCAATTAAGAAGGGCAAGGTCTCAGTATCATTATCTAGTAAGTCAATACGTTTTTAAAAGAGCGATTCTTCATGTTTAACGCGATACTTTACAAACAGAAGGACTGAACTGATTGCAGATTGGATTTTTAGGTGGAGCCCGTGAAGTTGGCCGAATCGGCATTACTGTTAAATCGCAAAAAACCCAATATTTACTCGATTACGGTGTCATGCTTGGTCATGAACCGGGGTTCCCAATGCATGTTCCCCCAAAGGATATTGACGCACTTATCCTTACCCACAGCCACCTAGACCATTCAGGTGCATTGCCAATCTTCTATATCGAAGGCAAACGACCTTTGTATACAAATGAGCTGAATTTAGAACTTACCCAGATACTTATTCAGGATTTTATCCATCTGTCAGGATACTATTTGCCTTTTGAGTATATAGAACTAAAAACTATGGTACGCAGTAATACACATCTTGATTATGGTGAAACAGAAAAAATCGGCGATATGAGCTTCCAATTGCTAAATGCTGGACATACTCCTGGCAGCTCCTCAGTGCTTGTTGAAGCAGAAGGCAAAAAAGTGCTCTTTACTGGAGATTTTAACGTTGAAGATACCAAGCTACTTAAAGGTGCAAAAATAGACTATACCGATCTTGATGCGATAATTATTGAGAGTACATACGCCAATGCTGATCATGTACCTCGTGATGAAGTTGAGCGGGACTTCATAGACTCATGCACTGAGGTTGTGGAGAAAGGCGGTATTGTACTTATCCCTGCATTTGGGGTGGGCAGAGCCCAAGAAATTGCATGTACGCTAGTCGGCAACCATTTTGAGCATCCAATAATCTTTGATGGTATGGCACGGGAAGCAAGTAGGGTAATAATGAACAATAAAGAATTTCTGCGCGACCCCAAGCTGTTCACTGATGCAATGCACTCGGTCGAATGGGTAGAAGGATGGCGCGACCGACGCAGAGCCCTGCGAAATCCTGGTGTTATTATTTCACCTGCTGGAATGCTAAAAGGTGGTGCCTCACAGTTCTATATAAGTAAAGTTGGCAAAAAAGCTAACAATGCTGTCTTTTTGGTTAGCTACCAAATTCCTGGAACTCCTGGTAGGGAACTTATGGATAAAGGTATATGCACCATAGATGGAAAAGTTCGCAAAATTAAAGCCAAAGTAAAACACTTCGACTTCTCAAGCCATAGCGGCGCAACCCATCTTAAAAACGTCTTGAGTGGACTAGGCGGTAAACCTAAAGTTTTTGCTGTGCACGGTGAAGAAGCCAATTGTGAACTGCTAGCGAAATGGGCAAACACCGAGTTAGGCTTGGAAGCTGTAGCTCCACGAACCGGCGAAACCTACGAAATCTAAGATTGTGCCATTAAACTTGGTTTACTCAAGTAGCCCTAAAAACCTACATAATTGCAGCTTCCCATTTCTTTCACTTTTATCATATGATATAGAATATGCATAAATAGGAAGCACCCATTTTTTAGATGTTATGGAGACAAAATCAAAGCTATCTGCCACTTTGCCCATGATTATTATGGGTTCACTATTTGTTCTAATCAACTTACTGGCTTTTGGAGTAGTGGGTCCTTTTAAAGCAGTTGACTTGAAGGCTTTTCAAAGTGCTGATGACCCTTTGAATTTAGTGTTTTTCTTTTCAGTATTAATTGTATTTACAGCTATTGTTCTGATAATTGCAAAATATGGCAAGACAAGAATCATCCAAGCGATTTTCTTGGGTTCTACCGGACTGCTTGGAATCTATGTGTTCTACCCCTTGCTGTCTTATGTGTTACCTGGTTACTGGCCTTTAGGCGTAGCTGTTGCCTTGAATGCATTGATTGTTGCTTTGCTATTCAAATACCCTGAATGGTACGTAGTAGATATTAGTGGCATAATTACAGCAGTCGGCGCCATAGCAATGCTAGGAATTTCCTTAAACATGCTCTTTGTGCTTGTTTTGCTCATTGGTATGGCTACTTACGATGCAATATCAGTCTATAAAACCAAGCACATGATTGACCTTGCAGATACACTTATTGATTTAAAGTTACCTATACTGTTTGTCATCCCCAAAACCCTAAATTACTCATTAGTTAAGGAGACTAAGACCCTTAAAGAAAAGCTCGCTGATGGAGAAAAGCGTGAAGCTTTCTTTATGGGTGTAGGTGATGTTGTAATCCCAGGTATCCTAACTATAGCTGCATTCAATATTGACTCTGTCCATAATTTTACTATTGCCTTATCTGTTGTAGCGGGTACACTATTAGGCTTTGCAGCACTTATGGCGTTCGTTATTAAGGGTAAACCACAAGCAGGGTTGCCTTTTCTCTGTCCAGGCGCTATACTTGGATACGTTATATCTAGCTTGCTGCTGACTGGCGGTCTTGTTGGTCTTACCTTAAGCTTCTAGCCTGTGGCTACCTGTAACCTTCTTTTATTTTCTAACGCACCTAGTAGTATAGCACAATTCATCAGGTGTTAACTTTTTGGGCGAATTAAAAGAGAAATTTAATGTGCAACTAATTTTTTTGGTGCCAATACTGGCACGTTTACTTTTCGGGTTGGCATGTGCTTCTTTGCTACTTTCGCCTGAGACACCTAGTCTAACAGTTACACCGTTTCCAGAAACCACCCCAACTGGGCCATTCAGTAATGCCCTTTATTTTGTTATCATTATAGCAATCGGCGCTACTTTGATGTACTTACTTGCCAAGTGGCGGAGCCGCAGACTCATTGTCCTACTGATCGGTTTTGCCCTTTCCGCCGCGTTCTTTTTACTATCGATAATTTACCTATCTATACTGTTAGCTTCCACCGTTGATTCTTTGGTGCTTGTCATTATTCTATCCATTGCTGTAACCATTGCCGGTGACTTTGCAATTTTTTTGTCTTGGCGAGAAAATTCGTAATATAACCGTAATAGATTTAGGTGGCGCTTTAGGAGCCTTTTTTGGTTTTTCCATACCATTTGTGAGCGCTTTGCTAATCCTAATTTTTTTGGCGATTTATGACGTTATAGCGGTTTACAAGGGACCTGTAGGTAAAATTGCCAACTCAGGAATCAATCAACTCAAAGGTTTAAGCTTCTCCTTCATAGATATACAGATGGGGCTAGGCGATTTAGTATTCTATTCAATGCTAACCAGTACGCTGCTCTTTAACTTCATTTACCCAATCGGCTTCTACGCCTTTGCAGCTTCACTTATGGGTATACTAGCAGGGATTTATCTGACATTTTTAATGTTGGAAAAAAGGGAATATTTCCCGGCTTGCCTTTCCCAATCATTTTAGGCTTATTCTCAGGGCTGCTTGTAGGTGGCTTGTTTGCAGGTGGGCTACCAAATATACTTTAATATGGTTTGGTTGATAGCGTTTGCTCAAGTTTTTCCGAAATGCTCTTTGAAGACGTTGCGGATTTGTTCTAATTCAGATAATACGTGCATGTCTTCCATTTGTTTGAGTTTGCGGACTTGATCAGCGTCCTCTTTTCGAACACGTAGTTTAAGGTCTTTGCCGTTAGGCAATTTTGTATAGAGTATTTTTTCTTCGTAGTCCACGGGTACAATGTAGACTGGCTTGAACGCTTTAAGAGCCATGCTTGCAGCGTTGGTTAGCATGGTGTCGCCTATGCAGTTCGCTATTTTTGCTACGGTGTTTGATGAACCTGGTGCGATTAGCAGGAACTCATATCTGTTGCTCTGTAACCATGCGGCAAGGAACGGCGAATTAGCATTCATTTCAACCATGTACTTGGGAAAGTTCTGTTTGACTGCATTTTCAAGGTTGTAGAACTTAAGCATAGTTTCTGCAGCTTTTGATGCGAAGACTTGTATCTCTATCGTGTCTGCGTACTCTTGTTTTAACTGCTTCATTAGTTCAATATATTCAGCTATTCTGTCTCCCGCGCCTGTAATACCCCAAGCTACCTTTTTCTTTTTAGCTTCTTGTTCAGACATATTCTTCCCGCTTTATGTGCTACTCTTTACTGAGCACTGGTTTAGATACTCAGCGAACCTTTTTACTGTTTTCTTCAAGGTTCTAAAGCCCTCTTCATCTTTCTTAGCGCCTTCAAGAGTATCATTGGTCCAGAAAGTGGCTCCTAGGTTTGCGCCGAATGGGCCTCCGCTGACGGGAATCATCTCATTTAGTATGTAAAAAGTGTGGATTTGCGTGAGCGCCATTTCTTGTCCGCCCATGCGATCTCCTCCTGTAGCGATACCCATACCTATTTTTCCCTTAAAGGCATGTTCATCAGCTGCTACGACTGCACGAGTTCGATCCATAAGCGCTTTCATCTGGCCGCTTATTGTGCCGTTGTAGACGGGTGTGGCAAGGATTATTCCTTGTGCTTCTTTAAGAAGGGCATAGACTTCTTCCATGGCGTCCTTGAAAGTACACTCCCCTTGCGATGATAAACAGAAGTCACAATGTGTACAGAATTGAATTTGTTTACCTCTAACGGTGAAGAATTTTGTTTCAAACCCTTTCTCTTCTAGCATACGCAGGGCTTCTTTTGTGATGTACTCAGTTGATTCCTGCCTTGGGCTTCCACAAATACCAACAACTAACATAAACAGCTCCAAAAGTCATACCTTCAGCATACATTAAAGTTTTTCCGCAATTCCCCTTGCATGTACAAAAATGTCAAATACAATAGTCTATAGCTGGCATTGTTGCAAGGGTTTTTCAAAAATCGGCGGGGATGGAGCTGATATAGTTCGAGGTGGCAAAAGTGCTTCAAAATTAGCAATTAAAAGAGTAGGAATTAATTTATTCGGATAGCTTTTGTGTGGCTGTTTTTGTGAATCGGCGAGAGAAGAATTTTCGAACCTCTTCAGCTATGACTACGACGACTGCTAGTGCAAATAGGAATATCCAGTCATTAAGTCCTAGATTTGTGGTTCCAAAGAGTTGCTGCATCGGCGGCAAATAAATCAGCAGCGATAATATCGTCAGTTGCGCTATGATGCCAAAGAATATCCATTTGTTGGTTTTTAGGCTAGTTTTAAAGATTGATTGCTTGCTAGTTCTGGCTGCAAGGACGTTACCTACTTGAGCTACTACGATGCCTGCGAAGGTCATTGTTACGCCTTTTGTATATGCAGCTGTGGTGGTGAATGCGGCTACTTCGCTTTGTGACATTCCAAGGTGCCATCCGCCTTCAGCCCAAGCTGCCAAACATCCATACATTGCGCCTGCAGCTATGATTACGCCGATAAATATTGAACGTAGCAGAACTCTACGTGTAAATAGGCGTTCTGTAGTGCTTCGCGGTGGTTCTTGCATAATTCCTGCTTCTGGTGGTTCACGACTTAAGGCTAGTGAGGGAATAACGTCTATAGCAAGGTCAATGGCTAAAACCTGTACTACAAGCAAAGGCAAAGGCAATCCAAGCGTGGCGTAAAGTACGAATGGAATAAGCTCTGCCCAGTTGTGTGAGAATACGTACACAATAAATTTGCGGATGTTCTCATAAATTGCTCTGCCTGACTCGACAGCTTTGACAATTGAGGCGAAGCTGTCGTCTAGCAATACGATGTCTGCTGCTTCTCTTGCAACATCTGTCCCGGATGCGCCCATGGCAACACCGATGTCTGCTTCCTTTAATGAAGGGGCATCATTTGCTCCATCGCCCGTAACTGCTACAATCTCTCCGCTTTTCTTTAAGACCGTGACAATACGGTGCTTCTGCTCTGGAGAAACCCGGGCAAAAATCACGCTGCCCTTCTTGACTTCATCTACTATTGCTTGGTCTTCTAAGTCCTCTAAATCTACACCACGGATAATCTGGCAGAATGACTTTTCTACAATGCATACTTCTTGTGCAATAGCCTGCGCTGTTGGACCATAGTCGCCTGTAATTATGACGGTTTTTATGCCTGCCTGTTTTGCCTTTAGAACAGCGTCTTTAACCTCGTTTCTTGGTGGGTCACGCATGGCGGATAGGCCGACAAAGATTAGGTCGTTTTCTACATCTTGACCTTTTATGTAGTCTTTTGCATGTATGCTCTTATAGGCTATGGCAATAACGCGTAGGCCTTCGTTGCCGAACTCGTGGATTTTTGTTTGTATCAGTGATAGGTCTTTATCGGTTAACTCTTCTATTTTTCCGTTCACAAGTATTTTGTTGCAAATATCAGTGATGCTTCCCGGAGCGCCCTTTGTATAAACAAGGATTTTGTCGTCGACCTCGTGTACGGTTGTCATGCGTTTCCTTTCAAAACTGAACGGTAAAATATCAATAATAGGCTTCTTAGCCAATATGCTCTCAATATTTAAGCCGAACTTCAGCGCGGCAACCAATAGGGCGCCGTCTGTAGGGTCGCCGATGATGCCCCACGTTTTATTTTTGTCTGATGGCGGTTCGACTTTTGCTCCGTTACAAAGTGCTGTAATTTCAAGGAGCTTTTCTATCATGCCTGCTTCATTCTTTTGCAGCTGTTTGCCATTGTAAGTGAAGTCTCCTATTGGGCTATAACCTAAACCTGTGACCTCTACGGTGTAGTCTTTAACCCAGAGTTTGCTAACGGTCATTTCGCCTTTGGTAATTGTGCCTGTTTTGTCAGTGCATATAACTGTGACACTGCCCAGCGTCTGGACTGCTGAAAGCCGCTTGACCAAAATATGCTGCTTAACCATCTTTAAGACGTTAATTGCCAAAGCGCTAGAAACGGTAACTTGCAATCCTTCGGGAACACAACATACCATGACACCTATCATGAAGAAAATGCTTTTTCCCAACTCAACCTTAAGCCACAAGGTGCTGACGAGCAAGAAGATTATGCCTACAGTAATGGCAATTATAAAGTCGTACTTTGCAGTTATGGCAATCTCTTTTTGAAGCGGGCTATCTTCCTCGCGGATCGTCTGAGTTAAGCTGGCTATTCTGCCAAACTGGGTATCCATACCTGTAGCGTAAACTACGGCTTTGCCTTGACCTTTAGCGACGCTTGTGCTCATGAAAACCAAGTTCGGCGAATACAAGTAGGCCTTCTCCACAACCTTTGTGGTTTCAGCGATGCGTGGCTGAGGCTCAGATTCGCCTGTTAAAGGAACATTATTAGTGTATAGGTCAAAAGCTTCGATTAGGCGTGCATCTGCTGGAACACGATCACCCTCGTCTAGAAACACGACGTCGCCTGGTACGATTTCTTTGACTAAGATTTTTTTGAGTTCACCGGCACGCAGTACCTTAGCGTATTCAGGCATCCAGCTTTTCAGGGTTGCCATAGCTTTTTCTGCCCGGGACTCTTGAAACAGGCTAAAGAATATGTTCATGAGCACTACGGCAAGAATGATGAGGCTTAGTTCTGGGCTACCACTGATGAAGGAGAGAAAGCTTGCGACAAGTAGTAGTATGCCGAATAGGTCACGGAAGTGTCTGATGAATTTGAGTAGAAGTGGGTTTTGTCTTTTTTCGACAAGCATGTTTGGACCGTACTTTTTCAGACGCGCTTTAGCCTCGTCGCTTGTTAAGCCCTCTGCAGATGTCTTCAGATCCTCGAAAACCTCGTTAATGTTTCTAGACGCTGCTTTTTCCAAGTTAATTCCGCCAAAACATCACAGAACTAAACGTCAGATAATTCGAATCCAGCTTAAGTTATTGCTAGTTAAACCTGCTGTAAAAGTGTAGCGCCGCAGATTTTTTCTGTGCAGCGATTCGAGTTTAAGGTTCATGTATATCCTCGGCACTTACGTTATAATATTGGGGGTTTTATATTTTAGACGTTTGTTTTTTGCATAGGTATTGAGGGTACGATTTAAACTAATCGGGTGGTAATTTGCTTTTGATTATACAAATAGCATTTTAGCTTACTCATCATGGTGGTTTGTTTCATTCTGTGTCTGTTAGCTTTCTTGCTTGTGCAACTAAGAAGGTTAAAGCCTGTCTGAGAGGGCGCGTTTTTTGTTAAATGCCAAAGTTTTCTTCCCAATAATTCATCCTAACGACTCCATAAAGTTAATAGGCGACAGATTCAATTTGCATGTAGTCTTATCTCTTTAAGAGAGAATTAGAAAAATGCTCAGATGCATTAATAAAGGAACCTTACAGGTTAGAAATGATTCATAAAAAAATAGGGAATGTTAGTTATGGCACGTTATAGACAAACAGAAGAAATCGTCAAACTGATGAACGATCCCACGATCATCAGGAATACCAGCATCATTGCTCACGTGGACCACGGGAAAACTACTCTTTCTGACAGTCTCTTGGCGCACGCAGGCATTATCAGCACTCAGACTGCTGGCCAAAAACTGTTCCTTGACTCATGGGATCTTGAACAGAAACGTCAGATGACAGTTTTTGCGTCAAACGTTAGCTTGGTTCACACTTATAAAGATAAAGATTATTTAATTAATTTGATTGATACTCCAGGGCACATTGACTTTAGCGGTGCAGTTACCAGAAGCTTGCGTGCAGTCGACGGGGCCTTAACTGTAGTCGACGCAGTAGAAGGTCCGATGACCCAAACGGAAACTGTGCTCATGCAAGCCCTTCGTGAACGCGTAAAGCCCCTTCTATTTATTAACAAAGTTGATAGGCTTATTAAAGAAATTAGGCTCACTCCAGAAGAGATCCAGCGTAAATTTGCAAAGATTCTGCTTCGCGTTAACAGCTTAATTGAAAAGTATGCTCCTCCAGAACACAAGCAGGACTGGCAAGTTAAAATTGAAGACAGCCGTGTTGCTTTTGGTTCAGCGCTTCATAAATGGGGTTTAAACCTCAACCACATGAAGATGAAGAAGATCACCTTCAAGGACATTATTGATGCATATACTGGTGATCCGCAGGATGTTGGTCGAAAAGTTGATGAACTCAGCAAGAAGGCGCCTTTGCCTGAACCGATTCTAGACATGTTCTGTGAGCACCTTCCAAGTCCGCTTGTTGCGCAGCCCTATAGGCAGTCTCAGATTTGGCCTGGTGATGTCAATTCTCCAGTAGGTGTAGGTATGGCGAAGGTTGACCCGAAGGCTCCTTTGCTCATGTGCATCTCTACTATTGAAGTTGACCCGCACAGCGGTACAGTCGCTATTGGGCGTATCTTTAGCGGTGAAATCGTTAAGGGGAAAACTGTCCAGCTTGTAAGCAGTCACCAGAAAGGGCAAATCCAGCAGGTTTTCATGAGTATGGCTGCTGACCGGGTTATTGTTGACCGGGTTCCTGCGGGTAATATCGGTGCGATTTCAGGTTTGCCCTCCATACATGTAGGTGAAACAATTGCTGAAGATGGCATGGAGATCCACTCCTTTGAAGGTCTAAGATATGTTTCAGATCCAGTCGTTACCGTTGCTGTTGAGCCTGAGGATGTCAAGGACCTGCCGTTATTCGATAAGACCATGCATAAGCTTACTACGGAAGATCCTAACCTGCACTTTGTTATGAACAAAGAGAGTGGGGAGTTTCTGCTTAGCGGTATGGGTGAGCTTCACCTTGAGATTACTGCTTATCGTCTTCAGGAAGCAGGGCTTAAAGTAAAGCTTAGCAAGCCAATTGTCATTTATAGAGAGACTATCAGCCACGACTATAAGGGTCCCGCGATTATGGGTAAAAGCCCCAATAAGCACAACAAGCTCTGGATTACTGTTGAGAAACTTTCTGATGAAGTCATTGAAGCTATCAAGGCTGAGAAAATTACTGATATGCAGAACAAAGATGAGCGTGCCAAGGTTCTTCGAAGCTTAGGCTGGGATGCAGATGATGCCAAGGGTGCAGTAGCAGTTGAGGAAAACAATATTCTGGTCAATCGCATCAAGGGACGTCAATATGTAGAGGAAATTATTGACCACATAAAGACTGGTTTCCGTGAAGCCGTTCACACTTCGCCGTTAGCTAAGGAGCCTGCGTATGGTCTGAAAGTTAATCTTGAAGATATTTCAATGCACGAAGACCCAGTTCATAGGGGTCCTGCTCAGGCTATTCCGATGACTTGGAGGCCGATTTACTGTGCGATCTTGCTTTGCAATCCTAAATTGCTTGAGCCGCTGATTAGCTTTGAGTGCAAGGTTCCATCAGAATTCGTTAGTTCGGTTATTACTTTGCTTAACAAGCGTCGCGGTAAGATTCTTGATATGCCCAGTGAGGACGAGATGATTACTGTTAAAGCTGAGATGCCTGTCTCTGAGTCTTTCGGTATTGCTGATGAACTTCGTAGCTCAACTCAGGGCAGAGCTTTCTGGGCAACTCAATTTAGCCGCTGGGCGCCTGTTCCTGAGCAAATGCAAGCCGAAATAATCAGGAAGATTCGTGAGCGCAGAGGGTTACCGCCAACTCCGCCAAAGCCTGAAGAGTACTTTGAGTCAGAGTAAGCTCAAAGCCCTCCTCCCTTTCTCTTCTTTTCTTGTTTTCTTTTTGTTTTTTGTTTTGTTTTTTTGTTTGTTGCAATGGGTGTGTGGGTGGGGGTGTTGTTGTTTCTTTGGCTTTTTGCGCTTGTTTTGGGTTGGTTTTTTGTTTTGGGCTTGTTTTGGGGGTTTTGGTTGTTGCAACTTTGGCTTGCTGTGTTGCATCTTTCGTTGATGTGTGTTTCGGTTTTGAAACGTTTCGTTTCAGCCAACATCTAAACCGTTCTTTCGCCATTAGTTAGCTGCGTATAGAATGGAGGTGAATAACGTTAACCCAAAATTAGTCCTGCTGGCCGGTATCCTGGCGGCTCTTGTGGTGGCGCCTTTAGTTGCTGCCGCACCCCTACTAGGACAAAACAATATGCAAAATAGCAACGCACTTGCGCTTCAAGACCCGCAATGTCTGCAAACAGGCAGCTGCCCTAACGCAACCGCACCTTGCGGGCCATCCCAAAACCCGGCTTGCCAGCAAGACTGCACAACCCCACAAAACCCCAACTGCAACATGCCGCTGCAGCAGTACGACTACAGTAGCCAGCACCACAGCCGCCACAAAGCAGGTTGCCGTTAGTGTTTGCGGTTTCTGCTTTTTGTCTCTTATTTTTTTCGTAGTTTGGTTGTTTTGTTGTTTTTCTTGGGGTTTTTGGGTGGGGTTGGCGTCTTTCAGGATGACTGGTCCCTGGTGGCTGCGGTTTTTGCAGTTCCAGGTGGCCGGAACTTGTGTCCTGAGCCCCGAAGATGTCTGTTGAGCTGCATCTTGGGCAGGGCTTGGCTGAGGGCTGCCTTTTCTTTTTCTGTGTTTTGCCCGGCGGCTACTCCAGTATGAATCCTTCAGCTATGGGGGTCTGTTCTGCTGGGGTTTGAAAAGTATTTATGATAAGCGTTGCACATGTACCTTTTATGTCTGGCAAGCAATTTTTCATTGACCGCTATCGAAAGCTCGGGTGGGCCTTCAAGGATGTTAAAGCCAGGCAGGCGATCCGGCTAAATATGGCTAACGCAGAAGGCAAAGATCTGCCTGAGCGCCTTCAGAAGCTAGGTGTTTCGCTTGAGAAGGTGCCCTTTCTGGAGGGGGCCTACTGGGTGGGCAAATCCAAAGTCTCCGCAGGCGCAACCGCTGAGTACCTTCTTGGCTTCTATTCGATTCAGGAGGCAGCAGCCCAAATCCCAGCCACGCTTTTTACCAATATCAAGAATAAGGCGGTTCTGGATGCTTGTGCGGCGCCAGGGGGCAAAACGGTGCAAATGGCTGACCTCATGGGTAACACCGGTGCCATCATAGCCCTAGACATTAACGGTCAGCGGCTGACGGCCTTATCAAACCATCTGGAACGATGCCATGTCCGCTCCGCAGCAGTCTACAAGCTGGATGCACGTAAAGCATCTGGGCTAAATTTGCAGTTCGACCGTATCCTGCTTGATGTCCCCTGTTCAGGCAACTTTGCATCCGACCCACAATGGTTCAACAGGCGAACAATCCAAGACGTAAAACGCAACGCCAAACTCCAACGAGAAATCCTCACCGAAGCCACCAAATGCCTAGCGCCTAACGGTGAAATCGTCTACTCTACCTGCTCGCTGGAGCCTGAAGAAGATGAACTAAACATTGACTGGGCACTTAAAAACCTGAATTTACGCATAGAAGAAACTAAAGGACCTGGAGAGGACGGGTTAACTGAGGTTTTCGGGCAACCTCTGGATGATTCCTTGGCGCGGTGCAGGCGCATTTGGCCAAATCAGACACAGGGCTTTTTTGCATGTAAACTCAAAAAGCGGGTAGAAAACCAATGAAGCCTATAGCTGCTTTTGCTTCACAGTTCGGCGCCAAAATTACCCTAAACCCTGAGCTTATCATAGAAAAAGGGCAGCGATATTATCTTTTGAATCCCCGCGTGAGAAAACTGATGCGTAGCGACTTCATATATGCAGGATTGTATCTGGGCAAGGTAAAGAACGGCGTGTTTTTCCCAAGCTTTAATCTGCTTAATATGCTGGCGAGTGCGGCAGCTAATAAGGTGATTCTTGACCGCAAAGCTGCTTGGCTGTTTATCTGTGGCAGAGACATAATGCGAAAAGGCATAACCAAAGTCTATGGGGCACAGCAGAAAGGCGAATTTACATTAATCATGAATGAGTTTGGTGAATGTTTAGGTTTTGGACAAATAGTTGAACATTTGAGCAACATGGAGAACAAGGTTGCTATCAAAAACATCCTCGACATAGGTGACTTTTTGCGCAGAGAAAGATAAAATCGCGATTTTTTTGATAATTGTCCAATTGGCAAGCGTTTTTGATTAAATTCCTCCCGGCTGGCATGATGAGGGGGATAAAAATGCATAATTTCAGCAATTTGCTGTATAAATAAACGTTTGTCTAATTTGGTTATAGATAAGCTTATATATGTTTATGAATAATCTGTTTTCCATAACATGTGATAACTGAGACTGACGTTTAGTGTGAGGATGAATAAAATTGAAAAACTTTAAAGACGCAGTTTGGAAAGAAAACGTTTCTAATGTTGTTAAGCAACTTCAAGATCAAGATATCAAATTCGTTAGACTCCAATTCACAGACATGAACGGCATAATAAAGAGCTTAGCCGTAAGCTCAAAAAACATCGAAAGCATCTTCGATAACGGCCAATCATTCGACGGCTCATCCATAACGGGCTACAGACCAATTGAAGAATCCGACATGGTCCTCTACCCAGACCCAACAACCTTCGCAGTTTTACCCTGGAGACCAAAAGAAAAATCCTCCTGCCGGCTAATCTGCGACATCTACACTCCCCAAAACAAGCGCTTTGAAGCCGACCCAAGATACATACTTGAAAGACAAATTGAAAAATGCTCCAAAGCTGGCTTCACATTTATTTGTGCTCCCGAGCTTGAATTTTTTATCGTAAAAGAATCTGAAAACGGCGGATTACCCACCCCCATCGACATGGCCGGATACTTTGACTTCCACCCCGGCGACTTAACTGACGATCTAAGACGTGAAATCGCCGACATGGCTGAAGCCTTCGGTATAGAAATTGAGATTAGCCACCACGAAGTTGCCTTGGGCCAAAACGAAATCGACTTCAAATACGGTGAAGCCCTCGTAACAGCCGACCGCGCAGTAACCATGAAAATGGTCACTCGAATTGTTGCTGCCCGAAACGGCTATATCGCAACACACATGCCAAAACCCTTCGCAGGCATTAACGGCTCAGGTATGCATACCCACATGAGCCTTTGGAACAAAGACCTAACCGAGAACCTCTTTTACAGTGATGACGCAAAGAATGGTTACCTTTCAGATATAGCACGTAACTTCATCGGCGGGCAACTTAGTCATGGACGCAAAATGGCAGCAGTGCTCAACTCGTGGCCAAATAGCTACAAACGGCTAGTCCCTGGTTATGAAGCGCCAGTGTATCTTGCGTGGGCACACAAAAACCGCTCCCCTCTCATCCGGGTTCCAAACTTCGGTGGACGAAAAGGAGCAGCCCGATGTGAAATACGATGCCCTGACGGTGCAGGCAACCCATACCTACAGTTTGCAGTGCTGTTAGCTGCAGGACTTGACGGCATTAAAAACAAGGTTGACCCTGGAGACCCAGTGGAGCTAAACGTTTATCACATGAGTTACGAGGAACGTAAAGAACGTGGAATAATTTCCTTGCCTGAATCACTCAAAGAAGCGCTAGACGAGATGGAAACCAGCGACCTCATGAAAGAAACCCTGGGCGAAACTGCATTTAAAATCTTCCTCACAGAAAAGCGCAAAGAATGGGACCTTTACCGAACACAAGTCACAGAATGGGAAGTCAACCGCTACATTAAACGACTCTAAAAACAAAATAAAACCAGAAAAGAAGCCTTTTGGCTTCCAACAATTTTCTTTTTTAGCTTAGCACTTCGGCTAGTTTGCTAATCTCGACTTCTGTCTGTTCTCTTGTAGCGAAGTCCTTTAGCATTACCTTGTTCTGTTGTAGTTCGCGTTCGCCTACGATGACAGCGTAGTCCACTTTTCGCTTGTCCGCATCTTCTAAGGCTTTACCCATTTTGCGTCCCATAACTTCGAATTCTACGCAGATGCAGTGTTCGCGAAGCATCTGGGCAATCTTGAGTGCTTCTGTTTTCATTTCTTCTTTGACTGGGATCACTGCTATTCTTTTCTTCTTTTGAATTTGCAGCTGTGTTTGTTGTGCCTGGATGGCAATTGCCGTGCGGTCTATGCCTAGGGCCATGCCTACTGCAGGAGTAGGTTCTCCGCCGAATGTCTCGATGAGCCTGTCGTATCGTCCGCCGCCGCCTAAGGC
The DNA here is from genome assembly GCA_964427115.1 of uncultured Candidatus Bathyarchaeia archaeon. Taxonomy (GTDB): domain Archaea; phylum Thermoproteota; class Bathyarchaeia; order Bathyarchaeales; family Bathycorpusculaceae; genus JADGNF01. The sequence goes on along the minus strand of CAYRSV010000025.1, from coordinate 1,708 downwards.
TATCTCGAGTTCTGGTATGTATAGTTCAAAGATTATGCCCGTGTAGTATTCTAGACCTCTGGCGAAGGCTGGGTCAACAATTTTAATTTCGCATCCACTATCAGTGACCAGTTTGAGTACTGCACTTAGGTTCTCTACTGCTGCTAGCGCCTTCTCGTAGCCATGCACGTGAGCTTTCATCTTTTCTACTGTGTCAAAGATGTTGTTTCCCTTTAAGCCTATGAGCCCTTGAAGTGTGTCTCGGCATTTTGCCGAGTCTACCATGGCAAGTGCAGCGTCATACTCTTTTTTATCCATCTTTTGTAGTATAGCGTTCTGAGTTTTCTCGTTAATACCCTCTTGGGTCATGATACATTTCAATACGCCGACGTGACCAAGTTTTATCCCAAAGTTGACTAACCCAGAATTTTTGAGCATGCTGTTAGCTAGCAGGATTATTTCAGCGTCGGCTTCAGGTTTACTTGAGCCCATCAGTTCGAAATTCGCTTGCCAGAATTCCCGATATCGCCCCTTCTGTGGCTCGTCGTAGCGATAGACCGTACCTACACTAAAAATCCTTAGTGGCTTGGCCTCGTTTTTTAGCACTGTAGTAGCTAGGCGGGCTATCGAAGCAGTGAATTCGGGGCGCAGGGCGACTTGCCTGCCACCTAGGTCGGGGAAGATAAACATACGTTGTCGAATTTCTTCGCCTGATTTAGCGCTTAGCAGCTCAAACGACTCCACGATAGGCGTTATAGCTTCTTTATAGCCGTAGCAGGCAGCTGCCTGTTTAGCTTTACTTATGATGTAGGTGATTGTCTGCGCTTCTTCCTCTAGAATGTCTCTCATTCCGCGGACGGGTTGAAAACTTGACATGCGATCTTTTCCTCGGTTATTTGAAGGTTAACGGTGATACTGAATAGTAAACTATTTCTCCTCTGCGGTTCATAACACCCAAAATGAGTTCTTTCTTGAGGCTCTGGCTTTGCTTGAGTGCATTGATTAAGTCCTCCATCGGTAGAGGTTTGCCTTCTTGGGTGCTTAGTATAAGTGAGGCGGCACTCTCTTTACCATAGCTTCCTCGTTCGTAAATGCGAAAATCGATGGCTTTTCCAAAGCCTTCGCGTGCGACGTAGCCTCGGCTTCGTAGGTCCCGGTAAACTAGATAGTGTGCCCAAGCGTTCTCATCTGATTTCTGATATTGGTTTAGAATCGTTTGGAAATCTATAGTTTTGCCTTTTTTATCTTTGACGGTAAGCATCTGCTTATCCTGTAGATAGAGGGCTTCGTAGAAGGTTAGTGTGAAGGTTTCTTTTTCTTTGTTGCCGTAGCCACGTTGGGTTAGAGCGTCTATGCTGCTTTGTTCGGCTACTTTTACGCCGTTTTCAACAATAAGCCCTTCCACCTTTGGCTCTGAACCTGATGGTGGGTTCTCCTTAGTACTCATTGAATTCACTGCCTGTCTTTTAATCTTCAAAGTAAACTAATTAACATTATCACCAAAACATAACATAACAAATCTGTTTTCTGCACCTAATCCAGTATTTGGATTTTAAGTTCAGTTCTAAAATAATTTTTCTGTCCTCATAATCCTTTTTAAAATCTTTAATTTTGAACTTGGAAAGTAAGAAATGTCCAAGTATTGCGACCCTGACTACGTGATATCGGCATTCGGTAATTTGGTCTGTTAGAAGATAGTGCTGTTACATTAATCCCTCGCTGGAGGTAT
>CAYRSV010000024.1:0-38021 GCA_964427115.1 uncultured Candidatus Bathyarchaeia archaeon | reverse complement strand
TTGACCTACGAGCGTCAGCAACACTTTCTTGAGAAGAAGAAAAAATAGATTTTTTTCTCTAAAATGTCAATTTTTTTCTTCTTTTACTAAGTCTGACTCAAAAAGCACGTCTTAGTGGTAGAAGAAGCGCCTCTGCGGCAACCTTCTTCTCTTATTGCTTTAATCGAAAGTAGTACGACAAACCATTTTTCCCGCGATTGTTGTTTTACCCAACTGGCTTAAAGCCATCTTTGACTATATTAGGTCTTCAAAACATGGAGTTGGATTCTTCTGTCAACTGGTTGTCCCAGCATTCCCAGCACATGCCCCTCGTAGTCGATGTATTCTTGTTAGGTGATTTCTTTGCCGCATACTTCGCAAAAATGCTTTTTTTGAGTTGACATTGCTCCTTTATTGTGTTCTTGGGTGTGGTTTTATGCTTTTTGGGGTTACTTACCTTGGAGGAGAAAACCAAAAAAACAATCAATCGTGTGTGCAAATATTTAAATTAAAAACATAAATATAGAATGAGGCAACCCAGCGTTTGATAGAAGTCAAACTTAGAACTCTTACACCCATCTGGACAGGCAACATAGACCGCGACAGCCCAAGTTTAAAGGACACAGGGCTTCTTGGGTCATTGAGATTTTGGTACGAAGCGTGGGTACGCGCCCTTGGCGGTTTTGCGTGTGACCCAACATCTAAAGATAAATGCGAGTATAAAGGAAAAAAAATTAGTATCTGTCATGCTTGCCAACTTTTTGGTTGTGCCGGTTGGGCGAGAAAGTTCAGGATCGAATGTACAGGTCTTGAGACCAGCCCGCTGTTTTTGGTGACATCTTCTAAGATTAATCAAGGCTGGTTGAAAAGAATATTTGAGAAGCAACATAACGCTCTTTATGGTCAAGCACACTTGAAAATAACAGCTGATGACAAAGATAACGAAGATATTTTGCTGGCAACGCTTTCAATGATTGCTAAATACGGTGGCTTAGGAGCCAAAACACAACACGGATTTGGCCAATTTCTTATTGAAAATCTTGATGTGAAAAAAGTAAAAAATGGAATTTCAACGGTTCAGCGACTAGTAGATGAGAAAGCCCGAAAAACCGACAACTCCTCAAACCCTGATCTCTCTAACTTCTTTATTTTGAAGTTTAAGATAAACGACGGCAGTTCAATTATGGATTATTATTTAAGAAAAAGACCTTACATAGTTGGAACACATCCCATGAATGGACAACACGAAAGTTATGTACCCTGTAGCTTTGACATACGATATAAAGGAGAAATTCAAGGACGCAGTTTTGGGTTACGAGACTACTTCAAATCAAAATACGACAATGACATTGATGACATTGCTGAAAAAGTATTCGGATGCAGCAAAGGCGAAAACAAGCGACAAGGAAGCAGAGTATTTGTCAGTCATTTATACAAAGAGTATAATTCGGACAGATTTTATTATCTTAAAACTTGGGGTTTTATTAATCCGAAACTGCCGACAAGAACTATCTCTTCTATAGACATTCGCAAAGGAATCACTGAACATATACTAGACAAGTTCGACCAATCGCATCTGGTATTTGATAAAACAGGTAACGAATTGGAGGAGTATCAAAATAACAATAAGTGACTTTTACGCAAAATTTTACAAGAGCGATTTTCTGCAAAAAATAGAAAAATGGGCTATCAAGGAATGGACGGATATAGAAGGGGATAAGCGAATCCAGCCGAAACAAAAAGCTCAAAAATTAAAAGAACGCTTAGAAAACAATAGCAAAATATTCCATGAAATTGTATCTGAATATCTTGGTGGAAACGAAGCCTATTCTCCGATAGCTTATGCCAAAGCCCAAAAAATCTTGCAGAATGCCATCCTAAGTAATACAAAGAATATGCAAAGCTGTATCTGCTCCCAACTTCAAGATTGGAGAGACAGAAAAAAGATTAGCGGACTTGATTTAAGCAACAATCCTAAGTACGCATACACGCGGTTAGTGCATCCGTCTCCAGAAGAGTGGTTCCACTTTCCAAAAGAACTTACAGCTCTATCAAACATCTTTACGCCTGCTTCTTTACAATTCGCGGGTGTTTCCCACTTTATTCAGATAACTTTTACACTTAAGAAACCCTACATCAGCTTAGACGATGACCATTTTTACATTATAGACAATCCAGTGGTAAAAGATACTGTCCTCAAGATGCCAATAGTTCGCCCAACGACTTTGAAAGGCGCCTTACGGTACGCTGCGATGAAAACACGGATAATAGAGTCTGACTTGAATAATTCAAACTATTTTGTGAATGAGCGAATAACGCTTGTCAAGTTATTTGGAAGCGAAAAAGAGGCTACTGAAACATTTTTGGATAACGAATTCATCTGTAAACTCGGGCAAACTGAAGGAAAAAAAGCTGTTGAGACGTTCAAGGAAAGAATAAAGCGATGTGTCTCAGAAAGTGGAAACAGGGAAGGGCGGCTAATTTTCTATCCAGTTTTCTTTGATTCTGTAGGGCTAGATGTCATTGCACCTCACGACCGAAAGACTAGAACAGTCACTAGACTGGGACATATACTGTTTGAAACTGTACCTGCTGGTTCATGTGGAACTTTTTCGCTGTTGTATTTCCCCTTTGACCTTCTTCCTGCGCTCAGGAACGAAGATAAATCAGACAAAACAAGAGCCATCGTGGAAATGAAGGAGGACTTGGAGATTTTAAAGGAAGCCGTTCCAGCGATGCTTCTAACTTACGGGTTTGCAGCCAAAAAAACAAGCGGATACGGTGTAGTCCAAGACCTGATTGACTTCCGCACCGACTCTATTGACATGAAGAAGGCGAATTTTGACGACTACAAGAATCAAATAAACCTCCTAATTAAAATGTTGGCGAGTACCCAATGAGCACCCAAAATTGTGAATCACTCGAAAAGCTCAAACAACATAGAGCCATAATTGCTGTTCTTGAGGTAGCAAGCCTGCTGCATGATTTAGGTAAATGCGATAACAGGTTCCCAAAAGAGAAAATGCAAGACAAAGAAGAAAGGTATAATCACCGCACTATTCTTGAAGAAGAAAAAGAGACACGACTGATAGAAGGCAACGGGCTAACAGACTTCTTTGAAAAGGATATCACAACCGTTTGCAAAGAATCTTTGACCTCCGACATAATTGATAAATTGGAATTGAAACAGATCGCAGTTAAGAATTTCGTAAAGGAACATGAAGAGCTCACTCCAAAGAGAAAGCTAATTGCATTTGTGGCTATTGCAGACAAAAAAGATTCAAGCGACGATAGAAATATGCCGCTTTTAAAACAAGCAAAAAGGACGTATGTATCTACTGTTTTTGGAAAGGAAGCAGAAATCAAAGAGTTAGATGCATTGCGGGTCGATTTTTACAAAGAATTATCCAAAACTTGGCGAGAATATGAGAATCATCACGATACTGAACAGTTTAGAGAAAAGGTTTTTTCCGCCTTCAAAGAACTGGGAGGGGTCTTGGCTGAAACGAGGAGGGCAGCAAATGATGTTTCATTATGGGATCATTCGTATGCAACCGCGTCAATCATGAAAGCTTTGTTGTCTGGCGATGTTTTGACTGATTTTTCAACTAAACTTGATGACTTGCGCCCAACGAACAATCATTGGAATGTTAGACTAAAAGTTCTGGGTATAGGCTGGGACGTCAACAAATTTTTGGCTGAGTCTCAGTCATTATCAGGGCTTATAGGCAGAAAAAAACTAGTCACAAGGCTCAAACGAGAACTCAAAGAGCTATTGGAATATGAATATTCTATTGGAAATGTAATATACGAGGATCAGGACTCGCTCTGCTTTCTAGTTTCAGATAAAATCGATGAAACAATTAGATACTGCTTAACGGAGAAAATACTCGAAGCTGTAAATCAGATTACCCAAGGCTCAATAATGCCAGTTGTTGAACTAAGCGAACCTGTCGCATACCCAAACAAAATCATAACCCAAGTAATTACGAATCTTAAGAAAAATGCAATGGTGCCGATTCAGAATATAAGAATGCCTCAATGGATTTCTTGCTGGGATAAGAATAAAGTCGACGGCGACGAAATCTGTGCCCAATGTGGAAAACGACCTAAATCAAAAGGTGAAGAATTCTGCGAGTTTTGCATGGAAAGAATTAGAGAGGGAGCAGCAAGCACCATAAAGAAGGCATTTGTCTCACCCTCTATTGACAAAGAGACCGCTTGGATAGATGAGATTGCTGATGAAAAAGGGAATGTCGCGCTGATTTACAGCGTAATTCCTCTGACAGAATGGCTAAACGGGACCCAGCTCAAAACTTTGCAGGTCAAATCGATACATGATATCGGGAACTATCCTCAGAAATCAGGTGACAGGCTAAAAGATGAGACGCGACTTGGGAATTTTTTGGCGAACTATCAGATGTTTGTCAGGGAGATTCAAACATTTGAGGATTCTTTAAAAAACAACAACATCGAAGACGCTGGAAAAATACTGCGTCCATTCTTAAATTTTTGGCCAAATAAGTGGGAAACGTGGGACTTGGAAAGAAAAGAAAATTTCATAAACAGCATATACCAAGGTCTTACGCACAGAGTAGAGAGCGAAGACCCGGCAAGAATTCTCGAAGTTTTGATGACGAAGTCAGCGTCGCCTTCTCGTTTAAGAAAAATCTGGATCGAAACCCAAACTTTCTTCAAAGATCTCTCCAATAAAACAGCAGAAAACGTTCGCATGTTCATAGGTGATTATTGTTTAAGATTGAAATTCAAACCAAAACCCTTGAGCACAAAAGGCGCATACCTTCTAAAATCAGAAAACTCGGGCATTCTTGAGGTTGAAAAGTTTAATCCTGAAACAAAACTTCCAAAAAGCGATCTTTTCTGGGATGGGGAATACGCTTACACAACAATAAGGCTTGAGCATTATGCACCAAGCAGCACTACAAAGAAAAAACCAAAAGAGACACTGTTAAAAGAGAAACAAGAATACATCAAACGGGTCGTTGAGAAACTTCAAGCTTCAAACGAAGCATTTGTGACTGTAAAGGACAAGAAGAACAAACAAGAAAAAATCTCTTTAGCTGTAGAGTCCTACAGTTTTGAAAAATATATTCCAGTTAGAACAATCCTGACTTCTCCTAACTTATTTGTGACCCTTGTACCCGCAGAACTAGCCCTCAGCATCGTACAGAAAGAATACTTACCAAGTTATCAGGATTGCTTTGGGAAGGTAGCTGATAGATTACCACTTAACGTGGGCATATTGTTTTTCAAAAGAAAATTCCCATTATATATAGCAATGGATGTTATGGGAAGACTGGTTGATCACCTTTTGTATTTATCATCTGAACGTCGGGTCTTCAAAGTTGCAGAACGTAATGCTTCAGAATTGGATTTGGAAGAAGACAACAAAGACAAACAGAAACTGCTATGCACCAAAGACAATTGGTTAGTGAAATACAAATGGAAAATTGACAATAAATTAGGCGACAACAGTGAAGACCTGTATTACCCCAATTTCATCGTTTCAACAGATAATCCTGATGTTAAGAAAAAAGAGACTTACTTTGAGTTGGGCAACATCGGATCGATATTGAATATCAAAGATATCGAAGCAGGCATGTCCTTGCAGGTATATCCAGGTTTGTTTGATTTCCATTTCTTAGGCGCCACAGGCGAAAGGTTTCATCTTTTCTCAGATAATAAAAAGAGGCGGCACCCGCTACTGGGAGCCTTTGGTATGAGACCTTACTTGTTAAAGGACATTGAAAAAATGAATGAACTCTGGAATATCATAAGCCCAGAAAAAGGAAAACTCACAACGTCGCAAATTAAGAAACTCGAATATGCATGTATAACAAAAATTGAAGATTGGTTCCAAACTGGGCAGGATCTGACAACAAACCCTGCCGCTGACGAAACATACAGAGAACTTGTTGACTCTTCAATTACCAACATCTGTAAGAGCCGATTATCCCCTGATGAAAGAAACAAGTTAAAGGAAGCTGTTCTCTCAGGGATGTTTTTTGATGTTGTAGAGTTATTCCTAACTTTAAAGTCATACAATAAAGAGGTGTAATAAATGAACGGATATGAAAGGAAAACGTACTTCGGCATGGCTGTCGACCCCATCCACGTTGGAACAGGCGGCTATACCCTTGGACGAGCAGACAACCCCATACTCCGAGACTTTGACGGCATTCCCAAAATCCCCGGCACCAGCATCGAAGGCACAGCCCGAACATACGCCTACTTCCAAGGCTTGGGAAAAAACCAAGCGTGCGCTAAAGGCAAAAAAACAAAAGAAACCCAACCCTGTGGCAACTGCCCACTATGCGTTTCCTTTGGCTACGCCACCGATAACAATAGCAGACAAGGCATGGCAATTTTCTCAGACGCAAAGATACTGTTCTTTCCCGTAGCTTCCTTAGTGGGTCCAGTGTGGGTAACAAGCCCAAGTAAACTAAACGAACTAAACATACCCCCAGAAACAGCATGGCAGAACATGGACAAGAACGAAACAGCAATATTATCTAATTACCTCCTTAAACAGAAACTGAAAAATACAGATTACATAAACTTTGGATGGCTCTTGCTCTCGATAGAAAAAAGCAATAATGAGAAAATCAATCATAATATCTCGGTGGATACAGTCTTCGGAGAATACAAGTTCAACGCGCGCGGTTTTGACAAACAAGACATCTTTGATAGGCTGGCAATAGTCAGTGATTCAGTTCTCCATCAAATAGTCAACTCAAACTTGGAAGTCAGAACGTCAGTTTCCATAAACCCCGAAACAGGAGCAGCAGAAGAAGGCGCATTATTCACCTATGAAGCCATCCCACGAGGAACCATACTCTACTTCACCATGACCTACCAAAACCCAAAACACTTCGGCGTTGAAAGCAAAAACCTTAATGATGTAGTGTCCACTGTTGAATCCAGTTTTGAACTATTCGAGTTCTTAGGCGTAGGTGGAATGGGAACCCGAGGCTTCGGCAAACTCAAAATGTTCGGATTAGACAAAAGATATGATCCAATAGCGATGGCACAGATAAGAGCCAACAATTTACAAGAACAAATCAAAGAAATAGATGAAAAACTAAAGACAACACCAGCAGAAGAACAAGCCAAGTTACAGCAAGAGAAAGAAAAGAAACTACAACTGATAAAGGAAACGGCGGAAGAACACGCCAAAATCGCTGAAATATATAAAGCACTAAGGTGAGAAAAGATGACAGACGCAAATATCGACAAGATTTGTGCTGAATTTGGCTTTAGCATTCCCCAAAAAAATATGGATAAATCAAAACAAGAAAACGTAATCCGAAAAGCATTAGGCGTTCTCTCAAGTGATGGCATTTTTGCCTATGTAATCTGGGCAGAGTCAAAAGCAGGCCAAATTAAGTGGAATAGAAACCGTCAAGAACTTTCAAAACTCGGTGAAGATGAGAAATGCAGCAGATGGATACTGGTCAACTCAATTTCATTGCTAACGAAGATCCTGCCTGAATCTTTTGCATGTGAACTGAAAAATGATACACTGGGACAAATATTCATCGGCATAAAAGGAGAAAACCCTGATTCACAATGGGACCAACAAAGAGAAAGCTTAAGACGTGAACTAACAAAAAATAATGGCGTCTTAGCTGACGTTTATAGAATGTTTTTTGTGAAACAGGTGCTGGAACGGATGCTGACGTACGCGTTGTATCGAGCCAAATCACTTGAATGATAGTGGAATAAATGGTCTGGAACTGTTATAAAGTCACGCTTGAGGCAAAAGCCCCGATTCACATAGGATACGGTGCAAAACTGGGCACAGTAGCCAAAACAAGGTATTACATTCTCGCCAAACATATGTGGGCTGCCTTAACAAATGTATTAGCCCAAAGACACAGCGAAGATTACAAGGCTATAGGAGACGCTTTGAAAGCGCATACCCGCTTTTCGTACTTCTACATAAAACTCAACGATAAAGTGTATGCCCCCAAATATGTCGCATCTGAAGGACTAAAATTTGGCGATTTAAGCGTTGAAGAATTTGAGCAAATATTCATATCGTCTTTTGCCTCAACATCGATGGATAAGAAGCATAAAGGCGCAGAAGACGGCTCACTTCACGAAATAGAATTCATAAAACCTATCGCACTGAATAAGCCTCTGCTATTTGAAGGGCACCTCTTTTTTGACAGCAAACAAATCCAAATAGGCTCCAAAAGTTTGGATGCACAACAGTTAGAGGGTTTAGAGATTCAGGTTGGCGGAGAAAGAACTTACGGCTTTGGAAAAGTTAAAATAAAAGAAATGATTGAAACCAACAACCTGTTTGAACATTTTGACATAGAGTTAAAACATGAACCAACACTAAGACCAAAGGAAAAAACAAACAAATTCTACGCCTACGCTCACGTCTTAACTGAGAAAACCACTGATCTCATTAAAAATGTAAGCGGAGACCTTGAACCACTAGTCGGTAGGGAATGGTGCAGAAAAAAAGGGGCTGGGCGAAACATAACACCAGTGCAAATATGTTATGTCCCGGGAACCCAGATCGAAGTCACTCAACCTACAGAGTTAAAAATCGCTGAAGACGGCTTATGGATATTAACCCTGCCAAAGCAAGCTGCAATGTAAAATACAGTATTGAATTAAGATGACCATAATTTGCCAAATTAATCAGATAGTAACGAATTTACAATAAACTCACAGGACAAAGAACCAAGGCTTGTTCTTAGCGCCTAAAGAATTGGTTCTAAATCAAGCGAACATGCTCTGACAACTAAACAGACCACGGTATATTGGCGCGTCGAAAGAATAAGACTTCTGAGTCTCGATCGCCAGCATCGCCGACGTTAGAGTCTCTTGGTGTGTGCGACAGTTCTCGCATACCAAGACATCTTCAGGGTTTTTATGTCCACAGTACTCACACACGGCCACACGCTTATTTTCTCTTCAGGGCTAACCTCTATGAGATTGACAACTTCATTTTAGCTCTTGGTGAAAGAAGCTGAATTGGTTTTGCTGTTTCCGTTTACCTCAACATACAAGACGGAAACGGCAGTTGCCTCTTCTGCTTCAATTTTGGCTTGACCAAGAAAGTCGCCCTTGCTAGCCCCAGGCTCTAGCAAATACAAGCCGGTAACCATGTTCAACTTCATTCTTTCCGAGCTTCAGCAAATCCCGTTTAAAATGAAGAAACGAGATGCGTGGTCTCCAGAGGAGGCAACGTCTGCGTGACAACGCATGCGACGCCCGATCAACTCCTTTTCGAATTAGCTCTTGGAATTAGGGGTGAGCGCTTCTAGAACCTCTGCCGCTATTTTTGTCTCTTTATGAGCTTTAGAGTCATTGATTAGCCGCATAAGCGCATCATCCATGTCCGCTAGAAAAGCATAGGCTTTGAGGACTTTTCCAATAACCGCTTCTTGAGAAGGCAACTCCTCCCTTCTTACCAACCGTTCAAGGTCATTCCAGTCATGCTTGGTTTCGGCTATGCTATTGAGGAGCGCTTTTGGATTAAAGGGCTCTCTGACGCTCCAGCATTTGATAACCGCAAGCTTCTGCACCGTGCTTCTATCAAAATTTCTGTCCGCAAAAAGGTAGAGGTCATACAGATCGCGTGCTCGAAACCTCTGATAGGCAGCCCGCAGCTTCTCAGCCAGCAACTCCTCTTTACGGAGGCACCCCACTGTGAAACGAGGAAACTCGACGTACTTGAAGTACATCTCATCTAAGAGCGGCAGCTTATCGAGGGGTAAGAGCGGCTTTTCGCGGAAGCTGACTTCAAACAGGAACTCGCCACTGTTCCAAGCATGCGAATAGCCCACTACCGCTATGTAAGACTCCTCGCATTCACCTGCTCCCTGACGGATATTCTCTTCCAAAATCCTGAAGTCTATGCCGAAATGACTACGCTTATCCAGCAACTGCTTGAGCTGAGACTGCAAACTTTCTGAGGATGCGTTTAGGCTTGTAAAGTCAAGATCCATCGAAAACCTTCCACTGCCGCCAAAATGCATCTTCTTTAAGCAAGTGCCACCCTTAAACGCCAAACTCTCCAGAACTCCGTCTGACAAAACTTTCAAAACGTAAGTTAGAACCACATCACGTTCCGCCACCACCAAAGGCACCCTACTAGAACGAGCATAAAATGTCACAAACTTCTGATCCAACATGGCGTTCTCACTTCACCTCAATCTCACTAAACAACTGATCATGGGGCACGTTATCGATAATTCTCCAATCCTTAGAAAACACGCCCTTCTTTGCTCTGGCGGAATCAAGATAGATCGGCGCATTACCGACACATTTCAACAACATGCCCCTAAGATCAGCTGGCAACGGCTGAACCAGCCCCTCCTTCGACAAAGAATCAATCATGAAACCAAGCCTCTGAACCAAAGAATGCGACCCCATCCTCAATGCATAATCCACCAACTTTGCCAAATCGACCCTTACCAAACCTCGCCAAGTTATTCTTGCCAACTGCTCTACTCCGCCGGCATAACGCGGCTTATCAAAAGAGTCCACTATGGCCTTCTCAGGCTCAGCCATAAAAACCTCTGCACCAAACACCTGCTCAGGTCTATAGCCAAAGAATTTACGCTTTGCCAAGGTTACAAACTTGAAGGTGACGCTTTGCCATTCAACTTTGGGCTTCTTCTTAGGGGTGGCAATAAATAGGGTGAACGGCACCTGAGTAGTGAAACCATAATGGCTGTTGGCAGTGTAGTAACTGAAATAGTAAGGCTCAACCAAAGCAGCGCCCACCACCATAGCATTAGCGGGCGCAATCTTTTCTGGATAGCCATAGGCCGCAGGAATGAACTGGTAAAGCCCTGTGCTAATCCGTTCAAGCCAGTGTTTTCGCGCCAGTTTATGGAGCAACACATAAGCATAGTCAGCTGAACAGAGAAGAGTGTCGATGACGTCTCTTGCGCGAATTACAGTTTTCTTCTTTGCCTCCCACATAGCCACCAACTTTGCCTCTTCTGGAGACAGCCGTCTATCGTGAAGCTGCTTCTGCTCCTCTCTAAGTGCTTCCAGCTTAGCAGGGGTTATTCCCAAATCATTTAAAGTAACAAACCGAATAGGAAGCCCTTCCAGTGCCTTTCTGACTGAAACTTCAATCTCTGAGCCAACAACTATCAACTCGAACTTCTTAAGCGGAGGCTCCAAATTAGACAAGGCGGAATATAAATTGAGAATTTTGCTTAACATCCTTCTGCCTATTTTGCATGTTGAAACCTCTACGAACACATCGCCGACGGACTTGTCCTTGAAATGAAAATCAACTCTAATTTGTCCAGGAAGCGCTTCATCTGTGGCAACAAGTTTGTCCTTGCCAAAGATTTCAACTAACTCTCTTGAAACAAACGCTTCTAGACCGCGCTCCAACTTGGTTCACCGATTATAATGACTCGGTGTTCAGGTATTATAATTTTTTCCTTTTATCTTAGCATATTTACTTAATTTCATTAAGCTTAAGCGAAAAAAATAAGCACGACCACCAGAGACTTCAAGTTTTAGGTGCCGAAAGTTAAAAAAAGGGAAATGCGGGAGATTTCGTCATTCAGTTCTCATAGAAGCCATAAAAGATTAACCGATTAGGCTAACTAAAACCGAAACGCGTGTTAGTAGACATGAAAGTTTTCCGTTATGACACCGTGAAGAACGAGGAGGTCACAGTGGAGGGCGCAAGTAGAGCCAAAATCCGTTGGCTTATTACTAAAGAAATGGGCGCCGCAAACTTTGCAATGCGCGTTTTCGAGATAGAGCCTAACGGTTTTACACCTCTTCATACGCATCCGTGGGAACACGAAATTTTTATTCTCGAAGGGGAAGGCCAATTGTTTGATGGTAAAAAATCAACCCAGTTTAAAGCACAGGATGCCATTTTCGTTCCACCTAACGAGCAGCACCAATTCAGAAACAGCAGCCAAACGACCCTTAAATTCATCTGTCTTGTCCCTTACATAAAAGAATAAAAAAATAATTTTGCGTATTTTTTATTAAGAATTTACTTACTGCAAAAAGAGCAAATATGATGCATAATGACTGCACTACGCCCCCAAATAATGTAATTTTATCATTAAGTTGGGATTTAATTTGCGCTGAGTATGCTTCTTTTATTGTATTTAAATTACATTTTAGGGTTGGAGCTTCGCTAAAAATATATGCTAGTTGTTGCATCTAAAACTGGGTTCCACGGAGTTAATGCCCTTTGAAGTACGATGTAATTATTGTTGGCGCGGGTCCGGCAGGCATATTCTCAGCATTAGAGCTTGCAGGAAAAAATAACCTTAACATCCTGATCTTAGATAGGGGTCCAGAGATTGAAAAGCGCAAATGCCCTTCGAGCCGAGGGCTAGAATGCCACCATTGTGAACCCTGCTCGATTCTCTCAGGCTGGGGAGGCGCAGGTGCTTACAGTGACGGCAAACTTACACTTTCCAACGAAGTAGGCGGATGGCTAAACCAGTACATTTCAGACGAAGAAATGACTAAACTGGTCAAATATGTAGATGATATTTACCTAAAATTTGGGGCCAGCGAACAAGTTTTTGGAGGCGACTCTGATGAGGTCGACTTAATTGAGCGCCAAGCTGCTGCGGCAGGACTTCGACTGGTACGGCAGGAAGTGCGCCACATGGGCACTGAAAAATGTGCAGACACGCTCAGACGTATGCGCAAGGAATTAAACGGCAAAATCACTTTCATACCTAAAACCAACGTCAAAGGCTTAATGATCGAAGGCAACACCATAAAAGGCGTTGAAACATCTAATGGAGAAAAATACCTAGGCAAATATGTCGTGGTGGCACCTGGCAGAGGCGGAGCGGAATGGTTGCAAACTGAAGCTCAAGTACGGGGCTTAAAAACTATCAATAATCCAGTCGACGTGGGCGTTCGCGTTGAAGTCTCCTCCACGGCCATGGAAAGATTAACTAACGTGCTCTACGAGCCTAAACTAATTTACTACTCAAAAATGTTTGATGATATGGTCCGCACCTTCTGCGTTTCCCCCTACGGCGAGGTCACCACTGAATCCTACGATGGAGTCTTAACCGTCAACGGTGGAAGTCACGCAGAACACAAAACTGACAACACCAACTTCGCAGTGCTAGTCAGCACATCGTTTACTGAGCCATTCAAGGAGCCCATCGCATATGGCAAATACATCGCCCGGCTCTCAAACCTGCTAAGCGGCGGAGTCATGGTCCAGCGCCTAGGCGACTTGGTTGCCGGACGAAGAACCACCCACGAACGCTTAGCTCGAAGCATCGTTAAACCGTCACTTAAGAACGCCACACCTGGAGACCTGAGCTTTGTTTTGCCTTATCGTTACCTTGCTGACATCAGGGAAATGCTTCAAGCATTAGACGTAATTTCACCTGGAGTTCATTCACGCGATACGTTGCTATATGGTGTTGAAGTGAAGTTCTACTCATCACATCTGCAACTTAACCATTCGCTAGAAACTAAGATACATAACTTGTTCACCATCGGCGATGGCGCAGGCGTTACAAGAGGTCTAATTCAGGCATCCATGTCAGGCACCATTGTAGGCAGAGAGATACTCAAACGGGAGAACCTGAAGGCGTAAAAATGGCGGCAGTAGCCCAGAACATTAAATGTAGTCACTGCGGTGCGCCAGTAGATTTTAAACCTGGCGAAATCATCGCCACCTGCAAGTACTGCGGCTTTACCACCGTCATCCAAACCGGCCAAGAGTTCAAATTTGAACATTCACTCATTTTAAACAAGTTTGATCAAGCGAACATAGAAGAGCCTATAAAAAGCTGGATGCGCAGCGGCTTTATGAAGCCGGGTGATTTAGCCAAAAAGTCTAGGCTAGTCGAAAAGGACTTAGTTTATTTGCCGTTCTGGGTTATTTCTGTTAAAGCAAAGACGACCTATAAGGGTATCTTTGAGCGTATTGCACCTGCTATAATCAAAGATGGCACTGTAGAAAAAGAGTATGATTGGTTGATTCTGGCAAGGGAAGCATCAGAATTCCCTACACGCGAGTACAAGGTGCCTTTAGAAGGCAAAATCCCCTATGATTTTAGAAAAATTGAAGGTTTTGCAAAGCTTTTGAATAGCGAGATTGACCGAAATGACGCCTTAGAGTTGGCGCGTCAGCAAATTGATGCACATCATCGCTTTCTGCTGCAGCAAGACGTGGATCGGGTAATTGAGCTAACAACAGAACTTGACCTTAAGCAGATGGTCTACTTGCATGCACCGCTTTGGTTCATTAAATATGAATATAAAGGTAAAACGTATCAATTAATAGTTGACGGTGCTACAGGTCTAGCCGTTAAAGGCGACATACCACCATCCAAATTTTAAGCTTAAATCGCCTTAAAAATGTTTAAAAGCGTCCTTTTATTATCAACGAATAATAAAAAGGCGGAGATTAGAAAATGAGCGAAAATAGGGATGTATATTCGAGTGTTAAAGGCCAGATGCGCCTTTCGGAACGGATAGTTGCGGCAATTCCAGGTTTTAGGGGTTATAAAGAAAAAGAATTGCGCAGAGAATCAGATAGGCTAATTCGGAACCATTTGAACTTGAAGCTGTCTGCCATCAAAGATGATACGAGGCAGATTTTCCAGAAGCTCTCTGACCGCCGCTACTTTGATGTCTTAACAGATATGGACCGCCTTGTGGCTAAAATGGATCGCATAACAGAAAAGATTAATCATGCATCCTACGGGTACACAGGATTCTTTGACGCTGTGAAAGTTAAAGAAGAGAACCTAGACCGCATGATAGAATTTGATAATCAACTTATTGATAATGTAAACGCTTTAACTAATGAAGTTGACGCGTTCAAAGCTGAATTAGCAAGTGGAGAAAACAAAAACATGAAAACAAGAATACAGATAATAACTGACAAAGTCGAAGGCTTAGAGTTAGCTTTCGATAAACGACAGGAAGTAATCTTAGGAGTGCACTAACATGCCACAAGTAATTGAGTGGGCAAATGCTCGTGCTGACGATATTGTCTACAGGCACCCAGTTGACGAGATCACTTGGGGAGCCCAACTCATTGTACAAGAATATCAGATGGCAGTGTTCTTCCGAGACGGCAAAGCCTACGATGTCTTCACCGCAGGCCGCCATACGCTAACGACCTTAAACCTGCCATTACTCACTGGACTGCTTACACGCCTTGCAGGGTTTGGCGGCGAAAAACCGTTTAAAGCCAACGTCATATTCATCAGCACTAAAGTCTTCGCTGGCAAATGGGGCACCCGCGCACAAACCACCGAGCTAGCGCCACTGCAAGTATATGGGCAATTCTGGTTCAAAATCGAAAACGCCCAGCTATTCGTAAACGAGGTCGTAGGCGGACAAAGAGCCTACACCACTGAAGATGTCAACAATTTCCTACGGGGCTTTCTCAATGAGAAAATTATTGATGAATTAAGTCACTACGACCTCATCACTGTCTTTACTCGCATAGACGAAACCTCAGTAATCGTTAAGAATACGCTCATTGACTACTTCAGACGAGTGGGCATAGAACTTACAGATATGCGTTTTGAAGGCATAGACACCACTCCAGAGTACCGTGAACGCCTCTTCTGGCTTAAAACCGGCAGAACCTCTCCTGAAGAAGTCTTACGCATGGAAACTATGAAAAGTGCAGCTGAATCACTTGGCAAGTCAGGTGGAGGAGGCGCAGCTCTCGGAACAGGAATGGTACTTATTCCACAAATCATGACTCCCACAGGCACACAGGCAGCTAACGCAGCAGCACTGGTCATATGCCCCAAATGCAGCTCCAAGGTTCCTGCTACCAGCAAATTCTGCCCCGAATGCGGAAACTCTTTAACTCCGCCATCTACTGAAGCCATCAAATGCCCTAAATGCGGCAAATCCATACCGGCACACTCAAAATTCTGCCCCGAATGCGGAAACCCAATTTCATCATAAGGGGGCAAAGGGTTGTCTGAAGCTAGGCGAGAACTGTTAACAATCGGCGCCTTCTTCATTATCCTTGTCATAGCAATAGTGCTCTATGCTGCAGGCACCATTAGTTGGACGCTCATTGCGCCGATAGTGCTAATGCTTTTTGGCATCTGGATGATAGCCCTATCGATATTGCGTAGCTCAAGCCCAACAAAATATGAGCGCAGCGCCTTTAGCACGCTAAGCATAGGTCTGCTGCTAGCCGCTGTGGGCGGCGCTTGGTATCTCGCCTTAGCCGTCAGCTGGCTTTATGCAGTTGCACTTGTTCTTCTAGTCATTGCTGCCTTGGCAATTGCAGCTGCATTAAAAAGAAAATAATTTTTTCTTTTTGTTTTTTCTTTCGTAAACATTTTTGTATCTCATTGTATAGTCATGGTTGCAGAAGGCTTACAGTTATGAGTGAAAGAACTATCGGTCATGGCACATGGTATGACATGATGGCTAAGAAGGTAATTGACCGCGAACGCAAACTATGCAGAAACATGGACAAAATCCGCACAGAAATGGGCTTGGGCGCTTCAGGTTTCCCCCACATCGGCAGCCTAGGTGATGCGGCACGTTCGTATGCGGTCACCTTAGCTTTGAAGAACATGAGCTGCAACTCAGAGTTGGTTGCATTCTGCGATGATAAAGATGGTCTACGCAAGGTTCCGGCAGGTCTGCCCAAAGAGATGGAAAAATACCTAGGCTACTCTGTCTCCACCATACCAGACCCATTTGGCTGCCATGAAAGCTATGGCAAACATATGAGTTCACTGCTGCTTGAAGCACTAGACACATGCGGCATACAATACAAATACTACTCAGCAAATGAAGCCTACAAACAAGGCCTACTGCTGAATGAAATTCGAACCATACTTGCCAACGCCAAAAAAGTCGGTGAAATAGTCAAACAGGAAGTTGGCCAAGAAACTTACACCGAGGTTTTGCCGTACTTTGCGGTTTGTAGCAAATGCGGTCACCTCTACACCACCCGCGCCTACAAATTTGATCCCAAAACCGACAAAGTTACCTACAAATGTGAAGGTCTAGAGATCCGAGGCAAACATATTGCTGGCTGCGGGCATGAAGGCGAAGCCGATATAACCAAAGGCGAAGGCAAACTGACCTGGAAAAGCGAATTTGCCGCCCGCTGGAAAGCACTAGACATCCGTTTTGAAGCATATGGCAAAGACATCGCCGATTCAGTACGAATTAACGACCGTATCTGCCGGGAGGTCCTCAACTTTGAACCGCCTAGCCATGCCAAGTATGAGATGTTTCTAGATAAGGGCGGAAAGAAGATTAGCAAATCCGCCGGCAACGTGTTCACCCCGCAGGTATGGTTCCGCTATGGTTCCCCGCAGTCACTGTTACTGCTCATGCTCAAACGCTTCGTGGGCACCCGTACACTGGATGTCTACGATATACCTGCCTACATGAACGAGCTTGACACCTTAGAGGATGTTTACTTTGGCAAGAGGCCAAATGAAAAAGATCTCATCAAACTGAAGGGACTCTATTTATATTGCTACGTCATGAAGCCGCCAACTAACCCAAGCATCCATGTACCATACAATCTCATGGCGTTTTTAGTAAAGATGGCTCCCAAAGATAACATAAAAGAATTCATTGAGGAAAAACTACGTAGCTATGGTTACTTACAAAAAGACCAGCATGTTGATGACAATTTAAGGAAGCGTATAGAGTACGCCCTCAATTGGACTCGCGACTTTGAAGAAATCAAAGAAACCGCCGTTACTCTCAACGAGCAACAGAAAGCCGCTGTCGAAGCACTAATTCAGGTACTGCAAACTGAAGATGAGCCTGATAAGATACAGAACGGCATATTCAATTCTGCTAAAAACAATGGTCTGCAGCCGCGCGATTTCTTCAAAGTACTCTATACCATACTGATAGGTGCGCCGCAGGGACCAAAACTTGGACCCTACGTGCTAGCCATGGGCAAACAGAACGTTATCACTGCACTCCAAAGAGCCTTATTAAAGCCTAAACAAGCAAAAACAAAGCCATAATCACCCTCTTTTCCATTTTTAATCCGATTGCCCGCTCATATGCTGCGCAAAACTTTTATGTGTACATAACAGACTAGAAAGATAGGTGCGTGTTTTAATGGGTAACATTTGGCTTGGAGCCTTTGTAGGCTTCTTGGTGATGGTGCTTATCAGCATATTCTTCCCCTTTGTTGGGCAATTGATCGGCGGCTTCATAGGCGGTCTAATTGCAGGGGCCATAGCAGGCGGCATCGGACGCGGCGCATTGGCAGGATTCCTCGCAGGCATATTTAGCGGCATCATAGTCGCCATTCTTGCTATAATAGGTCTTGGCATTGCAGGCGGATTGGCAGCTGGAGTCTCAGGCGGTATCTTTGGCGCATTAGCAGGTCTAGGCATAGGTCTTTTAGCAATCCTAGCTTTAGTCCTTGGAGCAATTATATCAGCAATCGGCGGACTCATCGGCGGACTCTTCAACCGATAAAGCGCCACCTAACCATCCTTTTTATTCTGGTTTATCACGTTTACTTAGCAGGGCTTTTGCTTTTTCTGTATAAGGATTTGGGAAAGCCTCGTTTTCTAGCTTATTGCCCTCGGTGAAGAAGTAGTCGATGCCACGCCCTTTGGCTCTGCCTCTAGCAGTATGCATATCTAAGGCAAAATCAGGGATGGGCACTCGTTTGCCTTGTTCGCGTTCACGGTAAACGATATTAAGCAAGTCATCGGTGATGCGGCTTTTAGGGCTGCGGCAAAGACACACTACGGCGTTAACTAAAAAGAGCCGATCTGAGGATTCAGCCAGCTTTGCCTTCTCAGCCTGATACTGCCTAAATAGCAAATCGATTAGCACCGGCATAATCGGGTTGGCAGGCCCGATGTCTTCGCAGGCAATTATTTTAAGCCTATTCCAAAGTATAGTTGGGCCAGACTTGCCAAACGCTTCGAGCTCAACGGCAAAATGTACCGCATCATATTCCATACCCCGGCGAATACATTTTTGTAATGCGCTGAGCAACTCGTGTAAATCGTAACCACTGCCAGTTGATGCCATAACATGCTCACTTCTGCCTACAGTCTGACCTTTATAGCCCAATAAGCTTTCTGTTACGCTTCAGTAACAGGAGCTGCGGTTTGTTTTTTCTTTTTTAACAAAGGAATAATGAATTCTACGATGATAAGCAGTATGATGACTATTGCTATTACTGGCACAAGAAGTGAGCTTAGACCATTTTCTTGTACTATGATGGGCAACCAGCCTAGCCAGGGTATGCGCATTATGACTTTGCCTTCTACGAGGTCTTGGTTGATTGCACCTATCGGTATGTTTGGATTGTTAGTCATCCAGTTGTCATGAATACCTGGCGGAACGTTTGGCCAATCCACAGGGGGATTTCCATCACCTTGAGTAAAGAAGTACAATTCCCCATCAATTTCGATTTTATCCACAAGCCGGTGGACAATAAGTTCGCTACGATCGTCAGGTCTGTGGTACACGATTATGTCGCTGTTGGGATAGTCAATGTTAAGGGCGTTTGGATCAATGTTTTGGATGATTATGAGGTCGCCTTTGTGCAGGGTACGTTCAAATGGGTGCATTATAGAAACCCAACCATCACATGCATAGCCACCATAAGGGACACACATGCTCCCGCTAATTACCGCCAATACTGGAGTAATCTTTGTACCAAGGACTGCTTGCGAGCCAAACCATAAACCAAAGACCGTACCTGCGATAAGCAAAACAACTAACCCAGTCCTGAACCATTCATTATTCCAAAATCGCCTCAAAGTAACCGCCAAACTATTACCTACCAAACTAATAGAACTTTTGCTTAAAGTGTGAGAAAGCACTTAAAAAATTTTTACTCACTAAAAAGAAAAAACGGTGATCTTTCATCTGATTGCTGATATCTGTTGTCAACGCTATAATGACTACGACTTAAAAATACTGAAAAACAATGCCGCTAAGTATCAAGCCTTAGTATGTAAGGTTTGTTTTCTTAGTTTGCCAAGTTTTATAGCATTCTTAATTAGCCGTTCAAATATCTCAAAATCGCTATGTTGTAAAGTTACCTGCTCAGAACTTACATATTTGTTATTTTTTGCTTGAACGACAAGCCTTTCAAATTCATCTTCAAAGATACCTTTGGTTATAATTGGCTCACCATTAAGCAACCTTACATTACAGTTAAGGCAATATTCAAAATCAAATTCTAACGTCCGTCCTTTAGAGTTGCCCTCCCCAAAGTACGTGACATCCTTGGCTAACTTAGTCAACAGAACATCATCAAACTCGACGAACGTAACATGAGTTTTCTTTATATCATGTTCATGATCCAAATGAGCACCCTCTTAGCTTGTAATTATCTGTCATAAGAGAACTATTTATTTAAACAGTAACATGCTTAACGTGAGCGAATGCCTTTATTCTCGCAAATAGCAGCCGCAGCATATTTGATTTCTTTGTCTTATACCCTCTTTTGGGTGAAAAACTTCTAATCTGGTTGCTCTGCCTCACGCTGGGCTGTCTTTGTGCCTTCGGCTGTTTGAGTTGTGCTAGCCACTTCATCCGGAGGAGTTACCTTAGCTTTACGTTTTTCTTTGGCGCTCATTAGAAAATCCTCAAAAAAATAGACTCAATCAGTTTAATAGGCGACGCTCCAAGCAAGCTCACTAGACGTGCCCTCAGTGCGACTGTCAAAGGCTGTATAAGGATGGACCCCGAAAACTGCCTTCAGAAGAAAAAGTTCAGCGTTACTTATGCAAAGAGTGCGCTTACCGCTTTTCACAGCGATAACTGCTCTATCTTTCAAGATACCTGTTTTCTTTGAACTAAAATTTTTACCTTATTTAGACTCATTATATCACAAAAGAAAAAGGCGAGCTTTTTCGCGCTCGACAAGAGAATCATGATTTTATTGTAAATGAATTAGGAATACCTTTGAGTATCTACAGAAGAGTCCCAGATTTCTTGGTTCAGAAATTCGAAAATTTGAAGACCGAATTGTAAAAGGATGTAATACTGAACTACGACATTTTCTTGGAGTAGAATAATTACTAAAATTATCCTTATTCTTTTGGTTTTGTAGCTGTTCTCAACAGGCTTCTTAGTTCTGTTGTTTTTGTAGTTTGCAACTGCTGTTTTTACTTCTTCAGGATTAAAGAGGTCTGCTTGCTTTGCCAAATTCCTTAGCTGGTTGTCTACTTGTTTTAATGTCCCATCTTCTATGCCTGATGCTTTTAGTTTTACCAAAGTGTTTATAATTGCCTGTTCTGATTTTGGTTTGTCGTATAGTCTAGTCGTGTGGGCTCGTAGTCTAGTACGGATTATGACACTGGCCTGCGGAGCCGGAGGTCCTGGGTTCAAATCCCAGCGGGCCCGCCACCTTCTTCTTGATTCTCATAGCTGATAAATTGTCATGTGGTACAGTATTAACACAGGTAGGTTTCTGGTTTTTAGCCATATGTAGCCGCCTATTAATCCGTTAACTGGCAGCAGCACATTTGCTATAACTGAAGGATAGGTCCAGCCCATGCCTATCAGTTGTTGTGGCGCGTGGAGTAGGTTGAAAAGTACTGCTGTGATGAGAATTGCCCAGCTTGGATTCGCCAATTTTTCTAGCCTAGTCTGCAAGTAAACTCTAAAAAGTAATTCCTCAGGAAGATAAGCTAGAAACAGCCATTTTGCATTTTCCAAGCTTATTAAGTCTGAGAAGTAGTGTTGGAGAAAATTGCCTCCGTAAGACAGGGCAAGCAAAAATACAAGTGTCACCGCGATGGTAAATGTCACTAGCCAAGTCAAGACGTGTCGGATCTTTGGAATTCTAAGACCCACATCCTTTAGATTGTACTTGCCTAGTATCCAAACACTTACGGGAATGGCAATTAAAGCTAACACTACCCAAAAGACTGATGGACTAACGCCTATTACATTGTAAATCGGTCTTACCCATGCTTGTGGAAAAAGAAATTGGGGTGAAGCCCAGTAGAGGTAAAGAACCGCTAAAGTCAGCGCCACTGTCAAAAGACCAAGCAAGGTCTCTAACTTTGGTCGCTTAACCTGCAAAGTTATGGTGCCACTTTTATGGAGCAATAAATACGCAATTCCAACGCATAAAACGCCTTTAACGATTTCCCGCAGGGCATAAGCTGGTCCAGGTTCAGTTCCAAGAATCAAAATTTGGATAAGAATAGATGAAGAATAAAGAACCGCTAACACGATTAATGGAAGCGCTCTCGCCAACTGCATTTATCCAGTCCCCTTAGCTCTAATCAAATATTTGCCCCGTTATCTCCAAACTTTGCACATCACCCATAAATGCATTCTTGTATTAACACCGAATGTTTACCAGCAACATCTAACGGCTATCCTTGACCGCCGTATAGCGCAGATATGACACGGACTTGCGGACCAGAGGTCCGGGGTTCAAATCCCACTGGACATGCCGCCATATTTCTAAAATCAGCTAAATTTATGCTGTCGCGCTTGTTTACTTTTTAGTGGCGCACCGAAGATTTGCTAAAAGGCCACCTGCCATAAATAGAGAAAAGGGGTATGGATAAATGCTATCCATTATCTTAACGTTAGTGTGCGCTAAGAATGGCGCCGCTTGGTTAGCCTGATAACAATTACTACGGCAACTATAATGCCAATTGTCATCGTAGCCAGCAGGCAGATGCTTAACGACCATGCAGTGTCAGCTAATAAGCCAGGCGACTTAGTAGGCTGCTGCGAGAGCGCTTCAGTGGGCTTCTGTGAAGCTAAATGTGAAGAGCTTAGCAATATGGAAGTCATTAGAGAAGGTTTTATTGTTGAACCTGGAAAAGGCTGGTGAGCCAAGATTGGTGGAGACGTAGGTATTGTATGTGCCCATCTGGTAGCTGTACTTTGCTATAGAATTTATTCACCGGACGGCTTAACACCATAGTGTTCGCATACTAACTTATTAACCACATAGCACCTCAATTATACGTGCAGGGGAGTAGCTTTGAAGGCAATGTTGGAGCACAATCGTATAATTTTAGCCCTTACAATTATTGCTTTAATTGCGATCATCAGCGCAGTTTTGCTATTGCCCCCTTATTTATTGCAACAGTCAAATAGCCACATCACCGTTAACCCTTCCTCAAACAATTGGCCCATGTTCCATTACGACCTAAACCATACTGGCTACTCAACTAGTGTAGCCCCAGTAACGCCTAATTTGCTGTGGAATTACACAACCGATTTTATTCCGCCCAGTAATCCGACAAGAGAGGGCATACCTAGCTCACCCATAATTGCCGACGGCTACCTCTACATAGGTACCGAATACGGCAATGTTTACTGCCTTAATGCTTCTAGCGGGGAAAGGGTATGGAGTTACTCTACAGGAGCCACTGTGAACCCTTCTGCCGCGGTTGCAGGAGGATACGTGTATGTGGCATCTAGGCTTGTTTACTGCCTTGACGCTTTGACTGGCTCGATGGTATGGACGTTTACACCCTCAACCGAAATTTTTTATGCCTCTCCTGCGGTTGCCAACGGCTTCCTCTATATAGAAGATTGGCATGGGAAAATTTATTGTCTTAATGCTCTGACGGGTAGCGAAAAGTGGAACTATCAAACTTACGGATATTGTCTTTCATCGCCTGCGGTAGTTGATGGCTTTGTCTATGTTGGCTCGGGGGATGGCAACGTTAATTGCTTAAACGCCGATACGGGCACAAAAATTTGGAGTTTCATGACTGGCGCAGAAAAACCTTCCTTGGCACATGCTGTAGCGTCCTCCCCAGCAGTTGTGGACGGATTTGTCTATGTAGGGTCACTGGATGGCAAAGTATACTGCCTTAATGCCTTAAACGGTGAACAAATATGGAACTATACAACCGGTTCTTGGGTACAATCTTCACCTGCTATAGCTAACGGCTACGTGTACATAGGGTCTAATGATGAGAACCTTTACTGCCTTAACGCGTCTAGCGGGCAAAAAATATGGAGCTACTCAGCAACAGCACAAGATATCCCCTATTTCGGAGTGCAGTCTTCGCCTGCCATCGCAAACGGCTATGTCTATTTTGGGTCCTCGAACTATATTTACTGTCTTAACGCCACCACTGGAGATAAAATCTGGGACTACGCAGCAAGCGGCAATATAGGTCGAAACTCGCCTGCCATCGCAAACGGCACAATGTACATTACCACAGAAGATGGCCATGTTTACGCCTTCAGATAACAAATTAAAGACAGCATACAACTGGGAAATATAGAACCTTATTTGAGGAACCACTTATTCTGTACGCTCAAAGTAGAGCTGATCTACATATTTTCCCTAGAACCAATCTATCTGCCTTCTTAGCTCCATTAATGTTTAGCGCCTATGCGTTTTGGTATGCGACCTTCAAAGTCTGCGCGTTCTCTGCTACTTTTAGCTTGACCAGTTTTTCGCCGCGGCACTTTTAAATTCAAAATGCTATTTTACGAAGAATCGTTTGGTAAATTTTTCTCTGCATATTATGGCTAGAAAGGTTGCTCCTATGAGCAGTAGAGATAAAGCTAGCCAGGCTGGAAATTCTGGAATAGTTGGTGAAGGACTTGTTTGCTGGGTAGGTGTTGGTGTTAGGGTAGAACTGAAATCTGGATTTTCCTTTGAGTCTGTTTTAATTAGCCAAAAATCCCAATCGCCGGTCTCAAAAGAACCTATGCCACCAGATAAAGCAAACCCCCCATCGATGGTTTGAACTAATGAAGGCAGACCTAAAACTGCGCCTCCAGTAAATGTTTGGTTCCAGAGCATATTTCCCAGATTATCGGTTTTAATCAGCAGAAAATTTGAGACAAGGTCATTATCTGTTTGTGTGTAACCGGCTATAGCAAATCCACCATCAAAGGTCTGAGCTAAAGAGGATAGCGTTTCTGGGTTCTCTGTGCCGTATGTCTTATTCCAAATCATGTTTCCGGTTTTATCTATTTTAATTAGCCAGAAATCACCGTGCCCATAACCAAATGAGCTGGTGTAGCCAGATATGGCAAAGCCTTCATCTGGCAAGTAAAGCAAAGCAGTAGGATAATCCCCCATTGCACCACCATAGGTCTTGTTCCATTCTACATTGCCTGCATTATCGGTTTTAATAAGCCAAATGTCAGGAGCCACTTTAGTATCTACAAACGTTCTACAAACTAATGCATACCCGCCATCAGATGTTTGAACTAACTTTGGTTCAGTTTCCTGCTGCGACCCGTCATAAGATTTGCTCCATTCCAAGTTACCATACGAATCTGTTTTGATTAACAATAGGTTATCATGTTCAGTATCGTTGGAAAAGGTTCCTGCTAACGCATATCCTTCATCTGAGGTCTGAACTAAAGAGTACCCATCATAATAACCTGACATTCCATCATAGGTTTGATTCCATTCCAAGTTACCATATTCGTCGGCTTTAGCTAGCCAGATAAATGCCCAGTAGCCCTCAGGCATACGGCCAACAGGTATATACCCACTAACAGCAGACGCATTATGGTGAGTGCCTACAAAAGCAAAGCCACCATCCAAAGTCTGAATAAACGAATAAGCACCTTGACCATACCCGCCGATTGTTTTATTCCACTCCAAATTTCCGTCCGCGTTAGTTTTTATTAAAAAAGAACCGGTGCTAAAAGAGTGAGCAAAGCCAAGCATTGCAAACCCCCCATCAGATGTCTGAACCATAGCGCGACAAGCATCCATATCGTCGCCTCCAAATGTTTTGCTCCAAAACTCTGATGAAGCCTCAACACAACCCACAAAGGGCAAAATAGCTAAAATAAAAAGACCCACAAATACAAAACTCAGCTTCTTAAACATCAAAGCGCCCCCGAGTATTTTTCTTTAAACTTGCCCTATAGATAACACTCACAATTACTGCTGTTACTATTGCAATCAGTAGCAGAGATATCCATGAAGGAAATTCTGGGATAGTAGGTGATGGCGTTAAAGTTAGGATAGGTGAGGAACTGGGAGATGGAGAAGTTGTTGTGCTTGGCAAGGTTGTTGTAGTTAATGGTGTTGGCGTTAGTGTTGGTGTGGGTGTAGGAAGTGTGGTAGGTGATGGGGAGGGTGTTGGTGCTGGTGTGGTGGTGTCTTTGAGGGGGTTGTATTGTTCTACTTGGTCTTTTTGTTCAGTAACTACAAAAGCACCTGTTAAGCCGCCGAAGGCATATATGATATCGTCTACTGCTGCAACGCCTAGGCTATAGCGAGCTGTTGGCATTGGCGTTCCTAGGCTCCAAGAATCAGTTGCGGGGTCATAAATTTGATTATAGTTAACTTCTAAGCCGCTTGTTCTTCCGCCAATTACATAAATTCGTTGAGGTGCAATTTCGCCTGTAGTTGCGGCGCACCCTGCCATATCAACTGAGTATGGCGGAGATGCACCGTAGCTCCATGTATCGCTTCTTGGGTCATATATTTGGGTTAGAGTCTCGGATATAATGTAGATTTTGTTGTCTACGACTGCGGATGCATAAAAGCGTACTGCATTGGGTATAGGTGTTTTTATCGCCCAGGAATCAGTTGCTGGATCGTATACTTGGTTTAGGTTTGTTAGTTCAAATGTGGTTTTATCATCGGGGTATAGATGATGAGGTACTAATCCGCCTATGAGGTAGATTTTGCCGTCAACAACATTTGCATCTAAGCCAAATCGGGGTGTGGGCATCGATGTTAGGGTGCTCCAAGAATCACTTGTGGGATCATAGACTTGGTTTGTTCCTACTAAAGAGGAGTCGTTAGCTCTTCCACCTATTACGTAAATTTTGTTTTGGTATGTTGCTGCTGCAACGTCGCTTCGCCAGGTTGGCATAGAACTTTTAGTTGTCCACATAGCCCCGGGGTTATTCTCATAAGTAATTGAGCCCTTGAAAGCGTAAATTTTCTCGTTAGCCACAGCAGCTTCCAGTCCCGCGGTTGCAGTGGGCAAAGATGTACGGGGCATCCAAGGAGCCTCTGAAGCATCCGCTAATTCGAAAGCAGCTGTACCTGAAAATGTTAGGCTCATTAGAAAAACAGCCAAGACTACATGCTTTTTCATTGGCTGCTCACTTTCCTTCTAAATATCACCAGAATCACTGATGCTACTGCGATTAAAACTGGAACTAGTAGCATTGTGAACTCTGGAATAGTAGGTGAGGGAGTTAAGGCTGGGCTTGATGAAGGTTCTAAGCTGATAGTTGGGGATTCTAAAGGTTGTGAAGGAGTTGGCGTTATATTAGGTGTAGAAGAAGGGGAAGAAGCAGGAGGGAGTTCTATGTCTGGTGAAATAGGAACTTGGGAAAGGGGTACAGGCTTCATTAGAGGATAGTGGTCGATGTTGTTTTCGTTTACTACAAAGAAGGTGTTGCCTATTCCTGAGTTGTCTATTTCTGAAGCGTTTGCATATCTGGCTGTGTAGTCGCTCCAGTAGTTGCCTACTGTGCCATTATCCCATATGTTGGTTTCTGGTCCAAAATACCAAGGATTTGAAACTTGAAGATTACCTTGGGTACCTGCCTCAATCGAGGTGTTGTTGATAAAATTGTTATAATAAATTAGGTTATTGTTTGGTTGGGTTCGTGAACTGCTAAGTTGCATTCCCCAGCGTTTGTTTTCGATGAAGCTATTTTGGAAAATTGTATTTTGGCCACCCATGTATATGTAGGTGCCTATAGCGTTGCGTGCTAGGTAATTGTTAGCAAGTACGTTTTGGGTTGAGCTAGAAAGCTGTATGCCAAACTGACCAAATCCGGTTACATTATTAGCCATAACCGAGCAAGAATTAGAAGAATATAGACTAATGCCAAAAGCCTCATAGCCACCAAAGTAAATGCCTGAAAGATAGTTTTGGCTAATAGAAATATTACTTGACTCCCTAAGAGTTATGCCGGCGCCGCCGTCTACAACTACGTTCTTGGTTAAGCTTAAGTTCACACAGTCATAAAGGGAAATACCTAAGGCATTATTTGCCAAAAAATTTTCGCTGACTGACGAATTGCTAGTTGAATACATTATTATTGCTGCACTATTGTTAGAGATGTTGAGATTTTGTATGGTGATATTTTTGCAGTTTCCTAAAGCTACAAAGCCAGCGTCAAGCGGAACAGCCTTATCCTGCTCATCGAGCCAGTAATAAATGGGCTTACCGCGTATTTTATTAGATGTATCTATGTTTTGGACAAAATCTGAATAGGAATGGTATGAGACTTTAAGGTTGCCATTTTCGCTGTTTAGTTGATTGTTTTTGAATTCATTATTTCCAGAGTAATCAAGAGCGATATCTATTTTGTTGTCTGTGAAAGTGTTTCCCAGAATTATATTATTGTTTGAACTTATTTGAAACAGCATACCCAACTCATCAAAGCCGGTTATGCTGTTTTGCTCTATGCGGTTATTATGGGCATCATCTATCCAAAAGCCAACCTGAAAGCCCTCAGCGCTTGGGCCTATTAGTGAGCTATTCTGTATTGTGTTATTTGAGGCACCTATTAGAGAGATGCCATGTACAAAGCCGTTAATGTTAAGGTTCTTAACGGTCACATTTTTTCGCCCATCAAGATCCACGCCTTTTTGAACGTAGCCATATGCAGTAATAGAGTAGCCTGCCCCATCAATTACAACGTCATCTTTTAGGACCCTTATGCCAGCATTGATATTGCCAGCATCCCGTGAAGCGTCAATGTTGCCGGTTAATGTGTAAAGGTTGCCTTCCCTTCGAATGCTACCAGTCCCCTCAACAGCACCATCTGAAGCAATAGTAACACTTAGATCTGTATGGATATTTCCAGAAAACTGAGCCACTGCAGGCTTGGTCGCAATTAACCCTAAAGCAACAACAGCAACCAAAACAACCACAAGACTCAATCGCATATTCACTTAGCACTTAACCCTCCATTTGAAGGCAAAAACAAGAGGTACAGCCACAAGCACAACTATAAGTATCCAAATTGGGAACTCTGGAACAGTAGGCGACGGGGATGGGCTTAGATTTAGTGTTGATGTAGGGCTCGATATAGGTGAAGTTGGATTTTGTGATGGACTTGACGTAATTTCCGGAGTCGGCAGAGGTGAAAGGGGCGTATATTCCGGTAACAGTATTTTTGATGTGTCTATAGGTTCAATGAGTGGGTAGCTGTCTTGGCCAGAAACGTAGCTTACAAATCCTTCGACTTCTTGATCCCATTTGTGTCCGTTTACTATGTATGGTGTGTCGCCTATTCCATCTCCGTTGCTATCTGTGCCATTATAATCGCCCCAGTAGTTGCCTATAGTGCCGTTGTCCCAGCGGGTGTCCTCTACGCCATCATCGATTTGAATTTTGCAAGAGTCTGCTGTGAAGGTGTTGCCATAAAACGTGTTGTCTGTAGCGCCATCTTGAAGTACTATGGCAAATCCATTATTTGCCATATAGTTACCGTAGATGGTGTTGTTTGAGCAAGTAAAGACTGTTCGAATCGCTTGACCATGAAACCCAGTTATGGTGTTTCCAAAAATTATGTTATTTGAGCAACTGGCAAAGAGAGCTATGCCTTCAGTACCAGTGCGGTTTTGGTCTACTATGTAAGGGTTTGGCGCCGGTCCGGAAATATTATTCTTTGCTATTATATTTGAGTTAGCTCGGTTCATTATTATTGGAGTCATACATTCGATTGTATTGTCTAATACAAGGTTTGATGAGCCTTCAAGGTCTATGCTGCCTGCTATGGTATTTCCTCTGATTATATTGCTTGTTCCGTTGCAGGCGATAGCTGAACCTGAAAAGCTCCCGAAGTAGTTGTCTTCAACTAGAATAAATGAAGAGTCTTTGATTGCCACTCCCAAGGCACTGCCAAAGCCGGGGGCTAGCTTGGTGAACGTGTTGCCTGTTATCTTAATGTTTGTAGAATTGTAGATTCTAACTCCTGTGGTGCATTTTTCAAATTTTACGTTTGTGATAGTAATGTTGTTTCTGTCTGTTATGATTATTGCATTGTTGCCGGCATCTCCATGACGCGGGGCTATGCCCATCCAACTTTGGTTTCCTTGAATCAAGCAGCCTGAACCATCAAAATAGAGATTGTCGCGCTGAATTTCAATAGTGTACATAACTATATCGTGTGTGAGCCTGTAGAGGCTGCCTGCTCTTTCGATGGGCGCCGTTGCCGGTTCAATGCTTCCGTCATTTCTTATGTAGATTCGTGGAAGGTCAGGTCCGGGGTCTGGAAAAAAGTTACCCTGCACTAAGTTAATAGGGTGTACTCCAGCCACTAGTGAACCAAGCAGTACAAACATCGTTATTGATGTTAGAGCTCTTTTCATATGCTCTCAATAGCTTACTAAAATTGGTTGCTTATAACTCTCGCTAAATAACACTTTGTACTAAACAAAATAACACAAGTAGAAGAGCAAACTAAAAACATTAAGCGCAGGCGCCAAGAATTCAATTTCCAATAGATAGGGCTTTAATTGCAGCCAAGCTTGAACCCTACCTTGGCTAGATGCATAGTTAAGAAGCAGACGAAGCAACTACAAAAAGGTACTTCCCCGTTTAGTGCCCATTTAGCATGTAACGTTAAAACGATTCTCACAGTTATAGCAAGTGTATTGATGAGCGCAGAATACTACTGTTTTAAAGGTCTTTGTCTGCTTTACTTGCATGCTTCCACATCTTGGGCAACTAACCATTTGAAATCACATCAAAACTTCAACTATCTTACTAATAGCAGATAAAAAATCATAAGAACTAATGTGAATAACACCTGCTAGCAACAAATGCTTGCCTTTTATACTTAATCCAGACATTGCTAACCCGAGAGTTAGCAAAAGTTTGCAGCTACGCTCATACCCAGTAACCCTCTAAATAGGGAGCGTCCTGAAATTTATGAACCAGTGCCGCGTTATACTATAGGTTGCCATTCAATAAAAATGTCTTAGAGCTAATCTAACAATCAGATATTCAACTAACTTACAGCTATAGAACCTCGCGTAATCGTGTGAAAATACATGCTTACGGTTTAAGTATTAGACAGATTTGTTTTACCGCCAAAGCACATACCTTCCTTATGCCTCTTTTGCCCGGCTCGTAGCTGACGTTAACGAGCTTTAAACCTTGTAATCGATTAATTTCTCCACTTATGTGCGCTTCGCTAAGCTCCATTTTTCGCGCAATTGAAGAAACATCAAGATTCTCTTTAGAAAGTAGTTGCAAAATTTTAAAGCTGGTGATTGATGATAGCCCCTGAATTAATTCTAGGGCGTCTTTTCCGGTCAACTTTAGCTCATCCGAAGTCAAAATTTCACTCCACTCACTGCATTCAATTTCACCCATATAAAGTTAACGCTGCAGCTAATAGTATTATTTATTGAGAATATATATAAATGGGCAGGAATGTAAAATACGCTGGAAGTGAAATAATGATAAATAGAAAGTTACAGCCTAAAAGACCAACTAGATCTAGAAAGATCCACATGAACATGAAAGTGCACTCTGAAGTAATGACCCCATAGCCATGCATCACCAAATTGATACACATTGCCAAACCAATAACAAATCCCAGCATTGCGAAGACTGCACTACACAAGAGGAATGTAAAACCTACGCTGCCGAAAAAAGAAAAGGACAGAAAAAGAAAACGGACATTTCAGTGGTTAGCTCTGAAACTGTAGGAGTTTGGGAAAATTGGAAGAAACGCAAATCGTTACCGCCTTAACTTCTAGCTGCAAAATATGCAAAGTATGAGGGCAGATTGTTTACTTGCTATCTTCCGAAATCGTAACCCTTCGCTAAGATAGTCTTAATAATTAAGCGCTAAGAAGACCCCAGTAAGGGACTTAGGTAGATCAACAACAGCTGTTAGCTCATTTCTGTGTAATACGACTGCAAAACAAATCTCGCTAGCGAAATTTGCGAAGCTATCTATTGCAAAGGGGGGACAAATAAACGAGATTATTAAGAAACAAAAAGTACAGACTCAAAAAAGACTTTGCCGACACAACACTTGGAAAAATACCTCAAGGCATGACTGTTACATTTGTCTGCAATAACCAAGGCTGTTATACATTCAAACTACCCAATGGTAAAAATATCGGGATTCCAGAGAAAACAGCACTCACCATCATCGAAGAGCTACGCTAAATACTTATACCCAACTGTAAACTGGCTAAAAACCATTCATCCATTGATTCCAAGTGCAGATAAAAATAGTATATTACACCCATCTTTCTTTTTACTAAATTGTTGGTAACTTAAACTCCAGTTATAGAAGAGCTAGCAGGGCAACTTTAATAGGAATTTTGTCCCTTTTCCTTGCTGACTTTCAAATGTTATTGTCCCGTTTAATGCCTCTACTAGGCGTTTAACGACCGCCAAGCCTAAGCCATGACCTTTAGATTTTGTTGTTATCATGGGGGAAAACAGTTTCGGCTTGACTTCTTCAGGTATGCCAATACCTGTATCCTCAGTAGTAATTAGTACATTGCTATTGCTTTTAGAAGCGAAGATTATAAGTTCGCCACCGTTTGGCATCGCTTGAATAGCGTTAATGACCAAATTGGATAAAATGCGCTTGAGGAAAGTTTGATCTGTTCTACACTTAAAATTCGAGTCAATGCTAATTGATTGCTTAATATTTGCTGGAACAATTATTGTTTTAAAAATACTCATAACAGTATCTAATAAATTAACTTCAATATAAGCGGGTTTAAGCGGTCTAGCATAGTCTTGAAGGTCTGCAGTTATTTCCGTAATATATTCAACGTTGTTTTCTATATCAGCCAAACTTTCAGTCATATCTCTTCTTACGTCAAGATCTGATATTGAAGATATGTAATTTTTTAGCAGGTAAATATTACTGTTAATCGCTTGTAGCGGAGTACGGATATCATGCCCAACCATGCCGGCAATTTGACCAATGGTCGTTAAGCGCTCTGCCTCCCTTAATTTGTTAGTTCGATCTTTTACTAGCGCCTCTAAATGCTCTGCATAATCTTCCAATTTCTTACGCATCGTCACTTGTTCAGTAATATCCTCAAATTGAGCAATAAAGTGCCCTTTCTGTGGACTGTACACTTTAATAGATAGCCAAATGCCCAAAAGATTAGAATAGGACTCTAATTTTTCCGCTTTTCTTGTATCAGCAACCCTTCCATATACTTCAAATAACTCTGTTTTTCCATCTTTAGTCTGAAGCATAATCTCAGATTCTCTTTTCCCCACAATTTGCTCTTTACTTAAGCCCATTAACTTCTCAAATGCGTTATTAACTGCTACATAAATAAAATTCACCGGCCTGCCCTGTTTATCATAAACCATTTTACAATAAGCGAAAGCATCCATCATATTGTTTAGCAATAAATAGCATTGGTCATTTGAGTTGACGTATGCCGGCATAAAATCCACAGTGTTTTTATTAACTTTATAACTAATAAATTATTGTTTAATAAATAAAATGTCAATTTAACCAGACAAATTGCTCAATAATGAACAAGCTCATTATTAAACGTCATAACTAGGCTATATAGAAAAATTAGCTGATTGGATATCTCCTATGGAAGTGTCTTTTGATTACTTCTACGCAGAGTAAGTAGGAAACTATTATCCCTGCAAGGACTATATAAAATGGCAATGGCGGCTCAACTAGCCCAAATAGTTTGCCTATAGGTGTAAAGGGCAAAATCAAATTTAGCCCCACTACCCCGATAGTACTAAAGAGCAAAAGCTTACTTGGTTTACTTTTGTAAAAGGGCACTTTGCTTGTTCTAATTGCAAAAATTATTAGTGTCTGAGTTGCTAAAGATTCCATAAACCAAGCCGTTTGAAACAAAGCTGCATTGGCATTAAAAATGTAGAGCATAATAAAGAATGTCAAGAAGTCAAAAAGTGAACTTATCGGTCCAAAGACTAGCATAAATTTCCGAATATATGAAACATCAAGTTTTTTTGGCGTCTCAACGTATTCAGGATCAACATTATCTGTTGGTATAGTTGACTGAGATATATCATAAAGAAGATTATTTAATAGAATCTGAATGGGCAACATAGGTAAAAATGGCAAAAACAAAGATGCTGCCGCCACGCTGAACATTCCACCAAAATTTGAACTTGTGCCCATTATGATATACTTCATTGTATTTCCAAAGGTTTTTCGTCCCTCTAGAATTCCTTCATCTAACACAGTTAGATCATTTCGCATAAGTATAATATCGGCAGCTTCTTTTGCAACATCAACTGCATTGTCAACCGAAATGCCCACATCAGCCGTCTTTAATGATGGCGCATCGTTAATGCCATCGCCAAGAAAGCCGACAACGTGTCCGTTCGCCTTTAAGGCGATCATAATTCTATCTTTTTGGGCAGGTGACACTCTAGCAAATATGTTGGCTTTTTCGACTACGCGTGATAAAGCGTCATCATCCATCTGGAGCATTTCACTCCCAAGTACTACACCTTTAACCTGTAGACCCAACTGCTCGCAGATTTTTCGGGTTACTTGCTCATTATCGCCTGTAAGAATTTTTAGTTCTACGCCAGCCTTGCTAAGCAAACGTAATGATTCTTTAGCGCTCTCTTTAGGCGGGTCAATAAAAGCTACAAAACCCAAGAAAACTAGATCAGTTTCATCAGCTACTGTGTATACCGCCCTTTCTTCTTTAACTCTCTTGTATGCTACTGCTAAGACCCTAAAGCCCTCAGAGCTTAGTTCACAGTATTTTTTGTTAATGGCCTCTTGCAATTCTGATGTTAAGTCAATTATTTTACTTTTAGAATCAAAATAAGTGCATACCTTGTTGATTTCTTCAGGTGCGCCTTTAGTGATTAGAAATCGTTCTTTAGCCCGTTCTACAATAACTGAGACCCGTTTTCTGTTAAAGTCAAAAGGTATTTCATCTATCTTCTGATATTTTTTGACGTCTAGGTCTTTGTATCCTAGTATTGCCTCATCGAGTGGGCTTTTTAGTCCTGTTTGGTGGTAGCTATTTAGGAAAGAGTACAGGAGCACTTTTTCACTACTTTTACCTTTGTAATCAATATGCAAAACTAGGGCGATTTTGTTTTCTGTGAGTGTGCCAGTTTTGTCTGTGCATAGTACATTCATGCTTCCAAAGTTTTGAATTGCAGGCAATCGCTTAACGATAACGCCCTTTTTTGACATCGCAAGTGCGCCTCTTGATAGATTTATCGACAGGACCATAGGTAAAAGCTCAAGAGACATACCCACCGCTAAGGCTACTGCAAAAAGAAGAGCCTCTAGCACGTCGCGTTTAAAGAGCGCATTAATAAAAAAGACAAAAAGAACTAGCAAAAAGATGATCTGAAGGATTAGAAAACCAAACTTTCTAAGCCCCCTATCAAATTCTGTTTCAGGAGCTCGTTCAACTAGTTTTTTGGCAATTTTGCCAAACTCAGTACTATTACCAGTCTTTACTACAACAGCTGCTGCAGTTCCGCTTACAACAGATGTGCCCATAAACAGGTAGTTAACCCATCCAGTAATTGACGCTCCAACCAAGTTTGGTGGATTAGCTATCTTTTCTACTGGATATGATTCTCCAGTTAATGCTGACTGGTTTAGAAATAGGTCTTTTGCATTAATTACCCTTGAATCTGCAGGCACAATATCTCCTGCAGAAAGAAGTATGATATCCCCTGGAACGATTTCTGTAAGTTTTACCTCAGTTTTAAAGCCATCTCTAAGTACCGTAGCTGTGGTAGCGACTTTTGCTTTGAGTAAATCAGCTGCCTTTTCAGCTTTGGATTCTTGGAATAAATCAAGGCCGATGCTAATAGCCACTATTATAAGTATAATTACAGCATTTATCACCTCTCCAACAATGCCTGAAATAACCCCCGCAATCAGGAGTATAATCATAAGTGGATTACTTAGATGAGATAAAAACTCA
The DNA here is from genome assembly GCA_964427115.1 of uncultured Candidatus Bathyarchaeia archaeon. Classification (GTDB taxonomy): domain Archaea; phylum Thermoproteota; class Bathyarchaeia; order Bathyarchaeales; family Bathycorpusculaceae; genus JADGNF01. The sequence continues at coordinate 2,194 of CAYRSV010000024.1, read as the reverse complement.
AATAGCACTGTTTTTTTCTTTCGCCTAGTAAGATCGTTATAACCAAAAGTCTCAAGACGATCAGATGCTTCTTCGGAGGATAACCCTTGCTGTGAAGTGTTTAGCTGTTCAAGAAGTTGGTTAATTGGCAGATTTAGTATTTCTTCGGTTCTAATGGATGCATAGGGGGGCAGATCGTTGCCTATCTTTCGTGTGTGAACACTGTAAGTGGCTTTCACTATTGCCATCCCCCACTATAGACACCTCAAATATAATCTAATTAGCCATTAAGCAGCTTTTATTAATATATTGGTTTCTGCAATAAACATATCTTTTATTCTATAAACGTTAGAGGAAATAATAATAAAATCGGACGCTATAATTCTATGGTCGGTGACATTTTTGGCACAATTAAAAGAAAACATAAAGAAAAAGGAGAGAGAATATAAATGCAGCTTTTGTAGTGATAAATTCAAGACACGGTTAGAGCTCATAACACATAAAAGAGAGCAGCATGGCATAGTATAAACCTTAAAAAGATTTTTTTCTTTATACGCTCTCTTAACTTATGAAGAGTATGTATTGATTTAATGTTATATGATTATTAGCAGTTTTGTCTTTGCTTATAGTTTTGACCTAAGCCTTATCTATTATACGTATTATTTAAGGTTTAAAATTCAATTAAGGATAAAAAACATAGCCGTTCGTATGGCAATTAAATTTTTATTACTTCAAATAAGTACTGAATCAGAACAAAAAGTGCATACGCCACAATTAGCAAATACGCATCTTTCTTGCTAATATCGCCATCTTTTGAACGCATATAAACAAATATCGCTGATGCTGCTACAAACGCGCCAGCGGTCAATGGAGCAGCCACATTAGGTATTATAATAGGATGTATAATCGCAATTACACCTATTGTTAACATTGAATCGGCTAGCACGTTGCCTAAAATATTTCCAATGCCGATTGACCCTTCTTTTTCAGCTGCACGAACTGCAAAAGCCATCTCAGGCAAGCAAGTACCAACTGCAACAATGAGCCCAATCAGAAATAGTGGCAGACCAAACGTTGAGCTTAACTCTTCTGCGGATTGAGTTACAAGTTCGCTACCAATGAATAGGACTGTTATGCCAATAGCTAACATGAAAACCGTTATGCCCAGTCTAACTACTCTTTGTGAAAATTGCATACGTTCGGCAACCCCTTTTTCGCCTCGCCCGCTTATTAGCAGCCAAAGAACATAGACCCCGAAAGCACCGACCAAAATCATACCGTCTAACCTGGAGAGTACTCCATCTATAAGCATAAATACAGGAAGAAGAACTGCGACAAAAGATATTTTTAAACTCTTTAACATGCTTGGAGTGATCTGTTGAGTTCCTACAAGTAAAACCACAACTCCAATGACTAGCGTTAAGTCGGCAACGTTTGCGCCAAAAATTAGCCCTAAACCAAATTGGGATGAGCCTCCAAGGGCGGATAGCACACCAATAGACAACTCGGGGAGAACTGCAAGGGTACCTGCTATGACAACTCCTGTAACAAAGGCAGAAATTCGAAAGAATTTTGACAAATTTAGAAGACGTTTTATGGCTTCATCTGCACCGTAGACTACAATAGCTATGCCTGCCAGGAGAACGAGCACAGTGTACCAAGCCATAATTAATCAAACGACTATGCAAAGACGTGTTATATAAACAAATCTAAGCATGCAGACCATTTCATATTTATATAAATAAAAATAAATTGAAAACGTACTAGCCAAAAAACTTGACAAGTTATCAACTTACTGAAGGCAGGCAAGAAAAAGAACCGAAATCATAATCAAATCGCCAGCAAATAATATTTTTTACACGACTTTTTTAGGTTCAAATGCATAGAGGCTCGGGATTGAAGCGATTTGAAGTAATGGGTGATTATTCCGCTTATCATACAGGGGGTTAACGTCTAAGCGACATGTCATTTTTAAGATCTAATTAATGAAGCGAGGGGCAAGAAAACTCAAAGGAGCAAAAACTGAGTTTTTAATAAGTAGAAGCTATGCACCCTACGCCTCAACACATTATATGTACTAACTTAGTTAATCATTGCTGTGAAGTAAAATTAACCAACTTTCTAAGGGAGGTTCACATAAGTACATTTGACAAAACAGCCTTGACGTATGACCAGAGAAAAAAGCCACCTAACATAGTATCTGCCTGTTGAAATC
>CAYRSV010000023.1:0-38109 GCA_964427115.1 uncultured Candidatus Bathyarchaeia archaeon | reverse complement strand
TCCGACTGCAATTTACAGCCAGTTTATTTTATATTTTTTTACTCTTACGCAGTAATGTGCACAGCTCACAGAAGGCTTTCCCAAATTCGTCGGGTGTGACCTCGGTTTTTGCCATGCGTTTAGCAATTTTTGAAGCTGCACTTTGAATCAGCGGTTCAATTTCAGTATAATTTGGGACTCCTTTTACGCCGCGTTTGCTGTTTTTGTATTGGCTTATAGCCGCTTGGGTGGTGCCCATTCTTTTGGCAACTTCGTTTTGTGTGAGTTTGTATTTGTTAAGTAGTTCTCTTGCTACAAATGAGCGGAAAGTTGGGAGAATGTTCCGTGTTACGCTTTCACAGGTAATTGACATATTATCTTTGATTTAATATAACACTCTTATACTTAAGTATGGCGTAAGTTAACGGCTTCTTGCTATACCCTCAATGATTCAACTTCATTTAATTTGGGCATTGCTATATCAATCGATTTACGAAGTGCACGTTGACCAAATTTTACTTGTACTTTGTCACTTTTCTTATCTGAATAAAAAGCTGTTAACCCTGCAGCTATCTCAATTGCCTTAGTAGTTTTTGGACCTTGAAGAATAGTTATTGGACTACCGCAATCGGGGACCTCAAAATAGTATTCTGTTTTCCTCTTTGTTCTAAGCAAAATGCCATTCTCTGCCTCGTTTCTGCCAACAATTATCTTGTTTTCTCCAAACCTAAAATGTCTACCTACTTTCAGACTATTTACTTCTTTAATCGTGACCCTTTTTTTATGCTGAAAAAGGTCTCTGAGTTTATTAGCGAATTCTCTATCGGTGAGCAGACAGCCACCTCCTGCACACGGATAATTAGTAATATTGAACTCCTTAACCAATACAAGCTGCCTTTTACGTGATCGCCCATTGATATCTAACAATACTTCTTCATTGATTAGTCCTTTTTCTTCTGCTTCAGTTTTCGGTAAAAGTTTTCCTGATAAAGGTCTGACGATTTTTCCTCTTAATCCTGCCTTGCGTTCGATAAGCTCTAGTGCGCCCTTGTGTTGAGACATCGGACGTTGACCAAGTACTTCTCCTGTAAAAATAAATTCTGCACCTATAGTTTGTGCATATTTTTTTGCTTTCTTAAGCATGAAAATTCTGCAATCCACACAGGGATTCATGTTCTTGCCATAACCATATCTAGGTTTTCTGATTACTCTTAGATAATCTGTACCTGCGCTAACCATTTTTAGGGGTATGTTGAATGTTTTTGCTGCTTCTACGGCACCACATCCCCCTTTTCGGCAAAGACAGAATGGTGTTACAAAGTTGAGCGCTTCTACATCTATTCCACGTTCTATAATCATTTTTACAGCTATGGTGCTATCTAAACCGCCCGAGAGAAGTCCTAAAGCTTTCATCTATCTCAACTGTGCGCCAAAAGGGAAGGGTTGAAAAATAAACCTTCCTACTAAAAAAATAACAATGTTATGGACTGATGCTTGGTGTTGGCTCTTGGAATAATACTGTACTCAGGTAACGTTCGCCGGTGTCGGGAAGCACTACAACGATAAGTTTACCTGCGTTTTCCGGTCTCTTCGCTACTTCTAACGCTGCCCAAGTAGCTGCACCTGAAGAGATGCCCACCAATAACCCTTCTTTCTTAACCAATAAACGGGCTGTTTGAAGGGCATCTTCATCTTTGACTTTGATTATTTCATCAACTAGGTCCAGCTTTAGTACATCAGGTACAAAGCCTGCACCAATACCTTGAATTTTATGCGGCCCCTTAGAACCCCCACTTAGAACTGGCGACGCAGCGGGCTCAACAGCTATGGCTTTAAAAGATGCTTTCTTAGGCTTGATATATTGAGCTACCCCTGTTATCGTTCCACCGGTCCCCACACCAGCGACTATAATATCTGCCTGACCATTTGTGTCGCTCCAGATTTCTGGTCCAGTTGTTTCTCGATGGATTTTTGGGTTAGCTAAGTTTTTAAACTGCTGGGGGATAAACGAGTTAGGTGTGCTTATTGAGAGTTCCTCAGCCTTTTTGACTGCGCCAGTCATGCCTTCAGGTCCAGGCGTTAAGACTAACTCTGCACCATAAGCCCTTAAAAGGTTCCTGCGTTCAACACTCATAGTTTCAGGCATCGTCAAAATTAGTCGGTAACCTTTCACAGCAGCAACCATAGCTAAACCTATGCCCGTATTGCCGCTTGTAGGCTCAATAATTGTAGTAGTATCTGGTTTTATTAATCCCTGTTTTTCAGCCTCATATATCATACTTAAACTAATGCGATCTTTGACACTTCCACCAGGATTACGCGATTCAAGCTTCGCAACAACCGTGGCCTTTAGGTCTGCTGTTATTCGGTTCAGACGAACCAAGGGTGTTTTTCCTACTGTATCCAGAACTGAGTTAAAGATTTGGTTCATGTAGCTTCACCGGAATTTCATAACAGTGTTATAATAATAAAGTTCTATAAATCTCTTGCTATAGCCCATTAAATACTCGAAAAGATTCATCCTAAATTGTTTATTAGAAGCCTATATTACGTAGTCGTCGCCGGTTTGATCTATTTCTTTTTGACTAAAGGTTGGGCAGAGTTTGCAGAAGTCCAAGGCGATTTCGTCTGCTTTTATTTCATTTTTTGCAAGTCGCTTGGCTGTTTCATTGGCTAACTCTTGAAGCTTAGGCATTATGTCTTTAAATTGTTCATTGCCTTTGAGGGCGCGTTTTGAGTTAATATATTGGCTTATGGCAGCTTGTGTTGTTCCAAGTTTTTTTGCTGTCTTAAGTTGTGTTAGCTTATAATTATTGATTAGTTCTTTTGCGATAAGGGATCTAAATAATGGCAACATGTATTTGCTGATGGTTTCGCATCGCACTGACATTGTTCATCAAGATTAAATATAACGCACTTATATTTATAGAAATAGTAAATTATTCTTATTATATGTTATCTGCTTTTATAGCATCCGCAGCAAATCTGCTTTAGTGATGATTCCTGTTATTTTGCCTTTCTTTGTCATAAGAACTGCGGGGTAAACTTGCAATAGGCTTGAAATTGAAGTCAATGGAGCATCTTCACTTACTTGAGGGAAAGCTTCTTCCATAATCTCTCCAGTAGGTAGGGAAGATATTTGAGCGATATCTTTTCCTGCAAGAATTTGACGCAAAATGGCTTTTTCTGAAATGCTGCCTACGGATTGTTTTCCGTCAAAAACTGGAAGCTGCGAGTAGCCATGTTCCTTCATTAATCGTACCACTTTTGAGAGTGGCTCATCTTTTTGTACACCTATTACCAAGTTACTGAAGACCTTTCCACCCTGAATTTTATTTTTTGCTTCTAGACGCTCAAGCACGTCAAAAATTGTTTTTACTTTTGTATATGAAGAATCTATTTTTCCTGATTCTAATTTTGCTATTAGAGATTGGCTCACTTTGGCCATTTTCGCTAGTTCTGCCTGCTTAAGACCAAGCTGTCTTCTTCTTTTGCCAATGTCCTCAAGAGGTGGAAACATAACACTGTAATGTTTACGTGCGTAAATATTCTTTTTGGAATAAAATTAGCAAAAACCCATATAACGCTGTTATTCGATGATCTTATTAATCAAAATGCCAAGGAGCAAAACTATTTGACAAATAAAAGATTAGATACAGCAGCAGTTCATGCTGGGCAAGAAACACCTGATCTGACAACAGGTGCGAGAGCTGTACCAATATATCAAACATCCTCCTATGTCTTTAAAAGCACGGAGCATGCGGCGAACCTTTTCGCATTAAAAGAGTTAGGTAACATTTACACACGTATAATGAATCCAACAACCGATGTCTTCGAAAGAAGAGTCGCAACAATAGAAGGCGGAACAGGCGCATTAGCCGTAGCTTCTGGACAAGCAGCAGTAACCTTTGCATTATTGGCGATAACACAAGTTGGCGACGAAATTGTTGCAGCCAACAATCTTTATGGTGGAACCTATCAGCTGCTTCATTATACCTTCCCTAAGCTGGGTCGAAAAGTAATCTTTGTTGACTCACAAAAACCAGAAGAATTCAAAAAAGCCATCACAGCAAAAACACGTGCTGTATACGCGGAGACCATCGGTAACCCAAAGCTAGACGTACCAGACTTTGAAGTGCTGTCAAAAATAGCTCATGAGGCTGGTATCCCACTAGTAGTTGACAACACTGTAGGGGTAGGCCTTGTTAGACCGATCGATTATGGCGCAGACATAACCGTTGCATCAGCAACTAAGTACATAGGCGGACATGGGACAAGTATAGGTGGAGTAATTGTGGATGGCGGTAAATTCAATTGGAATAATGGCAAATTCCCAGAATTCACAGAGCCAGATCCAAGTTACCACGGAGTCAAATACTGGGACGCATTTGGAGACTTCCCCGGACTAGGAAATGTAGCATTTATCTTTAAAGTACGTGTTCAACTACTGCGAGACATAGGTGCAAGCTTAAGCCCATTTAACTCCTTCTTATTCCTGCAAGGATTGGAAACCTTGCCACTTAGACAAAGAAAACACTCCGAAAACGCCCTTAAGGTAGCAACGTTCCTCAAAAACCATCCGTTAGTAAATTGGGTTAACTACCCAGGTTTACCTGATAACCCTAACTACAAAACAGCAGCAAAATATCTTAAAAGCGGTTTTGGCGGCATTGTGGGCTTTGGTATCAAAGGCGGTCTAGAATCAGGCAAGAGATTCATCAATAATGTTAAACTCTTCTCACACTTAGCAAACATTGGCGACGCAAAAAGTCTAGTCATACATCCAGCATCAACTACACATCAACAATTAACCAAACAAGAACAGGCAGCTACAGGTGTATCCGAAGACTACATACGACTATCTATAGGCATAGAAGACGTCAACGACATAATTGAAGACATAGACCAAGCGCTCAAAACCTCAGCTAAACCCTAATTATCATAGCAGCTTTTTAGCTGCATCTTTCCTCCCTTATGGAGAAAAAGAACCAATATGACAGAAGAAACATTGCAAAACGTGCAAACAAAATACTACACATTCGCCCAGCCGCCAAATGAACTAACCTTAGAATCTGGCGAAAAACTAGGTCCAATTACGCTTGCATATGAAACGTATGGCAAACTTAACGCACAAAAATCGAACGCGATTTTAATACTTCATGCGTTCAGCGGTGATGCTCATGCGGCAGGTTTTCACAAAGGCGCCAAAGATCCAGGCTGGTGGGATGACCTTATTGGTCCAGGCAAAGGAATAGATACAAACGAATATTTCGTCATATGTAGCAATGTACTGGGCGGCTGCAAAGGTTCCACTGGTCCAGCATCAATTAATCCAAAAACTGGTAAACCTTACGGGCTTGATTTTCCATTAGTAACAATCGCTGATATGGTGAATGCACAAAGGCACTTAATAGATCACTTAGGCATCGACAAACTATTTGCAGTCATAGGCGGCTCAATGGGTGGTATGCAAGTTCTGCAGTGGATGGTCAATTATCCAAATCGTATATGTGCTGCAGTCCCTATTGCAACAACAATGAAGCATACGCCTCAGCAGATCGCCTTCAACGAAGTTGGGCGGCAAGCAGTTATGGCTGACCCCGATTGGCAAAACGGCAACTACTACGGGCGCTCAGTTCCTGCAAAGGGCTTAGCAGTCGCTCGAATGATAGGGCACATAACCTATATGAGCGATACCTCCATGGCTGAAAAATTCGGCAGACGCACGAAAGATGAAAAGAAACATTTCAAGTTCAGCGCCGAATTCGAAGTAGAAGGCTATTTACATTACAAGGGAGATAGCTTTGTCAAACGCTTCGACGCCAACAGCTACCTATACATAACTAAAGCCATTGACCTGTTCAATATACTCAACGGGCACAATTTAAGTAGCATATTCAAAGGCTTGAAAGCAAAAGTACTAGTGCTTGCTTTCAAATCAGACTGGCTCTATCCTACATATCAATCGCAAGAAATTGTAAAAGCCTGCAAACTCGCCGGCGTTGATGCAAGCTACGTCGAAATCAATAGCACCTACGGGCATGATGCCTTCCTGCTAGAAATTGAACAAGAAGCCCGGTTAATCCGCAACTTTCTAAAAAGTGTCTCCAATGGGAACTGCATCCAAAACACCACAGGTGATAAGTTATTATGAATACACGAGCAACGCCCCTTGAGCATAAAGTAATTGCTGACTGGATCGGTATTGGAGAATCCGTATTAGATTTAGGCTGTGGCGACGGGGCGCTTCTTTCATTATTAGTAAAAGAAAAGAGGATACGTGCTCAAGGCATAGAACTTAGCGAAGAAGCAATCCATAAATGCGTAGCAGCAGGCTTAAGCGTCTTCAACGAAGATATCGACACAGGTCTAGCCGAATATGCAGATAACAGCTTTACTTTTGTCATATTAAACCAGACTCTCCAGCAGGTTAAAAAGCCTGATTTTGTACTCAAAGAAGCCCTTCGTGTGGGTAAAAAAGTAATTGTTGGCTTCCCAAATTTCCTGTATTACCCTGCACGCTTCCAAATGTTTTTCCGCGGCAGAGTGCCTGTTACCCCTTCACTGCCTTATGAGTGGTATAACACTCCAAACTTGCATTTTCTAAGCATAGCAGACTTCAAGGATTATTGTCAAAAACGAGATATCAAAATTGAAAAATCAGCATATATCGAACGTAATCGGCGCGTAAAATTCTTGCCAAATCTGTTTGCTGAGGTTGGGCTCTTCTTGCTTTCAAATTATACGAGCTGTTACGCGTCAGATTGATTTGAATCGCCACTTAAAGCGTAGACGACCTTCTTTTCGGAACCAGTTTTGGACACCTTTTTTGTTCTAGATGGTTTAGTTTTTGGAGGTGCATGTTTGGTGACTGTCAGTGTGGCAGTTTTTCCAAGACGCAGCTGGGGTTCACCTTTGAAGGAGGCGACTGAGGCATTTCTGATTTGTATGGTATCTCCTACGTTGACAGTGTCGATCTGCTGGTCCCATAGTGAGGGTTTGATTTTTCCCGATTCATCCGCTATGATCGCATTACTTAGCATGGCACGGTTCCCAAATTGTGTATAGACCATTTGGGGTTTCGGTATCTCTAAAACTTGAGCGTCCACGTTTACCTTTTTCATGCCTATACGTAAATCTTTGATTAATGAAATTGTTAGTTCAGAGGGACTCTGCCTAGCAATTTGTTTGCGTATCCTGTCTGTGTTCATCCAGTTATCAAAATGAATGTCCTTTCTTGCAAGTAGTTCTTCTTCAACTCGAAACTGGACTACTATGTTGTCGTTTTTCTTAATTAGGAAGATTGATTCGCTGTTTATACTCCCGCGGTACTCAACTGTGAGTTCACCGGCAGTTGCTTTCCCAGAATCTTTGGCTACCACTAACGCATTGAAGAGCTCAGCTGGATATACATCATACCTTACTGAAAGCGTTGCAAGCTGTTCGTTTATTGTAGTCTTTTTCTGCTTCATACTATCCCCTCATTTTATTCAATACGCCAGAATCGATCTCAAGCAATTTACATCATGCAAATTGTCTCTCTTGAAGAATCCCGACAATATACAATATTATAATGTTAAACTATATTAGGGTAATTGCCAAAATTAGCAAATCTTCCCATAAATATGTTATTACCTTAATTTTCATATTTTTTCTTATGCCTATTTGATTATTCTAACATATCGCATCTATCTCTTCATTTATACGTGGAATCAATATTGAAACTACTGAACTTAACAAGTGCCTTTTTAAAGTCGACCTGTTGCTCTTCAAGCATCGCCTCTCTCCAATGGGAATAAAAGTGCCTTCTTTTAGAGCCATGTTTATATTAGTATTTTCATATCCAAGTTCAAGTGATTATATTGTCTGAGAAGAATCGTTCTGTTGTCGAAATAGATATTGACTTTGATAGGATAGCTCGAATAGGCCAAAAAGCAAATGAGGTGCTAGTTAAAAAGACAAAAAGCATCCCAGAAGCATACGCAACTTTGCGTTTCTTATGTGTCTATTATGAGCAGACCTTAGGAATAGCCTTCATGCCCGAATTTGAAGAAGAACTCAAAAGGGTAATCACGAAGAATATTGAAAATCTAAAGGGTTCATCAGCAAACAGTAACACTTGAACCTAAAATAATATGGGTGCTGTGTCCCTACTTCACCATAAACTTCAACCAATAAAATATGTGCATCTGTTATAAGGAATGGAAATTGATACATTAACGTAGTTATGATGTTTTGTTATATGGCTCTCGTTGAAGGTTTGCTTGCATGAAAAGTTGTTTTAACTTTTCATCATTTACGCCACTACGCATCGGTGATAGAATATCTATAAGATTATTATTTTTCATCAAGCAGGGTTTAAGCTTGCCATCGCTAGTTATACGCATACGTGTGCAATGCATACAGAATTCACGGTTCTCAATCGGATGCACAATTTCAACTGTAACATCTGGTAACTGATAGATTCGCCTATTATGCATAAACCGTCGAGTTTCCACTTTTACCGCTTTTTGCGCAAGCATAGCCTCATAATCATCTAAATTGTGGTGATACGCTAAATAATAATTGTTGCTCACATTGACTGGATCTAACTCAATTAACTGTAAAATAATGCCCATCTGTCGGGTATAATCAATTACTTCACATACGTCTGTTTCGTTGACTCCTTTCAGCACCACCATGTTTAACTTAACTGGGTAGAAACCAGTTTCGACTGCAGATTTTATTCCCGCCAATGCATTTTCTATTTTCCCGCCAGTAAGCTTGTGATAGGTCTCTGGGTTAAGGGTGGGCAAGCTAATATTTACTCGTTTTAGACCGCTTGTAAATAGTTCCTTTGCTATAGCTGGAAGCAACGTGCCGTTGGTTGATATTGATAAATCCCTGAGCTTGGGAATAGCGGATATGCCTTTAACTATGTCACTTAAGTCACTACGCATTAAAGGTTCACCGCCTGTAAGCTTAATTCGTACAATTCCTAGCTCAATGGCTATCTTAGCAATGCGCACAATTTCTTCAATGGACATCTTTTCTGCTGAGACATTGGCACGTTGGGCTTCGCCTTCACGGTGGCAATATGTACATTTTAAGTTGCATCGCTGGGTAATTGATACTCTTAGATTTAGAAGAGGTCGCCCGCAGTTGTCAACTAATGTCATATCGTTATTCCCGTGCGTGCTTAACGATGTGAGCCGCTTCGGGTGATATAAGCAGTTCGACTGAAATTCGTGCAGCGTCAGGGGAACCTGGTATACAAAACAACACCTTACCTTTCGCTATACCAGCAACCGCACGCGACATAACAGCCCCAGAACCCATCTTATCATAACTCAGCCGACGGAAAAATTCGCCAAAACCTGGCAACATCTTCTCAAAGAAAGGAGAAACCGATTCAATGGTGATGTCCCGTGATGTAATGCCAGTACCACCGCTGAATATGGCTGCATCAACGGCAGGGTTGGTCAAGACGCTCTTTACAGCATTTTCAATCATACCCTTGTCATCTGAAATAACCCGTCTATACAGCATATTATGTCCAGCAGCTTTCAATAATTGTTCAATAACGTCGCCTGAGAGATCGGTTGCATCTTCGCCTTTTCGGATTGCCTCATATCTAGAGGTGCTGCAGGTGAAAACCGCAAAATTTACTGTTTTAGGTGCGTGAGTCTTGTGGCTTTTTGTGCTTTCGCTCATAACTAACACTTTTTGATTTTTTCAATTACGTGAATGTTATCAATTATCGTGCCAGGGTACTGACCAGTGGCATCTTTCTCATATTGTTTAGTCATATCCCAGACTGTTAGCAAAGCCACAGAAACCGCCGTCAAAGCCTCCATCTCTACACCGGTCTGCGCTTTCGTCTTGACTAGTGCAGTTGCTTCCACGGTTGAGTCGTCAGTGACTTTTACTTCAACTTCCACGTTTGTCAACGGTAGCGGATGACATAATGGCACAAGTTCGCTAGTTTTCTTTGCTGCAAGAATACCTGCAATTTTTGCAGTGTACAATGGGTCTCCCTTTGCGATTTTGCCTGCTCGGATAAGGCTTATCGTCTGAGGTTGTAATTTGATTGACCCAGAAGCGGTTGCTTGGCGGAATATTTCGGCTTTAGCTGAAACGTCAACCATAGTCATAGATTCATTTCGCCCCTTAAGACGTTGCAGTTATTACTTATTGGCTTCTTCCCAAGCCTCAATTAGGTTTTCTACTGCTTTGGCTTTTGGGGAGCTAGGATTATACCTGTACATACGGATGCGTCCGTATGTCCGTTCCTGTAGTATGCCTTCATCAGCGAGTATTCTTAAATGACGGCTGGTAGAAGTAAAATTCAAACCGACCCTACGGGCAACGTCCGACACGTTAAGTTCACTTAGCTTCCAGATTAGCTTCAAAATCTTCATCCTTGGCTTGGAAGAAAAGACTTCTTCAATATCCATAATTTTTTACCTCCCGCCTTTTTCGAGCATAGCGCGTAGTTCTTTGGCTAATTCGCTTGCTGACACTGTTGGCAGTGAAATTAACGTTGAACGTCCTCGCTGCCCAGAGGATGAGACCTCGGTTTTTAGTATACCCAATGCATCAAGATATTGCACATACTTCCAGAGTTGTGTATGGCTTACAGGCTCCACGTTAAACTCCTCACACACTATACCATAGGATTGCTCAATATCAGTGAGTGTAGCGTAAGCTTTTGTGTTTTCCTGAAAAACCTCTGCTGTAGCTAATAAAAACAGCTGCTCATGAAGACCTAGATTTGATAGCTCGCTTTTTTGCACCGTAGGAATTATGCTGGAGATAGCTTTGCGTACGCATTCAGGGGTGACTTCGTCTGAATCTTCTGCATCAGCATACTTTCCAGCCCTCCACAAAAGCTCAATGGCGAATCGTGCGTGTCCGCTCTCATTACGAGCTATATCAGCAGTAAGGCTAACCGTATCCTCTGGCACCGCAGAAGGCTCAAAAGCCATGGCTACACGCTCATTAAGTATGTCCATCATCTGCGCTTTTGAGTACTTCTCAAGATGAAGCACGTTCCGCTGTAAGGTGCTTCTTGCACTAGCGTCTAGACGTTCAATGGGTTTTAAATCTCGCATAATGCCAATAAGCGATACGCGTTGTGGCAGATTGGGCCTCATCTCCTGTAGCCGCGTTAAATTGTAAACGGCATCTGAGCCTTCGGTATCGATTATAGTATCAAATTCATCTAAAGCTAGAATCATAAATGAATTTTCTTCATCTAGCGCCTGAAATAGTGTCCGAAGGATTTCTTCAGAGGAAAAACCGCGTTTAGGAAAGTTAGGTCGCAATATGTTAATAGCGTGCTGTATTATTAGGGAGACTTTGCCGCGGTACTCACGACAGTTAATATGTACATAGCGCAGCTTTATTTTTCGCTTATTCGCTTCTGTTGTAATATCTGAACCGAAGCGTTGGCAAAGCGCCGTCTTTCCTGTGCCTACATCACCTGTCACGATTACCCGCTGGGCCATCCGGTCAGGGTACCGTGTAAGGAAACTGAAGAACTCCATTAGCAGCCGATACTCTTTATCTCTGTGAGGTAAGCGGTTCGGAATGTAATTTATGTCAAGCTTTGTTTCATCACTAAATACACTATGATTGAACGTCACACTTAAACCTCAACTGACCGATGCCCGACTTTTTAACTCAGTAATTAACTTTGTAGAGGTAAATGCTTAATAAATCCATATAGTATAACCATGCTTATTCGTCAAGCTATGCATACTAATGGTTACCAGTTAGATTATTTTTATTTAAACACGAGGTATGCATTATTTGTTTTTTGCGGTTTTTACTCTTCCACTGTTGCTTTGAAACTTTTCAGACAAAGTTAAACAGCATAAAAGACACAAAATCGAATTGCGCACGCCCTATAAATTGTATAAATTTACTCTGAATATATTCAGAAAATTTATTACTTCAATATTTCAATTTAGTGGAAACCAAGGAAGGATAAAACATACCTGCTAAGATGGACTCAGATAATCTAGATTCAAAAGAATATCGTAGTCAGATTGTAAGCGTTGGACTTATTCAGACAGCTGTCTCACAAGACATGACGGCTAATCTGAAGAAGGCACTAAAGTTGGTTCAGGCCACTGCAAAAAAGGGCGCGCAAATTATCTGCCTTCCAGAGTTGTATAGAACAAGGTATTTTCCGCAAGAAGAAAAACAGGCAGCAGATAAATTTGCTGAAACAATACCCGGTGAGTCCACTAACGCATTCTCAAAAATAGCCAAAAAGTACAAGGTAGTTATAATTGTGCCTTTATTTGAGAAGCATTCAAACGGCAAATACTATAATTCTGCAGTCGTAATAGACACAAATGGAAAACTTATGGACAGTTACCATAAGGTTCATGTTCCCCAAGATCCGTTATTCTACGAGAAAAACTATTTTGAAGCAGGCGATTTAGGCTACAAAGTCTACAAAACAGTTTATGCCAATATAGGTGTGCTTATTTGTTATGACCAGTGGTTCCCAGAAGCTGCAAGAATTAACGTACTAAAGGGGGCGGATATAATATTTTATCCTACGGCGATAGGCTGGATAAAAGGTCACGTTTCAACTGACGGAGACTGGCATGAAGCATGGAGAACTGTACAGCGTGGTCATGCCATAGCGAACGGAGTCCATATTGCTGCCGTTAACCGAGTAGGTGAAGAGGATGAGCTGGAATTTTGGGGTGGCTCATTTATATGTGACTCCTTCGGAAAAATCGTTTGTGAAGCAAGCACAAAAAAAGAAGAAGTCTTGGTTGTTAAAGTAGATCTAAGTAAAAACAAAAGTATTCGTGATGGCTGGGGTTTTATAAGGAACCGTCGACCAGACACATATAAACCCCTGATTGAAGATGTAGCTGCAGATATAACCTTAAAGGACAAGGAATCTTTTGTAGGCAAGACGCCTCATGAAATGGGCTATCGTATGGCTGCAGAATGGGAAAAACATGATGCTATTTGGCTCTCTTGGCCACATGACCCTACAACTTTCCCTAATTGTATAGAAAAGGTTGAAAAAACTTACGTCCAGATTATTAAAAACATTCATGAAAGTGAATATGTCAACCTTTTTGTAAAAGACGAAGATATGCAGAAAAAAGCTACACGCATGTTTGAGCAAGCAGGTATAGCTTTAGACAAAGTCCGCTTTTATCAATTCGATTATGCTGATGTATGGTTCCGCGACTATGGTCCAATATTCATTGTAAATGATCACAAAGAGTTGGCCATGGTGTATTGGGACTTCAATACTTGGGGCGGAAAATATGAGGAACTCATGAAAGACGGTCAAGTTCCTCAAGTGATCAACCAAGACATGCGTTTAAGATGCTTTAAGCCTGGTATTGTTATGGAAGGGGGGTCAATAGATGTCAATGGCAGAGGAACTCTACTTACTACCGAACAATGCCTGCTTAATAGGAACCGAAACCCAAACCTTAGCAAAGAAGATATTGAAAAATACCTAAAAGACTACTTAGGCATAACTCATGTGATTTGGCTCAAAGCCGGTATCAGCGGAGACGACACCGATGGTCATATCGATGATATTGCTCGGTTTGTAAACCCTACTACTATTGTATGTGCCTACGAAGAAGATGAAGCTGACGAGAACTACATGATTCTGAAAGAGAATTATGAGATATTGCAGAGCTCAGTCGACCAAGACGGCAATAAACTAAAAATCATAAAACTGCCTATGCCTGGGCATGTGGGCGATAAAAATAGCCGTCTTCCAGCAAGCTACACAAACTTCTACATAGGCAACGACAAAGTTTTAGTGCCCGTGTTCAATCATAAAAACGACAAAAAGGCATTAGATATATTGCAGAAGTTGTTTCCAGACCGCAAAGTAGTTGGAATTAATTGCATAGATTTAGTGCGTGGGTTAGGAACAATCCATTGTATTTCCCAACAGCAACCAAGCGCTATCTGTGGATAGGGCAACTAAAAAAGGTAGCATAGACTGAACCTTTTTATTTCATTTTACCGGAATTTTTGCTTATTTGGATGAGTAGTGACCAGATTTTAGGTTCGCTTTAATGGTGGCATTTCCGTAAATTGTTGGTGGACTGTGATAGAGAATGAATATGTTGCTCAGGTATTTACATAAAAACATTTTTAAATCCATTTTATACTGTCTATTTCCGACATTACATGATACCAAAATACTTCTTCCTAACGAAGGGCGTCGGTAAACATAAAGAGCAACTTCAATCCTTTGAACTGGCACTTAGAGATGCCGGCATTCAACACTGTAACCTAGTAAGCGTCTCAAGTATTGTACCGCCTGGATGTGAGTTGCTTCCGCGTGAAAAAGGTCTTAAAAAGATACGTCCTGGTGAGATCACTTTCGTTGTCATTGCACGTAATGCTACAAACGAGCCACATAGGTTAGTCGCCTCATCAATTGGCGTTGCTATTCCTTCTGGCAAAAACCAATACGGCTACCTATCAGAGCATCACTCGTTCGGTCAGACTGACGATACTGCAGGAGACTACTCGGAAGACTTAGCTGCAACTATGCTTGCAACAACAATGGGTATACAGTTTGACCCTGAGACCGCGTGGGACGAACGAAAGCAGCTCTTTAAAACCAGTGGGCTAATTATCAAAACTGCCAACATAACACAGACAGCCATAGGCGACAAAAACGGTTTATGGACCACAGCCATTGCTGCAGCAGTCTTTATCCCACCAGAAAACTGCTCAGAATAATCACAAACCAAAAGTAGTTTTTTTTCAAACTACTAATCTTTTTAATCACTACCGGGTTACTTGCCTTTGCAGTATTCCGTCACTTTTTCATCTTGATTCTTCATAGTTGCCTGTTACATTCTAGTTGTGTCGGTTTACGCAGAACATAAGCAAAATCTCTTCACAGTAATCTGGACGGTTACCCACGAAGAAGGGTCGGAAAAAAATTCAAAGTCTACCGGCAGCAAATCTATCAACATCAAATACGTAAGATTTTGCCAAGTAACGATGAGCATTTAAAACATTCTGGAAGGGATTATACTGTACTCATCACAGCATGTAGCTATGAAGATAGTATCTGACCCAAAAGCAAGTTGATAATTATTATGGTTAGAAAACGGGTTGGTTAACTTCTAATAGTGCCTGTTCGCTGTATTCATCATTTGATTAGGATTAATAAAACGTGAAATATCGATATTATTGTGAGTGTTAGATTAGCTGTAATATAATTAGGTCCATTGATACAGTCTGAAAAAAGCCATATCAAAAGGTCTTGCTCGCCACCGAAGAAGACTTTCCTATATTTAGGAACCAGGTGCCAGTTGTGCTAGTACCCCCTAAGCCTTTAGCATTTTTACTTGTTCAACCAAAAATTTTGTTTTCATTTCTCCTGCATTGATAATGTTTGCTTGCTAGTTATTGGCTTTATTTCTTTAAGTGTTTGTAGCTTCCTCTTAACTTCTTTATATGCATCGTCAGGTTTTTTTCCTTCAGTAATACAAAGTCTAACATAATCTGATATTATAGAATTTTCAATGGTAGTATCTTCATTTTTTGTGACCTTTTTTATCGTTGTAATTTTACCTCCTGCTTAACCCTGTATCTATTTCATGTGAAAGTACGCATAGCCTCATCAAATATTGTCTATACTTAGCCATTTCTCGGTCATGTGCTTCCCTATCTTCTACTGACCAATCATAAAGCCTTAAAATACCTGCTTTTGCGTAGTCAACAGGCGTTAATCGTGTAATATCCTTTGACCCTTTCCGTTTATTCTGAAGGGTTTGTGTAGAATGTGATGATTGCACTCTCCCAACGCCCTCTAAAATTTATTTATCCTTCGTTTACCTATCAGGGCTTTTTTAATTTAAAAGATTGTAGTTGCTGAAGTACAATCACAACAATATTGCAAAAATACTCACTAGACTTGTTAGCATTTTAGCTGGACATAGAGCCTATCCGAAAATTCGACGCTTCAAGTTATCTATAAAAACCGTTTCTTATCAACAAGGAAAATACCTCATTAAGAATAGCTAGAAAAAACAATTGGAACATTTTTCGGATAGGTTCATAATCTATGTCAAGAAGAAAAATTTGTTAAAAAATTTGGCTTAGAAGAACCTTACTTCGCTTGCTTGCTCTTAAGCTTCTCATCTATTAGTGCCAACAGTTCCTCAGGTTTAACAGGCTTAACTAGATAAGCATCGGCTCCTTCATCAAGCGCCTTAACACCAGTCTCTAGCGATGGAAAACCTGTAATCATAATTTTTATGGCATCTCGCATTGTTTGCTGAATTTTCACAAGTAGATCAGTTCCGTCCATGTCAGGAAGGCGAATATCTATCAGAGCCAAATCGTAATGTGCGTTTTTAGATTTTTCGATAGCCTCTTTACCGGTTTCAGCCACATCAATCTCGTAGCCGCTTTTTTGAAGAATCCGTGTGAATGTTCTCAAGATAGATTTGTCATCATCTATCACGAGGATGCGTACTTTATTATTTTGCAAGTCATTATCCTTCCTTTGTTCTAAAACTCTCTTAGTCTATATTTTGGCCTACTTTGCCTGTAGTATTTACAGATAGCACAGAAATTAAAGTTTCTCTTCTTAGGGAGCGGTGCATAGCGAAATAATCCTCCTACAATAAATCAGGTTTAAATTATCAAACAGCTTTTTATTGAATGTCTATGTTAAATTCTAAAAGGCATGCTGCATTTGCTTTCTTTCAGTAAAATCTCTTCGTGTCATTGGTAGCACTTATATATATAATGATAGTACCTATAATAGTAGCAAGTTGTAGCATCTTATTTGTTACAACATATGCCTTAAGGTTCGGATTAGCTTGAGTGAAAAGGATATTTTGAAGTTTTTACAAAATCTGGGCTTCTCAAAAAGGGAAGTTCAAGTTTATATGTTCTTAGCGAAAAGCGGAGCCCAATCAACTAGTTTCGTTGCCAAGAGGCTAAAGATGGAGCGCGTACAAGCATACCGCACATTTAAGAAGTTGCAGGAAAAGGGGTTTATTGAAGCTACCTTAGAAAGACCTACAAGGTTTACTGTAGTTCCATTTGAAGCGCTGCTTGAGACATTCATTGAAGCTAAAAAGAGCGAGGTTGAAAATCTTAGCCTTCAAAGAGATAGCCTGTTATCATCGTGGCGCACCATAAGTACTCCTGAATCTGATTACACAGTGGCTAAGTTTTCAATAATAAGCGGGAAGAAAAAGATACACGTAAAAATGCTTAACATGATTGATGAAGCACAAAAAAATGTGTATATCTTAACGACTGGGTTAGGCGTTATACAGGAAGATATAGGTGGAGTATTTGATACAATCATTGATACAGCTGAAAACCATGATGTACGATTTAGGGTAATGGCTGATATTTCAAAGGACAATTTTAGAATTATGGAACGTTTACTAAAAAGAATTAACACTGAAAACGCCAAAGTAGATTGTCGTCACTTAAACTTAACCTCGAAATTTTTCCCTCGATTTCTCATAAAAGATGATGAAGAAGCTATACTGTATGCATCAAGCGGCGATGAAACTTCTGTACTTAATATTGAAGATGAGGGTTTATGGATAAACGATAAAATGTTCATTTCTGTGTTAAGGGCATTCTTTAATCAGATGTGGCAAACGGGAATTGAAGCTGATCGGCGTATAGATGAGCTAAAAACTGGTAAACCCATAGGAGAGACTGCTGTCATTAAGGACCCTAATGAAGCATGGCTAAAAGTTGAGCAGACACTGAAAGCAGCCCAGAAAGATGTTGTCCTTATTACTTCGTCGCAGAGCCTGCTTAGTCTTGTGGAAAATGATCCTTTTGCAAAGTACCATAAAGAAGGAGTACATTTCCGTCTTATGGCTCCGATTGATTTGGATAATTTGGATGCTGCAAAGAAATTGTCCTCTAGATATGATATTAAACATGTCCCAATTAACTATATGACAATGATGCTTGTTGATAATTATAACCTATTTATGTTTAAGTCGCCTCCGTTAAGTGATCCAACTGATGAAGCCTTCTATTTAGCTGATGTATTTTATACTAATGATCCGAAATCAAGTGAGCGCGTAAGTGAAATGCTTAATGATACTTGGAAAAGAGGGACGGATCTGAGTGAAATAACCTCACAAGCGGGAATAAAATTGCCATCTGTAACAGTGTCTACTAATGATACCGTATCTAAGTTAGTTGATGTTGTACTAAAGAAAAACGTAAATCAAGTTCTAATAACTGCTGATGGGAATCCAGTTGGTTTAATCAACGACCGTGATGTCCTCAAAGAATTGGTTGACGGAAAGAAGAATCCTGATACAACTTTGACTGGTAATCTTGACTACACACCGTTGCTGACTTTAGGAAGTAGGGAATCAATGACTGATGCTTTAAAGATAATGCGCGAAAAAGGTATGAAAAGAATTGCAGTGGTCAAGGATGGTCAGTTGATGGGTATGTTAACTCAGAAACCTTCGAAGGCTAGTTTGCCGATTAAAGTGTCAGCCAGAAAATAATTACTCCCTTACTTTGGCTTATCTAGCGGTAATGGTACATCGTCATTTTCTCTTTTTTAGTAATGGTTTTTTGCCCATTCACCGTCTGCCCATTTTATGACTCGCTGTGGTGTAATTTTGATTATAGCCACTTCGCCTTCTTTCCAACCGCCTTTTTCAGTGCGATACTCAGAGTACTTCTCCTTAAGCAATTTATGAGCATAGCGATATTCTTCACCTTTCCAGAAAACTTCAGCTACACCTCGGATTAATATCCCCCGCAGGTTCGACCAATTTGATTTATCATAGTCATCAAATACTATGGAGACTTTTGGATTCTTTTTTATATGGCGAAGTTTGGCTGTTCCCGGATCGCTAGCAACAAATATGTTTTTACCATCAAATACTGGCCATACA
Source organism: uncultured Candidatus Bathyarchaeia archaeon (assembly GCA_964427115.1). Lineage (GTDB taxonomy): Archaea > Thermoproteota > Bathyarchaeia > Bathyarchaeales > Bathycorpusculaceae > JADGNF01. The sequence continues at coordinate 19,219 of CAYRSV010000023.1, read as the reverse complement.
GGTATCGTTATAGGTATTCCACTGTCCGTTATAGTGGCAAACCTAGCAACAGGTAATTGCTGAATAAAAACGATATCTGAATTTGAGAGTTCTGCTATCATTAATAAACACCATCAATTATTTACTTTTTAGGGATTGCTATTTTGTAATCCAGAATAAGATTGACTATATAGGGATTCTCAGATTACTATTAAAACATGACTTAATTTACAATATATTTCATCAGGAGTACGCTCCTTTCCGGATTCGGATCGTTCTTAGGCAGAACATTGCTTCCTAATGCAATTATTTTATGCAACTTAGTTCTATACTGTTAAGCCTTCGTGGTTGTAGTAGAATAATTACATTTGCGTTAACACAAATAAAAGATGTTTGAATTTTGAATCGTTAGTTTCATCATATCTTCAGTCTTCAAGTTGCATGTGGTCATGCATAATGTGATGGTATTGCTCAAGCGTCATAAGGGATTTGAACGCTCTTTCGACGACTTCACTAAGCGCAGGGTGTATATGCATAGCACTGAGAAGGGGCTCTGAACTTCTTTCTGTTGTATACATAAGATTGACTATCTCCTGAATAAGCACTGAAGCTTGAGGACCAATTATGTGAGCACCTATGATTGCCAATGTGTTCCTGTTAAGGATGACCTTGACAAATTCATCTTCAAGCGCCATAGCTTCCCCCTTGGCGGTATCAGCGAATTTTGCAAAGCCTATGATAATGTTTTCTCTACCATACTTCTCTATTGCCTCAGCCTCTCTGAGACCTACGCTTGCGATCTCCGGATCCGTGAAAACAGCATGAGGCACTGCGGTGAAGTCGGCTTTTACCCGATTTTTCAATATGGCATTATAATAAACTATTTGGGCTTGATAGTTGGCTACGTGTTTGAACATATAGATTCCGTTAGCATCACCGACTACCCAGATGTTCGGCTGTGAGGATTCCATGTATTCGTTGACAACTATGAACCCTTTTGCGTCTAGCTTCAAGCCAGCTTTCTCTGGATGCAAAATATCTGTGTTTGCTCTTCTACCTACCGCAACAAAAATTTCATCCACATCGACTTTGATTTCTTTCTGAGTTTGAGCATTAAATCCGATTACACGTTTTTTACCTTGCAGTGTCTTTTCTACTCGAATAACCCTGTAGCCTGTGTGTATGACCATATGTTTTTCCATTTCTCTTTTTGCTAAACGTGAGACTTCAGGCTCTTCCTCGGGGACAATACGTTGGCTTGAGCCTATAATGGTGACTTTGCAGCCCATAGCTGAAAGGAAATGACCATACTCTATTCCTATGTAGCCACCTCCAATTATACCAACGCTACTTGGCAGCTTAGATATGCTCAAGATAGTGTCACTGGTCAAGTAGTCAACCTTATCAAGACCTTCTATTTTGGGGATTACTGGACGAGAACCAATAGAAAGGAATATTATGTCAGCTTTTATGGTCTGGTCACCAACTTTGACCGTATAAGGTGCTATAAATTCGGCTGTCTCAGGATAGTAATCAATGTTGGGGGCTTTTGTTAATCCGTTCCTGATCGCATCTATATCCCTGTTTACACTGATACGCATACGTTCTATGATGGCAGCAGAATCTACCTTTTTGATTTCAGCCTTAATACCAAATTTTTCTGCCTTTTCAATTATTCGTATGACATCCGCAGGGTATAGTAGAAGCTTAGAAGGTATGCAGCCTCTCGTCAAGCAAATACCACCTGGCTCATCCTTGTCGATAACTGCGATTTTTGCGTTAGGATTTTCCTGTAAAAACGCGTTTCCAAGCTCCAAGCCTGTACCTGTGCCAATTACAATAAGATCATATTCCTTCAATACAAACACGCCCTGTTAAAAATACCAAATATTACCTTTAAAGGTATATAGGCTCCATATTTATTTAATTTGCACACATGCAAACTAATTATATAGGCCTATGATCCATTGAATTCATTACGCATCTGCATCTGTCTGCGTTTGCGGTTGTAGCCTATAGCGAAGTCATGCGTTGCATCTCGGATTTGCCTTAAGAGAAGCATCATGCGGCTATTCTTTTTAAAGCGCAGTGGCGTAGATTCATTAGGTAGATAAATCTCTTCATTTTCCTTAGCTAAACCCATAAGTGGAATCTGGAGCCCTAGCGACTGTAATGCGGTCTTTGCTGAATTGACCTGTCCTGGTCCGCCGTCGATTACAATAAGATCAGGCATCTGAGCATTCTCTTCAAGCAGCCGTTTATATCTACGGGTAATCACTTCATGCATGCTGGCGAAGTCGTCTTGACCTTGGACGGTTTTGATCTTAAACTTTCGGTAGTTATTTTTATCGGGTTTTGCATTTTTGTATCTAACCATGCCTGCGACAACATGTTCTTGCCCTAAATTAGAAACGTCAAAGCATTCAATAATATGTGGAAGTACTGGCAAGTTGAGTGCTGCCTGCAGGTCAACAAGGGCACTGTCTTCTTCGAGTGAAGACTCAAGGTTCTTCTCAGCCAATCGCACAAGGGCAAGCTTATCCGCGCGTTTAGGCACTGTTAAGGTAACAGGAGCCCCCCTAGTTTGCGAAAGAAACTCTTCGAGCGCATGCTTTTCCTCGTTATCTTGCCAGCAAGGCTTGTTTAGCAAGATTTCTCTTGGAATTTGATTTGACGTATAGAATGCTTTGAGGAACTCCTGTTCAATCTGGGGTTGTAGGTCAATTGAGAACTCTCGTTTGCCGCGTAATACACCTTTGCGTACGCCCATCTGGATTGCTCGCAGTTCTTCACCGTTCTGCTTGAACACCAATACGTCTTGGTCAAAGCGTCTCTCATTATCAACTATTTGGCACTCAGTAAGAAGCCTAATGGAAGCGATCTGATTGCGTAATTCAAGGGCTCGTTCAAACTTAAGCTCCGCAGAGGCGATCTTCATTTGGATTCGGAGAAGCTCTAAGGTCTGCTCGTAGTGACCCTTAAGGAAGGAACGCGCCTGATCAACCTGCACGCGGTATTGTTCAGCGGTAACGTTCTTTATGCATGGTGCGCTACAAAGACCAATGTGAAAGTTAAGGCAAGCCCTTTTAGGGATTTCTTTGCAAGTACGTAACTTAAAGACCCGGATTACTAGCCGCTGTAAGTCTTGGCGTGTAAAACCGTCTGTGTAGGGTCCAAATGATTCGAGTTTACGGGAAACCTTTCGACTAGTTAGAATTCTAGGGAAGGTTTCCCGGGTGAGCGCTATGTAGGCAAAGGTTTTTGCGTCTTTCAGGGCTATGTTGTATCGTGGCGTATGCTGCTTGATAAGCATATTTTCTAAAAGGAGGGCTTCAACTTCATTGTTTACGATTATCCAGTCTATGTTGCGTATTTTTGAGACCAAGTGACGAGTCTTAAGGGGCTGGTCTTTGCTGGTAAAGTAGCTTCGGACGCGGCTACGCAAATTTTTAGCTTTGCCGATATAGAGGATTTCTCCCCTCTCATCTCTATATAAGTATACTCCGGGCTCTGTAGGTATGTCAGAGCTTTTAAATTCTGACGGCGCAGATATGTCTATCATCTGAGTAGTTTTGCCTTCCTCTATGAGCTTAACTTTTTTGCTTAAGCACGTGCTGAAGGAATTTACCTGTATGAGACCTTGGATTATTGGCAACTTGCTCGGGGGTACCTTGGGCTAGGATTTCTCCTCCTGCAGCGCCTCCTTCAGGTCCGAGGTCAATTAGGTAATCGCAGCATTTAATGACGTCAAGGTTATGCTCAATGACATAGACCGTGTTGCCTTTATCTACGAGGCGATTGAGGACCTTGATTAGACGTTTTGTATCGTCAAAATGTAATCCTGTTGTGGGTTCATCAAGCATGTAGACCACATGACCGGATTTCTTTTTGCTGAGTTCGCGAGTAATTTTAATACGTTGACTTTCGCCGCCTGAAAGAGTCGTTGAACTTTGCCCTAGTTTGATATAACCTAATCCAACATCTAGTAAAGTCTGCAATTTATGAGCAACACTGGGTAGGTTTTCGAAGAATTTTGCGGCTTCCTCTACAGTCATATCGAGAACATCAGCAATATTTTTGCCCTTGTATAATACAGCAAGGGTTTCTTTATTGTAACGTTTGCCTTTACATTCGTTACATTGTACATAGACATCAGGCAAAAAGTTCATTTCTATACGTAAGACTCCGTCACCTTGGCATGTTTCGCACCTGCCTCCTTTGACATTGAAGCTGAATCTGCCTTCGCTATAGCCGCGAGCTTTTGCTTCTTTAGTGGCAGCGAATATTTTCCGTATTTCATCAAACAGCTTGGTATAGGTTGCAGGGTTGCTTCTTGGGGTTCTACCTATGGGGTCCTGATCAATAACTATGACGTTTTTCACAAAGGAGGGTGTGGTAATGTAATCGTGCTTGCCAATTTTATCAACATGTTCGCCGAACCTTTGGCGCAATCTGGGCATAACGGTTTGGTTCATTAGTGAACTTTTGCCTGAGCCTGAAACACCTGTGATTCCGCATAGCACTCCTAGTGGTAGCTCCACGGTTACATTTTTTAGATTATTCTCTTTAGCGCCTGCAACAATCATATATCCTGTTGGTTTTCGCCTATGATCTGGTACCTCGATTGCAAGTTGACCTGCGAGGTATTTGCCCGTTAGACTTTTGCTGTTTTTCATTATTTGTAGAGGTGAACCTTCGGCGACTACGTGCCCGCCGTGGATGCCCGCGCCTGGGCCCATATCTACAATGTAATCTGCATTACGTATTGTATCTTCATCGTGTTCTACTACAATCAGAGTGTTGCCTAAGTCGCGAAGCCGGTGCAATGTGTTGATTAGTTTGGCGTTATCACGCTGGTGAAGACCAATGCTGGGTTCGTCTAAAATATAGAGTACGCCCATGAGATTGCTACCTATCTGAGTTGCCAAGCGAATCCTTTGGGCTTCTCCACCTGAAAGTGTTTTTGCAGCTCTAGAAAGCGAAAGGTACCCTAAGCCTACATTCTTGAGAAAGCCCAGCCGCTGATTAATTTCTTTAAGCACCTGCTTAGCAATTGTTAGCTCTTTCTCATTCAAATGATTAGGCAAATCGGTAAAGAAATCTACTGCCTGCTCAATTGAGAGATCCGTGACATCCATTATGCTTTTACCAAGGATTTTGACCGCGAGCACGACGGGTTGGAGCTTTTTGCCGTTACATGCGTTGCAGGGTCGGGCGCTCATAAATTTTTCAATATCTTCTTTGCGCCATTCACTTTCCGTTTGCCTATAAAGCCGCATGGTCTGCGGGATGATGCCTTCCCAGCCGTTGCGCATATACATGCTGGAACCATTTGACCAGTTTCCATCAATGGGTTCTTGATCTCCATATAGAAGTATCTTAAGCTGCTTTTCAGTGAACTTCTCTATTGGGGTAAATAAGTCAAATCCATATTTGCTTCCTACTACAGATAGCTGTTGTGCTCTCCAACTAAGTTCCATCTTGCCATAAACTGCAAGTGCGCCATCCATGATGGATTTGCTTTTGTCAGGTATAACTAGGTCGGCGGAGACTTCAGTGATTTCACCAAGACCATGGCACACTGGACAAGCGCCGAATGGCGAATTAAAGGAGAACATGCGGGGCTCGAGGCTTTCGAAGACGATTTCGGGATGATTAGGGCATGCTCCGAAGGTGCTGTATATGTTTTCGCCCTCAAAACGTTCGAGCTCTTTCTTTTTGTTTGCATCTGCGTTAGCCGCGTCTATTACTATCATAGTGCCTTTACCGGCTTTCAGTGCTGCCTCAACAGCTTCGGCTATACGGGAGCGTTCCTCATCACAAATCGTAACTGTGTCTATTACAGCTTCTATCCAGTGTTTCTCGTAGCGGACTAGCTTTACCTCTTCTTTAATGGTGTCAGATTCATAGATTTTCTGGTCTACCCTGATTTTGGTGTACCCTTCTTTTTTAAGGTCTTCAAAGACCTGTTCGTGAGTTCCTTTCATGCCTCGAATTATGGGTGCAAGGAAAGTGAGGGTCTTGCCTTTTTCAGACATAATAAGGCTAGTGATGTTTTCGGGACTCTGTGGATGAATGGAGCTTCCGCATCTGGGGCAATGGTGAGTACCTATGCGGGCATAAAGTAGACGTAAATAATCATAGATTTCAGTAACAGTACCTACAGTTGAGCGAGGGTTTTTACTAGTGCTTTTCTGTTCAATAGAAATGGCTGGCGACAGGCCGTCTATAGAATCCACATCGGGCTTATCCATCAAACCTAAAAATTGTCTTGCATAGGCTGAGAGGCTTTCTACATAACGTCTTTGCCCTTCAGCGTATATTGTATCAAAGGCTAGGGTGGATTTTCCTGATCCTGAAAGACCTGTAATTACGATTAGCTTGTTTCTGGGCAACTCTAAATCAATGTTCTTAAGGTTATGTTCTCGTGCCCCTTTAATCGAAATAGTATCTCGCATAACTTGTTACCTTAAATCATATGATTACTCGTGTAGGTTTTGCCTTGTTTCATTCTGTCCATTTCAACTTTATTGCATTAAATACGTCATTTCGTTGTTACAGTTGCTTGATTTTTTGCTTTCTGCGACAGCAACTTGTTTAGCTCTTGGATGGTATCACGCAGCTGGATTGCTTTTTCGAAATCCAATTTCTCGGCGGCTTCCCGCATTTGGGCGTCAAGCTCGATGATTTGTCGCTGGACATCCGCCTTGGCTAAGTGTTTGATTCCCTTAATTGTGCCTTCTTTTTGAGAAACGCTCTTAACGATAGTCTTAGGTGTAATCCCGTGAACCTTATTGAAGCGTATTTGGAAGTTGCGGCGATACTCTGTAATTTCCATAGCCCGCTTGATCGAGCGCGTGACGATGTCGGCATAGAGTATGACTCTTCCATTGACGTTTCGTGCTGCTCTACCGATAGTCTGAATTAAGCTACGTTCGTCGCGCAAGAATCCTTCTTTGTCGGCGTCAAGAATGAATATGGTTGCAACTTCAGGTATGTCTAAGCCTTCTCGGAGCAAGTTAATGCCGACAAGTATATCATAGTCACCTACTCGCAACTGGCGGACTAGTTCGATGCGATCAAGGCTGTCAATTTCACTGTGCATGTAGCGAACACGGAAGCCTTCCTTAACCAAATACTCAGTGAGGTCCTCTGCCATGCGCTTTGTCAGTGTTGTAACGAGTACTCGATCGCCGTTTTCGATAGTCTTCTTTGCTTCGGCCATAAGATGTTGCATCTGACCTTTGATGGGGTGCATCTCTACTATCGGGTCCAGAAGTCCTGTGGGTCGTGTGATGAGTTCTACTGGCGGGCCACTCTTTTCTAGCTCGTATTCAGCAGGTGTTGCGGAGACAAACAGTGTTTGGCCCATTTTCTTCTCAAACTCTTCAAATTTAAGCGGTCTGTTATCGTAGGCGCTTGGCAGCCGGAAGCCGAAATCAATAAGGTTCTTTTTACGTGAATATTCGCCGTTGTACATTGCACGTGCTTGTGGTATAGTCTGATGGCTTTCATCTATGATGAGTAAGTAATCTTTTGGGAAGTAATCCATAAGGCAAAAAGGTGGCTCGCCAGGTTTGCGGCCGTCAAAATGGCGGCTATAGTTTTCGATACCTGCACAGAATCCCATTTCCTTCATCATTTCAAGATCATAATTAGTACGTTGCTTGAGCCTTGCAGCTTCTAGTGGAGGTAACTCCTGTAGCCGTTGCTCGAGTTCCTGCTCTATTGATGCAAATGCCCTTTTCATCTTTTCTTCAGGCACTACATACTGCCGTGCAGGGTAAAGTGTAACTTTGTCAATACAATTTTTTACATCGCCAGTTATTATGTTGACTTCTTTAATTTTCTTAACCTTGCTGCCTTCCAGCTCGATACGTAAGATATCTTTTTCGTAAGCGGGGACAATGTCAACGGTGTCTCCGCGAACTCTGAACCTGCCTGCTTCAAGCACCATGTCGTTTCTTTCGTATTGCATGTCAACCAATGCGTTTATAAGCTTCTGCCGTGGCATGGGTTCACCTATTGCAAGATCGATGGCCATCGTTTTGTAATCGTCAGGGTTTCCCAAGCTGTAAATGCAGCTTATGCTTGCCACAATAATGGTATCGTTTCGGCTAACCACACTCGAGACTGCTTGCATACGCATTTTTTCGATTTGGTCATTTACGCTTGAATCCTTCTCTATGTACATATCTGTAGTGGGTAAGTATGATTCGGGTTGGTAATAGTCATAAAAGCTAATGAAGTATTCAACTCGATTATGCGGAAAGAGCTCTTTAAGTTCAGCATAAAGCTGGGCTGCCAGCGTCTTATTATGTGCCAAAATGAGTGTGGGTTTCTGTAGTCTGGCAATTAGGTTAGCCATAACGAAGGTCTTGCCGCTTCCTGTAATCCCCAGAAGTGTCTGTTTATCCTTAGTAGAAAAGTTATTCACTAGCTGCTCGACAGCTGTTACCTGCCCGGGCGAAGGCTTAAAGGGTGAAACCAACTCAAACTGCATCTTTGTGAGCTCTCCACTTAACAAGTTAGAATTAAGCACGAAACGATTTTGAGCATTTAAGGGTTTTTGGGCATTTTAACCCAAAGGATGTTTGATTATGCATCAAATTTCTACATAGCCATACTATTTTTTATCGAGCAAGCGAGCTATATGTATAGTTTGCCATTTTTCTTTGTTCGTATTTTAATTCTATTTTTCCATTTATTATTTACGTCGAGAAGATAGTGTACTTAGGATTGTAAGTGTGCACTGTAATTATAGTCAAGAATTAATCTACCCGTGATCTAAGCATGTATAAGCAGAGTGTACTTCAATCGAGTAGGCCCATTTTTTTAATCCTTTGATTGTTTTATCTTGAGCATGCAGCTTAATAATGAGGGCGTGAGTTGTTAATTTATGAACGCGGAAATTAAGACTCTGAAGGAGTTTGCACCCAAGGAGATTACGCTTGTCGTTGGGTTGCCGGGTACTGCTTACATTGGTAAATTATCTGTTGATTATTTGGTGCAGCAGCTTAAAGCGGAACTCGTTGCCGAGGTTTACTCAAAGCATTTTCCGCCTTATGTGATAATTAAGGAGGATGGCTTGGTTGAACTGCTCCGTAATGAGTTATACTGGTATAGAACTGAGGATGGTCGAGATATCGTGTTTATGGGTGGTAACTCGCAGGCATTATCACCTGAGGGGCAGTATGATGTGGCAGATGTAATTCTGGAGTGGGCAATTAGCCGCGGTCTAAAAAGGGTCATTAGTGTTGCTGCATTAGTAACAGACAAGCCTTTCGACAATCCAAATGTATTTTGCGCTACAACTTCACCTTCTGTGCTTGAAGAAATGAAACAGCTCGGCATAAAGACTTTGGACCAGGGCATAATTGGGGGCGAAAACGGTTTAATCATCGGGTTAGCAAAAAAGAAAGATGTCGAGGGCGTATGCCTGCTTGCAGAGACTCATGGTTATCAGACATCAGCAGGAGAATACGTAACCGATGCTAAAGCGGCAAAAGCTGCTCTTAACGTTCTTAATAGCATACTAGCCCTGAAGGTAAACATGGAACCTATGGATAAACAGGCTGACCAGATGGATGAACTTATAGCTAAGATGGGCGAAATCGAACGCCGGGTTCGCGAAGAAATGGAGCAAGCAGGCAAGAAACCCAGCTACGTCACTTAACTACGTTCAAGGGATATTAAATGGAGAACGGCGTCTGGATAAAACAGTACGAGATGCCAAAGCTGGATAAACCAGTGGCGATTGTAGGTTCGCCTGGTTTACGGTCAGTAGGTAAACTCGTTGTTGATAGCCTTATCGAAAGAACAAGAGCCCAGCTTATTGCGGATTTGTACTCGACCAATCTGCCTACAATATATGAGACCAAACCTTCTTATGCTGCGCATCCAGCTTTTCCCGGTGGCGGCGGGGTTATAGTTGCATCTGGCCTCCTTGATATGCCAAAGGTACAATTCTATGCTGCCAAGAAACCTGATCTGATAATCGTCAAGGGTTACCATGCGAACTTTGAAGGGCAATATGTCGTAGCTAAAAGAGTAATAGATTTCCTTGCTGAATTGCAAGTTAAACGTATGATAGTTGCTGCAGGGTATGGTTCTAAAGAGCCAAACGTGGTCTGTGCGGCAACAAGCCAGCAGCTTCTTTCGGAAATTAAAGACAAATATTCAATAGTTACAGGCTATAAAGGACCTTTTATGGGTTTCTCGGGGCTTGTCTTTGGGTTATCTAAGCTCAGGCAAATTGAAGCAGTCTGCCTATTCGCTGGTACACAGCCGAACCAAGAAGACCTTGAATATCCCGACAAAGAAGCATCTGAACGAACTATGGCTAAACTAAAAGAAATTCTCGGCTTCTAACTGGTCTCTACTTTTTTGGTGGCACGGCTAAATTGATCATTATATAAGGGGTCTATAACGGTTCCTTTTTTTGGCGCTTTGTTGCCAGACAATTAATGATATTCTGTGATCGAGTTTCCTACTAATTCATTTGGGGACTTATTTATTGCTATAACTTTGCCTACTGCAGGCACATATGGGACAGGCATGCATATGGTGGTGGATCGGAGGGTTTCTTATACCCCATTTCATCGGCTGCTTGGCTCGATAACTTGGCCTGTGGATGGGTAATGTTCCAGTTAGTAAGGTTGACTTCTACACTTTTTTCTTAGCTTATTTCATAATCGCCTGTTTCGATGACTTGACTGAGTTGCTGCTAAGTTGCAGTCACAAATTTATTTTAATGCCAATTTGTTCTCCTTATTTAGTTTTCTAGGTGAAAAACATGCGTCTTTTAAAGTTAGCTTCTGTAGCGGTTTTTGTCTTTCTTATAGGTGCTCCTCTTGCTTATGCTCAACAAGCTGATGATTCAATGATGGTTACAAGCCCAACTTCGCAAAATCTTAATGCGATAACGCCCGGTGGCACGCTCGATATGGGTACTGCTTGGGCAGTAGGTGATGCTGGTACGATCCTCCGTTGGGATGGCGATCAAAGCTGGAATCTGGTTCCTAGTCCAACTACGGCGAACCTGTATTCGGTGTCTATGGCAAGTGATTCTGTTGCTTGGGCTGTCGGTGGTAGCGGTGATAACGGCGTAATTATTCGTTGGGATGGATCTGAATGGGCTGTCTGGAACAATGTAACCCTAGGTGTTACTCCTCAAGATACAGACTATCCGACTCTATATGGTGTTAGCATGCTTGATACCACTTTTGGGTGGGCTGTAGGTGCTGATGGGGTAATTTTTGTTTGGGATGGGATGGAATGGGCTGGTTCTCTAAATCTTGCTCCGGGGACTTTGCGGTCGGTGGCTGTCTTAAGTTTGACTGATGCTTGGGCAGTAGGCGATAATGGCTTGATAATGCAGTGGGATGGGTTAAACTGGAATAGTGTGCCAAGTCCAACAAATGCGGACCTTTACTCGGTATTCATGTTCGATGAGGGGGATGGCTGGGCTGTTGGAGGCGAACAAGGTACTGGTGTAGTGCTTCATTGGGATGGAACAAGCTGGACTCGGTGGAATCAGATAGCGATTTATCATCCAGATGAACCCGGTGATGTTGCGAATATTCCTGCAAGCGCTTTCGTAGACACGGTGAATGCAACTCTGTATTCGGTGTTTGTTTGTGACACTGGTGAGGGCTGGGCAGCAGGTGAGTCAGGTATGACTCTCACATGGAATGGCACAATATGGTTCGGTGCAGGCAATGAGTTCGCAGGGACCTTAAGGGGAATAGCTGTGGTCGACCCTGATTATGTTGACGGCGAATCAAAAGGCTACGCGGTAGGTGATGGCGGTGTAATTCTTGGCTGGGAAGGCCATCAGTGGATTCCGGAGTTTTCTGTCATTATGATTATACCTATGCTGTTCGGTGTGGCAATGCTAGTAATATATCTTAAGCTTCGATCTTTTAAGAAGACAAACTCCCCCTTTTTTCCTTCTTAATCACTCTTTTACCGCTGCTCTCTGATGATTGATTGTAATTGTTTTTGCGTGCCTATTTTTGAAGGCGGATGCTTTTTGCGTTGAATGTCACAGAGGCTGTTTGGTGCTTGCTGGTAAGTTTAATAAGTTGTTGAGTGTATTTTTTGGTTAGAAGTGTTTTGTTTGAGGCGCATTAGGTTATGTCTTTAGGTAGAGAAGGGGTTATTTTTGTTGTTGCTGTTGTGTTGTTTGCGTTAGCTGTGTCTGTGGTCGCGTTTTCTGTTTCGTACTCCAACCCGCTGGCTTTCTCTGTGCGGCTATTTGCCCTTAACGGCTTTATCGCCTTAAGCATTGCAGCTATAATGACGCCGTTTTTGAGGGAGATTACTCTTTACTTTAAGAAGCCTTTCATTCGTGTGCATCATTATTTTGCAGCTGTCGGTTTGACTCTGATTACTTTACATCCGGTTACGCTTGCTGTTATGCTTATGAATCCTGCGGTTTTTGTGCCTAATTTGAATTCGCTGTATTTGTTTTTGTTTTTCGGGGGCAGGCAGGCGTTGATTATTATTTATATTGCTGTGGTGGCTGTTTTGCTGCGGCGTAAGATGGTGGCTTATTGGCGTCCTTTTCATGCCCTTATGTATGTGGCGCTGTTTTTCGGTGTAGTACATGGGGCATTGTCAGGCAGAGATTTGCAGAATCCCTTCATTCTAATTGCCTTTAGCGCCTTGTTTGCTGCTGCTATTGCTGCTTTTGTGCTGAAGCGTGTGCAGCTGTATCGCATGAAGCAGAGAAAGAAGCAGGCAGCTATGAAGTCATAGTTGCTTGTCTTTGTTTCTTGTTTTTTGTTTTTTTGTTTGTTGCAATTGGTGTGTGGGTGGCGGTGTTGTTGTATCTTTGACATTTAGCGCTTGCTTTTAGCTGATTTCCTGGTTTGGGTTTGTTTTGGGGGTTTTGGTTGTTGCAACTTTGACCTGCTGAGTTGCATCTTTGATTCGTGCGTGTTGAACCTTCAGGGCTTGTTTTGCTGGTTTGAATGGTGTGTTGTGCTGTTTGTGGTGTGGTTGGTGTTGGCTGCTTTTGCTGTTGTGGTTGTGTTTGTGGGGTTTGCGGGTGGCTGGCTTTGGTAAGCCCGAATTCTTGGTGTTTTCTGATGAGTTTTTGGCGCGCCTGGAGGGCATGTCCTGAAGAGCCATGTGTTTGAGGCGCTTAGGTGTTTGCTTGCTGAGGCGATTTGCATCAGGCGCAAAAAGAACCTTGTGCAGGTGTGCAGCTTCGAGGCGCTTCTTGACGGGTCGATTGAGGCTTGCGTCACTAAGAGCATCCGCACTTTCGAAGTTGTGCAGAACCTGATTGTGCTCGTAAAGCAGATGTGTGATGGCTACTTGCGGGGCAGCGAGTTGCACCTCTCGGGGGGATGAGGGTGCCTTCTATGGCGGCTTAGCCGACGATGAGCGTGCCAGGCTGGTGGCAGGCGATGCGCCGCAATTGAGCTGTAGTTGCCGCTTAGCCTCTGTGCCCGTGTGGCACTTTGTGTGGCAATAAAGCTTCTTGTGCACTGCTGCAGGGTGCTTTTCTAGCGTGTCAGTAGGGTGCAGCTACGTGTTAACGGCGCAGTTGCCCTTCGGAGTTGCCTTGCGCTGTAGCCTTTCACGCGCTGTGCACAGGCGGTTTTTCTTTTTTTTTTGAAAACGTTTTATATGGTAGCGTAGACAATTAGATACAACTATTTTCCCTGATTGATAAAATTAACCTGACGGCAAAATTGCCTATGGCTCAAAGAGGAATATGCGTGCACAAGTTAAGCAAGTTTGATTTGGAGGCTATTGTTGGTTCTATTCCCGCAGGCGTAGTGGTAGTCGAAAAAGAAGAGGGAAAAATAATTTACGTTAACAAGCGGGCAATTGAGCTCATCGGATTTGACCCCAGCGGGCTTGGCTTTAAAGAGTATGCCATAAATATGATAAAAATCCGCAGGCTCAAAGACGAAACGCAGACTTACGAACAGCTTCCATTAATTAAAGCCCTGCTCTATGGGCAAACCACCCGAAATCAAGAGCTAATATTCTATAAACCCGACCAGACCCAGCTAACTATCATAGCACACGCAACCCCAATAACTGCGCCGCAAGGCAACATCACAGGTGCGCTTGCCATTTTTGAAGATGTAACAGAGCGCAAACAAACAGAAGATGCATTAAAAGAAAGTGAGCAGCTGTATCGCACCATTTTTGAAAACAGCGAAGACGCTTTTCAGCTTGTAGAACCAATTTATGGTAAAAATGACAGGGTTGTGGATTATAAGTTTTTAAAAGTAAACAAAGCCTTTGAGCCACAAACAGGAATTGAAATAGGAGATATTATTGGCAAGACGGCAAAGCAGCTTGCACCTAACATTGAGCCAGCTTGGGTAGAAACGCATGGATATGTTGCAAAAACAGGCAAGACCGTCCACAAAGAGCTCTATAATGACTATTCAAAAAGGTGGTATGATGCTTACTTTTTCCCATTCACAAAAGGCACCGTAGGGGTACTTTTAAGAGACATAACCCAACGCAAACAAGCCGAAGAAGCACTGCGTAAAAAAGAGGAAGAATTTCGCGCCCTTGTACAATCAAGCTCAGATGTGGTGTATCGTATGAGTCCGGACTGGAAAGAGATGTTCCAGCTTCGCGGAGCAAATTTTATTCCCGCCACAGAAGAGCCAAGCCGCAGCTGGACAGGTAAATACATCCACCCTGATGACCAAAAGCATATATGGGCAGTTATCCAGCATGCGATTAAAACCAAGAGCACCTTTGAGCTTGAGCACCGAGTCATACGCGTAGACGGCACCTTAGGCTGGATGTTTTCGCGTGCGATTCCGCTGATGGATAAAGAAGGCAACATTGTAGAGTGGCTTGGCACAGCAAAAGATGTAACTGAGCGCAGGAAAACAGAAGAGCAGCTAAAACAGCGCACAGGCGAGCTTGCTTTTGAACGTGAGCGCTTCTTTAATATGGTTGAGGAATTGCCTGTTATGGTTTGTCTTATTACGCCTGATTATCAGGTGCCTTATGCTAATCGTTTGTTTCGAGAAAAGTTCGGTGACTCAGCGGGTCAGCCTTGCTATTTATATTGTGGTGGCCAAAATGCACCTTGCAGCATGTGTGAGAGCATGGTTCCGCTCAAGACTGGCAAGCCCCATCATTGGGTTGCGCACTTTCCAAACGGGTTGTATGTTGAGGTTTGGGATTTTCCTTTCACCGACGTTGATGGTAAAAAGATGATTCTTGAAGTTGACGTTGACATTACCGAGAAGGTGAACTTACAAAAACAGCTTAAAGAAAAAGAGCGCATGGCGGCTATCGGGCAGACCGCAGGCATGGTTGGGCATGATATTCGCAATCCGCTGCAAGCTATAACAAGTGATATTTACCTGCTCAAAGACCACCTGACCAGCATGTCACAGTGTCAAGCAAAAGATGAAGCTAAAGAAAGCCTAGAAAGCATCGAGAAAAACATTGACTATATTAACAAAATAGTTTCTGATTTACAAGACTTTGCCAAGCCGCTAAAGCCTGAACCTGTAAAAGTTAATGACCTATGTAAAGTTATTGAGCAGTCGCTTTCAACAATACAAGTACCAAGCAACATAGAAGTACAGATAAGCTGCGATAGCAACCTGCCAGCACTGAATCTGGATTTGACCTTCCTTAAACGCATACTTGTTAACCTTGCCACTAACGCTATTCAGGCTATGCCAAAGGGGGGCAGACTGTGCATTAAGGCTATTCAGAGAGCTGACGTGGTGCAACTTGTTGTCGAAGATAATGGTGTTGGCATTCCAGAAGAGCTCAAGCCCAAAATGTTTACCCCGCTGCTAACAACTAAAGCCAAAGGTCAAGGGTTTGGGCTAGCAGTGGTTAAGCGCTATACAGAAGCGCTAAGCGGAACCATAAGCTTTGAAAGCCAAGTAGGCAAGGGCACCAAGTTCATAGTCGAGCTGCCCACAAAATAACCCGCCCTTTATCCACCTGTTCAAATTCCGCATCTCGCGCCAATCTGTCTTGAAATTTTTTTAAGAAAGAGTCTACAATGAAGAAAGCGATAATTTTGGATTTTTGATAGAAATATTTTGCTTAGTATCTTAAATTAATCCAAATATTGTGCGTTGTCTATGCGAAAGTCTGGGTTCTTTTTCTGTAAGAAGGTTTTTATTTCCGAAATTGTTTCGGTTTTTCTGAAAAGCTATGGCAGAAACAGAATATACGGTGGATGTTCGGGAAAGAGGGGAAATAACAATACCAAAGAAGCTGAGAAAAAAATACAACTTAACAGAAAGGTCTGAGGTTAAACTCATCGCTAAGGCAGAAGGCATACTCATTAAACCTAAAACCGAAGATCCCGTTGGCGAATTGAAAGGCTTAGCTAAAGATGTCTGGCCTAGTAACGTTTCAAGTGTGAAGCTAGTAAAAAACCTGCGCAGGAAAGCTGAGGCTGAGGCGGAGCAGACCCTTTGATTGTTCTGCTGGACACTAACATTTTTCTTAATGTGATTCGCGACGAAAAAGAGTTTGCTGCAGCTTCTGAAAAGCTTCTTCGGAAACTGCAGGCAAAAGAGATTGTCGGTATTGCTTCATCTATAGCTCTGATGGAGATCAAATGGGTCTTGTCCGAGAAGAAGGAATATGCCAAAGCGGACAAGGCAGTCTCACTCATTGAGGAGATAGTCAACATTATTCCCGTAGATAAAGAGGTGGCAAAGGAAGCTATTGACTTGAAGATTAGACAGAAAATGGAGCTTCTAGATTCAATTCATGCCATTACAGCATTATTGAATAATGCCGTTCTCGTAACAAGAGACGAAGATTTACGGAAAAAAGTTGAAGACTTCATTACTGTAAGAAAACCTGAGGAAATCCTAAAAGAATGCTAAGTTACATCACAACTAAGAAAACAAAAATTTGTTTTCACCTATACCATATAAAAATTGCATTCCTATCCTCGAAGAACAGGCCTGCTAAGTCTGTGGTCGAAAGGACGCGTGAGTTCAAGTCCCACATCCCGTGCCAAAATCCCTTTTCGAGAAATATCGCTCGGTTGCAGGCTGTTTGTCAAATAATCGCTAAATTGTTAGACCGCCCATTTGAGGAGCAAAATTGCAGGCTGTTACCTGCCAAACGTTCTTTCCGCTAAGCTCGTATCCGCGATCAAAACCAAATCGTTTGCTGATTTGCCTACAGCTAGCCGATAAGTTCCCTCTGCAATGTGCCATTGCCCATTTTTGCCGTCAAATCTGGCTAGTAGGCGGGGGTCAGAGATTATCTCTATCCGCTTGGATTCGCCAGGCTTTAGTTCGATGCGTTCAAAGCCAAGCAGCCGCATGCGTTTCTCGCCTGCAACGTCAGTGAGGTACAGTTGGGGCACATCCGCACCAGGACGGTTGCCGGTATTGGTTACAGTGAAACTTGCCTTAACGGTTGTTCCGCCGTTACCCTTGAGGTCTTTGTAGTCAAAGGTTGTGTAGCTTAGCCCATGGCCAAAGGGGTAGTTTGGTTTTTCTCCACTGAGTGCTAGCCAGCGGTAGCCTACCTCAGCTCCTTCATGATAATGTATCACTGTGGGGGTATTCATGGGTGTGCCGAAGCCGGGGAGCTCTGGATGCGGAGTCTGTTCAACATTGGCATAGAACGTGATGGGTAATCGACCGGAAGGATTCACCTTCCCTGATAAAACCTCAGCGATGACGCGTCCGCCAACATTTCCCGAATACCAAGACTCTACGATGGCAGCTGCCCTGTCTTTCCAAGGCATATCCACTGCATTGCCAGTCTGCAGCACAACCACCGTATTAGGATTAGCTTTGATCACAGCATCAATTATCATACTCTGCCCCTAAGGTAAACTAAGATCTGCATGGTCATGCCCCTCCGACTCAGCCTTCCAAGCGAAAACAACTGCTACATCAGCCCGCTTTGCAACCGTGGCTGAATCAACTGGCGACTCTCCAGGTTCAGTTAAAATTTTTGCTTTCGGGAACTGTTTACGTATTTCACTTACGGGTGATGGTCCAGTAATGGCTAGCTTCCGTAGAGGTGAGAGGTAATTGATTCCGCCGAGTGGGATGTTGAGGGTAAATCCGCCGATTGGGTCTGTCAGGCTGGAACCACCGCCGCCGCTTACCATACCCAAATGGGAGAAGGCGCCGATAACAGCAATTCGCTCGACGTCTGGTCTAATTGGCAGAATGCCGTTGTTTTTGAGAAGCACTGTTCCTTGCCGGGCAACTTCGATTACAGAATTCAGATGAGCATCGAGATCAGGTGGTTGCTGAGGTCCGCTCCATTTATCCACCCCTACAAGATAAATTGCATAAAGAATACGTCTCACCATGTCTGAGAGGCGCTCTTTTGGAAATTCCCCTTTGGCGTAAGCTTCCCGTAATGGACCAACAAACCACTCTTTCTCGTCTACTTGGGCGCCAGATTGTTGGTCCAAACCCTTTAGCGCAAAGTCCCAGTGCCAAACCGCACGCCAGTCTGACATAATAAAACCCTTGAAGCCAATAGCACCCTTAATCTGCTTATTGAGAAGTGTGTCGTTGCCGCACGAGTATTCGCCGTTAACCTTGTTATAGGCGCCCATAAGAGCTCCAGGATTACCTCGTTCAATTGCAATCTGAAAAGCCAGTAGCTCAGCCTCCCGATGCGCGCTAGGTTCAATCTTGGCATCAAGATACCACTTGTTAATCTCCTGTGAATTTAGCGATACATGCTTGAGCGTGCAGATGACATTTTGTGCCTGCACACCTTTGACTGTTTCAGCAGCCATAACTGCGCTAAGCCAAGGGTCTTCCGAGAAATATTCGAAGTTGCGACCGTGCCGTGGATCCCGAGCCAAATTCATTCCACCTCCTAGCACGACATTGAAGCCGCGGCATCGCGCCTCTTGACCCAGAATGACGCCCGATTGATAAGCCAATTTGGGGTTAAATGTTGCGGCTAATGCCTGCGCGGAGGGCAATGCGGTAGCCTGATCTCCCTTACGGCCACCAAGGGGGTTTGTGATGCCCAATCCTGCGTCTGTCTCGACGAGGTCAGGCACTCCCAATCTGGGTACGCCCTTCACCCAGCCAGCGGTCTGAGGAATGTTCGGTGGTACACGGTCGTCACGTTTTTGAGAGAAGTCTTTATTCAGCACATAAACCATTAAGCTATAAATTAGATCAAATCGCTCATCATCATTCATCTGTTGCTCTATTCTTATTGCTCGATTCTCAGCTTCTTCAATCGATGATTCACTTTCTTCAACGTCAGA
>CAYRSV010000022.1:0-38456 GCA_964427115.1 uncultured Candidatus Bathyarchaeia archaeon | reverse complement strand
CAATTTATGAAGAATCCCTGAACTATGCAGACACCCGCTGCATTAACCAAAAATGGGAAAAAATTTAGGGAATGCATCTTCACTGGGTTCATTCCTGAAGGTTTTCAGGTGAGACGTAATCTCCGAAGGTTGCTTTGACTTTTAAGAGTCGACTACGTTGCGCGTCTAAGACTTGGAAAAGCTCTGCGGGTACATCGGTTACTTCTTCGCGATAGAATGCTGCTACGCGATCAAGTTTTGCTAAGTTTTCTGGAACACGTATAGTGAACTGTTTGATATAGTCCTCTTTGCTGTATTCTTTGTTTAGCACTTGTTTGAAGAGCTTACGCAGGTCTTCATACTTTGGAATATAGCCAGTAGGTCCTTTTAATGCGCCGATTTCGTTGTGTACGCGTAGCTCCATCCATTTGACCCAGATGTGTTTGTCCTGGATTCCGTTTAGGAATTTGCCGTTGTCTTTATCTTTTAAGAAGTAGTTAACGCCAAATATTATTGGTGCTTTCTTAAGTCGCTCGCCGAACCTTAGGTTATTTCTGATGTTCTGCCCTAGTGGAATTGAGATGAAATCCTGGATGCTCATCATGTTGATTTCTGGTACACCTTCTTTGCCTATGGTAGCGAAGGTTGTTTCTGTTTCTAGCGAAGCACCGTAAGCGATGATGCCATGTTCCCAGTTGAAGCTTTGCTGGACAGGAACATAGGCTTTGGCGTCGCGGCCACCATACATTATGCCGCCCAACTCTACACCTTCGGGGTTATCAAGTTCAGGATCACAGTTATCCAACGCTTTGAGGGCTACAGCATAACGTGCGTTTTTATGTGCAGCAGGGATTTTGGCGCCTGATGCATCGGTTTTACCTTCGACCCATTCACCAGAGAAGTTTATGCCATCCTTTGGCAGCTCGCAACCCATACCTAACCAGTAAGGTTTGCCATCTTTGACTAGAACGTTGGAGAATATAATTTCGCCAGGGTTTGTTAGTACTTTGTAGATAGCTATGTCGTCTTTGGGGTTAACGTCTTGGATGATACCGAAGATGCCTGATTCAACGTTTACGGCTCGAGCGATAGAGTCAATATTTCGCAGGTAGGCAATGTCGTCACCTAGTATAGTTTCTCCAGGGAGCATTGCAGTGGAGGTTTTACCGCAAGCGCTTGGGAAAGCTCCGGCGAAGTAGGTCTTGCGTCCACCTGGTCCATGAACACCCATGAGTAGCATGTGCTCTGCTAGCCAGCCCTCTTGGTTGGCTTTACGTATTGCAAGACGGAAGGCAAGTTTCTTAAAGCCAACGGAGTTGCCTGCGTATTGGGTGTTAACGCTATATATAGTACGATTAACGTGGTCAATGTAAATGCGTTTCTTTTCAGGTTCTGCACTCACCATTTTTTCTGTAAGTTTTCCTGATGAATGTAAAACACGCAGGAAATCTGATCTTGGACCCGCTTTCAAGAATACCTCGTATCCAGGCCTATAAAGCAAGGTTTCGGAGTGAGCTACATACCATGAGTCAGTACATTGAATACCCATTATTGTAAATACAGAGTCTGGGGGACCAAGGGAGATAAAACGAACAATCATGGTGCGACCTTTCATAATGTCTTTGAGAAGTTCTTTAACTTCTGCTAAACCTTCTTCACGATCCATTTGGTTAAGGGCTTTGCTCAAAGTTTCTCCTTTGGGTACAAGGTACTTGGTCGCTGCGCGGTCTCTACCTTGATCATTTTCACCATCAAAGTGTACAGTATGACCAGGGATGCTTAGAGGTTGTTCTTCGCCTGTCGTCATGGCTTGCTGACGTACATATGCTAAGTCTTGGGCGGAGTCGCTACAAATGAAGATTCTACCTGCACCACATAGCTCTGCGCATTCAGCTACAAACTGATGGACTTTTGGATTGTTAATCGATGACAACTTTTGATAGTCATTTTTGCTAAGTTTTGGACGTATTGCTTCAAGATATGTACTCATTTTTTGCACCTAAGTGTAGTAATTACTTGACATTCCTCTTGTTTGTCCATTAATCAGAGATAAACCTTGTGGACGAGAATGACTGGAAGCCCCCGTAAACAATGAGAAGGGAAGAACGAACAGCTTAAAGCTCATGTACTGCACCTGGCACTCTTGGAAAGGGTTGTACTTCACCAATATGTTGTACACCAGTAATCCACGCCACTATACGTTCGATGCCTATACCTGCTCCTGCAGATGGCTTAATTTTACCAGCCTTAGCAAGTTTAAGTAGAACAGAATAGTTTTCTTTACGGACAGATTCACGTTCCATCTTTTCAAGAATCTTTGTGTACTCCCATTCACGTTTCGCACCAGAGAGGGTCTCTCCAAACTGGGGGAGGAACAAGTCATAGTTGTCCCATCTACCGGTCTCATAGTCTTCGTAGTCATAGAATTCTCGTGGCAAGTTGGTTATCCAGACAGGGTCTTTGATCTCATCAGTAATTTTAGCTTCCCAATCTGCTCCGTATTCTTTTTCAAGGTCTTTGCTATCATAAACCTTGAATGGTGTTTTAGGAATCTTTAGGCTATCGTAGCGACCAAGTACGGTTAATTCAGGTTTAGCTTCTTTTTTAAGGGTGGTTAGGAGGGTTTTGATTGCGCCTTCGACTAAGGTAAAGACGTCTTTTGAGGTTGCACCCTGAATTTCGAAGTCTAATTGGGTAAATTCGTACAAGTGCCTGCCTGTTGTTGAGCGCCCAGATTTTTCGATGCGTATGTTAGGCGAAAGAACGAATAGCTTGGGGTAGACTAGGCTTTGGGCAACAAGTTTGTGAACTATCATGCTGGCGGTGGTGCGGACGGGTTTGCCATATATGTCAACTTCGATGCGGGTTTCGATTGAGGCATTTGGATCAGGCCATAAGGGGTCTGTGCTTTGTGAGAGAGCTACGGGCAGTAGCCACTCAAAACCTGCATTCACATAAGTAGAGGTCAAGGATTGTAGAGTACGGGTCATTATTTTTCCTATGAGAGCTTTTCTTTCCAGCTCTTTTGATGATAGCTGATCCATTTGTTTTGGTAAATCAGTTATTGATATTACAGGTACAGTCGTTTGCTTAGCTTTCAAGTTATACATCCCAGCTTAGTATGTGTACATGATAAGGCAGGGAAGATTATAAATTTTTTATAAAAATATTGGTAATTATTCCAAAAAAATATATGTTTATTAGAAAGAAATTGTAATAATTACAATTATGTCATCTAAGCTTGATGAAAAGGATCTAGCCATACTTGCGCTCATACAGGAAGATAGCCAGCTTACGGCCAAACGGATCGCTAAAAAAATCAACGCCCCTTTAACCACAGTCTTTGCTAAGATTAAACGCATGCAAGATCAAGGCATCATAAAAGGCTATCGTGCCATTCTTGCGCCTGAAAAGCTGGGGATGGGCACTTCAGCATTCATTTTGGCTTCGGTTTCATACCGATCGAAATCAGATGGAGCACCCGTATCTCAGCGCACAGTTGCAGAAGAAATTGCCCGGTTCCCAGAGGTACAAGAAGTACACATCATTACAGGCGATTGGGATTTACTGGTAAAATTGCAAGCTCCAAGTGTGGATGCTATCGGCAAATTTGTCGTTGACAAGCTGCGATTAATTAGCGGGCTAGAAAAAACACTTACCTGCATGGTCTTTGAAACAGTAAAAGAAACCACTAAAGTGGTATTACCACTAAAACATTCAACCAAACAATAGAACCATCGTTATCATTAGCTTGAACTTGAATAGTATAACAGCGGTATGGCTAGTAGCACGGTGTTTCTGCCTTTTAACGTTAGCATGTATTTGACACGCAGCGGCGGACCCTGAGCTACATCCCGCTCTAAGTAACCATACTCTTTAAGCAGCTTAAGTTTATCCGATAATGTACGTGAGTTCACTCCTAGCGCCTTTTTTAGGTCACCAAAACCAAGTGTACTCTTTAGAAACAGCGAATAAAGGATTTCAAGACTCCATTTCTGGAATAATACACTAAAGGTTTCCTCGAGGCTTTCTAGGTCAGCTTTAAGTTCGCTTGGAGCTATGCCCTGTTTTTCTATGACCTGAACTAAAGTGGTTTCTATTCCTTTTATGGTCTGGTCGATGCGGGCTTCGATAAGTTTGCGTAGTTCAGTGCTTAAGGTTATTTGGGGCGCCATGAGATTTACACTCGGTGTAGTTAGACTTACTTACGCATTTATAAGTAGTTTACTATTAAAACATAGTATAAAAAATACATCAACTATGGAGAACCAGCCATGACTTGGACAATAAATATTGATCGATGTCTCCGATGCGGAGGCTGTGTTTCTGTTTGTCCTGCTGCTGCATTGGAACTGAAGGACAATGTAATTAATGATAAAAACCTGTGTACATCATGCACAATATGTGCCAAAGCCTGCCCTGTCGAAGCCATAGAGGTAACCAACCAATGATAGATGTAATAATCATAGGTGCAGGACCTGCCGGAACAAGCTGCGCAAAAAAGTTAGCCGAAAATGGCTTCTCTGTGAAAGTCTTCGATAAACGCGCAGAAATTGGTGCCCCAAAGCGCTGCGGTGAAGGAATAAGCGAAGCTTCCCAGAACCTAATTGGTAAAATCCCCGACCGTTGCATAGCTCAAAAGATCCGAGGCGCAAGGCTCTATGCACCCGATGGCAGGTACTTAGACGCAATTCTCTCAGAAGGCGGCTTTGTACTGGAGCGTAAAATCTTTGATAAGTGGCTAGCCGAAGAAGCTGTTAAAGCAGGCGCATCGGTGCAGGCAAATACGTTCGTTTCTGGGCTTCTAAAGGACGATAGAGGTTACTTTACAGGTGTAAAAGCTGAGTTTATGGGCAATGAGTTTGAAGAAAAAGCTCGCATAGTTGTATGCGCCGCTGGCGCCGAGTCGCCTCTGCGTACTCAGGCCTTGGGCGTTTATTCTAAGCTAAACCTCATTGATAGTTGTATCCAGTACGAAATGACTAACATTGATACCGTACCTGATTTAATCCATATCTACCTGTCCAGTGTTTTGGCACCCCGAGGTTATGTGTGGGTTTTTCCCAAAGGCGAACACCGTGCTAATGTAGGCTTAGGTATAGTGCCACAAGATAAGAAGCCTGGCGAGTTTATGGCAGAGTTCCTTAAGCTACATCCCGAGATCAGCAAAGGCTCCATACTCGAGGTGAACGCAGGGTGCGTCCCAGTAGGCGGCATGGTTAAAGATATGGTTGCAAACGGCTTTGTACTCTGTGGCGAAGGCGCTAACCATGTAAACCCAATCCACGGAGGAGGCATCAAAGAAGCCATAATTAGTGGTCAGATGGCAGCTGACACCATAGCTGAATGCCTCAAAAAAGGCGATGTCTCCAAGAACGCGCTAAACAAGTACAATGAGGACTGGTGGGAACAACGAGGCAACCATCTGAAGCGCGTTGAAAAGCTACGCGAAACTATGGAGAAACTTTCCGACCAAGACCTCAATGATTTAGTTGACGCGCTCAAACCCGAGGACATAATTGAATTTGCAAGAGGCGCCAAGCTCGCCATACTAGCCAAAGTGCTGATGCGAAAACCTAGGCTTGTATCCATAGCAAGGCACCTACTCTAAAACAACCCCCATCTTTGTTTTGACAATATAATTTTTTTACACTTTGTAAAAAAGCAAGCTAACGCATTTACCCAATATTTCTAGAACACTAGGCGCCATGTTTAAACAAACCAACCCAATAAAAGAAACGTTATCTTATGTTAAATGATTCTATATTCCTGTTCACTTCCAGCCATGTTTTAAGAAAAACATTTCTGAAGGCGAAATAATAAGAAAAAGGATTGGACTTTATTTAGTCTGATTTAGCAGTCGCAGCTATTACCCTTAGGGGTATCGACTAAAAGTTTGAGGTCGCGCAGGATTTTTTTGAATTCTTCTTCTTTGAGAGAGGCGCGTCTGCCATTGGCATAGATGTTTTTGACCTGACTAACAACTGTAGCTACTTCGTCTTCGGTGGGTTCTTTGCCTAAAAATTCGGTCATCTTGTGTTTGATGATGCCTTTGCCGGATTGTTTACCCATAGTTAAGCGTCGTGTGTTGCCTACTAGCTCTGGTGGATAGGGCTCGTAAGTCCAAGGGTTATTGATTATGCCGTGTGTGTGGATGCCCGATTCGTGAGCAAAGCCGTAGTCGCCGACTATGGCTTTATTAGGTGGCAGAATGAAGCCAGTAGCTTTACCTATGAAATCTGCGGTTTGCTTCATTTTTTGAGTTTTATCTCTGAATTTCTTTACGCCATAATGCAATGCGAGATTGAGTATTACTTTTTCAGTTTCGGCGTTACCTGCACGTTCACCTATACCTAGATAGGTAGAACTTATGTAGATTTTATCCCATATGCCCGAAGCGGCTCTGACAGCTGCTATGGTGTTGCCTATTGCGTTGCCGAAGTCGTCGTGCGCATGAATTTCCACTGCTTTGATGCTAGTTTGAGTTTTGAGGGCTTTAATCTTAGCAGGTATGCTTATCGGCAGGGGTGCATCCAATTCGGGGAGACCTACACCTACGGTATCGCAAAGACGATAGCATTCAGCGCCTGCATCAGCGACAGCGTTGACAAATTTCTTTTCAAAGGTCCAGTCCGCGCGAGTGCTGTCCTCACCATGAACAAATGTACGCAGACCATGGTCCTTGGCTGCATATTCAACAACATCTACTACGTTAGCAAGCAGTTGTTCGTCTGTTTTGTCGGGCCATTTAGCTGAAAAATGAATATGCGAAACCGGGTGGGAGATTCCTACTTCTTGAAAGCCCAAATCAATAGCGCTGTCTATGTCTTCTTTGACAGCTCTGCACCAAGCAGCTATGCGGCAGGGAAGTTTCATGGCGTGGATAAGTTTGGCAGCTTTTTTGTCGGGTTCTTGATAATGGAACATTTCTATACGCTCAGAGCCTACTTCACAGAGCATCTGGGCGATTTTTGCAGCATCTTTAGGGTCAACGGCTAAGCCAGGCATTTGGATACCGTCACGCAGGGTGGTATCGTCGATAATCGGTTCGGTTTTTAACTCGGGCATTTTAAAGTAAAAATCTTCCAACTTCATTATTAACGACTCTGAATGTTTATTCTTGATTGCCTATTTTGGGTGTAATGCAAACACAAATATTTGCATCATTGATAAATATTTCTCTATATCAAGTGTAAATTTGTCTAAAAGGAATATAAGACTATACTACAAATATGCTTTACAAAAGACAAATAAAAACCTTACACATCACCCGAAAAGGACGAAAGCCCAGAGATGAGCACCTTTCAGTAAAAAACGATTACCAAAATGCTTGCATATGGCGCAGAAAGACCAACACCCATAACAACTAACATAGAACACAGATTTACAAATAAATCCAAAATCAGGGCAAATTTCATGTTGCGCATGAGCCTTTGGTGCTTGGAGTTCTGGAAAGGTTTATGTTTATCCATGAAGTTGTAGGTTTGTAATTTGTTGGCGGATCACAGTATCCGCTGGGATGTGGCCTTCGGGCTGAACCGAAAAACATCAAACACGCAAAAGAATCCTATAGGTGAAAACAATGTCATACAAGTATATTGCCGCAGAATGGGCGAAACCTGAAAAGAGTTTCGTTGAAGAAATTATGCGCCAACGTTTAATTCAATGGCGTAAAGAACCTACCGTTAACCGCGTCGAAAGACCCCTTAGGCTTGATCGCGCACGGAAACTCGGTTATAAAGCCAAACAAGGCTTTATTGTTGCACGTGTAAAGGTCCGCAGAGGCAACTTGCGCAAGCTTCGTCCAGTCTCAGGACGCAGACCTAAACGCATGGGTGTTAAGAAATTCAAGCCTGCAAAAAGTCTCCGACTTATCGCTGAAGAACGTGCAGCACGCAAATTCCCAAACACTAACGTTCTAAACAGTTACTGGGTTGGCGAAGACGGACGCCACAAATGGTTCGAAGTCATTCTAGTAGATACAAGTCACCCAGTTATAAAAACAGACAAAGACATTAACTGGATTATTGAAAAACAGCACCGCGGAAGAGCACACCGCAGCTTAACTAGCGCAGGCAAAAACGTTAGAGGCCTCCACCATAAAGGCAAAGGCGTCGAACGTATGCGCCCAAGCCGTAGCTACGGTAACACAGGAGTTCACGAGTAAAATGCACCACATAAAACCTTTAGTCACCAAAGCTGACGGAAGCCAACGCCCTGGAAAAGGCTTTAGCCCCGACGAAATCAAAGGAGCAGGCCTAAACGCCGCCGACACACGCCGCCTACGCATACCAGTTGACCGCAAACGCAAAAGCTGCCATGACGAAAACATTGCCAACCTCAAATCCCACCTCGCAAATATACCGACCACAGCTTCCGAAACGGCAAAACCTAAAAAGTGAGCCGCCCAATACAAATTGGCGGTGCTCCCCCTTTTGTCTTCCCCTTCTTTAAATAAATCTAACCCAAGTTCCTCTAAACCCTCAAAATATCCTATCGCTTATATAGAAATCCGTGTTTTCGCTCACGCCACCGAAGACATAGAAAAGGTGCAGACAGCAGTACGCAATATCTTGCCTGAAGAGTTATCTGCGGAGATAGCTTTCTCAAAATCGGCTTTAACTGGGCATCATGGCAACCCTATTACGCTGGTCGAGGTAAAGCTTGAGGATCACAAAGTTCTGCTTTCAGTGCTCGAAAAAATTGGCTCATCACTTGGCGCGTTGGATAAAGAAGCGCTTAGTGAAGAGTTCAAAATGAGACTTGAAAAGCGCAGTCTGTTTCTACGTTTTGACAAACAAAGTGCTTATTTAGGCACTGTAAAGCTAGGCTCCAACGACCCTATCCGAGTAAAAATTCATTTTAAAAATAAAACGCCGCAGGAAATTGAAGATATTAGCCGACAAGCCGGTCTGCTTCCATGAAACGTACTTTCGTAGACCTTCACCTGAGAGTAAACCCCAAAGACCAAACGGCAACTCAAATCGTGCTAACAAAAGCCGCCACACTAGGCTACAAACTTATAGCGATATCGCTTCCACCCGATGTGCGAAACGAAGAAATCAATCGCCTAAAAAGCCAGTGTCGGGAGATAGGTCTGGATTTTGCTTCCCGGGTAGACTTGCGTCCGCGTTCACAAAATGATTTAGTAGGTGCGCTTAGGCGTCTGCGGCGACGGTTCGAGGTTATTGCTGTCCAGTGCGAAAATAAAGATATAGCACGACATGCAGCCAAAGACCGACGTGTGGATTTGCTCAATTTTCCGCAATTAGATTATCATAAAAGGTTTTTTGACCGAGCCGAAGCTGAACTGGCTAGCTGTAGCCTTGCAACGTTAGAAATTGACACCAAGCCGCTTCTATTGCTTAAAGGTCCGCAGCGAATCAGGTTTATATCGATACTACGCCGCGAAGTTTCCATTGCAAAAGAGTTTCATTTGCCTGTTGTAGTTTCAAGCGGAGTATCAGAGCCGCTTTTGTTGCGTAAACCCCGTGAAGTGACGTTTTTAACCGGACTTTTCGGCCTAGAAGGTGATGAAGCACTGGACGCTGTTTCAACGAACGCTTTGTCGCTTGTTGAACGTAACCGGCAAAAGTTAAGCCCCGAATTTGTAGCCCCGGGAATACGCCTAATTAGGCAAGGTGAAGATCCATGAAACGGATCAAACGGCGCTATCTGGCATTGCAACTAGACATACCAGTGGACAGCTTGCCTTCCGAACGTGAATTCATAGACGCCATATGGGGCGCCATCACTCTAATTTATGGCGAATATGGTGCAAGCCAAGCTAACATAGTACTCATTAACTTCGATGTGGAACACAAACGTGCCGTCATACGCGTAAATTTGCCAGCTCTCAACAACTTACGAACCTCCATAGCAACCATCACTCAAATTGCCAATAAACCAGCCGCTGTCCACGTCATAGCAATCTCAGGAACTATCAAAGCCCTTAAAAAACAACTCCAAACTCTTTAGCTGATTAAAAACTATAACTATATCACAACTTCTTTTGATCTATTACAATTCACCACCTCCGCGTATACAGATAAAACTAATAAAAAGTATCCAACTTTTTCCAAATCCAATAACAAGTAGCAACAAATCTAATTAGTATCAACAATATTTTTCGAAAAGAACAGGGAAAAGAAAGAAAAAATATTTGGTGATTTTAGGCTATTTTGTTGAAGGCTGTTTTGGGTGCGCCACAGATTGGGCATTTGTCGGGTGCTTCGTTTTCGACTGTATTGCCGCATACGTTGCAGACGAACATGTCGGTTTTGGGTAGGTCTTTTTTGTCTTTCATGGATTCGATGGCTTTGCGGAACAAATTAGCATGGATTTGTTCTACTTTGTTTGCTACATCAAAGCTCCATTCGGCTTTTTTGCTATTTTCTTCTTTAGCTGAAGTAATGAAGCCAGGATACATTTCCATGAATTCATAGGTTTCTCCAGTCAATGCGGCGTCGAGGTTTTCGGCAGTGTTCTTTACTGCACCTGCAGTTCTTAGATGATTTAGGGCGTGGACGGTTTCTGCTTCAGCTGCTGCTTTAAAAAGCTTGGCAATTTGGGGAAACCCTTCTGTTTCAGCCTGTTTTGCGAAAGCTAGATAGCGTCGATTTGCTTGGGATTCTCCTGCAAAAGCTGCTAACAAGTTTTTATCAGTTTTATTCATCACAAAATCTCCCTTACAAAGTAACTTTAACTCCACTTTATAAGCTATACTGATAGGACTATGAAGAAGCTATCGGAGTTAACAGCTAAAAGTAAAGTATATTAGTCCTGAAACGTCTTTTGCAGTTGTTTTTTGGTGAGCAAACATGGAGCACCTTTTAATAAGTAAAGACAGAACCGAAAGAATACGATCTTTTAGTCTTCCAAAACTGCCATATGACTATGGCGCACTAGCACCTCATATATCAGAAGAACAACTCAAACTCCATCACGACAAGCATCACCAAGCATATGTTAATGGCGCCAATGCAGGCTTTGAAAAACTTGATAAAGCCCGAAAGGAAAATGCCGACATAGACATGAAAGCTACCCTTAAAGAATTATCCTTCAATATTGGCGGGCACATTTTGCACAGCGTTTTCTGGGATAACATGGCACCGGCAGGCAAAGGTGGCGGAAGCCCAGGTGGCGCAATTGCCGATGTCATAGACAAGGAATTTGGAAGCTTTGAACAGTTCAAAAAAGAATTCAATCAAGCAGCTACTAGTGTTGAAGGCTCTGGTTGGGCAGCACTTGCCATGCATCCATGCGTCGAAAGGCCAGTAATAATGCAAATCGAGAAACACAACGTCAATCTTTACCCGACGTTTCAATTGCTGATGGTTTTAGATGTTTGGGAGCACGCATACTACCTTGACTACCAGAACCAGCGACCTAAATTCGTAGAAGCCTTCTGGAACATAGTAAACTGGGATTACGTCAATAAAATCTATGGCATAATGAAGTAAAACATATTCTACCTTTTATTTTTTTAAGTAAACAAATTTAAAAATTAAAATTTTAATCAGAATACTTGCCTGTAGCAAGTTTTTAGTGACAAGTGACTTACATGGTTGTACAGGGCATCGCATCTTGCAGAATATCATTGGATGCAGCCTTTTTCTCCTACAAAGTCAGCTTTTTCTCAGGCAGCGGGTGACTGGGAGTACTAGCTCAGTAATACAAAGATACAAGGCAACATCAATGCATGCACTATTGCCAATACAGATGCTCTATTGCACCCCATTAGTAATAACATGATCATCTATTATCGTAGACGACTCAACCAGATCGCACATTTTATAACTATTATGGTCTCTAACAACCTGTCGCCTGCTTTAGAAACCAGCATCGCCAAAGATTTTTCATCAAACCTATTTAAATTGCAGTTTTCGGAGAGTAGAAAAAAGTTTTTGTTACCAAGTCCTAGCTGGTTGGGAGTTAGTAGGGGTTGGTTGTTTATTGGGGTTACAGTTACTTTTCAATTAAGTTGAACAGGTAACCTGTTATGGTGACTGCTAGGAATACTGCAAGGATCATTAGTACGCCAAATTCGGTTACACCTAGCTGTACTGTAGTAAGACTTACCCATGTGCCTTCTGAGGTTGCGTATCCAGATGTGCCTAGTCCAGATAGAAGCAATGCAAGTAATGTGATGAATGCAGCTACCAGTCCTGTGCCAACAATTTTTATCAGTTTATTCATTTTATACACAAAGAAAAGGTAAGCAGCCGAGTAATTATTTAAGAATTTTCCTACACACTTCACGATGAACTATGTGTATTACAGAAAGGATTTCAAGGAATTCATTTATAGTTATATTGGTTTATATGGAAAAGTATAGCGTGCCTTTGGGTATGCGAGCTGCCACCCTTGCGGAGCGCAAACAGTTTTACATGAATGAATTTGACATAGAGAAAATAATAAGTTGGTTCAGAGACCGAGCGGGCAAAACCAAATTTGCGGTCATTATAGGCAGACACACAGATGTTTTTCCCATTGAATATGAGAAAGATAAAAACACCACAATAATTATAGACGAATATGAAAATTTTAACGATTTACGTAGCCACATCCTTGCATTTTTACCTGAATCTGTCTATTATGATCGCAACGTATACGATGTTCAAGGCAATGTGTTAGGGCAGGAGTTGGCTTTTGATATAGATCCCGAAAATGTGATATGTCCAGTCCATGGTTCAATTGCAGATAAGATGAAGCGGCATCAGGGCTTAAGCTTCTGCACCATAGAACTGGATATGGTAAAGGATCAAACCGTACGCTTATATGAATACCTAGAGAAACAGTTTTCGAAGCTGCAGATTGTGTATTCAGGCAGAGGATTTCATATTCACGTCTTTGATAAAGAAGCCTACTTGCTATCTATAAAGCAGAGAACAGAAATAGCAGAACGGACGAAGGCAGAGGGGTTTGCCATAGATACATGGGTTACATCAGGAGAAATGCGGCTAATCCGTTTGCCATATAGCTTGCATGGTATGGTTTCAAGGCTTGTATTACCATTAGATAAAAATGAAGTTAAGCAGTTTAACCCTATTACTGATACCCGCTGCCTACCTTTGTTTCTAAAAAACAACACAGCTACTTCTTTTTAACTTCTTTAGTTTTTGATAAAAATTCACCCAGATTAACTGTCATGCAGGCCTAGAAAAGTGTGTTTTAGAAGAAGGAGGTGAACTAAATAGTTATATTGCCCTAGAAGTAAAATAGTTTAGTGATTTATTATGAATGTTTCTAAGGTTCAAGGTACCAATACTAAGCATAAGGTTTTCGTGTATGCCTTAAGTACCTGTGTTTGGTGTAAAATGACTAAGCAGTTTTTGCAAGATAACGGCATCGCATTTGAGTATATTGACGTGGACCTTGCCGATGAAGAGGATAAAGCAAAGATACGTGCAGATATTCAAAATAAGGGTGGCACTTTGAGCTATCCAACTACCATTATAGATGATAAAACCGTTGTTACTGGGTTTCGTAAAGATCAGCTTAAGGAGGCACTTGGCATATGACAACGCTTGAGCAGGTACGTAGAAGGGCTGAATCTGACGCAAAAACCTACGGGTATTACTTGGTGCCAGACGAGGAACTGCTTCAGGCCTTTCTGGAGGGATTAAAGGCTAACGAGGACCGATACGGTTACCCCTCATGCCCATGCAGGCTTGCTTCTGGAAACCTAGAATATGACCGAGATATAATTTGTCCCTGTGATTACCGAGACCCAGATGTCATCGAATACGGCGCCTGTTACTGCAGGCTCTACGTTAACAAGGCAGTTTATGAAAGTAAGGAACTTCCAAGTGTGCCAGAACGCAGGCCTATGGAGAAACAGATGCGGGCATTCCCTACTGATCAAAAAAAGCCAGCAACAGGGGGAGCAGCGCCACCTACGTTGCCGCCTGATACTACAGGGCAAATTGAGGAGGAAAAAGAAGAGTTGGTGCAGATTACTGTAGGTAAAAAGAAGCTGTGGTACTGTAGGCAATGCGGTTATGTTGTTTTCCGAGAAGACCCACCATATATCTGTCCTATCTGCAAAGCAAAAAGAGAAATGTTTGCAGAAATAAAAGCGAGCCTGAACCTTTCAGGTTAGCTCTGTATCTCTATTTCTATCTTTTTCCAATCTTCAGCTACGCCGTGGAGCGAAGAGACTGCACCAACTATAGTTCCGGTTAGAATTTTTTCCACAAACTCGTTGATTGGTATATCTTTGCCATCCACTTTTAGCTTCAGAGTCATATGGTTAGCCTCGTTAATAATTTGACAGTATAAGGTAAAAGTTTTTGGGAAGATGCTTCACTCATTGTATGTAGAGTGGGGAGTTTGAAAAGACCTGAAATTTATCTTGAACCTAAAGAACGCGCAGCACAGATAATGCAGCTTCTTGAAAAAATCCATCCTGACGCAAGAATTGCCCTTAATTTCTCGAATCCATTAGAATTGCTGGTAGCTACAATTCTTTCGGCTCAGTGTACCGATGAACGAGTGAATATTGTGACGCAGTCACTGTTCAAGAAGTACACTAAGCCTGAAGACTATGCAAACGCTGACTTAGGTGAATTAGAACAGGATATCAGATCTACCGGTTTTTACCATAATAAAGCCAAAAATATTCAAAAAGCTAGCCAGATGATTATTGAAAAATTCAATCGGCAAGTTCCCAAATCCATGGAGGAGATGCTGGAATTGCCTGGTGTGGCAAGGAAAACCGCTAACGTGGTTTTGTATGGTGCCTACGGTATAGTTGCAGGTATCGCTGTGGATACACATGTGCGTAGGCTTGCCCAGAGGTTGGGCTTAAGTGAGAGCGATGATCCAGTGAAGATTGAGCAGGATCTCATGAAGCTTGTTCCACAGCAGAAGTGGATGCATATGGCTGATTTGTTGGTATTTCACGGCAGGCGGGTATGCACGGCAAAAAAGCCTAACTGCTCCGGCTGTATACTCAACAAAATTTGTCCCTGCGCATTTGCCTTTGATTAAGTGCCGCTATTGTTTTATAGGTGAAAAGTTTCTATTTTGTTGAGGTTTCTTGTATGTCAAGTCCTGTGAGTATTGAGCGTAGAGTAAACGTTGGAGACAAGGCACCTGATTTTACTTTACCAGATATCGAGTTAAATCCTCGCCGTCTAAGTGATTTTCAAGGAAAAAAAGTGGTGTTGGTATTTTTTGTAGGTGCATTCACATCTACCTGTACTAAGGAGATGTGCACATTTCGAGATTCTACAGCGCGTTTAGCTGATATGGATGCCCAAATTGTAGGCGTAAGCGTTAACGACCCCTTCTCGAATAAGGCGTTTGCGGAAAAAAACCGTTTCACCTTCCCTATATTAAGTGACTATAATCGCCAAGTCGTCAAAATGTATGGTCTAGAGCTGGCAAACTTTGCTGGGCTTGCAGGTTATACGGCTGCCAAACGCAGCATCTTCGTACTTGATAGAGAAGGCATTGTCCGCTACAAATGGGTAAGCGATGACCCTTCTGTGGAACCTGACTACGGTCAAGTTGAGCAAGCACTAAAAAAAATCGATTAGCCATCCACTGGCTTATTTTTTCTTCATTAGGACGGTAAAGAAATACCGTGTGTAGCCGTCTCCTTCTACAGACGGGTAATGGCTTATTTCATCAAAAGAAAAGAATCGGTCAAAAATATCTTTTAATTGCTGTTCAGTGAAGTGGTTCCATGCAGATCCGTTCTGGTAGCTAAAGCATGTAAGCATGTATAACCCGCTGCGTTTTAGCACGCGATGTATGCCTGTAATGAATTTTTCGCGGTCTTCGGGTTCTACATGGTGAAAGCAGCCCATATCAAAAACGAAATCGAATATGTTACTTTCAAATGATAAATCTAGGAAACTTTCAACAATAAATGGTACGTTAATGTGTGCCTGTGCTGCTTTTGCTTGGGCATACTCAATTGCGGTCGGAGATACATCAATTCCAACTACGTCGAAGCCGTTCTCTGCCAAATAAATTGTATTGGTGCCTGCGCCACAGCACAGATCAAGTGCCTTACCCTTCGGTATAGCAGCCTTCTCAACATACTCAACTAAGATTGGTCTGGGTCTGCCAAGCTCCCAGCCTAACGTATTCAAGGGGTTCTTACGGTAGATCTTATCCCACTCGCTATACTTCGCGCACACCCAACCTCACTCTTATTTGTCAATTTTATTTGGAATTGGGGTTTTTGTGCTGCTTAGCTTTCTTCTTCGATTTCACTAAGTTCGAATTTTATTAGTTTTGGGTAAAGCCAGTAGGCTTTTATGAAGTCTTCGAAGGTTTGGTCTACATCGAGAACTTTAAAGAAGTCCATGTGTTCCGGTGCTACACCTTGGAGATTGTGGGAAGTGTATACTTTTATCCGCATGTAATATGTTTCTCCGATCGCAATATCTTCAAGGGAAACATTAGGCAATACATCTATACCAAACGGTAGACCGGTTAAAAGGTCCACGACCGCTAATTTTCGAACCTCCTCGTTTTTTGCCTTAACAGAAATCGCGCGTCGATCAAAAATTCGGAAAACCCAGCCAGAATTACTTTCTAAAGAACTAGTCAAAAAGATTCCTTCTTACAAGAAATATGGAACTCTTAAGGTTAATGTTTTTCGGAGCATATTGGAGATAGGATTAGTTTAAAAGTCATTTTTACGTAAGCTCAGATTGATTGAGGAAAGAGTAAATGAACAACTGGAAAGTCATAAGCCGGATTGCGGCTCTTTTTGGGATAACGTTCATAGTTTTCACTATACTTACCGCATTCATAAATTATCAAGCACTCACAATTCAATATACGATATTTGTTCCTCAAGACTTGATACAAGTTAACACTATACTGTCAATGCTGCCCTACTTACTGTTTGCAATACTATCTTTCATAGTGGCAGCCGTAAGCTCACGTGTCGAAAAAGAAACACACAAAAATGAATATACTTATGCGCAACAGTTAACAGCAGAAACAACCACCTAAAATATTTCCATATAGCATAAACACTCAAAAAAATTGTTTATGCTATGTGCAGTTTTCTGTTAGAAAGATTACAGCAGAAAAAATTTGAAATCAAATCAGAATAGAATATGTAATTTAGATTTTAGACTGGGGTACAGGAAAACGGGACAAAAATTGAAGAATAATGAATTTGTTTTCTTCAGTCAGGAGTTGGAAAAAGGCACTCAGAGGTGATTTATGTCAGAACCTTTGTAGAGCTCACTTTAACCGTTACTGTGTTAAAGGTGCAACAGTTTTGACTTTTCTTGTTTTTTGTGTTGATCTTACTTCCGGTTCAGCTTGGCCTCGACGTTTCTTGTAAGGACCACGTTTTTTTGGCATTTTTTGTGTTTGCATTTGGGTTGTTCTACTCTGTAAAAATTGGTTAGCAAATTTTTCATCGTTAGTTAAAACATAATTTTTCCCTGAAACAATCTTGAACTTATAATTAATGTCTGAAGTTTCTGATGTCTTACTCAAAAAATCACCTCGTTTAATTGGTTATCAAGAGTTTTAATGATCAACGGTTATTTTTAATATTGTAGTCTCATATTGTTGCATACAAGCAACAGACGCTAAAAAGAGACCATAATTACCAATTTATTCAATTCACTTTATTCAAAAAGTGCAACATCTTTGATCGAAAATGTAAATGGTTATTTCTTTTCTTTTACCCAAATCCTAAACATTTTTTCATTACCCTTCTCAAAACAGCAAAACCCTTCTGAACTTATTTCCTCAACGTCTACCGCTTCTTCTCCGTAAACTTCCCTAAACTGCTCTATCCAGTTAACAAAATGTGCGCCTCCGCCAACATATTTTTTTATCCATCTCACTCCGTCCTTATCTAATCGTTCTCTAACGAGCTCCTCTTGTTTTGTTAATTCTTCTACATCTTTCTGAACCATCTTGAAACCCATATTGAACATAAGCACTGTTTACTATTTTAAACGCTACTTTGAAACATAAAAGTGGCACGTCAACACTTAGATGAGGAAAGATGCAATTGATCAGTTAAGCAAGAAAGAATTTACTATTTTTAAGCTTGAAATATGTGAAATATATCGATTTTTAGAATAGTATTCTTAAGCCTTTTGACTGTATACTCCTTAAAAGACAGGTGAACTCAACAGGAGAAAGGCTACTTGGAAAAAAAGCTTACTGAAGAAATATTTGATAAAATTCTTAATAGTTCAGATGGCGACTACTTAATTCAAGCCCAAGTATTGGCCCAAATGAAACCAACAGGCTGGTAAACGACACCGCGCACCCAAAATAAAAAACAACCCGTATTGTTTTTTATTTTTAACCAGCTATGAGCACACTACGTTTTGAAGCAAAGATTTTAAAAAGTCAAGTAGCGCGACTTAAAAGGTCAGTATACGTGAAAGGATTTAACAAAAAGTTATTTTTAGCATACGCCCTAAAGCAAAATGACGAAAAACCAAATTTAGACACCCGAGAAATAAGATAACCGCAGGTTTATGAAAAGTTAATGTTGTGGTGCCGAGGGCAGGGTTTGAACATGCGACAACTCGGTCTTCAGCCGAGCGCTCTCCCAGGCTGAGCTACCTCGGCACACAGCATGGGGATTTACTACATCAAAAGTGAAGTGATTGGCTTTAAAGTTTTCTGAGCAGGACACAAAAAAGTGTTGAATTGCTGTAAACTATGGTTTATGCGCCTGTGAAGCAGCTTATATAGCGATCTATCTGCTTCCTTGCAAGGAAGGCAAAGAAAAACAGGATCTGTTCTTGGTCATACTATAGCTCGAAATGCAGGGCGTTCTTATTTTATGCATACACTCAGCAATAGAGTGTTTGTCTTTTGAGGGGAAAGGTTTTATGAAGGGAAAAACGTAGTCTTGTTTCAGACGTAGCCGTGGGCCGGTAGTCTAGCGGCTAGGACGTCGCCCTCACGCGGCGAAGATCACTGGTTCAAATCCGGTCCGGCCCACCATACGAGTTTTGCAACTGAATGGTATACCTTAAATTCTTGTCAGCAAATCAAATGGAAAATAGCTCCTGAAAGAGTATATCTTTAAAGAAGGGTTTAGTTAGAGGTAGGAGAATACAATTAGGCGTTCCTTATTTAGTTCGGATACAAATTCCTTTACATATTTCTTTACTTCTTCTATTGGCTGATCAGCGTAAAATTCTTTAGAAATCTCCCTGGCTATTTGAGAAAGAGTAAGACGGCCATAGCTTAGCTCAATTATTCGAGAAGAGATTTTATCGAGTTTTAATATTTTATATTTAAGGTCAATTATGAAATTTTCATCTATTGTGGTGCCTAAGAAGACGGTTCTTACTGGTTTATATTCCCAGATTTTTGAGGGATCAACTTCGGCTAGATGCTTGTAATCTTCGGTAAGTTTTAAGCCGAAGTAGTTATAGATGTTGAAATAGCGGGTGAAGAAATCGAACCATTTAGTTTTAATGCCATTTTTCATGAATGCTTTGAAATGTTCTAGAATTAGATCATTTGGAATCTCTGGGAGCAGTTTCATCATTTTTGAATTTATTGCTTCTTCGAAAACCTGTCTGTAATGGAATATTTCCCATTTAGACAAATCTTTTGTCTTTACAAAAACGTAGTTATCTCCTGGACCGGTTACGCATTCTTTATCTAAAATTTCTAGACCGAATTGTTCTGGTGAATTATACATGGAAGTTCCAGGATAAGGCGTATACAAAGTGGTGATGATGTCTATTCTGCCCTTGCCAATTTCTAAAAGATTTTCTGCAAATTTTATGCTTTCCTCAATGGTCTGTTTTGACTCATGTGCACCGCCTATGATGAAATTTCCTACAATTGAAAGAACACCATATTCACTGCAGATGCGAACAGCATCTCGTATATCTTCTAAGGTGAGATTTTTACGGTAGCTGTCTAAAATAAATTGATTCCCAGATTCTATTCCAATTTGAATCCTAGCCATACCTGCCTTTACTGCAGCCTGTATCATTTCAGGATGCTTAACAATAATATCTGCTCTTGCTTCACAATACCATGCGAAATCGTAAAATTGTTCTCTAAGGGCACTAATTTTTTCACAAAACTCAATCACCCGATTATGGTTAAGCATGAATACGTCGTCAAGTATTGTTATGTAGTAAGGTTTGCGCGTTTGAAGCAGCATTTTTATTTCTTCAACAACATTATCCACAGACCTTGCGCGATAAAAAGAATCAGAGACGCCTTCATGGCAGAAGGCACATTGGTAAACGCAGCCTCTTCCTGTAACAAGATTTTCAACGCCAGGCATCTGCCTATCTACGTTTAGGCTCCTATCAGGGATAGGAAAAATATCAAGGTCAACGGTTACTTTCCTAGGCTCATTTCTTGTTATTTTGCCGCTATGGTAGTATGTTATACCTTTGATATCTTTTAGTTGGGGTGATTTTTTGTTGTACCATTCAAGGAGTTCGTAAAAGGTGATTTCTCCTTCGCCTCTAACAGCTATATCGCAATCCGATTCGCTAAGGGTATGTGCATCATAATTACTTGCTTGAGGGCCGCCTACGACAGTAATAACTTGCGGGAAAAGTTTCTTAATTTCTTTGATAGTCGATATGACCATGGCCATATTTTCGTGGTCGCAGTAAAACCCCACGATTTTAGGGTTTAACGACCTCATGACCTTAAGTAGACGGTCAAGTGTAATATGAGGCTCATCTAGCACTCGAATTTTGTAACCTTTTTTCAACGCATAAGTACCGACATATAACAGACCCATTTGCTCATCGCTAAATTTGCTGGGAGTGAATATATGATAACGGTATAACCTTACTAAAAGTGCGTCTACAAAACCTTGGTTACTAGCATCCTTATCTGCAGTATTAATAGCTAACACAACTCTCGTAATGATTTTTTATCTCGGTTTAGAACTTATTTTTCAATTTTTTTACTCGCAATGGTTCCTGCCACATCGCCTGCTACAACACCTACAACTACAGCTGCAATTTCTACCCCTGCCTTTGCAGAAAGCCCTGCAACTATTGCTGAGACAGGTATTATAGCTTGAGGTTGGCCACCTGATAATGTGGTTTCCCGCATTATGCCGATCATACGCTCTTCAAGCTTAGCTCCAAGGACTAAGCCTGCTTCTGTTAGCTTTCGATATGCTTCAGGATCAAGCTCCTCAAGTTTAGGCATATTAGCCGCTAAGGACTCACGGATACAGGATTGAACACGGGCATCAATCTCTCTTGCCGCCTTTGTAGTTTCACTTTCTTTAGAAGTATCTTTTTCACTCAAAACAATCACCATTCAAAAAGCTACAATATCGACATGAAACCTAGATACATTAAAGAATTTATATTTTTGTTAAGCCACCTTGTACTATTTTAATTCCCAAGTTTACATTAAAAATCAAACGGATAACCAACCCATCACGAGAATCTAAACATGTTCCTCTGTGCAAAGTAAACAAGTTTGAATTTTAGCTTAAAGCGCCTAGTTATATTTTCTATAACCTGCTAGAAAGAATAACATCTAATTTGGAAGCCAGATAAACACCTTGGCAGTGACAAATTTATGTGTAATATTTTTGTCGCTATTGGTTTTACAGTGGGTTACCGTTGAGGTTTGCAGCGAGCAAGTGGGGTTGAGTGAATATGACGCAGTGGCCGTCGTCGGGGAAAATCTGCACACGGGCGTTTTTGATGGTCAGCGCATATTTTTGCACGTTACTGGTGTCGCATGTTTTGTCTTGGGCGCCTTGCCAAAATGTGAGCTTGCCGGGGGAAATCTGCCATACCGGTTCACTCCAAGGCTTCATGAAAAGTCTATGTTCCTGGTAGATTGTCTCTAAACTGTCGCCGCCCTGTCTAAAGCCCTCTGCCACTGCAATATACATTAATTTTAGTCTTGTTGGGTCTGCAAAAAATTGGACATCCGGCTTAGACCAGCCCTTAAGCATCTCTTTGCCATCTTTAGAATCTAAGTAGCCCTCAATATCTTGACCTGCTTTAAGTACGGATTTTCGGAACATTCTCAAACCAAATTTGGCTAGGAAAGGTGTTCGCATGGCAAATTTTGCAAAAGGGTTACGATTGTGAGCGGTAGCTGGGTCGAAGGGCAAAGCGGGTGTGCCTACGGCGACGGCGCGGGTTACTCGATCGGGATATAATGCCATGTAGGCTAATGCAAAGGGTCCACCTCCAGACCAGCTCAAAACAGCAAACCTGCTTAGCCTTAGATGGTTAGCTACTGCGTTGACATCAGAAGCAAAGTCACTAAGGCGGGATCTTTGCATATAACTAGATAATCCGTATCCGGGTCGGTCGATGCCTATTAGCCGGAATTGGTATTCGTGAGCAAACTGTTTGAGAAATAAAATTTCTAGTCGACTACTTGCGGTGCCATGAAAGTAGACAACCGGGTTGCCTTTGCCCTCTTCGGCATAGCCTATCTGTCTACCATCAGGTAAAGTTAGTATCTGGCTGCTCATCAATCATGATCCTTCGGCTGTAGCAATGTGCGAGTTACCACTTTGTCAGGTAGACGGCGGTGCCTTCTTTGTGGGCGCGAACGAGTTCACAGTGTCTTAACACTGCAAACTGTGTCTCTAGCTCTTCGGGTTTAATACCAACAGCCGTCACCAGCTCCTCTTTTGTAATTTTGCCTTTTTGTTCGATAGCCTGGTAGATTTTCATCTGCAGCTCTGTTAAGCCTTCAGCGCCTGATTGCCCTGATTGCTTTCGACTTGATAGCGCGGAGGCTACTGCAGTTGGGTCACAGGCTCTAGGCGGATTCGTTACGTACATGTAACAATCTTCGCACAAAGGTTTACCATGATAATCATAACTATCGCTTCCCTCGATAAATAAGCCGCAGCGACTACACTCCATAACTTCTAACCTCATTGATTACTGTAATAACGCCCCTTATTACAATTGTTAAAAAAGTCATATTGCTTGTGTAAATGCTCAGGGTCTGTCCGTCATGATTTCGTCATCTTTCACAATCAGACTGGGACGGCGACATCATCCCCTATTGAAAATGCATCGTCCCCGACTATAAAGCCTTGGGGTTGAAGGAGTGAAAAAGATGAAGAAACAAACCCAAGAAACCCAACAAGAATTAAACAATCAACCCCAAGACATCGGAAAATTAAACATTCCAAATGTTATGCTCTGGATGCTAAAAAACGCCTATGAGCAAACAACCATTAAACGAGTAGCTAAAGAGCTTCGGCATTTAGAACGCAACTGCAATACAAACAACCCCGAAGAAGTCAAACTCTTTATTGCAAAAAAGAACTGTTCTAATGCAAGAAAAGAAAACCTAATAGAATCTTACAACATTGTCATAAAATCGCTCGGTTTAACATGGAACAAGCCCTTTTATGAAAGGTACGACAAAAAACACAGAGCACCAAAGGA
This sequence comes from uncultured Candidatus Bathyarchaeia archaeon, assembly GCA_964427115.1. Lineage (GTDB taxonomy): Archaea > Thermoproteota > Bathyarchaeia > Bathyarchaeales > Bathycorpusculaceae > JADGNF01. The sequence goes on along the minus strand of CAYRSV010000022.1, from coordinate 15,090 downwards.
AACCCTCTTAGATTTTATGATTAACCATTTTCGTTTAGAGATGGCGCTTAAACTTTCTATGCTCAAAGACTTGGGAACACGACCTCAAGAGCTACTATGGTTAACAGTAAAGGATGTTGACCTAAACACTGGATTAGTAAGCATTACAGGAGCCAAGCATACCGTAGGGCGAGATGGGAAACTAAAAAACAAGTCAATCGCACTGCTTAAAATCTACGTAGAGAAAAAGCAACTGAATGCAAATAGCAAGCTTTTCGAAGTCTCAAGCTCGGACTATTTAGGGGACATGTACAGACACGCAAGAAACCGATTAGCCAAAGACTACAACATGCCAGAACTAAAACAAATATGTCTATACGATTTCAGGCGCTTCAAGGCATCCAAAGAATATACTCTTTCTAAACATAATACATTTTACGTGAAACAACTACTCGGACACAAGGACTTTCGAAGCATAGAACGCTATATTAGCGTATTTGATGACTCAAATGTAAATTGGATACCCGTGATATGCCATAGCCAAGCTGAAATAGAACAAGCCATCAAGGACGATTGTATACTTGTGTGCCAAGCAGATGGAATAACATATTTTAAAAAGCCAAATTAATTCATCTTTTTTTGAAAAAATGAACGGCATTCCCTTACGCTTTCGTATAATACTGAGTTTGCTTGCTAATTTTTAATTCAAAAATCTTATATCAGCAGACAGCTAATCCTTCGCTATGCAATATTACTGTAGCGTCTGCAAAGAAGGCATTAGCGAAAAAGTCTATCACTTTTCACGAAAAAAATACGGCAAAGCTCTCTGCATGACACATCAGAAAACGATAGCACCACCTCCGCCACCAACCAAAAACATCTATCAAAGTAAAAGATACTACTGTTATGTGTGTAAGGTATCAGTAAGCGAGCAAGTTTACAATTACTCAATCAAGAACGTAGGAACAGCCCTTTGTATGAAGCACCAAAAAACCGTGACCCCTGAAGCACTCAGGCTCTCAAGGGCACTGAGAGACCTTGAGGTAGAACATACCTTAGAAGCATATGATGGTCATAAACACGTTGATATCGCAATCGAATCAGCGAAACTCTATATTGAATTAGATGGTTCTCAACACGGCTTTAGCTCTAAACAGATGCTTGCAGATGATGAACGAGATAAGCATTCTCTAAAAGCAGGCTACGCAACCAAGAGAATTCCAAATAGTTGGGTTAATAGAAATGCTGATAAGCTTGCTCTGAGCATAGCGCGACTTGCTGACAAGAGGAAGATTGAACTTAGAGAGGAAACAAACAAGCTAACGGTAACAGGCTTTATGAAATCAGTGATTAAAACAGCACAAAGGTTATCAGAAAAATTAGAAGATTTTGAGTGATTAGCAACTAAGGTCTTAACGTGTCGCTCCCGCTTCGCGGGTCGCTCCGCTTTCCCTTGCCGAACGTTGCGCAAGAGCCAAACGATGCATCAAGCAATCAATCAATTTCGTCAACCTCCCATGAATCATATTCTTGAACAAAACTCACCCTTTCAGAATATAGATTTCTTAGGGAACCGCCATTGAAAATGCTCATTGTTAGGAATACTCCGTGACCATTGCCTCCCTTCTTGTAGTCAAAGAGCCCCACATTTCCAATGAAGACTAAATCCTCTGATATTTTCACCGCTAAAAAGGAAATAATATGGGGTGGGGTGAATAGGTCGTTTTGTGCAATGAAGTCTGTGCATATTTCGCCTACCTTTATCTTGCTCCATTGGCGCTCTAAACGTCGTCTTTGTTGACGAATCATTAGCCACAGCCTCCGTGACATTCACCTTCATGCGCTATTTCCCATAGAGGTGTTCCATCTTTAGCAAACATACATTGAATTTCACCACGCCGAGTAAGCAACAGCTTTTCTTGTCCTAAATAGCGTACATGCACTAATTCGGAATCACAGATAGGGCATTTATGCTGTATTCCAACATCCTTTTCTCCGTTGATTATCTCGAGTTTGCGGTAAGAGCAAGCACCAAACCATGTTGTTGCATGAGACTTTTTTGAGCCTCTCTGAATAGAGCAATGGTTCAGTTGATACCAACATGTTCCGCCAACAGTTTTGCGTTTATCAAGGACTTTGACGAGCCAACCATCTTTTTTGTTTTCGCGTCTTGTCGCACCTTCAAAGCCTTTGCAAGCATAACAGTCACCGCCTTTGCATTTTCGGCATTTACCATACCCTTCGCCACCAACAAAGCCAAGAACGTGGAAGTGTGGGCTCCATCGCCAGCCGAAAGGAACGCCTTTGATTTTTGCTTCTTTCTTGTTAGCGTAGCGGAAACCGTGAAAGATTATGGAACCGCCGATAATTCCGCGATTTGACATTAGTTTTATGGCTTTTTTGCGCAGGTCATCGAGGCTTAAGCCGTAATCTTCGCTTCTAATACTTGCGACTATGTTCAACTGGTAGCCCAAAACGCTTTGAAGCTTCTTTTAGTCGAGCTTCCATTCGGTAAGCTTCCCTTACTGCCCAGCCGTACTTATAGCAGATGGGGCAAGAGGGTTTATCACATGAATGGTAAATTGGTTTAACGAAAACAGAGTCCTTGTCTAAGCTTTCATCGAAGAACCGTGTCTGGTTATGTGCCTTGTAATTTAAGCATCCCATGAATTTGTTGAATGTTCCGCATTTTGTTGATGTCTGTTTTCCATGACCGACGAGTTCATACTCGCCATAACTCCAAAAATCGTTCTTAACTTCTGAAGTTACTGATTGACAATTTATTTCTGTGTTAGTTATCGGAATCATGTTTCATCGAAACGGATATTTAGGCACAAATCGTATTCTCGATTGTGTAGCTACAATGTCGAGCAAAAAAGACCATGAATTGATGGACAATTGGGACAGTTGTTTAAGTTTAGTAAAACAAAGTAGTGCTAAGGGTATTAGTGCACAAGAACTCGCAAAGAAACTTGGTAAACATAGAACCACAATTCATAGTTATCTGACCAGTCTTGAGCTAAGAGGACAAGTTGAAAGTAAACATGGACTATGGTTCCCAAAAGACAAGGTTGAAGCTCCAAAGATTCCAATTGAGAAGTCAAATGAAAAAGAAATCATAATCAGATTACCCTTGCCCAAAAGTGATGTCAATCGAATGATTTTATTAGATGATTTTGCGCAAAAATTATCTTCTCACAAGGATAACATTTACAGTAAGTCGATTAAAAGATTAGAGGAAACTAGAACAATCCGAATAATTGGTAAAAACGTTGATGACCTTGAACTTCAAAAAATTGCTGAAGTAGTGAGGGAAGCTACTGAAAGTAGCTATAGAAAATGGTTCAAGAATCCTTTCAAAAAATCCAATATAGCTAAGCCAAAAGAAGAGTAGAATTGACCCGCTCAAGCACTTTTAGGAATTACGCCACCGCAGACATCAACCACAAGGGTTGAGTCTCGCACCCCCAAAACGATTTTTCTATTAGTATCAAAAATATTTTTAAAAAAATAAGGAACTGCTCTTAGCAAAGGAATTGTTGGAGCATTCGTTACATGTGCTGTGATATTCTCGTCTATTTTTGGGCTTTGAGGCTTCAAATAAACCGAATACTCCCTACTATATGGGCTTAAGGTGCCAGAAGCCCACCATAAAGGAACACCTAGTACTTGAACGGATACAGCAACCATAAAGCCAAAATTGAACTCTGCGGGTTTGTCTAAATACAATGCCTACTTGTGAAAATATTGCCTTGTTTTTTTAGTCAGGAAATAGAGGATGGCGCAAAATGAAAAAGCTTGGATAAATGCAGAGCAAAAAAACAAAAAAGGGTTAGAACTTAAGAAAATTACTCCAAACGATAAATCGTCAATTATGCCCAAACTCAGAATAGAAATCGAAAACGCCATTAAGGCATGCCACAAGTATTTTGAGGAAACCCTGCGGAGAACAAGTATCGATAGGGGGAAACCACCCAATGCAAAGAAAGCAAACTCTATCGAAAAAAACACCCCTAATATCAGCATCGCGAAAAAAGTATAACCAGCGAATATTGAACTTAACAACAACGTAGACCCGAAAAGGGCTAATCCACGTGGTAGAGCCTTTTCTTTATCACTTTCTGGAACAGTGACGAGTAAAATTAAACCTGGAATAAAAAAATATATGCTCGGTCCGATTCCAAAAAAACCTCCAAGATAAATTATAAAGATACCGATTGAGACTAACAGGAGACCAAGTATCAACTTGGCTTTCTTGACTTTGGTCAAAAGGACAAACCTTGCCTCTTTTTAGTTTCTGGAGTAGACTTACGTAACTGAAATAATGGAAATAACCACATTTCATGTACGTTTTTCAGCATAGCAGGTTACGTTTAAGTTGATTATTAATTTGAGTGTTAAAAAGCTTTTTATCAGCATTTATTTAGAAAACAAAAAGTTTTAGTCAGGATTTTAGTTACCCTTGAAAACTCCACCAGATTTCAAAAAACCTTATAACTAGAGAAAAGCATTAAGAATACAGAAAAAAAATCATCAATAAAATTTACTTTGCCCTAAGGCTGGGACGGCGACATCATCCCCTTCCGATAAATTATCATTCCAGTCAGATAAACATACCCACCTAGAAATGACCGTTCAGAACGTAATGGTCTGGATGATCAAGAACGCCTACGAACAGGCAACCATCAAAAAGTTGCAAAACTAAAGACATTTAGAACGGAACTGGGATACCACAAGCCCTGAAGAAGTCAAACTTAGCCAATTAGTTAGAAAATAAGCTTTGAGTATCATGGCGCTTAAGTTAAAGCATAATCTACCAATTCGAAAAGGAAAAAATAATGACCTATCGTGCTTGGTTCTTGTTGATGTATTCTTCGAATAGGTTTAGAGCGTCAGGCAGGTTTTTTCTTCCAAAGCCTAGTCGGAAGTAGTGATGTCCGTAGTCGAACATGGTGCCGGGCATGAGTAGAACACCTTTTTCGCGGATAAGGGCGCTGCAGAATTTTTCGATGTTTCCTTCAAATTCAGTTTTTACGAATGCCACCGGTCCAGCTTTGGGTCTAAACCAGCTGAACTTATCGCTGTGGCGGGCAAAGAATTCATCAAGCAGTCTTAGGTTGCTTTGGATTATGTTCATGTTTCTGCTTAAAATCTGATCTTTTTTCCGTAATGCTACTAGGGCGATGTATTCGCTTATTGGGCTGTTAGAAAGCGTCGTGTAGTCCTTTAGTTGAAGAATTTTTTTAAGGAGTGCATCTTCTTTTATGCTTAGCCAGCCGATCCTTAAACCGCCAAGACCGAACGTTTTTGATACCCCTGAAAGGGAGATGCATTTTTCGTAAATATCAGAACCTATGGGCAGCTGGTTTTCCTGCTGGTATTCTAGTGTGCGATACATTTCGTCGGAGAGTACATAACAGTTGTTTTCTTTTGCAAGATCAATTATTTCTTCGTACTCTTTTTTGGTAAATAAGTGCCCTGTGGGATTGTGCGGGGAATTAATCAGGATAAGTTTTGTGGTCTTATCGATTTTATCTTTGAGGAACTCTATGTCCCAGTGCCATTGGTCTTTTATGATTACAGGAGACCAGGGGGTAACTTTGGCGCCTATGGCGCTGGAAATTGCGCATAGGGATTGGTAGCAGGGGACCTGTACGATGACTTTATCGCCCTTTTTTAGTAGCGTGTTTAGAGTGAGGAATATGCCCTCTTGCGGGACAGTGACAAGTATCTGTGAAAAATCGGAATTTTGAAATTGGCTAGCGATTTCTTTTCGCAGTAGTGTGTTTCCTTGCGATTCAGAATAGACCATTTTTAAATTATGTAACTCAGCCAGCTCTTCCTCTGATAGGAGCTCGCCAACCGCAAAACTTTCGCAATCCGACGCGCCAAGAACATATTTTACATCTGCCCTATGTTTAGACGCATAACGTTCCAGCTTAAACTCGTCAATCTCCATAAAAACGCATTACTATCAACTGCTTATTAAAAGTAGCCAAGAAGGCATTCAAGCTAATATAGAAGAAAAACAGCACCAAATATGGCTTGATGTTTAGCGAGGCTTTGGCTTAAGAATAGCCTTTTGGTTATGTTTATGGATTAGGTTTATTTGTTTTTATTTGGAGCCAGAGGTTAAATGTCCATTTATCGGGTGGTATTCGGTTTGGAGTCTCTTGCCAGTTGAGCAGTTCTTCGAAGCCATTGTTGACCCAGCCATGTTCATTTTTGTACATTCCTACTGGTTCATGACCATTATCTTCAACCCATTTTATAAGGCGAATCCAGGCGTCTTGCATCATAAACAGGTTTTTGAACTGCAGAACTGCATACATCCCGCCAGGCAATGTTTTCACTTCTATTTCGCCTTCAGGCACAAAATCATTGCTAACGACCAGGTAATATTCATATCCATGAGGCTCAGGGTGGTTAGTTGGGTAAGTGTTTCTGCCTAATAGGCTCACGTTTGGTTGCTTGTTTATGCCTTTTGAATTCGCCCAAGCAATGATTTTAGCCAAGGCAGCTTCCTCTGGACTGTCACCTGAAGCGTGAACATATACTGCCTTTGAATCGCGCAACCATTCGAATCTGATATCCATCTTATCCATACATAGTCGCCACAAATGGAAGTAAGTATAGTTTGAAATCGTTTTATGTTTTACGCATGGCAGAAAATTGCAAAGCAGGCAGGGTTTGAAATAGATAATAATTCTAAAAACCACTATCTATTGAGCGGAATTTAGGGTTTTTGAGGTGTAAAGTTTGTCTGGACAAGTTTTGGTTTATGTTGGAACCTATACGGGCAGGGGCAGCGAAGGCATCTATGTTTACCAACTGGATCTATGCTCAGGTGCTTTAGAACCAATAGACAAGGCATCTAGTGAGAATCCCTCTTTTCTGTCGCTAGATCCGACATGCAGGTACCTGTATGCAGTTAACGAGCTAAAAGAGTATGAGGGAAAGCCAACAGGTACAACCAGCGCCTTTTCGGTTAACCAAGAGACTGGGCAACTCAAATTTCTGAACAGACAACTCACCCAGGGACCAGACCCTGCCTATGTGAGCGTTGACAAAACAGGCAGATATGCCTTTGTGGCAAACTATGCAAATGGTAGCATAACCGTCTTTCGCATAGAAAAAAGCGGCGAATTAGGCAACATAGTAGACCACATACAGCACCAAGGCTCTAGCGTGCACCCCAAACGCCAAACTGGACCCCACGCCCACGCTGCAGTGATAGACGAAGCTAATACTCATCTTTACGTGCCTGACCTTGGGATAGACAAAGTCATGATATACAGGTTCAATTCTGAAACCGGTAAGCTAGAGTCCAACAAGCCGTCGTGGTGTAAAATCAGCGCCGGCTCTGGACCCCGCCACTTCGTATTTCACCCCAAGGGAAAATTCGCATATCTTATCAACGAATTAAACTCAACTATAACCGCGCTGAACTATGATAAAAAAACTGGGGGACTTAGCGAGATAGAAACGGTGTATACTTTGTCTGACAAGCTTCACGGTGAAAATACCGGTTCAGATTTACATGTAACGGTATCTGGAGAGTACCTTTATGGTTCTAATCGGGGGCATGACAGCATTGTAGCCTACCGCATTAATCAGAAAACAGGTAAATTAGATTACTTAAGCCACACACCCACTAGAGGCAAAACGCCTCGCGGCTTTGCCATAGACCCCACCGATGGTTACCTTTTAGTCGCCAACATGGATACCAGCATCATCAACGTTTTCGCTATTGAAAAAAGAACAGGTAAACTTAGCTTTACAGGACACACAGCCCAAGTGTCCATGCCCGCCTGCATAAAGACAGGCATTTTTTAACTGAATCTAGGCTTGACTTTGGGGATGCCAACGGACCATATGCTGAGCATGGGTCTTTAGATAAGCGCCTGGCTTGTAGAACTTGTCATAGAAGTCCAAATCGAGATGATGAGCCTGCAGACAGGTTATGGCGAACATCGAGGGAACCGTGCCCGGAAACTTGCCGAAAGCATCATAGATATACTGAGCCTGCAACGCTACACACTCACGAAACTCTTGATTATGCACTTGAGCAGCGGAACGCACATTTCGGGAGTCCTTCCAAGGTCCTGGAGTATCAGGGTTAAATGGCCCTCCGGGACCGAATTTACGGTCACATAATGCTTCTACAGCCGACCGCATATCTCTATAATGTGGCGGGCAAAAACCTTCCATAACACCTTCAAGCCCAGTAGGGTTAGGGTATGGCCAACGTTCATCAGTATCATACCGAAACTTTAAGCCCGCAACTTCGGCTTTACCACTTGCACCTAGCACCGCAAACGGGTCTATTCCATCAAACATCCAGCCCCCTAATCCCATAGCCTGCAGCATTAACGCCCCCGCATAGCAGCTAATCGATAGCTCCACAGCTATCTCGCTAAGGTTCCACTGCTCAAGAAACGTCAACGGCAAAGGGTTATCCACGTTGGCAAGGTGTCGATACTTTTCTATTCCAGGAATTGAGCGACGGTTAATGTCGTCAAAGAAAACGCTACCGTTCTGCAAATAATAGCACAAAGCTGCCAACTCATGCTGTGCCAAATCTCCCACGGGCATTACAAGAAGAGATCCCGGCTTGTTCACCACCCAAGTATTATGTGGCTCAACATAGGGCACCTCAGAGGGCAACTGCAGACGACCATCCTGAATCTTGCGGATGTGCTTCTTCAAGGCACTAAGAACCGTGCCAAAATCGAGCATGCCCTCATTGTTGCGTTCCGCGAAGGCTTGGGCGCTACGGGCATCTAAAACGTAAACACCTTCATCGTCGGTGAAGAAGGTCATGCTTGTATGGAAGCCTGCTGCGGATGGGAAGGTGCGCCCACCAGCGGCACAGGCATAGTTGGAAAGATATGGCGCATATCTCTGTGCTCGATAAATTAGGTTATGCCAGCCAGTATTGCTTCCGCATGCAGCCACAACCAGTAGCTTTTCCTCCTCGCTAAGAGGCATCACCTCATGCCGTGACTTATACGCAAACACCCCATCTGAAATCTCAGCACCCAAAAAGAACCGCCTAGAACGTCGCCCCAACAAAGCATCCAAAAAACCAAAATCCATCAAATCCTGAAAACCGGAAAGCATTTGCAATCTATCCAAATCTTTTTGCTCATTTACTTTCATTGTCTATTATCTCCTAACAAGCAATATTTTTGACAAAAATTCCTCATACAACCTGTTTTTATGGCGAGGTCCTATGGACAGTTACGCTATGTAAAAAACCTGCGCATACGCGGAACTTGTTTTACTCGTTAGTTTGCTACACCTCTTTTTAGTGTCTTTTGATGTGGGTCTGGTAACCTTTTGATAGCCTACTATCAACGTTTGGCGGCATTAACGCAAAGGGCTGACCTTGAAGAGAACAGAACCGATCATACAACTTCAAATCTGCAGCTTCTTGCCTATCCATAAAACCCTACAAACATAAGACAGCCCGTGAGTAAAAACATTTAGTCACCCACAAAATAGAGCTCATAGCAAGTTTTAATGCGCTAAGTTGCTTTTTGGTTTTGATTGTCGGCAGTTTGAATTTTTACCGTACGGTTCACAAGCTGCAACATTTGGTAGCATCTGTCGGCAAATATTGTTTTATTTATCCACCTATAGATGTGGCACTAATGTCGTTACCATCGTTTAATTTTGTTAGAGCTTTTTTAGTGCAGACTATGCTTTGTATCTGACTTCGTTTAGTATGCTGTGTGCTTTTAGCCTGTGGTCTCTTAGTTCGCCTGGGTTTGGGAAATTCTTCTTACATATTGGACATTTGAACTCGAATTCCAACTTCCTTCTACCTCGCAAATCTACACCCCTCCACTATACTGTATATAAATTTGTGACTACAAGCTGTAACAACAAAAATAAAGCCAACAAGGAAAAACTGAAACAGGTACCTAAAAATGATGGGGAACAGATAAGGTTCGAGATTATACCTTATCTGGAATATACTGGAATCCTTTTATGACCACTTCAACAGGCAACCCGTTTGACGGTGCATTGCCTTGATATAACCAGAGGTTGATGTGGACTCTTACGCCTTGAGGGCTTATGCGTTCATAGCTGGTAAAGCTGCTGATGATGTTGCCGGCTGGTTGTGTTCCAACAGGGTAGTGACCTCCGAAGCTTTGGAAATATATGGATCTTTTCGTCCAGGTGAAGGAGTGGGTGGAGTAGTCATCGTATAGTTGGAAGTTGAAGGATTTCTGGTTGTCGCCGTCGATGTATGGAGGCGGCTGCACTGTGAACCAGCCATTGTTTAAGTCTGCAATGCCCCATTTGGAAAATTCTATGTCCACCTCATGTGAGTCATCCTTATAGGTGAATAAGCCCAAAACCGCGTTTTTATCTAAAGTATCTACGCGACTCATGGTATAGAAAACGTATGTACCGTATCCGAATGTTTGAGTTGAGGTTAGCTCGGCGCAGTACCAGCGACCATCCCTGTAGGCAATTTTTAAGTGTAGCCAACCATTCTCATCAACCCAGACGTTTTCTGGGTTATTTGACCAGTAATTAGGCCCAGGGTTAACACGTTGCACACCGTTTTCCACATACCAAGTGTATCCGGAAAAAGATATCGTACTTGGGTACGCTGCCTCTGCATATACATTATGTGCAGAGTTACCAGTGTTGGAGTTGACAACAACAAGGCATGCAATAAAGATGATAAGTATCGCTGAAGTAATTTTTTTCAGTTGCATGCTGCCCCTTTATAGCAAGCAAGCACTCTTAAGCTATTTTATCAACTCAGTCTGCGTTATTTTGAAATCAACCAAAATTATGAACCTAAATTTACTCAGCCCGCGGAGAATTTGCAGCATAGTTTTTTAATTAACCGTACAATTACAAATTAACAGGATAAAATGCGGTTAGCCCACGAATTAGCATAAAACAAGCTTATGCAAACGTCGGTGAAACCTTCATTTTTGTTGCCTTTTTTTAAGAATAAATGCAGTCGCGCCCACTATTGCTAGAGCAACTAATAGGATAATTACATATGATAGGGTATTATTTTCTGGAGGTTGAGGTTGTGGGGTTAAAGTTTCTTGTGGTGTAACCGATATGGACGGTGATTGGCTTAGGGTTGGAGTTGGGGTGGCGCTTGGAGTAGGGATAGGCGTGGGGGTAGATGTTGATGAGGGGGACTGAATGGGGCTTGGAGAAGGACTGGCGCTGGTCCTCAGAGAATATATTTGCCCGTCAAGAGAGCATATGTAAAGTTCGTTTTGTCCGTTCACCCCAAATGAAGAAATGCGGAGATCCGTATCAACTAGCAGAGTATTTATGGGCGAGCTAACGCCATCGTACTGAAGTGCCCAGATTTTGCCTGAACCAAAATCGCCATAGATATATTTTGAGTAAAGTTCTGGTAAAGTGGAGCCATAGTACACATAACCGCCGACAATAGCAATTCCTTCGTCACGACCATACTCCCAAACAGGCAATTCTAACCCTGTTTGGTCCCCGCCGGAATAGGGTAAACTTCCTTCCATAATATTCCAGCCATAGTTCTTTCCCTTCTCGATTATGTCGATTTCTTCGCGCTGATTCTGACCGACATCTCCGACCCAAAGCCGCCCGTTAGGCACATCGAAACTAAAACGCCAAGGGTTGCGTAGTCCGTAAGCATAAATCTCCTCCCGGTAACCTAGAGAGTTGCCAGCATACAGATTGTCCGGAGATATGCCGTAGTTTCTTTCTTTAGAAGGCGAATCTACGTCTATACGTAAAATTTTACCCAGTAATGTCGAAAGGCTCTGGCCATTTCCAAGAGGATCGCCAGCTGAGACTCCATCGCCTAATCCTATGTATAGGTATCCATCGGGTCCAAACGCTAGTTGTCCACCGTTATGATTAGAAAATGGCTGATTGACCTCAAGCAGGACTAATTCACTATTTTCTAGTGCCTGGTTAGGGTTATCTGGTGAAACTGAGTATCTGGCAATAACTGTTCTGCGGGGGTTATCCGCAACATAGTTGACATAAAAGTACCCATTTGATTCATAGTTAGGATGAAATGCGAGACCTAAAAGTCCTTGTTCGCCACCATACAATACTTTATTGCGGATATCGAGAAAAACCGTTGATGTTGCAATGGTTGGAGAATTTTCAAACACTTGAATAACTCCAATCTGTTCTATAACAAAAAGCCTGTTGGTTCCATCGGCAGGGGTAAATATTCCGGCGAGTTGGTTAAACTCTAAATTTGGGAATGCCAAGGCAACAGAATAGGGGTTTTGAGTTTGCCCCAAAACATAAGAGGCCTCACAAGAAAGGAAAACTGCTGCAAAACCAAAAATTATGTAAAAGAATAAAGTAAAACTTCGCTTCTGAGCAGTACCCTTCATTATAGGAGCACCTACTGTCGCTATGTAAGTGGGCAAACATAGTTAACAGCAAGAACAGTAGCTTGATTCGTCTTCGTTACTATCTAGAGTTACTTTATATTTTTTCTTGATTTGATCAAAAGACATTTGTGCAATCTCAGACAGTTCTCTTGAATCAAACTCATGATCACAAGTAATGAAATAGCATTTATCTTCATGTTCAAAAACAACCCAGTCGGATGCAAACTTTACAATCTGAACCATGAAAGCACACCCTATAAGCCTACTCACATACTAATTAATTAAATTTCCACAGTCCAAACAATTCTTTGTTTGGTTTCAACGTATAAACAATTGTGGAACGTTTATGCTGCTATCTCTTTTTGATCTTCTGAAGGTAATGGCTTGAATGCTACCGATGGAGACAACCCATCTCTTACACATGTTTGGGTGCTTTCTTTTCTTGCCTTTTTCAGTGGTCTTTTACCCTCTATGGCTGCCCATTGCTTTGGCTTCATGAACCATAATTTGGAAAGGAGAAGATAACGTTTTGCAGATTTTCATAGTACCCCCGCAAATATTGGGCATATATTTGCATCTGGGTATACGTTGATTTTTTCTAAGTCTTTTTAAAACACAACGCTCTGCCCTTCTTTTCAGCTACTTGAATAATGCCACTTTTTCTTAGGCAATAAGTTATTTGTCGTGCAGTTCTGTCTGGGATTTTGGCTGATTTCGCAAGTTCTTTGTTAGTGAAAGGCTCAGTCAAGTGCGCGGGCAAAATTTTAAGATAATCGCTCTTGTCTTGGAAGAGGAATCGCTCGTTCACTTTAATTAGTCGCCTTTCTTTGATGCTGATGCCTCTTCGTCGCCAGCTTCCTTTTCCATCATTACATCTGACTTCTTCTTCGTCGATGAACAAGACTTCCAAGGAAAAGTTATCCTCACCAAGCATATCAGGGATTCTGACTAATTCGCGAAAAAGGTCAGTTAGCTTGCCCTTCTTTGTAGATTTACGCTTGCTAATTGGTGTGCCTTCTTTGGTTACGTGTGTTATCCATTTTTTCTCTGTTAAGGGATATACCAACCTGACCTGATGCGTTTTAACGAGCGCTCGAAGCTTTTTTCTGAGAGCAGAAAAATTTCTGGTCTGGATTTCAATTACTAACTCATCACGCAATATATCGACGATATAGTTGCCTAACTTAACCTCAAATATATCGCCTGGAATTGAGTAGACCTTTTTTAATTCTGAATGAAGAGAGTGCTCGTTCATTGCCTTCAAAAGGCTAAAAGCAACTAATAAGACTACTTTAAATATCAACCAATTATAAGCATGCCATCAGAAGAGCACACAGACAAAAAGGTACAACTATCCACATGCCTGGATGCAGGTTTTAATTGGTATGCGAATTGTGTATCTTGGCGGTTCGAAAAAGCGGATATAAATTTGTTTGCGTTTGGATTATCTTTTGATAGTCTTGCGACAGTTAAAGTTTGCCTGCTAGCCCATATTTAGTGCGCATTGCTGGGTCTTTATACTCTCTTATTCCGCAGTATAGACAAATCCATTCTTCAGGACCCTCATGCACTCCGTTAGGCTTGTGTTCTGCTATGTTAAGTTGACGATGCAATTCACAGCAGGTTTTCATCTTGCTTCCGCAGTTAGGGCAGAAGCGTTTGCCTTTACGTTCAGCCTCTTTTATAATTCGTACATTATCAAGCAGACTTTTGCTCAGGGGATATATTTTGGACTCAAAGACGTATGTTGAATTTTTATTTAATGAATTCGGGTCAGCGTTATTGTTTACGCCCTCGGAAGTTTTTATAACTTTTATCTTTAAACCCCTCATTCCCTATTCGGAAAACTACTCATGGTTTCCCCAGTAATATAATTTATTAGGTACTAAAAACGTTAATAAGCATTACCCATCCAAATAGCCAATCGCCCAAGCAAAACCCAAAGCAAACTAAACTAAGAAAAATAGCCCTAAAAACAAAAGAGCACAAAATTTACGAAAAACTATGAGCCATAATTTGAGCAGATGATTGGAATAAAACCCCAATTTGTAAATAGCGCCAATTCTACTTTTCCTATGAGCCGTTATTTCTTTTCTTAAAGTAAGTTAGTAAGCTTGTAGTACCTATTGCTATTAGGCTTATACCTACTAGGTAGGGAAGCTGATTATTATCGTTAAACTCATCAACTGTTGTAGATGGCCTATTTCCTCATTTGGAACAAGCATATCTCAGCTAGCTTAGCTAGCTTGTAATCACGCTTCATCTTGTGTTTTGTGCTTGCAATGACGGGAAGACATGTGCTAATGGGTTCACAGTATGGCGGATAAGCAGTGGGTAGTGTCTCCCCTTTCCACTTGTGCATTGCAATTTTGGGTGAGTCCTTGTAGCTCTGGCCGTCTTTAAATGAATCTACTGACAGTTTTTTCATGGTTCTTGACGCAATACTCACCAAGAGCATTAGAATTTAAGCTTCTAATACGAATTTGTTGTTGCTTGGCTACAATTACAAGCTTGGACCTCTTATATTATCAGCGTAGATCAGGATATACAAATAGTTGATAATACCAAAATAACTCCGCGCGCCTGCAAATTCCCGTCAACTAAGAAACACTAGTAGAAGCAATTATTTCTCCAATTGCTGAGAAGCGATTTGAAGACGTAGTATATGAATTCATGACTTGGAGCTGGGGATGGGAATTGAACTTCCATTGAACGGGAGAATCTCAGA
>CAYRSV010000021.1:0-38619 GCA_964427115.1 uncultured Candidatus Bathyarchaeia archaeon | reverse complement strand
TCCTTCTCAAAATACTCGCGTGCGTATTGTAAGGTTTTGGCGCGAATTTTCATGACAATGCTCATTTTGCGGCTTCGTAGCCAAAGATGGCGCATGTCACGGATCCATTCTTCACTTTTGTCCTTGGTGATGGGAAAAACTTCGGCTAAGCCTATGATAATGATGGATTCAGCAGAAATTTCAAATCCTCCTGGCGCTCGTGTATCTGGTTTTGTAACGCCTGTTAAACTTAATGAAGATTCAATAGTAAGTTTCTCAGCTTGTTCCCATGCTGTGCTGGATTTTTTAACTGTGCACTGGATAACCCCCGTTGAGTCTCTAACCAAAAGGA
Source organism: uncultured Candidatus Bathyarchaeia archaeon (assembly GCA_964427115.1). Classification (GTDB taxonomy): domain Archaea; phylum Thermoproteota; class Bathyarchaeia; order Bathyarchaeales; family Bathycorpusculaceae; genus JADGNF01. The sequence goes on along the minus strand of CAYRSV010000021.1, from coordinate 38,288 downwards.
AAATTAACTCTTTTCCGCTACGTTTACGGTAAACCCAGCCGCGTATCGTAACCTGCTGGTCCGAATAGTTACCATCTAAAATCTCACGAATTTTCACCAAAGTCATACTGTCAACCGTAACCTGTAAGTTTCTGCTTTCAAACGTAAACCCCTAAATATTTAAAGCCTTCCAACTCATCAATAAAAACCAGCATAATCATCTAAACTTCCATTTATATAAGGTAGAAGAAATGGATTATACCATTCTTTGACTTGTTTACATCTTACCAGCTAAACATCAATGTCTTCACGATAGCTGGCTATGTGGTAATTATAATCGAATCTATCCAACTGGGCTACTTTGGCTTTACAATAAACCACAACATACTCGACCCAATTATAGTGGCATCGTTACTGACAATAATCACTTTGTTTGTCTACCTGATAATAATCCTTATACTGAAAAGAATGCCATACATCAAGAAGCTGATCGGGGCGGTTAATGCCTGATGAACAAAAAGAACCAAAAATTGCTAATGGCTACAATAGCCATCCTGCTAGCCGTATCAGCAATAGCAGCATATATCGCTTTGACACCTGCAAACAAGAAGCCTGCAATAGATGTAGTTAGTATTGCATGCATAGGCGACAGTCTAACGCAGGGTTCAGTGTACCCGTACGAACTTTGGCAAAAGCTCGGACGCAGCGGGTCCTTCACAATAGGTAATTATACCGAATATCCAACCAAAGATATCAACCCTTACGGCAGTATCACTAGCTACACGATTGGTAATTTTGGCGTAGGCGGAACCATGGTCTCTCTTAAATCTGAAGCTCCCTATATGAACACAAGCGAATTCCAGAGCGCACTGGAGTTCCAGCCAGATATAGTAATAATAATGCTGGGAACCAACGATGCCCGGTCAAGTGTCCATCAATTCAACTCAAGCTTCGTAGACGACTACAAGCTGCTAATTAATACGTTTAAGGTGCTTGCAAGTGAGCCAAAAATCTGGATAGTGCTGCCTCCTCCTATATTTAATGATCAAGGCGGTAACATAAGCCCAGAATACTTCGAACAAAACATAATACCCTACATCAAACAAGTGGCAAATGAAGCCGCACTACCCATAATTGATGTGCATTTTGTTCTAGCTAACTACCCTGAATGTTTCCCTGACGGACTCCACCCTAACACTGAAGGAGGACAAATAATCGCCAACGAAATATACAAAGCAATCTTCTCACAAAACGGCTGAAAGCAAAAATGCTGGTTTTGGGTTTATTATACTTCATTTAAGTAAACTGTACCGTGTGTAGAAGCGACTATACTTTTAGTTCAGCTTCTAATGACTACGCGAAGGATGCAAGCTCTATCTAAATCCTGTTTTTATCAAACGTTAGATTTACAATAGCTAAAACAAAACTTGGTTTAGCGCCTATGGTCATCAGGATTAGCCCGATAACGATTTTTAAGACTCCGTTTCCGCCATTGGATAAAAATGTGTAGGTGCTGGTATTTCCTAATGTTCCTAAATCTGTAATGCCTGAAATTACAATGATGGTACCCACTAAAAAAGCGCTAAGCCTAAGTGCTTGTGTAATGTTCATGAATTTTAATATGTGTGTTTATCTTTTAATTTTATGCCCCAACTATCTTTAGGAAGGCATAGCGGAACTACTCGCAGAGAGAATTTTCAACAGTATCCTTGTGGACGCATATTTGGGTTATTTTATGAATAAATTGTAAAGGTCAATAGCGCTTGAACAGCAATATAATAGATTAGAGATTTAAAATAATAGGTTGTGCCGCCTGTTTAGCCGGTTTATTTATTCACGAGATAGTTGTGTATGGCTTTGGCAGCTTTTTTGCCTGAGTTCATGGCGCTGATGACTGTAGCTTCACCTGTCATTATGTCTCCTCCGGTGTAGACGCCTATTATGCTAGTTCTACCAGTCTCTTTGTCCGCAGCGATTGTGCCCTGTTTGGTGGTTTCTAGACTTCTAGTTTCACTTTGAATGATAGGATTCGGAGTTCGTCCGATGGCGACAATGACTGTTTCTACGTCCATGACAGTTTCTGAGCCTGGGACCGGGACTGGGCGGCGCCTGCCTGATGAGTCAGGATCACCAAGCTGCATGCTAAGAAGCTCAATTCCCTTGACCCATCCCTGCTCATCTCCAATAAACTTGCTCGGGGTGGCAAGAAATTCAAATTCTATGCCTTCTTCCACGGCGTTCTCGTACTCCTCATGTCTTGCAGGCAGTTCCTGTCTGGAACGGCGGTAAATTACAGTGACTTTTTCGGCGCCCATACGCCTTGCACTTCTGGCAGCATCCATAGCGACGTTGCCTCCGCCTACTACTGCCACACGTTTGCCAACTTTTACAGGAGTGTCGTACTTAGGGAAGTTATAGGATTTCATGAGGTTAACACGGATGAGAAACTCGTTGGCGCTGTAGATGCCACACAAGTTTTCGCCTGGTATCCCCAGAAATTGGGGCAATCCTGCTCCGGTGCCGATAAAAACTGCATCGTACTCTTTTTGCAATTCTTCAATACTGAAAAGTTTACCCACCATAACATCTGTTCGTAGCTCTACACCTAGCTTCTTAATATAATCAACTTCTGCTTGAACAATTTTTTTTGGCAATCGGAACTCTGGGATGCCATAAACTAGTACTCCTCCTGCAGTATGTAGGGCTTCAAAAATTACAACCTTATGGCCTAATTGGGCTAAGTCTGCGGCGGTCGTTAACCCTGCAGGGCCTGCGCCAATAATTGCGACTTTTTTGCCTGTCGGCGGCGCAGGCTGAGGAGTATGGAGCCCCTTTTGCAATTCAATGTCTCCGACAAACCGTTCAAGACGTCCGATTTCTACAGGTATGCACTTCTTTGTTAGTATACATGCTTGCTGACATTGTGTTTCTTGAGGGCAGACTCTGCCACACACAGCTGGCAAACAGTTTTTTTCTTTTACCTTTGCAACTGCCTCGGCAAAGCGCCTTTCCTTGATTAGCCTTATGAACGCTGGGATGTCTACCCCGACAGGGCACCCCTCAACACATTGAGGCTTTGCGCATGCAAGACATCTTGAAGCCTCCGCTACAGCTTCCTCTTCTGTGTAGCCGAGCGCGACTTCCTTAAAATTATATATACGCTTTTTGGGGTCCTGCTTTGCCATTTCAACAGGGCGACCAAGAGAGCGCTTTAAATTGTGTGCTACTGTACTTTTTTCAATAAGTTCATTGTCTACTGGTTCTTGCATTTGCAGATTTCTCCCTTGCTGTTTTCGTAGGATTCCAAAGCCGTCTTTTCCTGGTGCGGGTATAGCCGCAACCTTTTGATGAGCTCATTAAAATCTGTACTATGACCATCAAATTCTGGGCCGTCAACGCAAGCGAATTTTGTGGTACCTTCTACGCTAACCCTGCAGGCTCCGCACATACCCATGCCGTCCACCATTATCGGGTTCAAGCTGACACGTGTATTAATCTTGTATGGTCGGGTGACATCCGCAGTTGCACGCATCATCATAGGCGGTCCAATTGCGTAAACCCTGTCGAATTTGTAGTTCTTTTCGATCAATGATTTCAAAACTTCGCTAACAAACCCTTTATGTCCTTTTGAGCCATCATCCGTAGAAATATAAAGCTCATCTGAAACTTGTCGCATCTCGTTTTCTAAAATCAAAAGTTTTTCGTTACGGGCTCCAATTATAGAAATTATTTTATTTCCAGCTTCTTTAAGCGCTTTAGTGATAGGGTAGGCTGCTGCCGTCCCAATCCCCCCGCATACCATAGCAATGGTGCCATAGTTCTCTATGCCGCTAGGAGCTCCAAGTGGACCAGCAATGTTTATTACCCTATCGCCAGGTTGGAATGTGCCTAATTTTTTTGTGGACACCCCAACTTCTTGGAAAATAAGTGTGATTGTCCCCTCATCTTTATCCCATGTAGCCAAAGTCAAGGGGATTCTTTCGCCTTCCTCATCAACTCGTAGTATGACGAATTGACCTGCCCTTGCTTTCCGAGCAATGTCTGGAGAAAAAATCTTTGTCAGTTTGACTTGAGGTGCAATCTCTTTGATGCACAGTATGCGGTGTATGTTCTCATTCACTTCTGTACTGAGCCTTTCTGTTTGTGTTTCCTGTATTTTTATACCCCCTAGCACCTATGCTAAAAAAACTACCTTCTTGTGGTTGTAGATACTTAATAACTTTTATGTACTTCGCGGCGTTCGAACAATCATTAATTCTAGCGCTTGGTTGATTGCTTTTGTAGCATTTCTTACTTTTTGAATTGATTTTTTGCATAATTGCTATACTTCTTTGATCTTGGGCTCAGAAACCTTGAGCATTACAAGCAAAGCTAGCGGCGCAGCGGCTGTAGCTAGCAAAAGGAAAGGCAGCTGCGGGTTAACGAACTCGTAGAGAAATCCACCTAACAGGAAGACAAATGCTTGCGCCAAGTACAAGAAGAACTGCAGAAAACCTACCGCTTTGCCTCGGAGCGCACGCGGAACCAAATCACCCAGTAGAACCTGACTACTGTTTACCCGCAGCAAATTACCTAACAGATACAAAAATAATGCTATCATCAGCATGTAAAAGTCTCCTACAATAAAAAGCAGCATAGCCGGGATATATAGTAAGTAGCCCAAGACCAAGAATCGTTTTCTTCCTGTGACATCCATCCTGAAACCTGCCAGTAGCGCAGGGACTGCAATGGCTATAAAACTGAACGCCATTGCAACTGCGTACTGGGTTTTTGTTATGTTCACCGCTGTTGTAGCATAAAGGACAAAAAATATGTGGCAAACGGAGACAAGGCTGTTTATAACAATGGTTGTTAGAAACAGGTAATATGCAGACCTAGGTACTTTACTCCATACCTGCCAGCTCTCACGTACGATTTTGGGATATTCCCGGAATGCTTGCAGAATGTTCGGTCGGTCGTTCTCGCCATTAAACGGCAAAGTCTCCTTGAGCTTTAACCGTAAAAATGCAGCTATGGTGTAGGCGACTAGAACTATTGAGAATGCAATACGCATACCAAGGTCTGACTGTGGTGACACATACTCGCCGCCGACAAGAACTAAAGCTGCAGCAATCAGCGGCGCTGGAATCATAATTAAATTCATCAAAACCGACTGGAAATTAAAACCTGTCCCCCGCTTGCTCGGTTCAAGCGAATCAAGCATCATAGACATCAAAGCAGGAGTATAAATCAGGCACAGATTCTGGATAACCATGCCTATGACGATGAAATGCCAAGAAGGTGCGAATACATAAAAGACGTATCCTATGGCTAAGCCAAAGGACATTGTAGCAACTAGCCATCTTCTGCCGTGCTTATCAGCCAGATAGCCGCCTGGAAATTGCACAAACGCAGTAGCTAATGCGCCTATAAAAAACATAAGTGACATAAGAAAGGGTGTAGCGCCCAAGCTTACGTAGTACAGGCTGGCATATGTATCAGGAATGGGCTGAGTAGAATACATTAAAACCCAAGTGATAATCAGCACTAAGAAGTTACCTGACAAAACTGCGTTTTTGCCCCAAAGCTGATCTGAAATCCCCATCTTAAACTAAAACTGTATTAAACCATTATTTAAACCGGGCACAAAACCAGCTAAAAACCGATACGAAAAAGGGTAGAAAAGAAAAAGGAAGAGTTGGGTTGTTTAATTTAAGTTGACTTTTGCTAATAGTGCGAAGTCACTGAGACTGTTGAGTTGTACTCTGCCGTTAGATATTGTGTAGAGTATGTTGTCGATGTAAAGGGCTCTTTGGATTTCTAAGTTGCTGCTTCTCCAATAGTAGTCTTCAGCTTTTTGTGTTTGTGTGTTGTCTATCTGAGTTACTTTGCCTTGGAGTTCAAAGCCGGTGGAGGTGTTGACTTTGAAGATATAGACGCCTTGCCAGTAGCTATCGGTGCTTGTGGTTGCTGGTTCTCTGCCATCAGTAATGAACGGCATTACCGTGTAACCGTTTATGGAGACTGGGATGATTAGCTGCTGTGTCTGCGGATTATAGAGGAAAGCGTGTGGGTCATAAGATGCTATCGAATCGGTGTAACCGCCTTCTACGATGTATTTAGCGGTCTCAGTTGGGGCGTTGATATCTGAGACATCAAAGAGTGAGAGTTTGAGGGTGTTGTTTTCTTTACCTATTCCAATTAGGTGGTTTTCATCTAACGGGTGCAGATAGCTTGAGTAGCCGGGGATTTTTAGTTCGCCTGCAACTTTAGGTGCGGTGGGGTTGCTCATATCGATGACGAAGAATGGGTCTATCTGTTTGAACGTAACTACGTAGCATTTTTCGCCCATGAATCGTACTGCGTAGAGACCTTCGTCCATCTTGAAGCCTTCTAGTTTGCCTATTACATTCAGATCATCGTTGAGCACGTAGATGCTATTTACCTGTCGGCTAACTTTGAAGACTGCGCCATCGCTGGTGGTTGCGTTATCCATAATCCAAGTGGTGGTCGCTATGCGGAAGTTGCCGTTGTACTCGTCCATGGAATACTGGTTGATCGGTGTTCCAACTACTGAACCTTGAGCCTGTGCCTTCAAGACTGCTTGGTTGATGCCTATGCGATAGATGCTGCTAAATTGGCCATCTTGGGTATATGTCGGGGACACTACGTAGATGTTGTCTAAAGAGACATACATTTGGCTCGTGTAACCCATCATTACGGTAGTGTTTGTTGGCGCCTGAGTGCTGTCGAGTATATTTATGCTGATGACCGAAGTATAGGTGTAGCTGCTATCTGGGCTTCGTATGTACGAAATTGAGGATGGCTCAATGTTGAATGCTGTATCTTTTGAGTAGATAATAGGCAAGTTCACTTCGTTGCCATAGTTATATACTGTTTCAGTAACTATCGCATAGACATAGTCGCCTATCATCCTAGAGTTGAAGTAGTTGCCACTCATCGTAAAGTTTCTTGCTAGGACTGGGCTTGCCTTGTTGGTGAGATCGTATACTTCAATGAAAGTGGCGCCGCTATTCCAATATGGGGGTGCAATCATTGAAGAAGCGGATGATTTGTCTTCAACTGGGTACGCATAGCGGATGTATCGGTTGCCTAGTACTGCAAGCTTGCTGCCGTCTTCACTTAAATAAATTCCTGAAAGATAACCATTCTCATAAGTAATCTTTGAGAGAACTTGGGCATCTTGTGGGTCGTTTGATCCTGCATTCAGGATGTAAACGGTTGTGCCGTTAACTATGGTGTAAAGGTATGTGCCATCTGTTTTTACTGTATCAGCTTCGTCAACTCCGGCGACTTGAATGTTAGTCATTGAATATGTGCCTGCAGCTTTGTTAGAATCTTGCGAAGGAGATACAGCTGCAACAGAGCCTTCTGGTCTTGAAGTAGGCATGGGTGCAGGCATTGTTGCTGATGGTGTAGCGGGATTTGTTCCTCCTCGACCACCGTTGTTTAATATAAAGTTGTTTAGTTCTTCGTATGATTGGAAGTTCAGCATTGGGGCGACTTCGGGGTTGTTTGCTGGTAAAGCTCCCGAAGTTATCGGTGTAGCGCTGGGCATAGCTGAAGGCGTGGGATTCTGGTTTAGCGTTTGTGGCGCTGCGCCAAAGCTATAAATCATGGCAACAAGCACCATGGCGGAAAGAATGCCGACTGCGCCGTAAATGCGAGCTTTGTTCTTGATTTCTTTTTGAACCATTACTTATTCACCTGTGTCTATACATGACTGTGAGTTTATTTTATGCTAAGCCTCAGTACAGGCTGTACCAGCTTTTAGTACGGGCGCATAGCCCAAATACGAAGTGCCTCATACCAGAATATGGTGCAGACCAAAGCACCAAATACTATGGCAAATATGCTGTCTCGAGTTAGACTTTGAAGGAACAGTAGCAAATACGCTAGAAATAATGTGGTGGAGAACGCGGCGTAAAAGAAATACCGAGGGAAGAGGACTTTGCCAAGTTTTACATAATGTTTGAGGACGCCGATTTTGACTTCGCCGACCAGATAATAGTGTCCACCAATATCCTGCTTTCGGACCAAGCCCAGATCACGCAACTGCTCGAGGTGATGATTGGCCACGCTGGGGCTGCTAAAACGCAGTGCCTTTTGGACGTCACGGACACTTTGGGGTTCTCCAGTCTTGAGAAGGTGCCAGTAAACTTTCCAAGCTTTACCCCGAAGGGCATATTCTAGTTGGTTCTCCTCTTCCTGTATAGGACCCAAACAGTAAGACTCCTACCTGCACATATATGCACAACAGGAAACATATAAGTCCAATTATTAGAACAGCCGGTTACGAGTATACTACACAAAAAATGTCGTGTCCTGTGTAGTTTACTTTTAGGTTAAAATGTTGAGGAGACGTTAGAAAGACGAAAATGCCTTTTCACGCATGGTAATTATTGTTCTTGACACTTCCATGTCGTCACCTCCCTGTAATAGGTTGTTTCATGGAAAGCTAAAATGCGGTGTTAAAGTGTGCGCTTTAAAATCCTAATGACTATGTGATTACCAAAAATAGTCACAGGGGTCATTCTAAATAGGATATTCCTATTAATGGTTGTTTTTGTGTTTTGATTTATTTAATCTCTGGTTAGTCTGATAAGTAATAAAAAGAGAAAGAGGTGAAGACAGAAGAGTTGGTTTAGGTTCTGGCTTTGTTAGCGCTACCTGGTAGACCCGTGGGTAGGTCTGGGAAGTTTTGGCTGACTCGTTGTTCTGCGACTGTTGCTGCTTCAGATAGGATTTTTGCTGCGTCTTCGTTGACTGAGTCAAAGTTCAGCGTCATGCCTGTTCCTGAGCCTGCATCGAACATTATACCGCTGAGCATATTGCCGATGTCTGCAAGTTCGTTCTCCGCTTCAGGTAATACGCCGACCATACCTACTGCTACCCCACGTAGCACGCCGATGGCTGGTCCTAGCGTGGATACTATGTCGCCGAATTCACTAACTGTCTTGATTCTTAGGGCGATTTGATCCAGTGCGAGCCTTGCATTCATCGTAAGTTTGGCCATTTTGCGAATTTCTGCTAGTTCATTAGCGTAGATATTTGCATGCGCGGTGTCATGCTTGGTGTATGCATCAACAAGTTTAGCGAAGAGTGTTTTGTCTTTCTGGGTGAATCGGTCATTTGCTTGGTCTAGCCGGTTCATTTGAAGTTCTAAGCGTTTAACTGCATAATCTAATCGAGGTTTTAGGGGTGCTTGTGGCTTGACGGTTCCTCTTATGGTATCGACGAAAGAGCCTTCCTCTCTTCTGCTTTCCCACTTCTTGGCAAAGCGTTCTGACATATGTAAACATCCTCTAGCATTTCAAATCATCCTCCCACGTACTTATGCATTGTTAACATACCTAAAACATGGACGTATATACGTGGAGTTCATTAAGACTTCTAAGCCTACAAATAGCAATAAACTTAAACGCAAATTACTCAAACAATAAACAAAAAAATGAAAAAATCGCGCTTTTTTTAAATTTATTTTTTATATGCAGCATTATTTTATATTTACCTCGTTATTGTGATGATCTGTTTTTCTCTGTAAATAAAATCGGGCAAATTTTGATTTTTATTGACCAGATGGCAGGCTTAGTATGAATTTTGCGCCTTTGCCTGCCTCGCTTTCAAAACTGATTGTGCCACCTTGGGCTTCTATTACTCGTTTGCAGACTGCTAGACCAAAGCCTTGACCTTTAGCTTTAGTAGTAAATAGCGGCGTGAAAATTTTTGGTTTAACCTCGTCAGGTATGCCTGTGCCTGTATCTTCAACGACAATTTGCACTTGTCCCCGGTTGTTTGTCTGTGCTCTTACGGTTAACTTCCCACCATTAGGCATAGCTTGTACCGCATTTGTTAACAGATTAATAAGAACTCTTTTTAGAAGCTGTGGGTCTGCCTTTACCTCTAACCACTCGTCTTCAATGTGAACATGTGTTTTTACATTTTCTGGAATGCCTATTTCAGCTAACCGTGCACTGATGAGTGGCTTTAGCTTAATTATTTGTTTATGTACCTCAACCGGCTTAACAAAGGCTTGCAAATCGGAGACTATTTTATCCATATAGATGGCTTGTTCTGCTATTGCTTCTATGCTCTCTTGCAGATTACTTTTTTGTTCATTATCTGGGAGCTGTTCTAACTCACTTTTTGCTAGATAGACTTCGCCGATGATTGATTGTAGTGGGTTGCGTAAGTCGTGGCCGACCATGCCTGCGGTTTGCCCGATGGCTGCAAGTCGTTCGGTATTCCTTAGCTGTTTTGTTCGCTCTTCAATGAGTAACTCTAAGTTTTTAGCGTATTCTTCAAGCTGTTGCTGCATCTCTTTGCGTCCAGTGATTACTGTTAAATTTACCAATAATTGAGTAGCTTTACCCTTAATACTCGGTCTTAAGGTGGTTACACGGCTTTGGATCCACTCCCAGTTGCCTTTTTTACTCTGGATGCGGTATTCAATTGGTTTCTCACAACCTGGATCTCCTTGTAACGCCATCTGCCAATATGCCTGTACTAGAATTCTGTCATCTGGATGCAAGGCATGTAAAATTGTATCTTGACACTCTAATTCTTCACGTGAATACCCTAAGAACTCACGATTAAGGAATTCTATTTTATTTGAGACAGTATCTAAAAGGTAAATGGTATCAGGAGAGTGTAATGCAAGTTGCCGAAAGCGCTCTTCACTTTCGCGAAGCACCTCTTCGTATTGTGTACGTTCGGTCACATCCTGCTCTATGCCTACAATAATCTTAGGTTTCCCATCCTCGGTGACCTCTTTGACTACCCTTTCAGAATGTAGCATGCGTACTGAACCATCATTTAAAATAATCCGATAATCCATGCTTACTGAGTCATCTATTTTGCCTGAAGAAAATAGTTTAGCCATCATTTTTGATATTATGTCTCTATCCTCAGGATGAATAAAACTTCGGTACTCATCAATACTTAATCCTTCAGGTCGAGGTTGCAGCCCAAAGATGCGAAAAAGTTCTTTGGACCAGATGACCCGTTCAGTTGTAATATCTAGCTGCCAGCTGCCTATATGCATCATCTGCTCAGCTTTGGCAAGCAATGTTGCTGCCTCATATAACGCCTCTTGAGATGGTTCATATTCACCAGTGATAATTGATTTATTATCGCGGGACGAGCTAACAGCGCCATCCAGAGTCGTAGGCAACTATCCACCCTCTCCTTGGCAATAATATATGCATACTTAATATAAGATTTATCTGCAAAATTTGTACTGACTGATTTACTAAGACCTTTTAGAAGTGCCATTATTACATATAATTCAAAACAGGGATATTGCTTTGATTATCGAGCGACCAGCTATCAAAGTGTTCACTTTATGCAAAATTCAAGTATGTGTAAAAGTATGGCTGGATTTCGGGTATCTCAGTGCATTTTTACCTAAACATATAATATTTCATGAATTCTATAAACTTAATAACCAAATTTCAAAAGATAAAAAAATCCATTAGTTACCCACTGCAAGAAGTTGATTAGTAGGTTTTTTCGGTGCCATTATTAGGCTTATAGCTGCAGTAGGGTTCTTGATGTAAGTAATCCCCTCTGGTAGAATAGGCTCTTGCTCGACATCCTCTGCATTGCATTTTGTATTCGCATGCGCCGCATTTACCTTTAAGAAGGCTGGGATTACGTATTTCTGTAAACAGGTGTGATTGCTGATAAATTTCTTTGAAGCTCTGTTTGCGAATATTTCCCGCTGCTATTGGCAAAAAACCGCATCCGAAAACCTCTCCGATATGGGAAACAAAACAGAAACCGTTGCCTGCCATGCATCCTCTACCATTTGCCATTTCACTATGGCAGTGAGTATGCGGAACGGGCATGCTTAACTTTTTTTGCTGTATAGCTACGCGAATATAGTGAGGTGCGCAAGTCATTTTTATCGGTATAGGCGAAGAGCTGCTGAGGTCATATATCTGGTTGAGCGTAGCCTCATATTGTTGTGGTGTTATTTCCATAGAGATTTTTCCTCTACCAGTGGGTACAAGCATGAAGACATCCCATTCAACAGCCCCGCTTCCTATGACTAACTTATGAATATTGGGCAGATCATGGAGGTTATGTTGGGTAACGGTCGTGTTTATCCGGAAGGCAAGCCCTCCTTGACGGGCATAGCTGATGGCTTTCTGGACTTGAGCAAAGGCGCCAGGTACTTGGCGGAAATCATCATGGGCTTCAGCAGTAGCTCCATCTATGCTCAGAGAAATCATCTTGATACCCGAGCTTTTCATTTTTTCGATGATGTGTGCTGTTATGTCGCTACCGCTTGGGGACATGACTACTCTTAGCCCTTGACTGGTTGCGTATGAGGCGATTTCAAATATGTCTTTTCGCTGTAAGGGATCGCCGCCGCTGATAATCAGGATTGGTTTGCAAAATGATACGATCTGATCGATTACGTTGAGAGCTTCTTTGGTGGTCAACTGATTAGGATCAGCTATTTTTTGGGCTTCGGCCCGGCAATGCACGCAGGCGAGGCTACAGGCACGTGTTGATTCCCAGGCAATAATTCTAGGTGCCAAAACGGAAGATGCCGATTGGTGTGAATAATTCGGTTTAATCATAGCTTTGCCTACTTTGCAGGTGCTATTTCTTCCTCGGTTAGATAGCAGGCTGGATCAGGTGCCCATGTGTCACCGTAGACTGCTTCAGCTCTAACACGTAAGTTGCCGTTACAGATATCTAAGAATTGGCAAGTATGGCATTTGCCTTTAAGGTAATTGGATCGGTGTCTTAGGGCGTTTAAGAGGGGTTCAGTTTCATCAGTCCATATGGTGCTGAATTTTTTGTTGCGTATGTTACCTACGATGTAATGTTGCCAGAATTGATCAGGGTGAACGTAGCCGTTGAAGTCTACGCATGCGATGCCTGAGCCTGAGCTGTTACCTTTGTTCATTTTCAGAAGTTGCATAATCTGTTCGGCTCTTTTAGGATCGTGCTCTTTCAGCTTCAGATAAACGTAAGCGGCATCTGCATGATTGTCCACTGTCAAGATTTCAGTACCTAGAGATTTTTGCTGGAATTCACTAGCTTTTGCCAGTAGGTAATCCATGAATTCGCGCGCCTGCATATGATTTAAGTCGTCTTTTGCTATGCCTGTACCCCTACCAACATATGCCAAATGATAAAAGCACACACGGGGAATTTTTTCTGCTTCAATAAAATTGAAAATTTTGGGCACATCAGTATAGTTATGCTTTGTAACGGTGAAGCGCAGTCCTGTTTTGACGCCTGCATTCATGCAGTTACGTATGCCCTCTACCGCTGCTTCAAAAGCCTTTGGAGTAGCTCGGAATCTATCGTTGGTTTCACCTATGCCATCTAGACTTACGCCTACATAGAGAAAGCCAGCTTCTTTTAATTTATATGCCGCGTCTTTTGTGATTAGGGTGCCGTTAGTGGATAACACAGGTCTTATTCCTGCATCGGAGGCGAGCTTGGCTAATTCGAATATATCTTGTCTAAGTAAAGGTTCGCCGCCTGAAAACAGAAGCACGGGCACGCAAAATTCGGCGAGGTCTTTTATGAACGTCTTCGCTTCGTTTGTGGTTAATTCGTTTGGGTATGCTTTATTTTCAGATTTGGAATAGCAGTGCATGCAATGCAGATTACATCGCTGGGTAGTATTCCATACTACGACAGGTCGCTGATGCGCTGCGCGGCTATAACGCAGGTGATCGTTAGAGCCGGGAATGTTGCACCAAAGATTAGTAATGTTAATCATTGTTTATTGACCTCCGAAAAACTTTCAGTAAATGAAGATGGCCGGTGGGCATTAGTGGACAAATTGGATGTAGTGCCGATTTTTTTAAGGTCTCTTGTGCTGAAAAGAATAACATAGTCGCTAATGTCCAATGCATTTGAAAACTGCTTGACCTTTTGTTCGATTGTCTCTCTTTTTTGGGCATGCATGACTATATAGAGGTTATATGCCCAGCGGGAGGGATCGTTTTCGCGTTCATAGCAATGTGTGACTTCTTTAACAGCCGATAAGGCGGCGCCGATTTCCTGCACTCGTGAATGGGGCACGTTAAACGCTATTACAGCGTTTGCAGTTAAGCCGACGCCGTTGGGTTTGATAGAGGCACCAAAGCGCCTAATCACGCCCTCCTTCTTTAGCTTGGTTAATCGTTCAAAGAGTTCTTCTTTTGAGATTCCCAGTTTATCGGCGATTTGGTTAAACGGTTCATAAATTAAAGGGATCCCTTGTTCTAGCTCAGATAGTATGGCGCTATCAATTTTATCCAAATTAATTCACCTGTGTTTGCTCAGTTAATTGGAATTGTACATTGATTTTGAAGCGATGTCTTGTAGGCAAGTTCAAAACGTTGTTGTGATTGAGACCTGCTTTTTGGATTATGTCTTTGAGAGTGGTTTCTATTTCCTGCCGGGTTGAAGCTGATAGGGTAAACCAGATATTATACTCATGTTCGCGCTCGTAATTATGTGAGACATTATGGTATTGGTTGATTATGTTTGCGACAGCATCAACTCTATCTTTAGGTACTTTTAGAGCAACTAAAGTGGCGGCAGCGAGGCCAACTTTTAAGCCGTCAATTATTGGCCCAATCCTGCGAATGATGCCAGCGCTATGGAGCCCTTTTAGGCGTCTCATAATTTCCTCCTCGCTGGTATTGAGTTTCTGACTTATTTCCCTTAATGGTCTTTGTGTGAGCGGAAAATCGCATTGAAGCAATTGAATTAGCTTCCTATCGATATCATCAAGAGTAGAAACTGTTTTTAATTGGCTAGTATTTAGGTTCATATATGGTTCAGCTTTAGAGGCTTTGGGGTCTCTATTGTGAGGATGTGCTTCTTTCATAATTTCACCTAAAGGCAGGTTTTGAGGTTTATTTAGTTAACCAGCAGCGATTAGCAGGTCTAACTCCAGTACCTTACATGGCTTCATGTATTAACATTGTGGAAAAAACTATTGCTAAATCAATTTATTGCTGAATTCGCAACATACGAACGTTATGAGTCAGCTATAACTCAATTGTAGGGTCAAATTTCAAAAGTCGTGTTGTAACAGATACTCTGGCATCCTTTACACCCGGGATCATTTTTGTTCTTTTAACCAAATCATTTAAGTGATCCATGTCACGAGCATAAATCATAGTTACTGCGTCGTATTCGCCTGTACTTTGGAGCAGATACTGAGTCTCCTTAAACGCTATTAGTTTCCTGCAGACTTCTTCTAGATGGGCTGGGTCAATTTTTAGCAATATAGCGCCGCTAACTTTTAGACCTATTTTGAGTGGATTAAGCAAAGCGGTAAAGTGAGTAATAACGCCAGTTTCTATGAGTCTGTTGATGCGGAAGCGAACGGTAGTCTCTGCGGTATCTAATCTGCGGCTTATTTCAGCAAATGAGATTCGAGCATCGAGCTGCAGTAATTTTAGTATTTGTATGTCTAAATCATCCAAATCAGTTGGAAGCATTCCTAGTCACTATAGTCTATATTCTATTAAGAAAAGCCCCATAGAAGCTTTTCCACTTATTTTAAGCGTATACTGCTAACGCAGACTTATGCCTTTATGCCTATTATATCAGATGGCGCCAAAGATATATGCTAGCAAGCCAGTTATGAATAAAAGTAGCACAATTTTTTTGATTTTACGTGAATTTTCTCGGCTGGGGTCTTTAAGCAGAAGGGTTGCACAAATTACAAGTCCGATATCAGTTATTAATACGAACGGGATAAACAAGATTGAGACTGAGCCTAAAAACCATGTGAGTGGCGTTAACGCGACTGCTGTGATATAGAATACGGCAGCGGTAGTTGCAGCGCTTTTTTCTCCAAAGCGGACGGCTAAAGTTTTGACGCCCTCAGCGCTGTCACCTTTGACATCGACAATCCCTTTAGTTATTTCTCTGCCCGTATTTGATAGAAATGCCAAAGAAGCAAAAAATAACACGTTTAAGCCAACAGTATTTACTACTGTTATGCTGCCGTATATGAATGGGATTGCCACGCAGGCGCTGACCAAGAAGTTTCCAGGTAATCCGCTACGTTTGCCTATAGTAAGATATGTGCCCGTAATTATCATTGATGCTACAGCCACTGCAAGACACAGCGGACTTACAAGTAGCGCAAAAGCGAACCCTCCTGTAGATAGAACTCCGACAAACGCCAATGCTTCGCGAGGGCTAATAGTGCCGCTTGGAATAGGTCGTGTCGGCTCATTTATGGCATCTATTTTACGGTCATAATAATCGTTTATGCCCATAGCTGCAGCGCATAATAGGAAGCCCGTAAAGAAACCAAAAACCACACCTATCCAGTTGCCGCTCAGCTGTGTCGGACTAGCCAAGAGGGCGCCAACAAAAACCGCGAACCCCATCATGGCGCAATTTAGCGGCCGCATAAGCCGCATGAATCCGACAAGCTTGTTCATTCCCTTTAAACCTCATATACTTACATTATTTTTAACATTCAGGCTATAAAGATTCACTATACATCGCACCAAAACAGTTGTCCATTTATTGGCACCGAAATGTTATAAGTACACATGCCATAATACGGAATGGTAAATTTTTTGATAATATTGAAACGTATATGCCCTGCTGCAGAGGATAGTTTCCGTATCCTAGTCAATAGAATGGTCACGCGGTGTGTCTAAGGAAAAAGCGCAACTGGATCTATAGCTTAAAGATATCGCCCTATCTGAAGAGCTACGGAACTGGTTCAGTCACAATCTGAAAAATTGGCGGGAATTCCAGCAAAAATACAAACAAGAACTAGCCAAAAAAGGATTTAGTAGATCAAATTAAGCAATTAGAAAAACAACCTGGCACAATTACCTTTAGTTTATTCTGCCAAGAACGTCGAACATAACAATGCTTTAGCTCTTGAAAAGTATCAACAGCATCAAGTATACTAAAAAGAAATTCGCCATTTTCTGTTGCACCAGAGACTTAGAGTAAATTTATAAACAAAAGTTATAACAGCATCTACCTTACCTTAATCATATTTATGGGTGTATAATGTGGGCGACAACTACGCGCCTTTATTAGGCGATACTTATGCTCCAGATAGAATACGTGTTATTATCCCAGTTGGCGGGAAAGCTACACGTTTGCTGCCGTTAACAGCGGAAACAAGTAAAGCTTGCTTACGCCTGCTTAATAGGCCACTAGTAGAGTTTTCGCTACTACAGCTTGCAAACCAAGGGGTGCGCCACTTCATTTTTGGTGTCAAGGGTTACACTAATTATCGGGACCTTTATGATTACTTCGAATCAGGTGTCGGTTTCTCTGCACGATATAATATTAAACCTCGTATTCACATAAAATATCAGCCTAATGTCGACGATTTGGGCAGTGCAGACTCCGCCCGCATAAATATGGAATACTACGAGATTAAGAATCCTGTCCTCGCGGTGCAGGGTGACAACATATTTGATATCAACGTCAAAGAGCTAATACAGTTTCATCAGGAAAAATGCTCGTCAATGACTATCGTGCTTAGACAAGTTGATAACGTTGAAGGTCTAGGCATAGCAGATATAGATAAAGATAGCCGCATCCATCGCTTCATTGAAAAACCTAAACCACAAGATGCTCCAAGCAACCTCGCAAATACAGGATTATACGTTGTATCACCTGAAGTCAAAAAAATCTTCAAAGAAAAAGCCCTAAGAGAAATCGCAGAAACAAAACGTCGTTTAGACTTTGGTTACGATTTTATACCATACATGACACAGACGGGGCGTCCAGTGTATGGCTACACTTTAAAGGGCAACTGGTTCGATGTAGGTACACCTAAGAATTACCTAGAGGCCATGAAGCATCTGCTCAACGGTGGCTTTAGCCAACTGACAGACTTCGGAGGCAGAATTAGCCCTGACCAGAATGTCTGGGTACAAGGTGACAGTAATGATGCAGAAAAGAAACGCCTAGACACTATCAGGCGGATTAAGCAGGGCAAAATCCAAATTATAGGTGCAGTACTTATCGGGCGCTATTGCAATATCGATGACGGAGTCTGCATAGCCAATTCCTGTATTGATAACTACACCCGCATTGGCAAAGGTTCCGTAATTGAAAACTCTGCAATCATGGACCGCGCCACCATAGGCGAGAACGCTGAGATCCGCGATAGCATTATAGGCAGACATACAACGGTGTTTTCCAGCGTCAATAAGCCTACGAAGGTCTGTGATGTTTCTGTAGTTGGTGATGATGTTTACATCAATGAAGGCAGCAACTTATCTGCCACAAAAATCTACCCCCACCAGCATGTGCGCGGAGACTTCAGAAACCAAATTCTTCAAACTTCAAGTTAAGTGAATTTAAGGTATCCTCTTTATGCTTTAAACCACTTAAAAATTAGGTACTTTACATTCTCTTTTTCTTTGTCTGAGCTTGGTACCGCTATGATGAAGCGCTTACGCACCGTGGTGGCAAGGCGCCCCGCTTTTACTATTTCAGTTGCTGATATGTCGGAGCCAGCGGTTTTAACTGAAACCATGTACGGTGCATGTTCTACTCCTGGACCATATTTGTATACGGCGAAGTCGCAGCCGAACTTGATGCCTGGAGTAACAATCAATCCGCTTTCCCGCAAATCCTTGTACACGGCGTACTTGTCTTCAAATTCATCGTAAAGCTGTTTAGCTTTCTGACGTAGCTTTGTGAATGTAACTTTACGTTTCTCTGAACTCTCGTAAATTACGATTTTGTCTTTTTCAACCAAGTATACGCCTTCCATAAGATCCAGAATTAGCGGGACATCGAATTCAGGGATTTTAGGTTTTGCTATACCCAACGGTTTGCCGTAGTAACCATCTTTGTAAAGCTGCGAACCTTCGGTAGGGTTCCATACAACTAGGAAATTTTCGATTAGCTCAACGTTAATTTTACTAGGCATGGATATTTGCATTCCTTTTCCTTTTTACATAACGAAGGAAAGGACTCTTACGGCGTCAGCAGCATCCTCGGCTTTGTCGGCTGAATTCTCCAGCAACTGCAGGACATCTTTCATTATAATTAGTGCAGGCAGGTCTAGTTTGCTAGTCAGGATCTTGATTACTAAGGCGCGATAATGATCATCGACCATGCGTTCGGCGATTTCTACATCTTTGGCTTTCTCTAAAGTTTTAGCTGAGCCGTAGTTTAAAACCATCATGGTTTCTCTTAGTTTAAGCACGGTTTCAAGGACTGCATCAGCAAGTTTTTGCAAATCATGGCGCACATCTGCTGGGACATTCCAGTTATGCTCCATAATCTGTATAAGATAGAATGCAATGCCCTCAGAGAAGTCAGCGATTTCACTAGTTAAATTTGTGAATCGCAGAAAATCTTCACGGCTGATGAGTATAGCACCAATCTCTGCCAGCTCCTTTGATACCATCAGGCGGGCATTAATGACTTCTTCTTCGCTCTTTTTAATTTCGATAAAAAGCTGTCTAGCAGCATCTTTATCACCTTTTGCAAAGTGTTCAGTCATCTGGGGGATTTTTCTGGTGACATCCAACACCTTACGTAAATTTTCTTGACATGCACTTAATGCCTTACGTTTAACGCGCTCTTCTGTTTCTGCTGGAAGTACCAAACTGTTTTTCCCATCCGTTAATTTCACTAATGATAATAATTTGTAGTGTGCGTGTGTACTAAAAAAGGTTAGTCCTTAGCTTCGAGTAAAGTGCCCAAATTTTCGAAGCTAATTTTACCTTGGAAGTATTTGTGAAGCAGTTCTGGTAGGTCTTTAATTTGGCTGCGGACTTGGCGCCAAGAGTCACGGTCTCGTATAGTAACGGTGTTTTGGCTGAGTGTCTCGTAGTCGATAGTTATGCCCAGCGGGATACCCGCTTCATCTGCACGTGCATAACGTCTGCCTATTGAGCCTGCCTCGTCATATTCAACTGTAAAGCCTTCGCGGGTTAGCTGCTTTTGTATTTCGACTGCTTTTTCTGCTAGACCATCCTTGCTCATCAATGGGTAGATGCCAAGCTGTATTGGTGCAATGCCCCTTGGGAAACTCATGACTACGCGGTCTTCTTTTAGCTGGTAGGCGTATTCTAATGCAACGTAAAAGAGCCTATCTGAACCGAAACTGGGTTCCACGACATTAGGAATGAACCGTTTTCCTCGCTCGATTACTTTCTGCGGGGTAATCTGCACGAATTCAGGCAATATTTTATAGTTTTCAAGCATGAAGAAGCCGTCTTTTTTTAGCGCAGCAGATACTACTTCAGGATCTGCTTTAGATAATAATTCACCTACTTTGCCAGCCTCCTTTTTGAACACGGGACCCATCTTTGCCATGTTTGCTTTGATGACAAGTTGCTCAGTTTCTATTGGGGTCGGATATTCTTTGAAGACTCGCATGTCAGCGCCACTGGCTTTCATATGGCAGCTCAAGTCGAAGTCTGTGCGGTATGCATGACCTGAGACTTCTGTCCAGCCATAGCGTTCAAGAAGCACTTCTTGGTCAAAGCTTTGGCTTGAATAGTGGGCTTTCTCCCAAGGCAGTTTCTCGATGAAACGTTGCTTTTCTTCAGGTACGCCGATTTCCAGCAGCATCCTTTTTGCCATCGCCATGAAGAAAGCCTGCCATTCCGAGCGCACGATTTTTCTATCTAGCGCTTCTCGGACCGTGACGAGTGTGGGTTCCTCAAGACATTTTTGCCTTGTCTCGCCCAATACTATGGGCAGGACGTCATTTTCGACATCGCTAAGCAGACAGCAACGTGGCTCTTCAGGATCAAAAAAGAACTCCAAGTCACATATGGTGAATTCACGTAGCCTAATGAGTCCTTGGCGGGGTGAAATTTCGTTGCGAAGTGCGTGACCAATTTGGATTACGCCAAAAGGTAACTTTTCGCGTGCTGCCGCGTAGAGTCGGTTGAATTCAACGAATATGCCTTGTGCTGCTTCAGGTCTGCCGTAGCCTGTGGCACCTGAATAGGGGCCGATAGTAGTTACGAACATAGTCAAGAACAGGTTCGGATTCTTGAAGCCGCCGCCACAATCTGGACATACTATGTTATTTTTTTCTATAGTTTCTTTGACTTCTTCAAGGGTCATTTTTTCAACTTGGATAGAGGGTATTTTTGCGTATTCTTCTATTAGGTGGTCTGCACGGAAACGTTTGTTGCATTTAACGCATTCAACCATGGGCTCCTTGAAGTGGTCAACATGACCGGATGCCTCAAAAACCTTTCCTGGTGTGATAACTGAAGATTCCATTTCGAGGATGCCTGTTTGTGTAACAAACAACTCTCTAAGCTTATTTTCGATATTCTGCTTAAGCCTAGTACCCAGTGGACCATAAGTAACGAATCCGCCTGCGCCACCATAAATTTCGTAAGAATTCCAGTAGAAACCTCTTCGTCTGGCTAACTCGCTAATCGCCGTGAATTTATCACACGGAGTTTTGTCACATTTGACTTCATCGCTCAATTTTAAGACGACCCTTTCACTGCTTAACTGTCCCTTAGAAATTAAATCTTACTCGTAAAATAACACATTATTTCTTTATTTTTTGTTATCTGAAGCTTTTCGATGAAAGATGCACTTTAAAAAATATCCGCGTATTCTTGGTTCACATTTTTCCCTTTGGTGTCTTTTCTTTACTGGCTTGGTTAATTTATTTCTGGTGAGACCCATTCTTTTCCTTTGCATCTTTGACAAAGAGTAAATTTTTCGCCTTCACTGAATGTTTGTGTGTTGCCGCATCTCCAGCAGGAATATTCTTCTGTTTTTTCTACGTAATCATTAGAGCCGTAATGCGGTGGTGCTCCTTTTCCCGGAGGGAAAATCGACAATCCTTTTGAAGGCTTTTCTTTCTTAAATACGCTTATTGCACCTGAACTTTCAAGGTACGCTTTCTCGACTTGTCCTAAGTTACTTATATTTTGCAACCTTAAGCTTGAATAAAGCTCCTCGACTCCAAGTTTTTCTTTATGTAATGCTTCCACATTGACTTTGCTATCTTCAACTAAAAGTGACGGTTTGCTTTCAATTAGATCCTCAAGCCTTCGGCTGTGCTGTATTAAGATTATGAACCCGCGTTCAAATAGTATAAAAACGCCTAAGGCAAGCATAGCAAACAACAGGGGCATTTCAAAGTCTATTGTTGGGGTTCCGATTAAATCGCCTAAGATTACAATAACTACAGCATCAAACATAGTTAGTTGCTTATTCTCTCGCTTACCCATCAGCCGAAGAAGAGTAAATGCATAGATGTAAAGTATGATTACTCTAACTACGACTGCAGGTAAAAATAGCCACGTTTCTTCACCGACCTGGCCAAGAAACACACCCCTCAAAAATCCAAAAATATCAAAAAGTGGCAAGTCTATTCTCCTCTAACTTGCACCATATACATAATTGTGAAGGGGCTAATAAATAGGCAAGGGCACTTCAGCAAAAAAGTTATTCTGACGAGTTAATGTAGGTTTTTCCGCATTTTGGGGCAATATACCACTGTTACGTCTAGCCAATTACTAGTAAAATACATATCTCAATAGGTAAAAAGAGACGTAGCCTTTTATATTGCAATCGCAGATAGACATCCACACAAGGTGCAAAAAAAGTTGCCGACAACTAAAGTTGCATTAATCGGCGTAGGTAACTGCGCTTCAGCCTTTGTTCAAGGCTTAGAATATTACGGCAAATCAAAAAAGATAGACGATTTTATTGGCTTACGCAACCCTGACATAGGCGGTTTAAGCCCGAAAGACATTGAAGTTGTCGCGGCATTTGATGTAGACGATCGTAAGGTTGGAAAAGACCTCTCTGAAGCCATTTTTGCTAAGCCTAATAATGCTCCAAAGGTTGCTGATGTACCTAAAACAGGTGTAATCGTGCAGAAAGGTCCTCTGCTTGACGGCATAGGCAAATCTACAGAAGCAATCGTGCAGGTCAGCAAAGTTGCAGATGCAGAAGTTGTCAATATCCTTAAGCAGTCAGGTGCAGAGATAGTTATTAATCTAATTCCAAGTGGTGCGAAAAAAGCTTCTGAATGGTACGCTGAACAAGCGCTGTCTGCAGGATGCGGCTTTGTGAACGCAACCCCTAACTTGATAGCCAGCAATGATGATTGGGTAAAGAAATTTATCGCCGCAGGATTGCCCCTTGTGGGTGATGATCTTGTGGACCAAGTTGGTTCAACTACGTTACACAAGACCCTGCTACAGTTACTTTCGCAAAGTGGAGTAAAAATTGTTGAGACTTATCAGCTTGATGTAGGAGGCGGCGCTGAATCTATTGACACGATGGAACGTTCCCGCGACACCAAACGTACAATAAAAACCCAAGCCGTAGCTTCTTCATTGCCCTACTCGACTGAAGTGGTCGCTGGTTCAACTGACTATGTGGACTTTCTGCAGAATAAGCGTGACAGCTACTTCTGGATACGTGGTACTTACTTCTGTAATGCTCCAATGCAAATTGACCTTAAATTCTGCACTGTAGATGCACCCAATGCAGGCAGTGTACTCTTTGACGTCATAAGAGCCATGAAACTAGCCCTAAACAAAAAACAAGCAGGTGCTATAGAGTCGATCTGTGCATACGGCTTCAAGCGTCCGCCCAAAATGATGTCTCTAGACACTGCAGAAAAAGCTTTCACTGCGTTCATAACCGAAAATACCTAAACAGGCTTTAGACATAATCAGCATAGCATATTAAATTCGAACAAACCAATAGTGCCGTAACCGCTGCGGAATGCAGCCGCCCCCAACTTTTTGTTATAAAAAAGGTCTTTTTCCTTCTTTACTTCTTAGGTGCGTGAAAGTCAACGCACTTACAGTTATGCTTGGTATCGCATTAAGGGCATATAGGAAAACCAAGACAGTTGAACATTTGTCAGGACATTTGAGTTAGCGATAGACCCGCCACTATAAAAGAATAAAGGTCATATTATCAGCGTAAATGCAGATAGTAAAAGGAAAGCTTGAATTTTTAACTCCTTCCACGTATGTAGGTTAGACTAACGGCGGAAATGAACATGCCTCATGCTCCGACTATGGGTGAAGACAGTCAGCCTCATAATAATGATTAGGGCCTATAGATTGAGCAACAAGCATAATTCTTGAGGAAAAATAATAAATAAAATGATGATCCGGTTGCGACCAAGAAATGTGAATAGATAAGAGAGCTTGTTGGCGAGTTATGCTGTGTCTACTTTGATAGTGCTTCGAGTTTGTTTAGAATCTTTTCTTTGACTTTGTTTTGCTCAATTTTTTCTTTCATAACTGTGACGGTGCTAACTGGTGTTGGGTCTATGTTGCGTAGCATTGCGAGATAGACGCTTACAAAATCACCGACCAATATAGTTGAAAGCATCTTAGCAAGGTTACCCTCGCCCTGTGCCCACACATCATACATCTTAAGCATAGTCGGTTGCATAAGCGATTTAGTAATTTCGATTCTGCTATTAATCTCCACAGGTTCAGTCTTGTCCCTAAGAAAAACTACCCCAAAACATTTGGCGAGGTCTTTTGCACTTTCCCAGCCCATCGTTTCATTATGGTTCAGTTCGCTAAAGTATTCCCACTTAGCAGGTAATTTCGAATTTTCGTTGAATTGCTGCTTAAAACGTAAAGCTACGCCTCTGTACAAACCAAAACCGTACACAACAGGTATCACGCCGTTGAGGTTGACAGCCAGAGTCTTCGTAAAGTTCTCATTAGCAGGCTTTTCTGGGGCATTGTCTATACTTACCTTCTCCAGCAGTTCTATCCCCTCTGCAAGCTCTTTACCAAGCTTAGGTGCCATACCAAGTTTTTCCATACACTTAAGCATTGGTAAAAGCATATGGGGTAGAGCAGCACGAGGCTGCATTCCACCTTTGACCTTTAGATGCGGCAGACTTAACTTTTGAGCGTATTTGAGTAAATTACCTCCTGAACTTACGCAAAAGATCATGCATTTGCGGTTGATGGCATCTACAAATGTGCTCAAGGTCTCTTCAGTGTCGCCTGAGTAGCTAGCCAAAATCACGAGGCTGTTTTCATCCGCATAATCTGGCAAGTTATACTCTCTGCTGATTTCAAGTGATGCTTTAGCGGTTGCGCGGGTATAATCCTTTACGAGTTCTCCCCCAATCGCGGATCCGCCCATTCCAGCGATGATTATATTCTTCGGTCCAGAATAGGGCAGGTTAATTTTTTCTGCATTTTTTGCTGATTCACTATAGTGACTTGCCGCTTGAGTGCAGTAAGATATCATATTTTCCTTGTCAATTTTCCGCATATCGTCAATCTTATCTAAAATCAAAGGTACCAAGGTTTCTCCCATTACCATAGTGTATGCAGGTTTATATTTGATTTTTGCGTTCCATAACCTGCAGCAGAACACGAAGTAGTCTTTCTGCATGGATGAAACAGTACATGGTTAGCAAGTACGTAGCTATTGCGGTGCCTGCGTCCATGATTTCGGACACCCCACACCTACGCGAAAAAACCGCTAAAATCGGCATCGTCGGACGAGCAGCCGCCATCTTCCAAGTTAACGAAATTATCGTATACGCCGACAATCCACGGATCAATCAAAAAGCCGACCTTAACTTTATCGTTACTTTGCTTAATTATATGGAGACACCGCAGTATTTACGAAAGCGGCTCTTTGAACTCAAGCCTATCCTACAATATGCCGGCATACTACCGCCCCTGCGCACCCCTCATCATCCACTTTTGGGTAAATTCAAAGATCTGCGCGTAGGCGATTATCGTGATGGTGTAACTGTGTCTAAATCAAAAGATGATACCTTGGTTGATATAGGTAGCGAGCGCCTCGCGCTGCTAAAAGGCATCCAACTTCCCCCTGGCAAACGTATAACCATAAAAATCACTAGCTTAAAAAGCGGACAGATCGAGGTTGAGCATGTTGACCGCTCCGATGTGCCCATGTACTGGGGCTACACCGTTAAAGCAGAACATCGATCCTTAAGCAAGCTCCTCGAAACGGGCCTCTTCGATTTGACCATTGGCACTAGCCGGTTTGCGCCACGATTCCAAGACATTAAAGAGCGCTTGGGTAAACGCTGGAAAGCGGCCAGCAATATCCTTATTCTCTTCGGTGCCCCCAGTAACGGCTTGCATGAAATTGCTGAGACCGAAGGTAAAAATTTTGATACCATGGTAGACTTCGTGGTTAATACCATACCCGACCAAGGCACAGAAACCATACGTACTGAAGAAGCATTGCTTGCTACCCTTGCTATTCTGAATGTAGAGTATGACTTCTACGAGTAAGCCATTTTGGTGTTTATTCTTGCTGCTAAGAGGCGACTTGATTTTCTGAATTAGCTATTAATATGCCGCTTAAGGCAGTTACTGCAAAGGTACCAAACAGGGCTATCCATGGCGTAGGCAACTGGTAAACATCAAGCTCCGCTTTAACCACAACAAGATTCACTACTAACGGAAGGATAACTGAGGCTATTACGAATGCCTGATTTTTTCTTCTAAAAATCATTATAACACCTACAAGTCCAGTTACAGAGGAGACTATGCCTAGCACTGCAAGTACGGTCCAGTCAAAGCCAGCAATTATGCCTTCGATGCCTACGGCTGTCCAATACATGCTCATAGCCGAAGCAACTGCCAGTAAGATGCCTGCAAAGAACTGCAAATTTGACCTTTTAGATAAGCCACTGTTGCTCGACTTCTTTAGCATGACTACCTTAAACAGAATGGCTCCCGTGAGTGTGACGCCAGCGAACACGCTTATGTACGCCCAAACTGGCAAGTTAGCGGTATGTGTAAAACTAAAGCCTACATGCGTTGTAGTCCAGTTTTGCTGCGCAGCAGCTACGTGTATGTATGCAGTTGGGAACCAATTACTTACTTCTGCTATGTAGATGCCAGGTGTTGAAGTTTCCTGTGCTTGTACACCGTTTATAGTAATGTTTTGTCCATGCACGGGTTTGGGTAGAAACGTCTGACCTGAATAGGTCGCCCATGCTGGCAGAGTTAGACCTTCTTTGGGTAACAACTGATAGGTTACGTTCACTAAGATCTTTGTTGCCCCTATTTTGGTCGTATCTGACTCCGCCAGTTCAACATGGATGGCATCCCACCAGACGGTGACTAATTGGGACTGTAATGCACCACGACCTGTTTCGGGATCATATACATTTAGATAGTATTCGTCGCCATCTGCGGTTTCAAGCTTTGTGACGTTGAAAGTAAGAATATCCGCTGTGAGGGAGGTGTAATTAAATCCAAAGATTCCTGAGGTAGTGTTCAGATGTAAATCTGCTGCTTTGTTTTGAAGTGTCGAGTTAACTCTGATGGTGACGGTTGCGTTTTCTACAGGTTGTCCGGATTTTTCGCCTTGAATCCATAATGCTTCATATAAAAGCGTCCAGTTCTGCCCTGTAGAAGTATACATAGGCAAATTTGAATCTGATAATATCGGATTTACAGCTATCCAATAGTTAGACGTCTCAGCGTATACTGGTTGAACTGGACTCATCATCAACATAGGTAACAAGATGTAAGCTGATAAAAGCGCTAAACTCCCAGCTGTGAATACAAAAGCGAGTTTCCATTTAAACCGCATGTTAACCTTCCGTTTAAGCTCAACGCCATCCTATAAGGCTAACTACTTATCTCCTATGCTGCCAGAAAAGGTGGCGGTAGGTGTCCATCGTTGTAAACGGTGGTTTCTTTATGCGATATACGCTATCCCTTTTTCATTTATTTACTTCTATCATTAATTCCGTTTAACAATCTTTTATTGAAATTATGATAATAATGTAATTAGCGATTTTTAGAATGAAACATAAAAAGTAGATTGTCTGTCTTTACAGGCTTTATTATTTTTATTGCTGACTGATTGAGGGTTGATAGGTTAGAAATTGATGTTATTTAGTTTGTAAGCAAAGATATGGAAAAATTGCGGCAGGTTAGGGCTTTTATATAAAAGATAGTCAACAACAGTCAAAAGAGCATTCAAGGTTGTAGAATATTGACAACTTTGATGGGAACATTTATGTTTGTCGCGGTTTCTCTTTTTTGTTGTTAATTGAAAATTTGTTTTTCAATTATCTTTTACGTTAACAGAGGTGAAAGATTTGTCACAGAAAGCTATGACTAGAGTGAAGTGTACGAGTTGCGGCAAAGAATGCGAGGTGCCGTTTAAGCCAACGCCGGGAAAGCCAGTTTATTGCCGGGAATGTTTTAGCGAACGCCGAGCTAGGCCGCAGAGCCGCCAAAGAAGCACATCAGATTTTGAGCCTAAGCATGCTTGGGCAAGGCGAAGATCAACAGCGCAAACGCAAGCCATAGATGAGCGTAATAGGCCTTTGCAAAGGTTCTCCCGCGCATCATAATAAATTGTGAAAGCGGACTAAAAGTCTAAAAGGTTAAATTCAGAAGAATTGCCTCATGAGGCGTCGTTAATGAAGATGTTGAAAGGTTGGCGGAAAATGAGCCACAATCGAGGATACCAAAATGAAACTACCGGTCAAATTATTGCCGTAAAAAAGAAGGAATTTACCGACGACTACGTCGTGTGGCTGATACCAAACGAGGCAAAAGATGCGCAGGGCAAACGCATCTCCCCCGACTTTACCAGCCAAGCACGAGCCCAAGAATACATCCGCATGTGGATGAAGAAAAACCCCAATGGTACATCCTAAAATTTATAAAAACAAATAATGCGAAAACAAGTGCTATTAAAATAAAAGCTTAAAAAATGTAACTCGATTATTTTTTAAAAATGGCGGCCTTTTAAGGCTGGCTTGCTGTTTATTTGTCAAAAAAATTTAGAGTGCCTAGCTGTTGAGTAACTCAACAGTTTGACCGATGGCTTGTCCTGGAACTCCTTTGACGAATCGAACTTTTAGCATGCCGCTTTTACCATGCACGCCAATAATTCTTCCCACGAACCTGTTTTGGCCTTCCTTCCAGACGACTTTTTTACCAACAAATGTGCTGGCTGAAGAGGGGGAGTTGCTGGCTTCAAATTTGATAAGAACTTCCTTGGACATTTGGGTTCGGGTACCTTTACGGTAATTAGTTATTCTTGCTTTATCTGGCTTAGACACATTATTCACCTTCTTCTGCCCTTTTAGGTTTTACTTAAATTTAAACGTGCCCGCCGTAAAAAATCAAATTACGCGCCGATATAGGCAAAGATGGCTATCTATGCTTCAAATGAAGCCTACAATTGAATGGATAGGTTTAAAGCATAGGATGTAGAAAAGGTCATTGTGCAGAACGTGTTTTTGCACCGAATATAACAGGAAGTGAAAAAGAAAATGTCCTATCCTAGAGAGTCTCACAAGGCAACCTGCTCTGACTGCGGAAAGGAATGTGAAGTTCCATTCAAGCCAGACGGCAACAGGCCAGTTTACTGCCGTGAGTGCTACGCAAAACGAAGACCACCACGCCGATACTAAGCAACTAATATAGTATCAGACCTTCGTTGAATAATATCCTTTTTAACTTTTTATAATTCTAATTTTTACATAGTCTCGTTATACATGCCTACTTTTAATGCTGTATCTGTAGGGTTATAGCTAAAGCATTAAATGCCTGTTTACTGCATCTGCTTCTATGCACTTTGACATCCTCATGCCTACACTATTATTCGCTGTTACCCTTGCCGCTATGTTCCTTGGCAATAAAGCTCAAACAAAACTTAAAACTACTGTAGAGCAGCGGGAATTCAAAAACCGTGACGTCATATTGCTTGTCGCTATGATTGCAGTGGCAGTGTCAGTCATCGTCTTTATCCCAAGCATGGCTATCTTAGCTGTATTCCTATTTTCATACTCATCTCTGTTATTTACAGTCACTTACGCTTACTCCGATATGAGACCAAAGAGTATAGCGTTGTACTGTGGCGGTTTCATAATTGCAAGCATACTGGCAGGTGCAGCAGGTCTTTTAGGGGTGCTTTCACCTGAGCTGCGAGCTTATGGAGAATTGGCGCATATAATGTTGATTATAGCATTTGCGGTATTAGCATCCTGCGCATTTTTTGTTCTAATATATGTCCGGAAGAAACATAACTCAAAACAGAAATGGTATGTCGCTGTGCTGTCCCCTGCGTTGTTCCTGCTGCTTTTCATATTCTTCAGGGGGTCTGTTATCTGGGAACCTTACCTGCTAGACGTCTATGGTATACTGTTTGCTATGTTAATTATCATTTACTTGGGTCCAATGTTTAGCTGGAAAACCGTTTTTCTTTTTGCTGGGTTTCTTACAAGCATAGATATAATCCTAGTCTGGGCCACAGGCTCGATGCTTGATGCAGCACAATCAATGTCAGGATTGGGGCTACCTGTACTTGTTGCTTTTCCCACAGTTCCTTGGATTGTAACTGATGCAGGTATCCAAATTATGCGTCTAGGATTAGGAGACTTCTTCTTTGCAGGAATACTAGGCACACAAACATGGAGAAAATATGGCAAAAAAACCGCGATCATCTCGCTTGCCGCTATTACAATATCCTTCGCGCTATTCGAACTGTTCTTACTTAATCCCGACCTGGCTGCGATATTACCTAAAAAAGCGCTACCTGCAACATTGCCCATTGTAATAGGCTGGTTACCTGTTATAGCAATAAAAATGCTGCAAAAAAGGAAAAACACACGCCTACCTGCAAACTAGGTTCCAATTACTCCCATAGCGTAGATCCGCCCTTTTTTAATTTATTAAATTAGCCGTTATCTTTTTTTAAAAAATGAAGTTACCATTTATGATATAGTCAAGCGTAGAAAATACCCTATTAATGTTAAGGCAAAAAATTTTGTTGGGTTTGGTTGAAAAGATAAAATGGGATTTTAGGCTTTTTGTTTATCCGAATAGGGCGCCTAATCCTTCTAGTGCTGCTTCTTCTTTGGCCTTTTCTTCTTCAGCTTTCTTCTTCTTGTCCTCTGCTGGTGCTGCAGCTGGTTTCTCTTCTGCTGCGCCGCCGGCTGGAGCTGCTGGAGCTGCTGCCATCATGGTTGGTGCTGCTTTAATTGCTTCATCAATGTTGACTTCACTGAGAGAGGCAACTAGTGCTTTGACTTGAACTTGATCTACTGTGAGACCTGCTGCTGTGAGGACAGCGCTGACTGATTCTTCAGTTATCTGTTTACCTGCCTTGTGAAGGAGCATTGCTGCGTAAATATTTTCCATATATTTTCACCTCTCTATTCGGGTATTTTAACCTTTTCAGTTCACACAGCCTCCGTTCCCATATTATTGGGTCAACGTCCCTGTGTTTAACTGGTAATTTGGAGCCTCTATTGCCGTTAGGAGAAAGACCCAATGCCTTATGAACCTTTCGACGGCTTTTTTATCCTTATACTTTAAAGAAATACCTCAGGTAGAAACGTCATCAAATCAACATGATAATATATTGAGGCTGACTGATAAATAAGTATGGAACTCTGCAAGGGCTTCATATTATCTAATAATTGCTAACATTATAGCATCAATATCTTAGTATGTGTCCGCAAGATGGCAACAAAACAAGATTAGTTACAAAGGGGCTTAAAAAAATTGTAAAAAGGGTGGATGTCGAAAAGCACATCCAGATTTTTTAACAGGTTTTTGGGGCTTCGCGGTAGATGACTGCTAGCGTTGCAGCGACAGCACACATGATTGCCGCAGGTATAAATGCGTAAAGGAAGCTTAAGCCTGCGTCTTGAACTATGCCGGCAAGTATTGGTCCTACGATGCCACCTATCCCATATGACGTGAACAGAAAGCCGTAGTTTACAGCGAGGCTTTCTGCCCCGAAACAATCAGCGCATGCGGATGGGAATAATGCAAAGTTTCCGCCAAAATTGAAGCCTATGAGAGCAGCAACGACATAGAACAGAATTGGGTTTGACGTAGTGAAGAAAAATACTGCCATTGTAGCTGCTTGTATTGTGAACATAGACATGAGAGCTTTGCGTCGTCCGACTTTATCGGAGAATTGACCCCAAATGATTCGACCAGCACCATTAAATATTGGAAGCGAAATTGCCGCGCCTATGACGGCAAAATCTATTGCCTCTTGCATACTAAATCCGTAGTTTATGAAGCCATCAGTTGGGCTCTTTGCAAAGTTTTGCACGTTGCCAATAACCATTAGTCCTGCAAGTGCGCCAATGAGGAACATCATCCAAAGTAGATAGAAGCTCCGTGTTCTAAGCATCTCTTTTGGTTTGAGGCATAATACGAATTTCTTTCCTGTGGCTGCTGGCGGAGGCGTCCAACCTGCTGGTTTCCATCCTGCTGGCGGGTTCTTCATAACTAGTGACCCTACAAGAACAAGGGCAAGAAAGGTAGCTCCATAAATCAAGAATGCATTGTCCACGTTAGCTACCGTGTAGGCAAATTCACCGGCTTGTGGGCTAATTAGGCCATTAAATCCGAGTACGCTTGGTGGATTAGCTAAGAGAATCCATATGAACGCCCCAAATCCAAAACCCGCCACAGCAAGTCCGCTGACCAATCCTTTCTTATCAGGGAACCATTTTACTCCAGTTGCTATGGGTACAACATACGCCAATCCAATGCCTGCTCCAGCGATAATGCCGATTGAGACAAGTTTGCCGATGAAGCTTGCCCCAACTATTCCTGCAATAATATAACCTGAACCAAGTAGTATGCCTCCGAGTAAGGCAACTTTCATTGGTCCATGTTTAATCTGCAATCTGCCCCCTAGTATGGTAAAGATTGCAAAGGCCAGAAGACCAACGCTGAAGATTGCTTGAGTTTCTGTTTTTGTAAAATTGAACTCGCTAGGTAAAGCAGCTGACCCTTGCAAAGGAGTCGTAAATGCAGACCATGCATAAATTGCTCCTAGTGCAAGCTGTATCAAAATGCCGCCAACAACAATAATCCAGCGATTCATAACTTTTGATTCATTATTGCCTATGTTTGGCGATGCCAATTCTAATTCCCGGCTCACTTCTTACTTAATTAACTTTTTTTAAGCCTTTCGCCTAACAATTCATGCTTCCTTGATACAAATTACTTGAAAAATAATTAGTCATAAAAATGAAAGTATCTAAATTGGCTGTCAATAAATTTTGCAGAATGGCTATTCTCAATTTTAGTGAAGTATTTCATTGCCAAGCATATAATTGACTATGTTGTCTTGACGATACAGCATTTGAACGTTATTATGCCAGCTATTAATCTTATCCGTTCAATAGTATGCTGCAATAGACTCTAAAGCAGCACGCGTTTTTAGTTAGGTTATAAGTTTTAGGTGGCTAGCCTTCGAGCATTATTTTACGATTCTTTTGTGTGATAAATCGAAAAACACCTATAAGTGTCATTGTCTATGATTTATTAAAACTGGAGCAGGGAACACTTTGTCAAAACCTAAACCCTGGCATGCTTTGACAGTCGAAGAAGCGTTAAAGCAGCTAAATGTGTCTGAAACCCAAGGCTTGACTAATCAAGAAGCTCAATCCCGTCTTACAACTTATGGTCCTAATGAACTTAAAAAAGAAAAAACAAGATCGGTTTTCTCAATTTTCCTGCACCAATTTAAAGATGTTCTTATGATAATTATGCTTGTTGCAACTTTTCTCTCTTTATTTATGGGGGAATTGATTGACGCAGCTATTATATTGGTTTTTGTCTTTATCACTGCTTTATTGGGTTTAAGACAAGAGTACCGTTCAGGGAAAGCTGTTGAAGCCTTAAAGAAAATGACCGCTCCTACTGCCATAGCGTTACGAGATGGTAAAGAAGTTAAAATGCCTGCTAGCCAGCTTGTGCCTGGTGATATACTCCTGCTTTATACAGGAGATAAAGTGCCTGCTGACGCAAGAATAATTGAAGCGCATAGCCTTAAACTTGAAGAAGCTTCATTAACAGGCGAATCGGCGCCTGTCGACAAAACCTCTGCTCCTCTTCCTGAGAATACCCAACTAAACGATCAGCGTAATATGATTTTCAGTGGTACCGTTGTAGTGTACGGCAGAGCAAAAGCTGTAGTGACTACAACAGGAATGAAAACTGAATTTGGCAAAATTGCTGAAATGGTACAGGTTACTAGCCAAGAAAGTACACCTCTAGAAAGAAGAATGGCAACAGTGGGTAAATGGGTTGGAATCTTAGTAATAAGCGTGTGTATCGGTGTTGGTACATGGGGTATCTTGCAGGGTCGCGATGTACTGGAAATGATTCGCTGGGCGATTAGTCTCGCTGTAGCAGCTGTTCCAATAGCTTTACCTGCAATTGTAACTACTGCGCTTTCTATAGGCATGTATCGTATGGCCAAAGTCAATGCGGTTGTCAAAAGACTACCAGCGGTTGAGACCTTAGGAAGTACAAGCGTTATCTGCTCAGATAAAACAGGTACCATGACAAAGGGTGAAATGACCGTTCAAAGAATATACGTCAATAATGACGTTATTAAAGTCACTGGCATTGGCTATGCTCCAAAGGGCGAGTTTCTATTTGAAGATAAACCTATACGTCCAGATGAAACTCTCAAAACACTCCTTAAAGTTGCTTCATTATGTAATGATTCTGATTTTGAGAAAGACCCTCAGACTGGGAAGTGGACAGTAAAAGGAGATCCAACTGAAGGTGCACTTATTGTTGCCGCCGCGAAAGCAGACATATGGAAAGGAAGCTTATACAAGCAAGAGCCCCGTATAGCTGAAATTCCATTTTCCTCTGAACGAAAACGCATGACCACTATACATGAAGCGGCTAAAAAGAAAATTGCGTATATGAAAGGTGCACCTGAAATTGTCCTGCAAAAATGTACTCATATACTGCTTGATGGTAAAGTGCAGAAATTAACTCACGATAACCAAGTTACGTTGCTTAAGGTCACAGAAGCTATGGCGTTACAGGCGCTTAGGAACTTGGGCTTTGCTTATAAAGAGTTGCCTGAAAATATTTCTGACTTTGATGAGACCATTGAAGAAGACTTCATTTTTGTAGGTATTGCTGGAATGATTGATCCGCCGCGCAATGAAGTAAAAGATGCAATAAGTATATGCAAAGACGCGGGCATTCGCGTAATAATGATAACTGGCGACCACAAACTGACTGCCACCGCTGTAGCTAAAGAGCTAAATCTACTCGGAGAAAATGATCCAGAAAAAGTCCTAACTGGTGAAGATCTTGATAAATTAAGCGACGACCAACTCCTTAACGTAGTTGAGAATACAATAATCTACGCACGGGTCGCACCTGAACACAAGACACGTATTGTTACGGCTTGGAAAGCTAAGGGTCACGTTGTAGCAATGACTGGTGACGGCGTTAACGACGCACCCGCACTCAAAAAAGCAGACATAGGCGTATCAATGGGCATCACTGGAACAGAAGTCACCAAAGAAGCTTCAGACATGGTCCTTGCCGATGATAACTTTGCCAGCATTGTAAAAGCTGTCAAAGAAGGTCGCGAAATATACGGCAATATAAAGAAATACCTAACATACCTACTTCGATGTAACATTATGGAAATTTTAGTCGTTTTCATTGCCTTTGTTGCTACGCCAATTTTAGCTAATATCTTCTCACCAGGTGCAGATCTAATCGCCGTAGGTGAGGCCGCTATTGCTCTGTCTGCAATTCAGTTGCTTTGGATTAACTTGACAACTGACGGTTTGCCTGCAATAGCGTTAAGCGTGGACCCTGGCGACCCCGATTTAATGGAGCAGCGCCCGCGGGATCCGAAAGAAAGTATATTCACGCGAGACATCAAAATCTACCTTACAGCTATACCTGTAATCATGACAGTAATCCTGCTGTTTGGGTACTTCTACTACAGACCCTGGGAAGGTGCAGAACAACTCATCAATGCAAGAACGCAGCTGTTTACCGCCTTGATAATGATGGAGTTAACCAATGCACTCTCAGCGCGCTCACTAAAGTATCCAATATTTAAAGTGGGAGTATTCAAAAACAAAATGCTTTGGTACGCTTTGATATCATCATTTGCGCTGCAATTATTCGTGCTCTACACACCTGGAGTCCAAACAGTATTCAGTGTGACTTCACCTAGCATAATGCACTGGATCATTGCAATAACATCAGTCTTACTGATATTCAGCACACTAGAAATAGGCAAATACATTGCATGTAGACGAAGAAAAGCCTAAAACAAAAAGCAAAAAGATATATTCAAACCGAAGCGAACAAGCGTCCAAACAAAAGGAGAAACTAAAATGAGCATAAAATCGGCGAATCCTGCCCCCCTTGGGCTGCTGGGTTTCGGATTAACCACTATCTTATTGAACCTGCATAATGCAGGTCTTTTTCCATTAGATACAATGATCCTTGCCATGGGTTTAGCTTATGGTGGATTAGCACAAATCATTGTCGGCATACTTGAGTTCAGGAAAGGCAATACCTTCGGCATGACAGCATTTACCTCTTATGGGCTATTCTGGTGGTCTCTGGTTCTTCTATTGGTTCTACCTAACCTATCCTTTTTAGGTAACAGCTTTGCTGGTCCATCGCCTACCGCGTTGGCTGCGTACTTCTTCATGTGGGGCGTATTTACCTTTGCTATGTTCTTTGGCACTCTTAAAGCAAATCGGGCGCTACAACTTGTATTCGGAAGCCTATTCATTTTATTCTTCCTGCTTACCGCAAGAGAATTAACTGGCAATGCAACAATTGCACTAATCACTGGAATTGAAGGCATCATATGTGGAGCCAGCGCTGTTTACCTAGGCCTTGCAGAAGTACTTAATGAGTCATATCAGAAAGACATTTTGCCCATCTTTGCAGTAAAATGAGTCCTTTTTTCTTCCTTTTATATTCAACATTTTTTCAATAAAATACCCATACATGCAAGCAAAGTTTTATATGGAGTTCGGAAAGTAATTTTTTACCCAGTTAATAAACTGGAATGATAAAAATGTCGGAAGCTAGTTTACCATTCGACGAAAAGTATTGTCCGAGCAACGCACAAATTTTTTCTGGAGAGAAACGAAAACAAGAATGGGAGCAATCCCTGAAAGATCCGCAAGCGTATTGGGCTGAAAAAGCCAAAGCTATTGACTGGTTTAAGCCATGGGATACTGTACTTGACGCTTCGAATCCACCCTTTTATAAATGGTTCGCTGGTGGAGAACTTAACATGTGCTACAACGCGCTCGACAGGCACGTTAAGAGCCAACGTAAAAACAAGCTCGCCTACATATGGGAAGGCGAAATGGGTGACGTAAAAACCTACACATACTATCAGCTCTATCGTGAAGTCAATAAGATTGCAAAGGTCTTCAAGGATTTTGGCGTCCAAAAAGGTGATCGTGTTGCTATCTTTTTACCAGTAATTCCCGAATTACCAATGTCGCTACTTGCAACTGTCAGAATAGGCGGTATCCACGCAGTAGTATTCTCAGGGTTTAGCGCTGAAGCATTGGCAGACCGAGTAAACGACTGCGGCGCAAAAATCCTAGTCACCGCAGACGGATCCTACAGACGTGGAAAACCAGTAGCAATTAAAGACACAGCCGACCGCGCATTGCCAAACATGCCTGGTATAGAAAAGGTCATTGTTGTTAAACACACTGGTCAACCAGTACAAATGAAAGAAGGACGCGATTACTGGTGGCACGAACTTACTGCCAATGCAGGCGCAAACGTCTACGTCGAACCAGAACGAATGCTATCCTCTGACCCATTGTTCATCCTTTACACATCAGGCACTACAGGAAAACCAAAAGGTGTGCAGCATGGCACAGGTGGCTATGCAGTCTGGGCTTATTGGACACTCAAATGGGCATTTAATCCAACTGATGAGGACATTTACTGGTGTGTAGCAGACATCGGCTGGATTACAGGTCACTCCTATAATGTCTATGCACCATTAAGCCTAGGTCTAACCGCATTCTTGTTCGAAGGCACTCCTGACTATCCAGCACAAGACCGCTGGTGGTCCATGATTGAACGCCATGGCATCAACATACTCTACGGTACACCAACCGCAGTACGTATGTTCATGAAATTCGGCGAAGAATGGGTTAACAAACATGACATCAGCAGCCTACGCCTCTTAGGCTCAGTTGGTGAACCAATTAACCCTGAAGCGTGGAAATGGTACTACCGCGTCATAGGCAAAGAAAAACTTGCAATTATTGACACATGGTGGCAGACAGAAACTGGCGGCTTCATGATTACTCCAGCAGCAGGCATCGAGCTCACGCCACTTAAACCAGGATCCGCAACTCTTCCTCTGCCAGGAGTCAACGCTGATATCTTTGACGAGACCGGTCAACCAGTACCTACTGGTGAAAAAGGTTGGCTAGTAATGAAGTCACCTTGGCCAGGTATGCTAAACACACTATGGAAAGATCCTGAAAGGTTC
This sequence comes from uncultured Candidatus Bathyarchaeia archaeon, assembly GCA_964427115.1. Classification (GTDB taxonomy): domain Archaea; phylum Thermoproteota; class Bathyarchaeia; order Bathyarchaeales; family Bathycorpusculaceae; genus JADGNF01. The sequence goes on along the minus strand of CAYRSV010000021.1, from coordinate 44 downwards.
AAGCTAGCATACTTCGGTAAATGGCCAGGTGTCTACGTTACAGG